>NZ_JBEYVY010000004.1:0-488695 GCF_040644205.1 Glycomyces sp. NPDC047010 | reverse complement strand
TTTTTTTGTTGTTTTGTGTTTGTTGTTGGGGTGGGGGGGGGGGGGCGCCCCGGCGGGTGGCGGCGCGCCCCCCCGCCGCCGGGGTCAGGCGATCAGGCCCTGGCCGATCCAGCCGGTCTCGTCGCACCCGGGCGGGAGGACGAACACGGCCGAGCCGATCGGCACGGCGTAGTCGTTGAGCAGGTCGGCCTCGGCGAGGCGCTCCTGGATCGCGGTGAACCGGCCGGTGTCGGCCTGGTAGGAGACGAACACCAGCCCGGTGTCCGACTCCCCTTGCGGCCCCGGCCCGTCGTCGTAGTTGTAGGAGCGGCGCAGGATCGTCGTCCCGGCCTCTTTGGCGCGGCGGACGTGGGCGCCGGTCGGGATGACCAGGAGCCCCGAGTCCTCCCGCGCCTCCAGGTCGGGCTCGTCCGCCTCGCGCTCGCCGGTGAGCGGCGAGCCGTCGGCGAGGCGACGCCCGATGACGCGGTCCTTGCCGGTCTCGTCGAGCTTGTCCCACTGGTCGAGGTCGGTGCGCATCCGGCGCACCACCATGACCGTGCCGCCCTCCAGGGCCCCGGCGTCCGGGCCGAACCAGACCGCCTCGGCGCCTTCGGCGGTGGACGGGTCGGGGTTGCCGGTGCCGTCCATCTGCCCGAGCACGTTCCGGGGCGTGCCCCCTGCGGCCGGGCGCTGCTGGAAGCCGCGCTGCGTCCACCGGACGGCGGCGAAGGACCGGGTGTCCTTGACCAGCATCCGGATCGCGTGGCTCACGGCCAGGTCGCCGTCGCCGCACACCTGGATGAGCAGGTCGCCGCCGGACCAGGCGTCGTCGAGCCGGTCCACGGTGAACTCCGGCAGCGGTGCGGCGCCGTCGGGCACCGCCAGGCCGAGGCGTTCGAGGAGGTCGAGCCCGAACCCGAACGTGACGGTGAGCCTCGCGGGCTCGGCCGCCAGTTGCGGGTCGGCGTCCGCGAGGGCCGCCTCGCCCCGGGTCAGTCTCGCGGCGTCGTCGGTGAGCAGCCGCATGACTGCGGCGAGGCGGTCGGTGCCGACATCGGCATTGACGTCCAGGGCCAGCAGGACGGTGCGGGACTGGGCTTCGCCGGTGATCCCGGCCTGGTGGGGGCCGTGGAAGGCCACGGTGGTCGCGGCCGGGGCCTCGGGTCCGGGGGTGCCGGAGTCCCTGGCGAGGGCCGCCGCCCCGGCGCCGACGGCGCCGAGTGCGGCGACTCCGCCTGCGGCCCCGAGCAGTCCGCGCCGGTTCAGGCGCTTGCGTTTCGGTTCCATCGCAGGGGCCTACATGTCTTCCATACCGCCGGGGACGTACTCCTCGTCGCCGCCCTCGAAGTCCTTCGCGACGGCGGTGACGTCGAGGTCGGAGCCGTCCTCGAAGTGGAGGGTCACGGTGACCTCGTCACCGGCGACGATCGGGGCCGTCAGGCCCATGAGCATGATGTGGTCGCCGCCCGGGGCGAGCTCGTGATCGCCTCCGGCCGGGACGGAGAAGCCGTCTGCCACCGGCTGCATGATCATCTCGCCGCCGGACTCGACGGTCTCGTGCAGCTCGACCGTGCCCAGTTCGGTCTCGGCCGAGACGAGGTGGGCGTCGGTCCCGGAGGCGTTCTCCATGACGCCGAACAGGGCGCTCATGTCCTCCTCGGTGGACAGGACCCAGGCGTCGGTGATCGTCACCGACTCAGCGGCGGTGGCCTCGGCCGTCTCGGCGGCCGCGTCGGTGTCGGGTTCGCTGCCGCAGGCGGCGAGCGCGGCGGCGCTCAGCAGGGCGGCAACGGCGGTACGGGTGGCAACGGGAAGGGTGCGTGGGGACTGGTGCATGTTCGCTCTCTTTTCCAGGTGCGAGCGCACGCGCGCGTCGACGCCGAACGGCGCCTTGCGATGACGGGTGCACGGGCTCGCGGCGCGCGCGTCGAGGGCGCGGCCGACGTCAGAAGGTCAGTGGGAGAAAGCGAACGCGGGCGGACCGCGCCGGACCGCGCTGGAGGCGAGGAGCCGCAGGACCGGCGGCGCGAGCACGCGCTCGGCGCGCGCCCGAACCGTGCGGACGACGGGGGCGGGGCGTGACAGCAGCACCAGGATCGCGGCGGCCGACCACAGGACCAGCAGGTCGAGGAAGGCGGCGAGCGCGGCGTCGCCGCGGGCGAGCCAGATCGCGCTGACGACCATCGCCAGCGCGTGCACCAGGAGCATCACCGGGCCGGGCACGAGGTGCTCGAAGTGTCCGGCGCTGGCGGTGAACCAGACGTGCAGACCGCCTTGGGCGAGCGCGCACGCGGGCAGCAGGACCGCCCAATGCCGTTGCGCGCCACCGAGAAGATAGGCGAACGGGGCGACGGCCAACGCCGCGGCGGCGAAGTGGCCCAAGGAGATCAGCGCTCCCCCGGCGGCGAAGTGCAGACCGACCGAGACGCCGGTGCAGGCGACCGCGAACACGAGGGCGCGGAACCCTCGGATGATCGGTCGGCCGATGTGCACGGAGCGATTCTCGCATGACCGGCCGCCTCCGCGATGTCGGGCATCCGACTCATTTCAGGTGCGCGACCCGGTCGACGGCTCCTCATTCGTCCAGGGCCGTGCGGTATCCCGACGGTTCGAGGCCGTCGGCGCCGAGAACGGCCGGCCTCACCCCAGCTGCGTCATATCGATGTAGGTCGTGTCGCCTTCCTGGCGTCGGTCCGTGATCTTGAAGAGCGCGCCCCGGTCGAAGAGGACTTCCTTCTGATGCGACATGCTCGAATCGCGGCCGACGTCGCGTCCGGTGATCCCGTCGACCTTGAAGATGGCGCCGGGGCGGCGGTCGCCGGAGAAGCCCCCGGTGGCGATGGTCTTGAACCGGTTCGCGACCCCCTCGCTCGTGGAGGTGCTCATGAACGCGGGGTCGGAGTACAGGTCGCCCTTCTTGTACTTGTCGAGCCACGCTCCCCCGGGCAGCCCGCGCCAGGTCGTCCGCTCATCGGGCACCGGACGCTTCTTCAGCGCCTCCGCGACGTCGTTCGCCTGCTTGTCGAGCCTGGCCTTGTCCTCCGCGCTGTACTTCGACTTGTCCGTCGCCCGCAGGTACCGGTTCAGCTCGTCGCTGTCGTCCGTGTAGCGACGGAGCGGGTCGACGGTGCCGTCCTTGTCGTCGCCCTTGCCGCTGTCGCCCCGTTCACGGGTCTTGGGCGACGGCGGCGAGAACCCGCCGTCGTCGAGTGCCTTGGTGAGGATCCTCGCTCCCGCGCCGGAGCCCTCACCGTCGCTGCTGTTGCCGTCTCTGCTCTTACCCATTCATGATCCTGTTGGTAGCCATGCCCATCAGCTGGTCGATGACGATGCCTGCGATGGTCTTGAAGATGGGGATCTGCGCCAGCGAGGCGCCGAACGTGACGGGCGCGGTCGCCAGCGCCCACGCGATCTGCGCCGCCAGGAGCGCCAGCTGCACGATGACCTGGATCTTGAGGGCCAGGATGATCCCGGCCATGATCGTCAGGCCGAGGTTGAGCTGGTTGGCCGGGTCCGCGGCCTTCGCCAGGGCGGCGGGCGACGACTCCTCGGCCTCCCACTCGCTCTGGAAGGCGTCGATGTGGGCGCCGGAGTTGTTCTCCAGGAGCGTCCGCGCCGCGGACTGGAGCCCCTCGACCCGCTCGGCGACCCTGTCGGCCATGCCGGTCCACTCCCCGGCCAGGTTGAACATGGACTCCTCATCGGACTCGGGCCAGTCGTAGCCGAGCATGCCCAGCAGGCTGATGAGCTCTCCGGGCAGTTGCATACCCATCGGGTGCGTTCTCCTTGCAGGGGAATCGATTGCGGTGGTTCAACGTGCGGGGCGCCGCGGCGGCGGCCGGTCCGCGGGTCCGGCGGTCAGCCGGTCGCCCGTCTGGAGCCGAGTTCGGACTGGAGCATGGTGAACGACTGGACGACTTCCTCTTCGGTCGCCTCATGGTCGTCCGCCATGGCGCGCACCGCTTCAGAGAGGCCGGTCAGATCCTCGACGATGCCGGTGAAGCAGTCGGAGACCGCTCCCATGCAGACCTCGTGCGCGATGCCGCCCAAGGTGCCGATGGTGTCGCCGCCGAAGGCGTCCGCGTACTGCCCGACCGCCGCGGTGAACTCGTCCAGCAGCGACTGCACGTCGTCCCTCGCCGCGTCGAGTTCGTCCGCGGACCGGCGCATCGTCGCCGGGTCGACATCGAAGCCCGTCATGGTCATCGGCCTCCGCAGATCACGACGTCCGCGCGAGGCGGAGCGGACCCCTGTGCAGGATTCACAAGGGCTTTCGACAGCTGCAGCGCGATCTGGTCTTCTCGGAACATGCGGACCTCCCGCGCCGCACTTTACCCGAAGAATGCTACCTGCACGTTTCATGCCCGATGGCCGGGTTCCTTGCACCCATTGCACTCTGCCCTCGGACGAGCTGCGCCGGCGGAGGGCCGACGGCCCTCAGGACGAGTCGCTCCAACTCCTCACCGGCCCCGAACACGATCTGGCGGGCGCGAAGTCGGTGGCAATGGCCGAGCTGGCCGGGCACCGGATCTGGATGCCCGGCATCGCCCCCGGCACCGAGTAGGGCGCCTACTACCGCGACCTCGTCGCCGAGTTCGGGCTCACCATCGAGGCGACCGGCCCCAACTTCGGCTCCGACGCACTCCTCGACGCCATCGCCGACACCCCGGCCCTGGCGACCTTCATGAGCGAGCAGACCCGCCTCGTCTGGCCCGTCGGCCACGGCCTGCGACGCATCCCGGTGACCGACTCGGCGCCCGTCTACCCGCAATCGCTCCTGTGGCACCGCGACAACCCCCACCCGGCCCTGACCACCCTCCTCGCCCACCTCGCCACCGCCACGCCCGGCCACGACACCCCCGGCACCTGGACACCAAACTGGGCGACCCCGCACTGACCGACGCCGCACCTCCGAGCCTCACGCGGCGACGTCAAACTGGTACTCGCACACCTCCGGTTCGAGACCGGCATGGCGCCGCGGTGAAGGCGCCTGCCGACGCAGGTCCACCGCGCTGCTGCGCGCCATGCGCGGCGGCCGGGCGGGGTGACTCAGCCGCCGGGGCACTCGGAGTCGCCGCCGCTGCGCGGGATGCACTGGTTCGGATCGAGTTCGTAGGTCGGCGGATCGTCGTGCAGGATTTCACCCGCGATCTCGCGGGCGAAGTCGAGCCGCGACAGGCAGACCACGAACGCGACGGCAATGACCGCGTAGACCAGGCCCGTTTTCAGCATGCCGAGGACGAACGGGAGCAGCACGAGCACGGCGAGCGTGGACAGCACCACGATGAAGACGATCTGCGTCCGCCGTCCCCCGTCGTCGACTTCCTGGCAGGTCTCGTTGTCGAGGCAGAAGCTCGCGAAGAAGTACCACACGAGCAGGCCGAGCGAGAGCACGAACCAGCCGACCGTGCTCAGGACGACGGCGAGGATCTTGCCGCCCTTGCGGTCGGGCCGGTGAGTGAAGCGGGGGGCCTCGGGGAGTCGCGGTTCCATAGGTCGAGTGTCGGGGCGGTGTCAAATCGGCAATGGGACGAAACGGACGTGATCTGTGGAGTCTCCACAATCACGCGTCCGATTCGTGCCGGATCGGGCGGCGGGATTTCGGGGTTCTCTCCAGTCGGACCGGGAGCCGGTCCCGCGGCCCCGCCGCGGTACCGGGGCCGGGGTTAAACGCAGGGCCGTTCAGTACGCCATGCCAGAACGAGTGCCCCTGCGGGGATCGGGGAGGTCCGAGGGCCGCGGGCAGTGATGCACGATCCGTGCAGCTTCCGTGCAACCTGTCGCCACACTCGGATCAAGCCGCCACCAGCGGCGCCACCAGATCCGAACAACCAGGAGACCCCAATGCACCGCACCCGCACCACCGCACTCGCCCTGATCGCCGCCGCCTTCATCGCCGCACTCGCAGCCACACCCGCCAGCGCCAACACCACGACCGCCGCCGACTACACCACCACCGGCGACGAGCCCTGGCCGAAGGGCTCGGGCTGAGCCTGAGTCCATCCAAGTCTTCGAGGGGAGGTGACACTGTATGTACATCAAGCGGATCACGGCGCTCGCGCTGATCGTGGGCGCCCTGCTGGCCGGACTTGCGGCCGCGCCCGCCACGGCCGGCTCGTCCTCGGCCGCCGACTCCACCACCGCCGGGGAAGAACCCTGGCCGCGGGGCTCGGGCTGAGGGCCTCTGCCGGGAGCCGGGGTGCCGGCTGCTGCACCGCACGGACACCGCAGCGGTGCAGCAGCATCCTCGCCATCACAACTCGGACATCACCTCCGGTCTCAATCCGGGGTACACACGCAGGGAGTCAGGATGAACCGTTCGAAGCCCCTTCGTCGGGCAGCGTTCACCACCGCGGTCCTCGCCGCAGCCGTCGCTGCGGCCTCGCTCGCCCTGGCGGGCCCCGCCGCTCCCGCTGGGCCGGAGAGGCACTGCACCCACAGCACCGCTCCGGCGCCGGACTCGTACTCGGGCACCACCACACCCGCGACCTGACCGGCACCTCACCCCGCCGCTCGCGGACCCGCAAGTGGAGCGAACTTCGATATCCTGGATGCGCAATCCGTTGCGCCCCAGACGATCGGAGCGGGCACTGTGGAGTTTCACATTCTGGGGGTACTCCAGGTCCGCCATAACGGCGAGGTAGTACCGATCCGCGGTGTGCATCAGCGCAAAGCCCTGGCCGTACTGCTGCTGGAGGCGGGACGCACGGTGTCGGTGCAGCAGCTGATCGATGCGCTCTGGGAGGGCGAGCCCCCGGCCACGGCCCGACGGCAGGTGCAGAACACCGTCGCGGCGCTGCGCCGGAGCATGGGAGCGGCGGACCCGATCGTGCGGTCCGGAGACGGCTACCAGGTCAACACGGACGCACTCGACTGGCAGGACTTCCGTGCCGAGGTCGCCAAAGCCAAGGTCGCACTCGACCCCGAGGCGTCCTTCGCCCTGCTGCACCAGGCGCTCCAACGGTGGCAGGGCCCGGTCCTGGCCGGGCTCGAATGCCGAGCGATCGACGCCGCGGTGGCGCGCATGGAACAGGAGCGGCTCAGCGCTTTCGAGGACTACGTCGACGCGGCCCTGGCCCTGGGAATCCACGAGCAGGTGCTCGGCGAGCTTCGGGCGCTCGCTGCCGGGCATCCGTTCCGGCCCCGTCTGACCGGGCAGCTCATGCTCGCGCTCTACCGCTCGGGCGACGGCGCTGGCGCCTTGGGGGTGTACAACGATCTGGGCGAGCATCTGGGCGAAGAACTCGGCATCGAACCCGACCGGCGCCTGCGGGACCTGTACGTCGCCATCCTCCGCGAGGACCCCAGCCTCGACCCCCGACCCCAGCCCTCCCCCACGACCACACCCCCCGACACCGGCACCCTCCCACCCGCACCGAACGCGGTCCCGGCGCTTCCGGCCGTCACCGGCCCGACCCGGCGGCCCTGGGCGCGCCCGCTCGCACTCGCGCTCACCGCGCTCCTGATCCTCCTTACGTCCGTCCACAACAGACCTGAAGTAAGTGCGCCCCTGGACCCGCTATGGACCTTGCCCGCCCAGGAAGCGGGCGCCGCCGTGATGCGCGTCGATACTGGATTCCTCATCTGGGACACCAGCGGGATTCGCCTCGAAGTCGACGGCGAGGTGATCTGGTCCATGCCGGTGCACCAGTCGACCGTCGCTGACGTGTTCGTCACCGATGACACCATCGTCCTCGCCTCCCACGCGCCTGGCGAGTCGCCCCAAGACGGATTCCTGTCCGTGATCGACCTGCAAACCGGGGCCGACCTCTGGTGGGACCGTGACCGGCGGCCTGCGATCGTCGACGGGGACACCCTCATCTCCGTCCGCTGCCAGCCTCCCCACGACGACCCGCCGGACCAGTGCACACTGGAGTCGACGCTGCTTCGCAGCGCGACACCGCAATGGTCGGTCCCCATCGAAGCGGGAACCTTCCCGGTCGCGGCCGAATCCGGCCCCTACGACAACCCCTGGGGCCCGAGCACCATCCCCGACCTGCTGACCCTCCAACCCTCGGGATACCGCGACAGCACCGGATTCCGTTTCACCGTCCACGACGCCGCGACCGGCGAAGTCATCAACACGTTCACGCTCCCCAGCGCCCGAGTCTGGCTCAACGAGGGGATGCTGATCGTCTTCGAGGGCGGCAGCCTGGTACTCCAGGGCCCGTGCCCTACGAAGACCTGGGCCTACGAGGTGTACTCCGGGGAGGAACGGTGGTATCAGGTCGACCATTTCACCTCAGACCGCGACGGCTACTGCCGATCACTGCCTCTCCAGGGCACCGACAACCGGCTCGCCACGGTAGAAAGCGGGACGGCGTCGGTCGTGGACCTGCAAAGCGGTGAAACCGAGTGGACGGTGCCCGACCCCTCAACGCCCCTCCTGCTCACCGGTGACATGCTGGTCGCCGCCCATCCCAAAACCGGCAGCATCACCGTGTGGGACGTGGAGAAGCACGAGCAACGATGGACCACCGACATGGGCGAACTGATCGGGGCGCGGGGCTCGACCCTGTGGGTGCTCGACCAGTCCGCCATCGACCCCGACTGTGGCGGCCTCATCGGCTACAACCTCGCCACCGGCGACAACCACTGCCTGCCCGGAACCCTGCAATACCTCACCGACACCGAAGTCGTCACCGCAGACGACGGCACATGGAACGCATGGCCCGCCGACCCCTGGAGCCATCCCGTTCCCTGACCCCTGGCATCGACCGAGCGCGAGATGAGGGCGGCGGCCCCGCGCAGCACGCCGTGATGCAGGATCCGTGCGGCTTCCGTGCAACCCGTCGCCACACTCGGATCAGCCCGCCACCAGCGGCGCCACCAGATCCGAACAACCAGGAGACCCCAATGCACCGCACCCGCATCACCGCACTCGCCCTGATCGCCGCCGCCTTCATCGCCGCCCTCGCAGCCACACCCGCCAGCGCCAACACCACAACCGCCGCCGACTACACCACCGCCGACCAGTTCTGGCCGAAGGGCTCTGGCTGAGCCGGGCCGCCGCGGGGCAGGCCGATGGCGGGCCGGAGGGGAATCGGGGGTGTTGCCCCCCGGTTCGCCTCATGGCGTCCTCCGCCAAGGTTCGAGCGCGTCCGGCGGTTCCGGCGCGAGCGCTGCGGGGGCGGCGAGCATGGCCGCCCCCGAATCACCCAGAGCAGATGAAGCACATTGAGCGACAACAGATTCGACGTCGACATCGAAGCCGTCCTCGATGCGGCGGCCCACCTGCGCAGTGTGCGAGGCGATTTCGACGAGGTCGCCGGCTACACCGCTGACGCCGACCCCGACTGGTGGATGTTGGGCGTCCAGGGGCTCGCCTGGGCGCAGCAGTACGAGCTGTCGGCCGACCGGATCAGGACGATCCTGAACAAGTACGGCCCCGCCACCGGAGTCGAGAAGGACACCGATGGTGACCTGTGGGCCTCGGCCGGGTCGGGTCAGTGGAGTTCGGGGGTGGTGAAGAGGCCGGTTCTGGTGGGTTGGTGGACGAGGTCGAGCTCCTGCATGGTGAAGCGGTGTCCGTGCGCGGTGGCGGCGGCGGTGTAGACGCGCTGCCATGATTCGGAGCGCATGGCGGGTACGGAGGTGCCGCTGATGTGGAGTTCGATGCGGTTCGGTCCCGGGCGGAGGCGGTCGGTGAGGTCGAGTTCGCAGGGGAGGTCCCACAGGACGCCGGCCTCGGTGCCGTTGACGTGGACGACGGCGATCGCGGCGAGCGGTTCGGCGGCCCGGGCCTGGTACGACTGCGGTTGGCGGGCAGTGCGTTCGGGGAGCGGCAGGCCGGCGGTGCCGAGGACGAGCCGGCTGGGGAGGGGGTGGTGGAGGTCGACCGTGGCCGTGTAGACGCCGGTGCCGGTCAGGTCGGCGGGGTCGTGCTCCTCCCAGACGTGCGGGAGCGTGACGGGCGCGGAAACGCCGCCGGGGCCGGTGAACCGCCAGTCGGAGAGGCGGATCGGGTCGGCGGGGCGGGCCGGGGGCGGGGCCGCCGGGCCGGTGCGGGGCGAGGTCGCGACGATCAGGGCCGCGTACGGTGCGAGCGCGATCCGGATGGGGCCGTGGCCGGGGAGGGTGGAGCCGTCGTGGGCGTCCCAGGTCTCCCACGACGCGTAGGGCGTCCGCGGGGTGAGCTCCACTGTGCATGGTTCGGGGCCGGTGTTCGCGGCGAGGTAGAGCTCGGTGCCGCCGAGGCGGCGGTGGACGACGCCGACCTCGGGGCGGTCCACCGCGGCGTCGGGCGGGACGATGCCGTGCAGTGCGGGGATCAGGTCCGCGGCCGTGGTGTGGAGTGCGTCGGGCAGGACGTCGGCGTCGACGACGAGGATCGGGAGGCCCGCGGCGGCCAGGCCGTTCAGGAAGGATTCGTCCTCTTCGGACAGGATCGTGGTCCCCGTGATGACGAGCGCCCGGTGGCGGCGGAGGACCGACTCGGCCGGGGTGCGGGCGTCGACCGCGTCGAAGTCGTAGCCCGCGGCGCGCAGTGCCTTGGGGGTCTCGGTACCGAGGAGGGCAGTGCTGCGGCGGAACAGGTCGAGCTCCTCGCCGGGGCCGAAGGAGGCGTAGGCGTCCTCATAGGGCAGCCAGAGCGCGAGGTCGGCGACGTGCTCGCCCTGGCGCATCGCCCACGACATGCGCTGGAGGTAGCGGAAGAGCGCGGGCGCGGCGGGCCACCAGGCGTTGCGGTCGGTGATCGCGCCCGAGGCGTAGAACGCCCAGCCCGGTTCGGCCGCATCGCGGGGCGAGGAGGGCCAGCCGTGGCCGATGAAGTGGTTGACGCCCGCGAGCAGGTGGTCGTGGGCCTCGCCCTTGAAGTCGATGGGGCGGGCGCGGAACGAGGGCGAGTTGATCCACGTCCAGGTCTCGGAGGAGACGACGGGCGCGCCGAGATGGTGGGCCGCGGAGGAGGCCCATTTCGTGCGCGGCAGGCCGTTCCAGCCCCACCCTTCGCCTTCGATCAGGTCGGCGTGCCGGTAGCCGCTGACGCGGGCGGGCGGCGCGCCGTAGTTCTGGACCCGGAACCGCACGCCGCGCTCGCGCGCCCACGCGTGGACGGGGGCGAGGAACCGGTCTTCGAGGAGCTCGGAGAGGGTCCGGTGGAAGTCGGCGCGGAAGCGCGCCCCGGCGGGGCGGGTGGAGCGCAGGTGGAACAGGCGCGGGAGGGGGTCGTAGCCGCGGCGGGCGCGGAACTCCTCGGCCAGGTCGGGGGTCCAGTCGGCGTGGTAGACCTCAAGGCTGTCGCAGAACACGGCGGTGACGTGCTCGGCACCGGCGGCATCCAGGAGCGGTTCGGCGACCGCGGCCAGATGGTGCTCGATCGCGTTGCGCGAGTAGTGGTCGAGGACGGGGCCCTCGGCGCCGTTCGAGGAGCGCTTCACCTGCTGGCCGGTGCCGCCGGCGGTCGCGACGAGGAGCGTGCGCGGGCCCCGGCCCGGCGGGACGGGGACGGTGCCGCCGTCGAGTCCGAGCGGCGCGAACGCGTCGCCGTGCTCCCCGGGCGCCCCTTCGGCGAGGAAGGCCGCGACGGTCCGGTCGCCCGGCCAGCGGCCCGGCAGGGGGAGGCGGTCCGCGTGCGGGCCGATCGGGCGCTCCTCCCAGCGGAGCCGCTGCGCCGCATGGTCGGGGGTGATGTGGGCGCCGCCGTAGGACCAGCCGCTGCCCAGGGTCAGGTCGAAGCGCAGCCCGAGCGCGCGGGCGCGGCGGGCGGCGTGGCCGACGAGGGCGAGGAACCCGGGTGAGCCGAAATCGTGCGGCTGCTCGGGCGCGAGCGGGTACACGAACGCGGCCTCGACGCCGCCGATCCCGGCGCGCGCCATGGACTCCAGCTGCTCGTCGATGTCGGCCGCGGTGGTCGAGGCGCCGAACCACCACCACCGCACCATGGCCTTGGCCTCGGCCGGGGGTTCGCGGAAGCCCGCCGCGAGGTCGGGTCGGATGCGGTTGACGGTCAAGGGGACTCCTCCGCTCGCTCCAGGGTCCCGGCGCCTGCCGCACCGGGCCCGGTACGACTCTATGCGTTCCGCGTGAGAGCGGTTGCCGGGGTCAGGCGAAGGAGTACAGGAGCGTGAACACGCTCAGCGCGAGCATCCCGGTGGCGTTGAGGAAGAGGTTGCGGCCGAAGTCGCGCGCCCGCACGTGCATGGCGATGGCGACGAGGAAGTAGAGGACCACCGCGGCCGAGGTCAGCGCGCCGAGGTACGGCACCCAGATCCCGGCGACGAGGCCCGCGGCCGCGGCCAGCTTGATCGGGGCGGCGGCCCGCCACCAGCGCCGGGGGAAGCCGACGTCCTCGAAGCACTTGGCCACGAAGGGGACCGGCTTGATGCACAGCAGGGCGTCGCCGAAGGAGACGGCGGCCAGCACGAGGACCGGCCAGAGGGGGTCGGGGAAGGCGTTCACGAAATCACCGTACCATACGGTATGGTACGGTGCCGGTATGACGACTCGCGACCGCTGGATCGACGAAGGACTCGCCGTGCTCGCCGAGCAGGGCGCGGGCGGACTGCGCATCGACCGGATCGCCGCCCGCCTCGGTCTCACCAAAGGCTCCTTCCACCACCACTTCGCGGGCGCGGACGACTACCGGGCGGCACTGCTGGAGCGGCACGAGCACGAGCAGTCCGACGCGCTCGCCGACCTCGCCTCGGCCGCCGCGGACGCGCCGCCCGAGGCCGCCTTCGCGCTCCTCGCCGACCGGGTGGCCGACGTCCTCGACACCGACCGCGAACGCGCGGTCCGCGCCTGGAGCGCCACCGACCCGGCCGCACGCGCCGCCCAGGAGCGCCTCGACACCGCGCGCCTGCGACTCCTCGAACAGTTGTGGGCCAGGCACATCGGCGAGAGCGACCGCTCCCGGTCCGCCGCGCTCCTCCCCCACCTGGTGGTCGCGGGCATCGGCACGGTCCACCCGCGCCCCACCCGGGAGCAGATCCGCGGCGTCTTCGCCCTCCTCGCCGAGCTCGCCCCGGGCTAGCGCCAAGGACCCACACACGTTCACCCGGCCGCGTCGCGCAGGCGCGCGGCGAAGCGCCGGAAGCCCTCCAGGAGCGCGGGCGGGGCCTCGATCGTGAAGTCCGCGTCGAGGAGCGCCAGCGCGGCCAGGGGCCATTCCCAGGAGTCGACGCGCATGGCGACGCGGGTGCGGCCGTCGGCGAGGGCGGTGAGGTCGACGGTGTCGTGCCGGAACGCCTCGGCGACCGGTTCGGCCGGCGCATGAATCGTGAACGCGACCGGTTCGCGGCTGCGGCCGATGCCCTCGGTGAGGTACTCGACGCCGGGCGGCGCGGGCCGGGGCTCGAAGGCGTCGTTGGTGATCCGCAGGTCGGAGATGCGGTCGGTGCGGAAGACCCGCCAGTCGCCGCGGGCGGGGTCCCACGCGAGGAGGTACCAGCGCTGGAGGTGGTGGAGCTGGCGGTGGGGGTGGACGCGGCGGGAGGTGGCCTCGCCGTCCTTGCGGCGGTAGTCGAAGGCGACGGCCAGGCGGCGGGCGATGGCGTCGGCGAGTTCGGCGAGGCTCCCGGCGCTCGTGGCCGGGGCGGAGCTGTCGCCGGTCTCCAGGCTGGCGCGCAGGTGCGCGATGCGGTGGCGCAGGCGCTTGGGCAGGTACTGCTCCACTTTGCCGTAGGCGCGGGTCGCCGCTTCGTCCACGGAGCCTTCGGTGGCGCTGCGGGGCGCGGCGATCGCGGCGAGGCCCAGGAGGACGGCGACGGCCTCGTCGTCTTCAAGCATGAGCGGCGGCATCGCGGCTCCGGCGGTGAGCCGGTAGTGGCCGCCGGGGCCGGGGCGGGTCTCCACGGGGTAGCCGTACTCGCGGAGGCGGTCCACGTCGCGCCGCAGCGTGCGGGGGCTGACGCCGAGCCGGGCGGCGAGGTCGCCGCCGCCGAACGAGCGGCCGGTCTGGAGCGTCGCCAGCAGTGAGAGCATACGGCGGGTGACATCGGGCATGCCTCCATTCTGCCGCGAATCGCGGTCAGGAACCGGCCGCATCTGCGCATAGCGTCGAGGGCATGAACGAGCGAATGATCCGAATCCGCGGTGCCCGGTCGAACAACCTCAAGTCACTGGACCTGGACGTGCCGCGCGGGACGCTGACCGTGTTCGCGGGCGTCTCGGGCTCCGGGAAGTCCTCCCTGGTGTTCGACACGATCGCGGCCGAGGCCGGGCACCAGGTCAACGAGACGTACCCGCCGTTCCTGCGCAACCGGCTCCCGAAGTGGACGAAGCCGGAGGCCGACGAGATCGCGGGGCTGTCGCCGGTGGTCGTGATCGACCAGCGGCGCCTCGGCGGCAACGCCAGGTCCACGGTCGGCACGATCACGGACACGTGGACGTACCTGCGGCTGCTGTACTCGCGGATCGGCTCGCCGCACCTGGGCGAGTCGAACCGGTTCTCCTTCAACGACCCCGCGGGCATGTGCCCGGTGTGCTCGGGCCTCGGCGAGGTCATCGAGTGCGACGTCTCGCTGTTCCTGGACCTCGGGAAGTCGCTGCGCGGGAACGCGATCCTGCTGCCGGGCTTCGTGGAGGACGGCTACTGGCGGTCCAAGTACACCGAGATCGGGTCGTTCGACGCCGATGCGCCGCTGCAGGACTGGTCCGAGGACGAGCGGAACGCGCTGCTGTACGGCGGCGAGTGGGCCGACCGGCTCGCGGTGAAGCCGCCGCCGGAGTACGAGAGCCTCGTGGCGTGGTTCGAGCGGATCTACCTGCGGACCGCCGACAACATCTCCGACCACAAGCAGAAGGCCATCGACACGTTCACGCACTCCGCGGTGTGCCACGAGTGCGGCGGCGAGCGGCTGAACGCGGAGGCGCGGGAGGTCACGGTGCGCGGGCGCACCATCGGCGAGCTGGCGCTGACGGAGGTCGCCGAACTCGCGGACTTCGTCGCGGGCGTGGAGGACGCGTCGGTGGCGCCGGTCGCGGCGGCGCTGGTGGAGCGGCTGCGCGCGATGGACGCGATCGGACTGGGATACCTGCACCTGGGCCGGGCCACGACGAGCCTGTCGGGCGGGGAGTCGCAGCGGGTGAAGACCGTGAAGCACCTGGGCTCCAGCCTGATCGAGATGCTGTACATCTTCGACGAGCCCACGGTGGGGCTCCACCCGCACGACGTGCACGCCATGACCGGGCTGCTGCAACGCCTGCGCGACAAGGGGAACACGGTGCTCGTCGTCGAGCACGACCCGGCCGTGATGGCGGTGGCCGACCAGATCGTGGAGATCGGACCGGACGCGGGCGACCGCGGCGGGCGCGTGGTGTTCCAGGGGCCGTTCACGAAGCTGCGCGAGGCGCGGACGCCCACGGCGCTGGCGCTCGCGACGCGGGCCCCGGCCGCCGCGGCGCCGCGCGAGGCCACCGGGGCGCTCACCGTGGCGAAGGCCGAGCGGAACAACCTCCTAAGTGTCACTGTGGACGTCCCGACGGGGGTGCTGACCGTGCTCACCGGCGTGGCCGGATCGGGCAAGTCGAGCCTCGCGGCCGAACTGGTCGAGCAGCACGGCGCGATCGTGGTCGACCAGCGGCCGGTCGGCGCGAACCGCCGGTCGACGCCGATCACGTACACCGGGATCGCCGCGCCGCTGCGGCGCCTGTTCGCGAAGGCGAGCGGCCTGCCCGCCAAGTACTTCAGCGCGAACTCCGAAGGCGCGTGCCCCGACTGCAAGGGCCTGGGGATCGTGTACACGGACCTGGCGTTCATGGACGGGCAGGAGACCGTGTGCGAGACGTGCGGCGGGCGCCGGTTCACCGAGGAGGCGCTGCGGCACCGCGTCGGCGGGCTCACCATCGCCGACGTGGACGGCCTCACCATCTCGGAGGCGCTGGAGCGGCTCGCGGACCCCGCGATCCGCAAGGGCCTGCACCACCTCGACCGGGTCGGCCTCGGCTACCTGCGGCTGGGCCAGCCGCTGACGACGCTCTCGGGCGGGGAGTGCCAGCGCGTGAAGATCGCGCGGGAGCTGAAGGAGGCGACCGAGCCGTCGCTGTACGTCCTCGACGAGCCGACCACCGGACTGCACCTGCGCGACATCGACACCCTTGCGGCCGTGCTGGACCGGCTCGTGGACGGCGGGCACACCGTGGTCGTCATCGAGCACAACCTCGACGTGATCCGCCGCGCCGACTGGGTCGTGGACCTGGGACCGGGCGCGGGCCGCCACGGCGGACGCGTGCTGTACGAGGGCCCGGTGAAGGGCCTGCGGGGCACGGCGACGGCCGAGGCGCTCGGGCAGGGATAGGCCCTGGTGGGCACCGGCGGCCGCCGGTGCCCACGGGGGCTGGTGACCGGACCCCGGAGCCGCAGGATCAGTGGCGCGTGTCGGCTTGGCGGTCCCGGTACTCCCGCGGCGACATGCCGTGGAAGCGGCTGAAGGCGGCGCTGAACGTGGGCAGGTGGGCGTAGCCGACGCGGCGGGCGACCGCGCTGGGCTTCGCGCCCCCGGTGAGGAGGTCGCGGGCGATCCGCATGCGGGCCGCGTAGCGCCAGCGGGTGAAGGACATGCCGGTCTCGTCGCGGAAGCGGCGGTGGATCTCGGCGGTGAGATCGGGCTCGGCCGCTTCGCCGGGAGTGCCGATGCGGCGCAGGTAAAGCATGGCCGCGTCGCGTGCGCTCGGATGGGTCGGCATCGGGACGGTGAGCGCGCGCTGCTCGGCGAGCTGCTCGGCGAACAGGTCGAGGATGCGGCCGGGGCGGTGGTCGTCCGGTTTCAGGGGGGAGCGGGAGCTGATGGAGCAGAACATCAGGTAGTCGTCCCAGGTGGGCGGGAACCGCGCGTGCAGCGGCTCGGTCAAGGTGAGGTCGCCGGTGCGGGCCGTGCCGACGGGCAGTGAGATGGAGTCCTCGCGGATGCCGGTGGTGTGCTCCAGGTCGGCGGGGATCCAGGTCGCGACGCCGCGGCTTCGTTCGTGGCGGCGGCCGCCGATGTCGAGGTAGCCGCTGCCGCGGTACATCCAGCTGAGCACGTGCACGTGGTTGGCGTGCGGGGGCGTGGCGGTCGCGGGCAGCGGACCGGGCGCGGCGGCGGCACCGCCGCCTCCCACCATGCGCACGAGGTCGTCGGCCTGACGCGCCGCGGCGGCCCGTGCCGAGACCTCGCCGTCAGGCGGTCCGGCGGCGAGCCTCCGGCCGAGCTGGTGCGGGGTCGATCCGTAGTGCTGCTTGAACGCGCGGGTGAGGCCGCTGCGGCTCGCGAAGCCGACGCGGGCGACCACCTGGTCCACGTCGTATCCCGCCGCCAGGAACTCGACGGCCGCGTTCAGGCGGCAGCGCAGTCGCCACTGCTCGAACGTGAGCCCGGTGGCGGCGAGGAAGTCGCGGCGCAGGGAGCGCGGGCTGGAGAGGACCCGGGTCGCCCACTCCGCGACGGTGAGTCGGAGCGCCGGGTTCCGCAGCAGCTCCTCGGCCACGGCCCCGGCGCTCGCGCCTGTCGGCATCACGAGAGCGCCCCGCCGTGTCGAGGGCACTGCGCCTCGCGTCGTCTCGGGCGTTCGCGAACCGCGGATGAGGCCCACGAGGGCGTCCTGGGGGTAGCCGCGGCCGCTGAGCGGCGTGACCTGGAGGTTGAAGTGCTGGATCAGCCAGTCCTGCCAGTCGTCGGGAACCGTGAACCGCCTTGGCTCCGACTGGAGACCGGCCGTTGCGCTCGGGTGCACCAGCAGCGGGAAGGCGACCGTGCCGGGCTCGGTGACGACCTCCCACGGCGTGCCGGGCACCGCCGGAATCCACACGCCTTCGCCTTCGGCGAGGCGGAACTCCAGGTCGTCTCCCATGCGCAGCAACGCCGTACCAGTGCGGACCCAGAGGAGGAGCTGCTCGGCCTGATCCCAGGAGCCGCTCGATCGCACTGCGGGAATCGGCGGCGGTCGGCGAGCGCGCGCCTGCGCGAGATCCGTATCCAGCATGTCCTAACGATATGGCAGCCTGCGCACGCAAATCCAAGTAAGGATAGCCTAATCTTACCAGCGGGCCCCGCCCGCGTCGATCGAGCGCGGCCCCATCAGCCGCGCACCGATCCGAAAGGCACCGCATGCCGAAGACCTCACGCCGCCTCACCGTGCGCCCCTTGACCTTGCGAGAAGTCGAGGTCGTCGGCGTGCTGGACGTGACGCCGGGGATGCGGCGGATCACCCTGGCAGGCGACCAGCTCGGCGCATTCACCTCGGCGAACGGCTTCCCTCAGGCGGCGTTCGACTCGACGGGCTTCGACGACGACATCCGCCTGGTGTTCCGCTACCCCGGGCACGCCGAGCCGGTGCTGCCGGTGCAGCAGGCACAGGGCCTGGACCTGCCGCGGAACCCGCGCCCGCTGTCGCGGATCTACACCGTGCGGCGCTGGGACGCCGAAACCGGCCGGCTGGACGTGGACGTCGTCAAGCACGGCATCGGTGTGGGCACCACCTGGGCCTACCGCGCCCGGGTCGGCGACCGCGTCCACTTCTTCGGCCCGAGCGTGTCGCGCGAACTCCCCCAGGACGCCGACTGGCTCCTGGTCGCCGGCGACGACGCGGCGCTCCCGGCGATCGCCCGCCTGCTCGAAGCGCTGCCCGAGGACGCGAGTGCGCAGGTGTTCATCGAAGTCGCCGAGGAGGCGTACCGGCAGGATTTGCGTGAGCTGCCGGGCGTCCAGGTGACCTGGCTGGTGCGGGACGGTGCCGGGCCGGACGCGGGGTCCCTGCTGGTGGACGCCGTCAGGAAGTGCGAGTGGCGCGAGGGCCGGCCGTTCGCGTGGGTCGCCGGGGAGAACGCGGCGGTCAGGGATCTGCGCCGTCACCTGGTCGAGGACCGCGGGATGCCCAAAGAGGACGTCGAGTTCATCGGGTACTGGCGCCGCGGCGAGGTCGTTGCCTTGGAACAGGACGCGGCGCTGCCCGACCCCGAGAAGACCAGGACGCCCTTCGAGCGGCTCCACGACCTCGCCGAGCTCATCGCACCGATCGCGATCCGCAGCGCCGTCGAACTCGAAGTCCCCGAACTCATCTCGCGCGGCGTCACCGGCGTCGCCGAACTGGCCGCCCGGGCGAACGCCGACGAGCGGGCGCTCGGCAAGCTGCTGCGCTACCTGCACGCTCTGGACATCCTGACCGAGACGAAACCGGGCCACTACGGACTCACGCCGGTGGGCGAGGTCCTGACCCTCGACTTCATGATCGGGTTCCTGCACCCCGCCGGGGTCGCAGGGCGCGAGATGCTCGGCATCCACGGGCTCACCGAGTCGATCCGCACCGGCCGGGAATCGTACGCCTCCGTCACCGGCCGGACCTTCGCGCAACTGCGCACCGAGCAGCACTACGAGGACGGCTACCTGGAGCGCCTCGCGAAGTTCCAGGCCACGCTCGCCGAGCCGATCGCGAAGTCCGATCTGCTCACCGGCGTCGGCCACCTGGTGCTGCACTCCGGCGGCGCCGGAGCCCAGGCGCGCGAGTTCGTCGCCGCCCACCCCGGCCTGCACGTGACGATCTGCGCGCTTCCGGCGCAGGCGGACTGGCTGCGCCGGGACCTGCCCGACACCATCCCCGACGAGCAGCAGCGGGCGCGGGTCGGCGTGGTCGAGCAGTCGGTCTTCGAGCCCAGCCCTCCCGCGGACGCCGTCTTCGTCATCCGGGCGTTCAAGACGCTGCCCGACGCCGACGCCGCCCACGCCCTGCGCCGCGCCGCCGAGAACCTCCGCCCCGGCGGCCGGGTGCTGCTGGTCGAAGACCTCTTCGACACCGACGACCTCGACGAGCACGACGGCGAGGCGGACCTGCTCGCCCTCACCGTGCACGGCTCCGGCCTGCGCACCGCGGCCGAACTCGACGCCGTCATCGCCCGCGCCGGACTCGCCCGCCTCACGACGCACACCGTCGGCTGGGGCACCCCGGTCCACGAACTCGTGCCCGCTGACATTCAGCCCCAATAGAGAAGGAACACCAGCACCATGACCATGCCCACGTTGCGACGACGCGGCACCGCCCTGACCGCCGCGGTCCTGAGCGCCTCCTTCGCCCTCGCCGCCTGCGGCGGCGACGGCGACGACCCCGGCACCGCGAGCGGCGAGACCCGCACCGTCACGGCCGACAACGGCGCCGTCGAGATCCCCGCCGACCCGCAGCGGGTGGTCACCCTCGGCAACACGACGCTGCCGCTCATCGACATGGGCGGCGCACCGGTCGGCGTCACCGAGGTGAGCGACTCCGAACTCGCCCTCATCCCCGAGACGCAGCAGGCCGCCTACGCGGCCGCCGTCAACCTCGGCACCAGCGCCGACCAGGTCGACATGGAGCAGCTCGCCAGCCTCGAACCGGACCTCATCCTGGCCCAGTTCCCCGCCAGCGAGTTCGAACAGGTCCAAGAGGAGCTGGAGGCCGTCGCCCCGACCGTCTTCTGGGGACTCGACGTCGAGTGGAAGGCACTCGCCGACGGCGTCGCCGAGGCGGGCGACGTCACCGAAGGGCTCAGCGAGCAGAAGACCGCGTTCGAGGACAAGATCGCCCAGATCGAGACGACGTACGGGGCGATCATCGCCGACACCGCGTTCGTCAACCTCGACCGCTGGGCGAGCTCCGACCCCGGCACGTTCTCCATCGCCGACTTCGGCTGCGTCGAGATCGCCCAAGGCGACCTCGGCATGGACTTCCCCCGAGCCGCCGAAGGCGAGGACCCCCTCGGCTGGACGTCCCTGCCCTTCGAGCAGCTCGCCGAGCTGTCCCAGTACGACGTGATCACCTACCCCGTCGACGCCGAAGGCGACCCGACCGAGTCGTTCGCACCGGTGGTCGAGACCAACACCTGGCAGGCGCTGCCCGCCGTCGAGTCCGGCCGCGCACTCGGACTCTTCTGCCCCGGCAACAACTCCTACGGGCCCGTCCTGCAATACCTGGACTCCCTCGACAGCGCACTCGCGACCCTCCCCGCCACCACGTGACGACACTCGCGCCGCACCGGCGCGGTCCGGCAGCCGTCAAGGCGGCCGGGCCGCGCCGGCGTCTCACCGGGCTGATCGCCGCGCTCGCCGCGCTGCTCGCCCTGCTGGTGCTCAGCGTCATGATCGGCTCAACGACGATCCCCCCGTCGACGGTGTGGGACGCGCTGTTCCACTCGTCCGCGGACCTCGACCAGTTCGCGATCCGCGACTACCGGCTGCCGCGCACCGTCGTCGGCCTGGTCGTCGGCGTCGCCTTCGGCATATCGGGCGCACTGATCCAGGCGCTCACCCGCAACCCCCTGGCCGACCCCGGCGTCCTCGGCGTCAACGCGGGCGCCTCCTTCGCGGTGACCGTGGCCGTGGGACTGCTCGGCATCCGCGACATGCAGGGCTACATGTGGTTCGCCTTCGCAGGCGCGCTGGCGGTCACCTTCATGGTGCTCGCGCTCGGATCGACCAGGCGCGGCCGGTCTCCCGCGGTGATGGTGCTCGCCGGGGTCTGCGTCGGCGCGGTGCTCGGCGGCGCCCGGGAGGCGCTCCAGCTGACCGACCCGGACGCCTTCGACGCGATGCGGTCCTGGAACGCCGGCTCGATCTCCGGCCGCCCGCTCGACGTGGTCTGGCCGATCCTGCCGTTCGTCGCAGCGGCACTCGTCCTGGCCTTCGCCGTCTCGGGCCCGCTCAACTCGATGGCCCTCGGCGACGACATGGCCGTCGCCCAAGGCGCACGCCTCGCCCGCACCCGCATCCTCGCGATCGTCGCGGTCACCCTGCTCGCCGGCGGCGCCACCGCGATCGCCGGACCCATCGGCTTCGTCGGGCTGATGGTCCCGCATGTGGCCCGCTGGATCACCGGACCGCACCAGCGCTGGATCCTCGCCTACAGCATCCTGCTCGCCCCGAGCCTGCTGCTGGCCTCCGACATCCTCGGCCGGATCGTCGTCGCGCCCGGCGAGCTCCCGGTCGGGATCGTCACCGCGTTCGTCGGCGCCCCGGTGCTGATCGCCATGGCGCGGCGCAGCAAAGCGAGCGCGCTATGACCACTGCTCCCTCCGTTCTGCGCCGACGCCGACCGGACCTCGGGCGGCGCCGAATCGTCGTGCGGCGGGGACGGCTCGGGTTCCGGATCGACTTGCGCAGCACCGTGGTCTGCACCGCGCTGGCGCTCGGGGTGGTCGCGCTCGCGCTGGTGGCGCTCACGACGGGCTCCTACCAGCTCAGCGTCGCCCAGGTAGTCTCCGCGCTCACCGGCGGAGAGACCGGGCTCGTGCGCGAGATCGTGGTCGAATGGCGGCTGCCCCGGGTGGCGGCGACCGTGGCGTTCGGCGCCGCGCTCGGCGTCAGCGGGGCCATGTTCCAGTCCCTGACCCGCAACCCGCTGGCCTCGCCCGACGTCATCGGGTTCTCCTCCGGCTCCTACACCGGCGCGCTCATCGTCATCGTCCTCATCGGAGGCGACTACGCGCAGGTCGCCGGCGGCGCCCTCCTCGGCGGGATCGCGACCGCGCTCCTGGTGTACGCGCTCGCCCGGCGGCGCGGCGCGCAGGGATTCCAGCTCATCATCGTCGGCATCGGCCTCTCCGCGATGCTGGACTCCCTCAACACCTGGATGCTGCTCAAAGCGAAGCTGGAAGTGGCGATGGCCGCCGCCGCATGGGGCGCCGGGTCGCTCAACGGGGTGTCCTGGGACCAGGTCGCGATCGGGGGCGCCTGCATCGCCGGTCTCCTGGCGATCGCGGGCGTGCTCAGCCGCCCGATGCGGCAGCTGGAACTGGGAGACGACACCGCCGTCTCCCAAGGGGTTCCCATCGCCGCGGTCCGGCTCGGCCTGATCGTGGTGGGCGTGGCGTTGACGGCCACGGTCACCGCGGCGTCCGGGCCCATCGCGTTCATCGCCCTGTCGGCACCCCAGATCGCCCGCCGCCTCGCCCGCACCGCCGGCATCACCCTCGCGCCCGCCGCGTTCGTCGGCGCCCTGCTCCTGGGAGCGGCCGACCTCATCGCCCAGCGCATCGCCCCCACGCCGCTGCCCGTCGGCCTCATCACCGTCATCCTCGGCGGCGGCTACCTCGGCTGGCTGCTCTTCGCCGAAGCGAGACGACGCCTGTGAACGCCACCCGTCCCGTCCGCTCCGCGACCCTGGTCGCCTTATGCGCCTTCGATGTAGTCCTGGGCCCTCGCCAACTGGTCCTTCACCGCCTGCTCCTGGGTGTAGATCTCGGTCTGGCCGGGCATGAGCTTCTCGACGTACAGGCGCGCGTACAGCTCCTCGGAGCCGTTGCGCAGGCCCGAGTCCTCGGCGCACCGGGCGAAGTCGAGGGCGATGGCGAACTCGGCGGCCACGGGGTCGCCGGTGTCGAAGTCGTCGGGGAGTTCGGCGACCTCCACGCGCTCGTCGCCCTCGTAGACGATCGACTCGTCGCCGTAGAGGTTCACGGTGATGTACTGGTCGGTGTCCAGCCAGCCCATCTCGTCGAACTCCCATTCGCCGTAGCCGCGGTCGGCGAGGCAGACGAGGAACTCGTCCTCCTCGTCGGCGTAGTCGGCGAGCATCTCGCCGTAGATCTCGCCGTCGCCGACCCCGACGAGGGGGCTCTCGTTGTCGCCGCCGGGAACGGTCCACGCGGAGGTGCCGTCGTCGAACTCCACCTGTTCGGGCTCGCCGTAGATGACCTTGATCGTCTCCAGCTCGCAGCCGCCGTACGGCGGCTGTTCGAGGTCGAGCTCCATGGGGTCCTGGCCGGCGTCCATCGCGTCGCT
Organism: Glycomyces sp. NPDC047010; assembly: GCF_040644205.1. Taxonomy (NCBI): domain Bacteria; kingdom Bacillati; phylum Actinomycetota; class Actinomycetes; order Glycomycetales; family Glycomycetaceae; genus Glycomyces; species Glycomyces sp. NPDC047010. The sequence goes on along the minus strand of NZ_JBEYVY010000004.1, from coordinate 465,047 downwards.
GAACGCCTGCTGGTACTCGTAGCGCTCGGCGCCCATCCAGGCCTGTTCCCAGGCGGTCGTGTAGTCCTCGCCCTGGGCCTTGAACTCCTCGTGCTCGGCGTCCCAGGCGGGCTCCCAGAAGCCCTGCTCCTCGGCGTGGGCCGCGAGGTAGTCGGCGTCCTCGCGCATCGTCAGGGCCGCATCGGTGTCGGTCCAGGTGACCCACTTGCCGAAGGCGAACTTCTCGGCCTGCTCGACCGTGGGGATGCGGGCGTACGGGGAGGCGAAGCCGGTGAAGCGGTTCGGGATGCCGTTGCCGAAGAGGGCGATCGGATCGTGGACTGTGAAGCCCTCGTCCTGCATGCACATCGACGCGACCCGGGACTCGACCTGGACCAGTTCCCAGCTGAGCGTGGAGATGTTGACGATGCTCTGCTCGATCGCCTCGATGTCCTCGTCGGTGACCTCGATGGGTTCCTCACCGCCGCAGGCGGTCAGGACGAGTGGGAGCGCGAGGAGCGGCAGGAGTGCGGTTCGGCGCATGCGGGTCGGCCCTTCGTCGGAGATGGTTGCGGCGCATCTGTAAAGATGCGCCGCAACCATCCGAAGGTTGCACGCGCGCCTTGAATTCAGGCCTGCCGGGATACGCCGATCATCGGGTGCCCGGGGCGCCTGGGGCGATGAGTTCGAGCAGGTCGGCGTGGATGCGGGTGAACTCGGTGCGGACGGCGGCCGCGGCGGCGGTGAGGGCCTGGTCGTCGGGGTCGCGGGCGGGTTCGAGGAGGAGGTGGACGGTGTCGGCGAGGGCGGCCTCGAACTCGGGGTCGTCGATGAGGCCGGGGGCGTCGGGGGCCGTTGCGGCCGTGCCGAAGCCGAGCATGACGGCGTGGAGGGCGCGGTGCTGGCGGGGCAGCGGGAGGTCGGTGCGGACGAGGCCGTGGGCGCGGAGGACCGGCAGGACCGCCTCCCCCATGGCGGTGGGCGCGGCCCGCGCGAAACGCTCGCGGTCGGCGGGGTCCTGGACGAGGAGGCGGAGGGTCGCGTCGCCCCCGTCCCACTGGCGGCGCAGCCACGGGTTGGCGGCGGTGGTGCGGATCAGCAGCGGCGCGAGCCGGCGGGGCAGGATGCGGCCGGGGTCGGCGTCGATGACGGCGACGGCCGCGTCGATCCAGGCGAGGACCTCGCGGGCGAGCAGGCCGGTGAAGAGGGCTTCCTTGGTGGACCAGTAGAGGTAGACGGTGCCTTTGCCGACGCCGGCGGCGGCGGCGACCTCGGCGATGGTGACCTTGCGGATGCCGTGTTCGAGCGCGAGGGCGCGGGCGGCGTCGAGGATCCGGGCCGCTTTGGCGGAGTCGTGTTCGATCAGCCGGTTCACCGTGGGCCTCCTCCTGTTCGACGGTCGCGACCATGATGGCACGCGGGGCGGGCGGGCCGCCCCGCGTGCGCGGTTCAGGCCCGCGCGATGTCGATCGTCTTGGACTTCGCGGACTTGCTGCCGTGCTGGATCGCCCGGAAGATCCTGCGGCCGGGCGCGGTGCCGGTCATGCGGTTCATGAGCCTGCGGACGCGGAGTTCGCCGCGGTCGGCCGGGACGAAGATCTTGCGCATGTCCATGCCGGTGCCCTGCTGGTACTCGATGAACGGCCGCAGCCGCGCCTCCCACGCGCGCAGTCCCGCCCGCACGTCGCCCGCGTGCCGTTCGAGCATGGTGCCGAGCAGGTCCGGCCCGGCGAGGCCGGTCGCCGCGCCCATGCCGGAGTAGAGCGTGGGGCACCAGGCGGCGTCGCCGACGAGGACGATGCGGCCCTCGCTCCAGCGGTCGAGCCGGACCTGTTCGGGCGTGTCGAAGAGGTGGTCGGGGGCGTCCTCGAAACGGTCGAGGAGCCAGCCGAGGACGGCACCGGTCGGCTCGGGGCCGAAGGCGGCCCGCAGCGAGTCGATCGGCGGGCGCGTGAACTCGGCGTCGATGTCGCCGGAGGCGTAGTTGAGCAGGACGGTGGGCGGCCGGTCGGCGAAGGGGAACACCCAGGCCGAGCGGCCCTGCTCGGCCATGACGAGCCCGTCGGTCTCGCGGTACCCGGGGACGGCTCCAGGCAGGGCGAACGCGGCGAGCATGTAGTCGAGGCGGTGGATGCAGTCCTCGTCGGGGCCGAACGCCATGCGGCGCACCGTGGAGCGCAGGCCGTCGGCGCCGATGACGAGGTCGAAGCGCTCCGTGGAGGATGCCTGCGCGGCCCGGTCCTCGATGTCGACCTCGACCTTCCCGGCGTCCTGGCGGATCGCCGCCGGGACCGTCCCGTACCGGATCTCGACGTCGGCGGGGAGCGCGTTGAAGGCGGCGTCCTCGATGTCCCCGCGCATCACGGGCCGGACCCGGCCGGGCACGGCGTCGGTGAAGTTCATGGCGCGGGTGCGCCGCCCGGCACGGTCGACGTTGTAGGTCGCGAGCGCGTCTGACATGCGGTTCGGCAGCTCGATGCCCATGCGCTCGGCCGCGGCCAGGCCGGTGCCGAAGACGCCGATGAAGTAGCCGCCGCGGCGGCGTTCGGGGGCCTTCTCCAGGACGGTGACGTCCCATCCGGCATGGTGGAGGCGCAGCGCCGAGGCGATGCCGCTGATGCCGAGGCCGACGACCAGGGCCCGCGGGCGCGGAGTGCTGTTCGTGTTCATGACCCGAGACTAGAACCGACTGACCAGATTTGTCATCTGGTCAGTCAAGGATGTGAGGGATACCGCACCTCCGGCCGACAGGAAGCGCGTACGGGACATTTCAGTCTGAAACTCCCCGCAAGAGAAAGGCGAACACATGCGACGCAGATCGCTCCTCGCTGCCGCGCTGGCCGCCCCCAGACCGTCTCCAGCTCCCAGAACGTCACCGTGCCCAGCGGCTCGGACCTCGCCTACAACTGCGCCTACGACGTGTGGGGCAACGGGGACGACCACGGGCCTCCCGGCTTGGGACGGGAGGCCCGTGGTGTCCGAACGCCCAAGGCCCACAGCGCAGGCGACAGGCCGGACGCTGCGTACTCGTAGCGTGTGAGGCCGGTTTCAGCGGCCTCGGCGTGTTCGGGTGCCGTTCAGCCCTCGGGCCGCCACGCCGGGTCGCGGCCGATGAACGCCACCAGCTTGTCCTGCGGGGAGGCGTCATCGGCGACGGGCACGGCCGGGCCGAACTGGCCGCTGTCCCGGAGCAGCTGCTCGATCGGCTTCATGCCTTCCAATGCGGCACGGCAGCGCTCCTCACCCAGTTCCGGTTCGCGGCCGAGCGCTTTGGCGAGGTCCCAGGAGTGCGCCCAGATGTCGGCCGTGTAGAACTGGTCGATTGCCTCGTCGACGGGCTTGTCGCCGGTGTTCGGGTTGCTGAGCACCCGCCCGGCGGGATCGTCGAGGATCGTCTGGATGTCGGCGACGTGGCGCTTCCAGGCGGCGGCCGGGTCGGCGTCGATGTCCAAGGGCTCCAGGTCGATCCCCGCCCCTTTGAGGAAGTCGCGCGGCCATTCGACCAGGTGCTTCACGATGTCCAGGGCCGTCCACTCGGGGACCGGGCTGGAGCGCGACCAGTCGTCGGCGCCCGCGCCTTCCACGAGTGCGGTGAAGCGGGCGGCGTCGTGGGCGTGCCGCCCGGCGGGGTCGTGGGGTGCGTCGGTTCCGTTCTGCGCCATCGGTCTACGCCGCTTCCTGCGCCAGGAGCTCATCGAGTTTCTCGAAGCCCTCGTTGACGCCGACGTCCATGCCGCTCGCGAGCATGCCGTCGCGGGTCTCGAAGTCCTGCGTCACGCTCAGCACCCGCAACCGCGTGCGACCGCCTTCGATCGGCTCGAAGGTCATCGTCTCAAGGAAGACGCCGTCGGGCTCGCCCTCGTAGGTGAAAGTCCAGACGATCCGCTCGTTCGGGCGGACCTCGTGGAAGCTGCCGAAGAAGGCGTAGGCCTCGCCTCCGCTTTCGCCGCCGAACGCCCACTCACCGCCCGTGCGGGCGTCCCAGCGGGTGATCTTCGTGTTCGACCCGCGGGGCCCGGTCCACTGGGAGTAGAGGTCGGGGTCGACGTGGGCCTGGAAGACGCGCTCCGGCGTCGCGTCGAATTCGCGGGTGATCTCGATCGTGGGGACTTTGGCGTCCGCCTTGATCTCGGTCTCGTGCTCGGTCATGATTCCTGCTCCTCGGCTGGTCGCCGGTCCCCGTCGTCCTGGGCGGTGCGGGCCAGGAGGGCGTCGAGGCGGCGGTAGCGTTCCTCTGCTTCGCGGCGATAGCGCTCGATCCACTCCGTCATCGGGTCGAATGCCTCCCTGTTCAGGTGGACGGGCCGGCGCTGGGCGTCCTTGCTGCGGGTCACCAGGCCGGCTTCTTCGAGCACTTTCACATGCTTGGAGATCGCCTGGAAGCTCACGTCGTACGGCTCGGCGAGCTCGCCCACGGTCGCATCGGAGACCGACAGCCGGGAGACGATGTCGCGGCGGGTCGGGTCGGCGAGCGCCGCGAAGGCCCGGTCGAGCTGCTGCGTACTGTCACCCACGGATCGTCCTCAACTAATTGGTTGAATAGAACTGTAGACCCGAGTGCAGATCGTTGTCAACCAGTTGGTTGAAGAAGGTCATGGCCCCGACCGATCCACGGCCGGTGCGATGCGCCGCTCGGCGACGTGCGTGTCGAGGCCTGGATCGGGCTCGATCAGCCTGCGGGTTTGCGTTGGAGTCCACTCCAGGTCATACCGTCGGGGCATGATGCGACGCACCCTTGGAAACAGCGGAATCGAAGTCAGCGGGATCGGCATGGGCTGCTGGGCCATCGGCGGACCCTTCCACAACGACAACGGCCCCAGCGGGTGGGGCGAGGTCGACGACGACGAGTCGACCCGCGCCATCCACCGGGCCCTCGAACTCGGCGTCGACTTCTTCGACACCGCCGACGTCTACGGCGCGGGCCACAGCGAGCGCGTCCTCGGCCGGGCCCTCGCGGGCCGCCGCGACCGGGTCGCGATCGCCACCAAGTGGGGCTGGACCTTCGACGAGGAGACCAAGTACGCCGTCGGCGGGAACGACTCCGCCGCCTATGTGCGCCAAGCGGTCACCGCGTCCTTGGCCCGGCTCGGCACCGACTACGTGGACCTCTATCAGCTCCACATCGGCGACCTCGCGGTCGACCGCGCCGCCGAACTCCTCGGCACCTTGGAGGACCTGGTCGCCGAGGGCAAGATCCGCGCCTACGGCTGGAGCACCGACCTCCCCGACCGCGCCGAGTCCTGGGCCCGCGACGGCGCCCACTGCGCGGCGATCCAGCACGACTTCTCCGTCGTCCACGGCGGGAACCGGGGCGTCCTGGACGTCTGCGAGCGGTACGGCCTCGCCTCGATCAACCGCGGCCCGCTCGCCATGGGCCTCCTCACCGGCAAGTACACCGCCGCCACCCGGGTCGGCGAGCAGGACGTCCGCGGCTCGGGCGTGGAGTGGATGACCCTGTTCGGCAAGGACGGCCGCCCCTCTGCCGAGCATCTCACCCGGATCGAGTCGGTCCGCGAGATCCTCACGAGCGAGGGCCGCACTCTCGCGCAGGGCGCCCTCGGCTGGCTGTGGGCCGTCAGCGGCACCACCGTCCCGATCCCCGGCTGCCGCACGGTCGCCCAGGTCGAGGACAACGCCGGAGCCCTGGACAAGGGCCCGCTCACCGCGGGCCAGGTGAAGGAGATCGAGTCGGTCCTCGCCGCCTGACGGGGCGACGCGGTTCATCATGGCCGGGGCCGACCACTCGATGGTCGGGCTCGCCCCACCTCCCGCGCTGGGGCGAGCCCGACGTCCGGCGGTCGGGTATGCAGGATGGCGTTGGGCCGCTGGGTATTCGATGATCGAGGCGACAGCCGGTCTGCGGGGAGACCGCCACTCCGCAAGGGACGCAGGTATGTGGTGACTCCTCAATCGACCGACAGATCCGGTGCCGAACTCGCCCCCCGAAACCGGGAGGCCGACCCGGGCGGCGGCAGCACGCCGTCCACCCCCGATGCCCGCTCGTCCGCACGGCGGGTCCTCGCGCCGGACCTGGCCCGCGGCTTCATGCTGCTGCTCATCGCCATGGCCTACGCCCCCGTGTACACCACGAGCGGCGAGGCCGGCGGGTACGGGCGGCGCCCCGGCGGGTCGCTGCTCGACCAGTCGGTGAGCTTCGTGTCGACCCTGGTGGTGGAGAACCGGGCCTTCCCGATGTTCGGCATCCTGTTCGGGTACGGCCTGGTCATGCTGGTCGAAGGCGGGCGGCGCAGGGGTTTGAGCGAGCAGGAGAGCCGCCGCATCCTGCGCCGCCGGAGCCTGTGGCTGCTGGTGTTCGGGTCGGTCCACACCGTCCTGGCTTACACCGCCGAGATCCTTGCCGCGTACGGCATCGCGGGTCTGACCATCGGCCTGCTCGTCTTCAAGCCGCACTTCAAGCTCGCGAAGGTCCTGGCGGTCCTCGCCCCGATCTACCTCGCCACCTCGCTGGCCCTCATGGCGGTCCTGGCCGCGGACACCGGGACGCTGGTCCACCCCGGCTACGCCACCGCCGAGGACTGGACGCTGCGGTTCGCCGGGATCGTCGCCGGGCCGCTGGCGAACACGGTCTTCTTCCCGATGTTCGCCTTCGTGGTCATCGGCATCTGGGCCGCCCGCAAGCGCCTCCTCGACCGCCCGGCCGACAACGCGCGCCTGCTGAAGCGGCTGGCCGTCATGGGCGTCTCGGTCTCGCTGGCCGGGGCGGTGCCGCTGGCCCTGGCCGGTGCCGGCGTGATCGAGGTCGGCGATCTCGGGTACGGCGTCCTGAACACGGTCCAGGAGCTCACCGGCGTCTTCGGCGGGATCGGGTACGTGGCCCTGTTCGGCCTGCTGGCGCTCCGGCTCGCGGGCCGCGAAGGCCCGGGGACCCGCCTGCTGGCCGCCGCCGGGCAGCGCTCGCTGAGCGTGTACCTGTTCGTCTCGCTGGCCCTCGCCCTCGTGATGAACCAGGACCTCCTCGGCGTCGGCGACCTGGTCGGCAAGGCCGGTGCCGTCGGCGTGGCACTGGTCGTCTGGTCGATCGGCGTCCTCGGGGCGCGGGCCCTCGCGGCCAAGGGCAGGCAGGGCCCGGCCGAGACGCTGCTGCGCCGACTGGTCTACCGGGACGCGGCCCGCTGAGAGCCGGTGCGCTCGGCCGACGCCGGTCTATTTGCGGGACAGCAGGAGTCCGATGAGAGCGGCGACGACGCCCGCCAGGCCCGCCGCCGCGAAGCCGCCGGCCGGGATCGTCAGGTCGATCGCGAGACCCGCGAGCGGCGCCCCCAGCGCGATGCCCGCGCTCTGCGCCGATGCCTGGAGTCCCGTCGCCTCGCCTCGGACGGAGGCCGGCGCGAGCATGCTCACCGCGTCGGCCACCGTGGCGAGCGTCGGGGCGGTGAGGAGGCCGGCGATGACGGCGGCGAGGCAGAGCCAGCGCCAGTCCGGCGCGAGCCCGAGGGGCATCGTCGCGAGACCGAGCAGGGCGAGCAGCAGCCAGGTCGGCATCGGGCGGGTCATGGCGCCGTAGACGAGTCCGCCGATGACCGAGGTGATGCCGAGGACGGCGACGACGGCGGCGGCGCGGGACACCTGGCCGGTCGCTTCAAGTGCGGCGATGATCGCGAGGTCGATGCCGCCGAGCAGCGTGGTGGTGCCGACCGCCATGGTCAGCACCGCGATCATGCGCGTGTGGAGCCATTCCCGGCGCGGCGGCCGGGGTCCGGCGTGGGCCTCCGACTCGTCGGCGGCGCGCAGCGGCGGGTCGAGGAGGCCGATCAGTGCGCCGCCGACGGCGATCGCGGCCCCGACGCCCCATGCGACCGCGCCCGGCGAGGCGGCCGCCGCCAGGAGGATCACCACCGCGGGGCCCACGAGGTAGGTCAGTTCGCCCTGCACCGCTTCGAGTGCGAACGCCGCCCGCCGCTGGACCGGGGTCGTCATCGCGGCGATCGCCTGCCGGGTCACCGACTGGACCGGGACCATGAGCAGGCCGGCGGCGAGCGCGGCCGGGAGGAGGACGGCGTAGTCCATGAGCGGCACGCACGCCCAGAACAGCGCCTGTGCGATGACGGTGCCCAGCAGCACCGTTCGCAGTCCGCGACGGTCGATCAGGCGGCCGAGCAGCGGACCGCTCACGGCGACACCGGCGGTGAGCGCCGCCGCCACCCCTCCGGCGGCGGCGTAGCTCATGTCGAGTGCGAGCACGACGAACATGACCAGCGCGGTCGTGTTGGCGGTGATGGCGGTGCGGGCCAGCAGCGATGCGCTCATGAGGGCCGCCATCCCCGGAATCGCGAGCACTGCTCGGTATCGGGTCACCGGGCGATGCTAGATCACCCGGGCGGTCGTCCGGCGGGACGTCCGGGGCCACCGCCGGGGCCGGTGCCCGGCGGAAGGGAGTCAGTCCGTCGAGCGGGCGTCCCGTGCCGCGTCGGCCGCGAGGCGGAGCGCGGCCTCCAGTGCGGTCTCGGAGTCGGTGCGGATGTCGGGCCGGACGCCGACGCCTTCCCAGTTGGTGCCGGTGCGCGGGTCGATCGGGGCGCCGATGGGGACGACGATCCAGAAGCCGTCGCCGGCGGGGAACGGCGCGCCCGGGTTGGCGGCGCCGACGGTGTCGGCCCCGACAACGGTGGCGCGCCCGAAGCTCTGGAGCGCGTACGCGAAGCTCTCTGCGGCCGAGGCGGTCCGGTCGCCCACCACGACGAACACCGGCATGTCGGCGAGCGCGGCGAGTTCGGGGACGGGGCGGGTGCGCGAGTGCTCGTCGGGATCGGTGCGCGAGATGAACGTCAGGATCGGCGCGGGTTCGGGTCCGAGCAGGGGGCCGGCGAGCACCTCCACCATGGTCGGCCAGCCGCCCGGGTTCGGGCGCAGGTCGAACACGGCGGCGTCGCACTGGTTCAGCCGTTCGAGGCAGTCGAGGGCTTCGGCGGCGGCGCGGGGGTCGTCGCCGTCGTCGAACAGGTCGGCGGTGACGATGCCGACGCGGCCTTCGCTGCGGAATTCGAGGTGGGAGGCGGGCTCCGGCTCTTCGGAGTCGGGCTTGCGGGCGGGCCAGGGCCGGCCCCAGGTGACCTTGAAGTGGCCGTCGTGGCGGCGCAGGGCGGTGGTGAGTGCCGCGGCGAAGGCTTCGGTGCCGATCCCGGTCTCGGACACGGGGTGCCGCCGGATCTCCTCGGCGTAGGTCGCGGCGTGCTCGATGAAGACGTAGTGGCGTTCGACGAGGTCGGCGAGGGCGATGAGGGCGTCGCCCTGGTCGGTGGCGCTGAGCCAGCGCGCGGCCGGGTGCTCCTCGTCGGCGGCGAGGAAGGGCCGGTCGCGGACGATGTCGAGCGCGGTGGCGAGGGTCGCCCCGAGGTCGACGCCGAGCTCGTCGTCCAGTGCCGCGGCCGCGGCGTCGGTTCGGGCCCATTGGGCCTCGATGAGAGGGAGCTGGCAGCGGGCGAGGTCGGAGAGGCGGACGCGGCGCTCGCGGCCGTCGGTGCCGGGGGCGTCCTCGACGAAGCCGGTCTTGCGCATCTGGGCGACGGTCTGGCTCGCGGCCGAGTGGGTGCCGCCGGTGGCGGCGGCGATCTGCCGGACCGACAGGGACTCGGCCGACATGAGCGCCCGCGTGACGGGGGTGAACGCGGCGCGGTAGTCGAGGCCGAGGTCGGCGTACGCCTGGTCGACGACGCGGTCGAGGTGTCCGACGAGTTGGCGCAGGCGGGTGCCGAGGCCGACGCGGACCGGTTCGGGAAGTGCCATGAGTTGGATTGTAACAGCACTGTCATATTGCGGCCCGCGGGGCCGGCGGCGGGCTCGTCAGATCGACATTATATAAGCGTGCTCTTATATATGGATCAGGGGCCCGGCCGGTACTGGACGGGCGGGCCGCCGGGCGGCGGCCCGCCTTCGGACGGGGGTCAGTAGCCGTAGGTGCTGGCGGGGATCTCGGGCCGGGTCTCCGGGCGCGACCAGAAGATGATGCCCGCGCTGTTGTTCCCGGTCTGGTCGTAGAAGCGGTAGTTCTTCCAGGTGCTGGTGGTGGCGGTCGCCACGAGCCCCTGGTAGGAGCCGTCGACGTAGACGACCTGGGCCGCGTAGCCGTCTTCGCGGAGGTCGCGGACCTGTCCGTTGTAGATGCCGTCGCCGTCGCAGGTGCCGGACGCCTGCCGCTCCTGGGCGATGGTGATGCCGTTGTAGCGGACCTGCATCGTGTTGCCGTTGCCCTGCCCCAGGCAGCGGGCGTCGGCCGGGGCCGCGGCCACGACGACCGCTGTCAGGGTGCCGGCGAGGACGGCGAGCGCGCCGGTCGCGGCTCGTTTCACTGCGGATCTCATGGTCATATGTCTCCCTTTCGGATCGGATTCGGTGCGGAAAGCGCTGCGCGGCCGCCTCAGGACGCGGTGAGTTCGGCCAGGTGCTCGTTGTAGACCTCGACGTAGACCGCGTCGAGGTCGTGCCCTTCGGCGGCGCATCGGCGGTCGGCGTCCGCGACCGCGAGCTCGCGCTCCTGGAGCTCGGCGAGCGCGGCGAGCTGTTCGGCGTCGAGCACGTCCGCGGCGCGGAGGTCCTTCCAGTCGCGGCCGGCGTCGACGAGCGCCTGGCCCTGGGCGGCGAAGGCGTCCGCGAACGGCACCGCGGCCTCCTGGAGCGGCAGGCCCATCTCGTCGCGACCGTCGAAGTCGAATCCCTTGCCGGCCATGCAGTCCGACCAGGCGCGGGCCGCCTCGGCGAGGCGGGGGTCGTCTGCGGTCGCCTCGTGCGCCTGCGCGGTGTAGTCGTCGATCGGGGAGTCGTCGGGGAGGTGCACGGTCCCGTTCTCCGGGAGGCCGAACTCCGCGTAGGACTCCTGGAGGCAGGCGAGTTCGCGGGTCCGGTAGCGGTCGCGGTCGGCCTCGGGCAGCGCCTCCATCCGGGCGCGGAACGCCTCCGCCGCGTCGGCCGTGGCGATCTCGTAGGCCGGGCGGAGGTCGATGGTCGTGGAGTGCCCGAACCCGTACTCGGCCGCGAACTCGTCCGGGGTCAGCCCGAGCCATTCGACGAGCGACGGGGTCTCGGGCGGGCCGAGGTACTCCAGGTCGTCCTCGGCCATGCAGGCGGCCACGAATTCACTCCTGGCCGCCTCGGTCTCGGCCGGGTCGGGGTCCGCGGCGGGAGGCCGGCCCATCTGCTCGATGATGGACGCCTCGACCGCCGTGGGTTCGCGGTCGCCCGGGCCGTTCGCGCACGCGGCGGTCGCGGCCAGCGCGGCGGCGACCGCGCCCATCGCGCAACGCTGCAAGGTGTGTCCCATGGCCTGGAGCCCTTCGTGAAGAACCGACGGGTTCATCCTTCAGGGACGGACGCGGGTTGGCGAGGCGGTGCACCGGCGGAACACCGGCACGGTGCGGTGGAGACGCTGCCCGCGATCACGTGGCAGCCCGGAAGATGAGCGGTCGTCACTCTGACGGTCGCCCGTCTTCCGGGCTCCGATCGTGCGGCTCGTCTCAGAGGCGCGGCAGCCAGAATCCGCAGTGGTGGCCGACGGCGATGTTCACCGGGCCGGTGTGGTCGACCGAGAAGGTAACGCCCCGGCCGTCGCGGTAGGGACGCCAGCCGGGGTCGCCGGTGGCGGCGAAGTCCGTCCACGCTCCGATGAGGGCCTCGGCCAGCTCCGCCCGCCCGCCGGTCGGCGGCTGCGGGGTGGACCCGGGCCAGCGGGAGTCGAAGAACAGGGGGATGTCCGCGCCGTGCGTCGCGCCCTCGGGGAACCCACCGGGCTCCGAGGGGACCGGCTCGGCGAACTCGTAGGTGTGGACGGTTCCGTGCCGGTCGGCCGCTTCGAGCGCCGGCAGCTGCGAGCAGGTGCCGATCATCCCGCCGTAGTCGGTGGCCAGGGTCGCCAGCGCCAGGCTCGGGCTCGGGTAGTCCTCCAGCGGGTACCGGTCGATGATGCGGGCCGCGTCGCGACGTCCGAAGAGGTCCCGGAGGATGTCCGGGTATTCGTCGGCCGTCACGGGGCGGCCGGCGCCGTCGTAGGTGTTGTTGACGGCGAAGCGCGCCTCGTCCTTGGTCGCGCCGTGCAGGAGCGGGATATCGGCCGCGGCGCCTCGGCGCAGCGCGTCAAGGGGCTGCCGGGGCAGGACCTCGGTGCCCGCCACCGGGAACCACGGCAGTTCGTTGATGTGGCGCCGCAGCTGCCCGACCTCTTCGGCGCGGTAGGTGACGAACGATTCCAGAGGGGCGTCGCGGAGGCAGTCGGCCGCGGTCGCGACCTCCGTGCAGCCGGCCTGCTCTGCCATGGCCTCGCCGCGCGCATTGGCCTCGGCGACGTCGAGGACGTCGTTCGAGCAGGTCGCCGACTGCACGATGGCCTTGTGGAACAGGCCCTCCGCGGCCGGGGACGCGAGCTGGGCGCAGGTGGTGAACCCGCCGGCGGACTCGCCCCACAGCGTGATGTTCCCGGGGTCGCCGCCGAACGCGGCGATGTTCTCGCCGACCCATCGCAGCGCCTCCTGCTGGTCGCCCAGCGCGAAGTTCCCGGCGTACGGGTCGTCGATCGCCGGGTGGGAGAGGAATCCCAAGGCGCCCAGCCGGTAGTTGACGGTGACGACGACGACCTCGCCCTGGTCGACGATGCGCGTCGGGTCGTAGGGTGCGCCCTGGCCGCCGATGAGGCCGCCGTGCAGGAACACCATCACCGGCATCGGCGCTCCGGCCTCCAGCGGGGTGTCGACGTTGAGGAACAGGCAGTCCTCGCTCCCGCCGACGGTCTGGCCCTCCTCCCAACCCGGTTGGGGGCACGGCGAGCCCGGCAGGGTGGCGTCGCGGACCTCCGGCCACGGTTCGACCGGTTCCGTCGCCCGCCAGCGCAGGTCACCGATCGGCGGCTGCGCGTACGGGATGCCCTGGAAGGTGCGGGTGGTCTCGGTGGCGGCACCGCGCAGCCACCCGGTCCCGGTCTGGACGAGCGTCCCGTCCTCAGCGGTGGCGGGACCGGCTGCGACAAGCCCGGTCACCGCGGTGGCGAGCGCGGCGAGGGCCGCGATGATCGCCGTACGTCTTGCTCTCGAATGTGTCATGGATGCCATGTTTCGGGCCCGAGCCACCCGAGGACATCGACCGAGGTGCGTATCTCCTTCTACGCTCGATCACGTAATCGGGCCGGAGGCGCCGAGGCGTCCCGCTGCGACCAGTTCGACCGCCACCGCGATCGCGACCGCTTCGGCGGCAAGGAGGGCGATGAGGACCAGGAGCTGCGCCAGGCCGGCCTCAACTGGGCTCGCCCCGCCCAGCAGCAGGCCCACATAGGAGCCCGGGAGCGTCACCAGGCCCACCGTCCGGGTCTGGTCCAGGGCCGGGATGAGCGCGTGTCCGGCCGAGGGCCGGCAGATCTCCAGCGCCGCGGCCCGGTCTCCCAGGCCGAGCGAGAGCGCCGCCTCGTACTCCCCCGCGCGGGCGACCAGCTCGTCCTGCGCCCGTCGCACCGCCTGCGAGGTGGCCACCATCGAACCGCCGATGACGATGCCCGCCACCGGGATCCACGCCAGCGGCGCGACCGGGACCGCACCCGACCCCCACACCAGGGCCAGCACCGGCGCCGCGCCGGCGCCGATCGCGACCGCCGTCCACGGCGCCAGGCGCATCGTCCCGGCGCGGCGGGCCGCGGTGAGCGCCGCGATCGTGAACATCACCAGGATGAACAGGCCCGTCAACGCGAACGAGCGCAGCACCAGCGTGATCACCAGTGACACCGCGGCCAGCTGGACGAGTGCCCGCACCGCCGCGACCACCACCTCCCGGCCCCGGCCCAGACCGCCCCACCGCACGACCACCGCCGCCGTCACGACCAGGACCGCCAGCACCCCCACCAGCGCCGGACCGAACCGCACCGCCGCCTCGCTCACCGCGCACCGCCTCCCGTCAGCGCCGCCGGGCGCGCAGCACTGCGGTGCGCATCGGGAGCGTGAACTCGCCGCTGGCGGTCTCCGGCCCGCCCGCGAGGTGGGAGCGGATGCGCCCCAGCACGGCGGCGCGCTCGCGTTCGGGCATGACGAGCACGCCGGCCCGAGTCGCGAGCGTCGCGGTGAGCGATTCGGCGGTGCGGCGCTGCCCGTGCGCGAACTCGGCCCGCTCCGGCGGGGCGAACAGGTCTGCCCGGTCCGGCACCGGCCGGAGCAGGTCGGCCGTCGCGATCCGCCAGCCGGCGGGCGTGTCCCGCGGGCCGATCACCGCGGGACCGGCGACCGCCGCGAGTCCGGCGACCCATGCGACCTCGTCGTCCACCACGTTCCACAAGCCCGCCAGCACGCCGTTCGGGGCCAGGACCCTGGCGATCTCCGGCCCGGCGGCGGCCATGTCGAACCAGTGCATGGCGTTCCCGGACAGCACCGCGTCGACCGAGGCGTCCGGCAGCGGGATCGACTCCGCACTCCCCCGAAGCGCCCGAACGCCGGGGAGCGAGCCGCGCAGCTCGGCGAGCATCACCGGGTCCGGTTCGACCGCAACGACCTCGACTTCCAGGTCGTGCAGGACGGCGGTCAGCTTGCCGGTGCCGGCGCCGAGGTCGAGCACGCGGGGTCCGGGAGCGGGCGCGAGCGCCCAGCGCACCGCGGTCGGCGCGTAGTCCGGGCGGTGGCGGGCGTACGCGCCGGCCACCGCTCCGAACGACAATGCGTGCTTCGGCCCCTCATCCTGCTCCATGCCGCCACCGTATCGATGCCGTCCGGTCTCGGCCAGACCTCACGGCCGCCTAGTGCGCGCCCAGTTCGACCAGGAGCACTCCGGCGCCCACGAGCGCGATGCCCAGGCCCATGAGCTTCGTGAGGGGTTCCTTGAACAGGATCCGGCTCGCCATGGCGGTCAGCGCGACACCGGAGGCCACCCAGATCCCGTACGCCACACCGATGCCGAGGCCCGCGTCGAGCGCGAGCGTCAGGCCGGTGAACGCGAGGCCGTATCCGGCCACGACCACGGCGTACCACCGCTTGCGGCCGTCGGCCGCCGCCTTCAACGACAGGCTCGCCGCGACCTCGGTGAGGATCGCCGCCACCAGGAACGCCCAAGCCATCACGCGGTCCCTTCCGCTCGGCGGGCCGCGGCCCGCTCGGCGCCGAGTTCGATCGTCACGACTCCGGCGATGATGAGGGCGATGCCGGCGCCCATGGTCGCGGTGAGCGGCTCGCCGTAGAGGATCGCGCCGAACACCGCGGTGAGGACCACGCCCATCGCGCCCCACACTCCGTACGCGACGCCGAGCGGCATGCCCGCCTTCAAGACCGCGCCGAGGAACGTGAACGCCGCGACGAAACCGACGGCCACGACCACGTACAGCAGCGGCCGCTCGATCGCGGCCTTCAGCGAGAGCGAGGCGGTCACCTCGCTGACGATCGCGCCGGCCAGCAGCAACCAGGGTCGCGCGCTCATGAGCCACCCTCCATCAGGGACCGGGCGAGGTCGCGAAGCGCCTCGCGCTCATGCGCATCGGGGGGGAGATTGTCCATCGCGTCGGCGAACCACAGTCCGTCGGCGATGAGCCGCACTGCCGCGAGCCGGGCCCGTTCGGGAGCCGGAAGGCGGTCGGGGACCGCGAGCCAGGGCCGCATCCGCTCGACCCAGCGCGCGGTGAGCCGCTCGCACAGGCGCGGGTCGGCGAACATCACGAGATCGCTCAGGTCGGCCTCGCCCTTGAGCGCCCATTCCAGGTACGCACCGATCCTGTCCGCGGGCGCGGCCGACTCGGCCGGGCCGTCGAGCTGCGCGGCGACCTCGCGCTCCCAGTCGTCGACCACGCGGTCGACCAGGGCGAGCATCAACGCCTCCTTGGTCGGGAAGTGGTACATCAGGCCCGGCTTGGTCAGCCCGGCGTGCTTCGCGGCCGACTCCAGGGACAGGGACTCGCCCGCCCGGAGCATCGCTATCGCGCCGTCGAGGATCTGCAGTCTCGCACTCATGCAATTTACTTTACCTTCCGGAAGGTAGGTAATCACAAGCAGACGTGACGCTCACCGCTTCCTCATTCGAGAGCGGCCGGCCGCCAGAGCATCGCGGTAGCGCTCGACCGCGGTCAGGACTCCCCGCCGGGACGGGCGGGATCGTCGCGATCAGACGTCTCCAGCAGTGCGTCCAGGGCCGGGAGCAGCAGTCGCCGGAGGTCGCCGATGTCGGCTTCGGCGAGAGCGGGGATGTCGAGCAGGTAGCGGGCGGTCACGACGCCGAGCATCGAGGCGTTCAGCAGCGCCGCTTTGAGAGCGGCGTCCTGGTCGCCGAGGTTCGCCGCCAACCGGGTCTGGACCGGGACCATCACGTCGTCGCGCAGGACCTTGAGCGCGGCGGGGTGGGTGAGACTGCTCCGCAGCAGCGCCTCCGCCTGCGCCCGCAGCTCCGGGTCCTCGAACGGGGCGAAGGCGTGGTCCAGCGCCGCCTCGGACAGCCCGTCGATGTCGGCATCGAGCAGCGAATCGGTCGGCACGGTCTGCTCGGTCGCGGCCGCGAACAGCCGCTCTTTGCTCGCGAAGTGCTGCATCACGAGGGCCGGGTCCACCCCTGCCCGCTGCGCGACGGCGCGGATCGTCGTCCGGTCGTAGCCGGTCTCGGCAAACACCGTCGTCGCCGCCTTCAGGATCGCCGCCTCGCTTCGACGGCGACGCTCCGCCCGGGTCGGCTGAGCCCCTGTCGCTGCTTCATGTGCCTCGGTCATCGGTTCACTCTACAGGCATTGACCGAAGCTCGATTTCGGTCTACGTTCGTTGAGTGAATTCTCTCGAACCTTCCACCACTCCCCCGAGGACGCGGCCGCGCGCCAACGTCGCGCTTGCGGTGCTCGTGTCGGCGCAGTTGCTGCTCAACATCGACGCGACGATCGTCAACGTGGCCCTGCCCGCGATGCGCGCCGAACTCGGCCTCACCGCCGCGAGCCTGCAATGGGTCGTCACCGGTTACCTGCTCGCCTTCGGCGGCCTGCTGCTGCTGGGCGGCCGCCTCGCCGATCGACTCGGGCGGCGGCGGGTGTTCCTGGTCGGGATGGCCGTCTTCGCGATCGGATCGGCCGTCGCGGGCCTGGCGCAGGCGGGCCCGGCCCTCATCACCGGCCGCGTCCTCCAGGGGATCGCGTCCGCCGCACTGTCACCCGCTGCGCTCGCGCTGGTGGTGACCCTGTTCCCGGCGGGCAGGGAACGCGACCGCGCGTTCGGGTTCTGGGGCGCCGCCTCGGCCGCGGGCACCGCACTGGGCCTGGTCCTGGGCGGGGTGCTGACGCAGTTCCTGTCCTGGCAGTGGATCTTCTGGGTCAACCTCCCGCTGGCCGCGGTCATCATCCTCGTCGGCCGGCGAGTGCTCCCCGAGCACCGGGAAACGATCACGGTCCGTCTCGACCTCACCGGCGCGATCCTGGCCACGTCCGGGCTCGCCACGGCGCTCTACGGCGTGGTCACCGTCGCCGAATCCGGCTGGTCCAGCGCACCGGCGGTCACCGCCCTGGTCGTCGGCGCCGCGCTGCTCGCCGGCTTCGCCCATTCGCAGTGGACCCGGCCCGAGCCGCTGGTTCCGGCGCGCCTGCTGCGGCAACGGGCCTTCCTCGGCGCGAACCTGGTCGGCGCGACCGTCTGCGTCGCGATCAACGCGGCCTACTTCTTCGTCACCCTCTTCCTCAGCGAGGTCCTGCGGTACGGCCCGCTCGCCATCGGGCTGGCGTTCCTGCCACTGGCCCTCGCCGTCGCGGTGTCCTCCCACTTCACGGCCCGCTGGATCGGCCGCACGGGCGCGCGCACGCTCCTCCTCGCGTCCACGGTCCTCATAGCCGCCGGAATGGGGCTGCTGACGCAGATCGACCCGGATCAGGGGTACGCCGTCGTCGTGCTTCCAGCACTGCTCGTGCTCGGCCTGGGCCTCGGCATCGCGCTGGTCGCCTTGACGGCCAGCGCCGTCGGCGGCGCGCCCGCCGAGGACAGCGGCGTCGCCGCCGCGGTCTTCAGCACCTCGCTGCAAGTGGGCGGCGCGGTCGGCCTCGCGCTGCTCACGGCGGTGAGCACGGCGGTGAGCGGCCCCGAGGCGGCGGTCGGCGGTGCGGCCGCACTCCAGGCGCAGACCGGCGGGTGGACGACCGGATTCGCGATCGCCGCCGCGACCATGATCCTCGGACTCGTGATCACCCTGCTCACGATCCCGCGGAAGCCCCTCATGCAAGTAACGACTTGCGCTTGACATGCAAGCATTCACTTGCCTATCATTGCCGCCATGACGGATGTCTTCAAGGCGCTCTCCGACCCGACACGGCGTGCGATCGTCGATGAGCTGCGCCAACGCGACGGGCAGTCGCTGTTCGAGCTCTGCGCGCGGCTCGCGACCAACCACGGGTCGACCTCATCGCGGCAGGCCGTCTCGCAGCACCTCGACGTGCTGGAGGCGGCAGGACTCGTGCGCTCCGAGCGCAAGGGCCGGTACAAGCTGCTCTTCCTCGACACCGCGCCCCTGACACCGGTCGTGGAGCGCTGGCTCGCCGACCGCACCGCGACGGCGCCCGCCCGGGTCGCCGCCCCTGCCGCCGGGACGGCGCGGACAGGCATGAAGATCACCTGGGTCAGCCTCTTCGTCGACGACCAGGAGCACGGACTGCGGTTCTACACCGAGGTGCTGGGCTTCGTCACCAAGCACGACGTCCCGGTCGGCGAGGACCGATGGGTCACCGTCGTCTCCCCCCTGGACCCCGACGGCGTCGAGCTCGTCCTCGAACCGACCAGCCATGCCGCCGTGCGGCAGTTCCGGGACGCCCTGACCGCCGAGGGCACGCCGTTCACCTCCTTCGCCGTCGACGACGTCGACGCCGAGTACCGGCGGCTCCGCGACCTCGGCGTCCACTTCACCCAGCCCCCCGCCGCCATGGGCGAGACCACCACCGCGGTGTTCGACGACACCTGCGGCAACCTGATCCAGATGCACCACCATGTCGGCCGACCGGCCGGCGAGTCCGACACAGAGAAGAAGGAGAACTGACATGTCCGACATCGCAGCCCAGGACGCGAGCATCCCGCTGGTGGAGCGCCGCGTCACGACCCGCGAGATCGGCGACGGGACCGCCCACGCCGTCGTGCTCCGCCGCCGCCTGGACGCACCCGTCCAGGACGTGTGGGCCGCCGTCACGACGCCCGATCGCATCGACCGCTTCTTCCTGCCCGTCGGCGGCGACTTCCGCGAGGGCGGCGAGTACGCGTTCGAGGGCCAGGCCAGTGGCAGGATCCTCGCCTGCGACGCCCCGAACCTGCTCCGGCTGGAGTGGATCCCGCCGGACCGCACCGAGGCCGACCAGGTCGAGGTCCGGCTGACCGCCGACGGGGACGACGCGACCTGGCTGGAGCTGGAGCACGCCTCCATCGCCGACGTCTTCCACACCGACCTGTCCGGCGACAAGTTCAGTCCGGCGATCGGCTGGGAAGGCCCGCTGCACTTCCTCGGCGAGTACCTGCGCGGCGTCCTTCCGGACCGGCCGAGCATGGAGTGGTACGAGTTCGACGAGGCCGAGGAGGTCCGGCTCGCCAAGCTCCGCGCCGCCGAATGGGTCAAGGCCGAAGCCGAGTACGCCGAGTCCCGCTAGATCGGAGCATCCCGCGTGAACGAGCCCCTTTCCTCACCCGGAGGCGCCGGTTCGGCGGCGCCTCCGGGGTCCCCCACGCAAACGAGAACGGCCTAGTCCTCGCAGTGCTCGTCCTTGCAGAGGCGGTCGGGATCGACCGGGTCGTCGGCCCCGGCAGCCGAGGCCGCCGAGACGCCGACCACGGCGATGATCAGCCCCAGGAACACGGCGGCGATCGCCTTGCGGGTCTTGGAAAACATGGTGGTACTCCGTTCACGGGAATCGGACCCGACCGGACTCCCCGGCCGGGGGACAGGGGTGATCAGCAGGAGCCGACCCAGCGGAGGCCGGCCAAACGGGCACCGGCCGGCACCGCCCCGGTCGTGGGGGTGCCGCCTCCGGGGAAGTTCAGGCACTGGCTGTAGTTCGAGCCGTCGCTGCGGATGACGTTGTAGCTGAGATGGTCGGCGCCCGGGTCCGCCACGCCGTTGTTGCGGACCGATCCGGACGCGGTGAAGGGCCGTGTCGGGAAGGGCGCGTCGCTGTCGCTGCTCCAAATCAGGGCGCCGCCCTCGTAGACGCAGGCCTCACCCCGGTCACAGGTGTCCTGGACGGCGAGGCCGTCGGCCGAGGCGGGAGCTGAGGCGGTGATCAGAGAGATGCCGATGAAGGCGGCGGTAGCGGCGGCGCCGAGTGCCGCCTGCAGTCGCAAGGTGCTCATTCGTGGTCCGTTCTGCGGAAGTCGTGGAAAGGGGTCCGGCCGCCCCGCGCCCCTCGTCGTGGCGGGGCGGCCGGAGGTCTAGCAGGCGTTGACCCAGCGGAAGTTCCCGACCCGGCCGTTGTTCGGGATCGCCCCGGTCGTGGGGGTGTCGTCGCCGGGGAAGTGCAGGCACTGCCCGTAGCTCGATCCGTCGCTGCGGGTGACGGTGTACTTCAGATGGTCGGCGCCCGGGTCCGCCACGCCGTTGTTTCGGACCGAGCCCCCGCCCGGGAACGGGCCGAGGGTGCCGGAGACGTTGCCCGGGTTGCTGTACACGAGGTCGCCGTCGGCGTCGTACACGCAGAACTCGCCGCGCACGCACGTGTCCGCCGCGGCGAACTCCTCGTCGGCGGTGGCGGGCGTGGAGGACGCGAAGAGCGAGAAACCGATGATGGCGGCGACCGCGGCGAATCCGAGTGCGAGCCGCTGATACCTGCTGGTCATGCGAGATCCGTTCTGGAGATTCGGATGATTCGCAGACGACTCTCGGTCACGGGTGCACGGAATCCGCACGGATTCGGCACGTGCCCCTCGTCGGCCCTCCGGGCTAGGCCGTGTCGGGTCATGTTCCTTCGGCGTTGGTGGTCTTGGTCTGCGTGTCGATGGTGTTGGGGCTGAGGCGGTCCGAGTGCCGGGGCTCGTCTCTGCTCAGGCTTCGACGTAGATCCAGGCGGTGCGGCCGGAGACGAGGGTGGTCTGGACGCGGGTGTAGTCGTCGACTTCGTAGTCGTCGGCGGCTGTGAGGTCGGTGTCGGTGAGGGCGAGGGCGGTGCCGTCGATGCGGTCGGCGGGGTCGCCGGTGCGGACGGCGATGGGGTGGTGGGTGGCGCCGGAGTCGGCGATGACGGCGGGGTCGGTGATCTCGACGGTGTCGAGGCGGTAGCCGGGAAGGGCGTCGGGGGTTCCGGCGAGTTCGCGGCCGAAGCGGGCGACCTGGACGGCGGGCAGTTGCAGGGTGCCGTAGGAGAACACCAGGTGGTCGGTCAATGCGGCTCCTCGATCGGGCGGATGCGGTCGGGCGGATGCGGTCGGGCCCTGATTTTCGCTGCGGGCGCGGTGTTGCGTCGTGCCGGGTGTGGTGGTTGTGGGCGCACCGGTCCAGACCGTCTCGGTGGGCTGCTGCTTCGGATTCGGGGTTGCTGCCTGCGAGGACCGCGGTGGCCAGCGGGTGGTTAGCCGAAGGTGAAGGTGTAGGCGGTGATATCGGGGCTGTAGGAGATGGTGATGGTCTCCTCGACCGCCTCGTCGCCTTGGATGAGCGGGTACAGGTTCGGTGTGCTCGACACCTCGATCACGGTGTCCGGCTCGCCCTCGCGGCTGACGGTGACGGTGCCCTCGCCTTCGAGGACGTGGTAGACGTTCGCGGCGTGGAAATGCACCCGGGACTGGGCGTCCTCAGTAGTGGTGATCGACTCGTCGTCGACCTCCCAAGCGCCGCCGATGCTGTACGTGTCGAGGCGCTGGTCCTGGGCGAGGGTGTACTCGGTGACCGAGCGGGCGAGCGCGGCCGGGCCGTCGTAGCCGTCCTGGCGGAACCGCGACAGGTACATCTCCGGCGACCGGTCGTCGGGGTCGGCCACGAGCTGCTCGCCGTCGTCGGCGGCGATGTCGGTGACCGGGTCGGGCAGGTCCGCCTCGGGGTCCCGCTCGTGCAGCAGTTCGCGCAGGAGGGTCTCGGTCTGCTCGTAGGAGCCCTCGCCGAACTTGATCGCCCGCACCGTCCCCGACTCGTCGATGAGGTACTTCGCGGGCCAGTAGCGGTTGCGGTAGGCGCTCCAGGTCGCCAGGTCGTTGTCCTGGACGACCGGGTAGGCGATCCCTTCGCGCTCGATCGCGTCGGCGACGTTGGCGGCGTCCTTCTCGAACGCGAACTCCGGGGAGTGGACGCCGATGACCTCCAGGCCCGCGTCTCGGTAGGCGTCGTACCAGGCCGAGAGGTACGGCTCGTCCCTTTGGCAGTTGATGCACGAGTAGGCCCAGAAGTCGAGCATCACGACCTTCCGACCGCGGCGAGGATGACGACCCCGGCCCAGCGCAGGAAGTCCTGCGGCAGGCCCAGCGCCGACAGCAGCGCCGACCCGGCGAGGGTGAACACGCTGAACGAGGTGATCAGGCCCGCGATGATGATCAGCGGGCGCAGGTCACGGTGCTTGCGTGCCCTCCGGGGCCTGGTGCGGACCCCGACCGCGCCCGATCCGGACGCTTCGCCCCCGCCGCCCGGATCGGCTTCGGCGGGGGCCTCGGTGTCGCGGTTGCCGGTGCCCCCGGCGAAGAAGATCACCGGCAGAAGGCCGTCGATCCGTCGAATGGTGGTCGAGCGAATTCAGTTGCGTGGTGGGCGGGGCCAGAAGGCGCTGGTGCGGCGGGTGTAGGCGGCGTAGGCGGGGCGGGTGGCGGACAGGTGGGACTCCATGAGCGGCTTGCCGGTCTTGGCGACGAGGAAGTAGGTCATCAAGACCGGGGAGAGCAGAGTGGCCGCGCCGGGCCAGGTGCCGCAGGCGGTGAGGTACAGGCCCCACCAGACGCAGGCGTCGCCGAAGTAGTTCGGATGGCGGGTGTAGCGCCACAGTCCCTTGTCGAGGACGAGGCCCCGGTTGGCCCGGTCGCGGCGGAACGCGCGGAGCTGGGCGTCGCCGACGGACTCGAACACAAGGCCGATCGCCCACAGCGCGACGCCTATAAGGAAGAGCGCGTCGGGCGGCGCGGGATCGTACTGCGCGAGCTGCACCGGGAGCGAGATGAACCACGCGACCGCGGCTTGCAGCAGGTAGACCGTGCGCAGCGCGTACAGGTTGCGCGACCCTTTCGCCGCACCGAGCATGGCCTGGTAGCGGCGGTCCTCGGGCTCGCCCCAGTTGCGCACCAGGAGATGCACGGCCAGACGCAGCCCCCACACCACCGTCATCGCGGTGACGAGCCAGCGCCGCACGGGATCGCCGTGTCCGGCGGACATCGTCAAGCCTGCGATGGCGATCGCGGCGAAGACGGCTCCCCAAGCGACGTCGACGACGCGGTGCCGGTCGCGGGCCGCACCGATCGCGAACGCGATGAGGAACGCGGCGAGGGAGATCGCGGCCGTCGCCGCGAGGTTGTCGGCGAGGGCGCTCCAGTCGGTCACGACGGCGCGTCCTCAAGGAGCGCACGGCGGGTGCGCGGCATGCCCGAGGTGCCGAAGCCGTCGGGGACGACGCTGAGGATCTGGTCGACGCCCATGCGGCGGTCCTCGAACGCCAGGGCGGCACCGACCAGGTAGAGGCGCCATACTCGGGCGGTGGGCAGGCCGACGAGGTCGACGGCGGCGTCCCAGCGGGCTTCGAGGGTGTCGTGCCAGGCGCGGATGGTGCGCGTGTAGTGCTCGCGCATGGCCTCCACGTCGCGGACCTCGAATCCGGCGTCCTCGATGAGGGCGACGGTCTCGCCCAGGGGCCGCATGTGCATGTCGGGGGCGATGTAGGTCTCGATGAAGGGGCCGCCCCCGGGGGCCGTGGAGCCGCGGGACATCTGTTGGACCAGGAGCCGTCCTCCCGGCCCCAGGAGGCTGCGGAGCCGGGACACGAAGGGCGCGTAGCCGTCGCGGCCCACATGCTCGCCCATCTCGACGGTCGAGACCGCGTCGAAGCCGCCGTCGTCGATGTCGCGGTAGTCGCAGTGCCGGAACTCGACGCGGTCGAGCAGGCCGCGCGCGGTGGCGCGGTCGAGGGCGAAGCGGTGCTGCTCGGCCGAGAGGGTCACGGCGAGGACGTCGGCGCCGTAGTGCTCGGCGGCGTGCATCGCCAGTGCGCCCCAGCCGCATCCGACGTCGAGGAGGCGGGTGCCCGCGCCGAGGCCGAGTTTGCGGCAGATGAGGTCGAGCTTGTCGCGCTGGGCGTCTTCGAGCGCGTAGTCGGGGGACGTCGAGGTCCAGTATCCGCAGGAGTAGACCACGGCCGGGTCCAGGAGCAGCTCGTAGAAGTCGTTCGAGAGGTCGTAGTGGAAGCCGATGACCTCGCGGTCGCGGCGCTTGGAGTGCATGCGGCCGGAGACGGCGTGCTCGACGCCCACTGTGGCAGGGCGAGGGCCGATGAGCTTGTGGCGCAGTGCGAACGGGAGCGCCGCCGCGGCGGCGGCCAGGCCGGTGGCGGGGCGGGTGGCGGCGGCGACGCGGCGGACGCGGCGGAGCCCGTCGGCGAGGTCGCCTTCGACGTCGATCTCGCCGAGGAGGTACGCCTGGGCGAGGCCGAGCTCACCGGGGCTCCACAGCAGGCGCCGCAGGGCGTCGGGGGTGTTGACGCACAGGACGGGGCCGCCGTCCTGCGGGCCCGCTTCGCTGCCGTCCCAGGCGCGGAGCCGGACCGGGGGCACGGTGCCGGTGGCCTTGGCGGCGAGGTCGAACAGGTCTTGAGCGAGCGTCATGGTCAGACCTCCAGGATGAGTTGGCGGACGTCGAGGTATCCGGTGGCGAACCCGGCCTCGGAGTAGGCGAGGTAGAACTCCCAGGTGCGCCGGAACGTCTCGTCGAATCCCAGGGCGGCGAGGCGGTCGGCGCGGGAGGTGAACCGCTCGCGCCACAGCCGCAGCGTCCGGGTGTAGTCGCCGCCGAAAGCGAGCCGGTCGCCGATCTTCAGGCCCGCGGCGGCGGCGTGCTGCTCGATCACGGGCAGGGAGGGGATGATCCCGCCGGGGAAGATGTACTTGTGGATCCAGGTGTAGCCGCGCCGGGTCGCCGTCATCCGGTCGTGTCGCATGGTGATCGCCTGGATCCCCGCCCGGCCGCCGGGTTCGAGGGCGCGCCGGAGGGTGGCGAAGTACTCGGGCCAGTAGCGTTCGCCGACGGCCTCGATCATCTCGACGCTGACCACGGCGTCGTATCGGCGGGCCGCGTCGAGGTCGCGGTAGTCGCGCAGTTCGGCATGGACGCGGTCGGCGACACCGCGCTCGGAGGCGCGTGCCTTCGCATGCTGTAGCTGGTTGGCCGAGAGCGTGACGGTGTGGACGGTGGCGCCGCGTTCGGCGGCGCGGACGGCGAGTTCGCCCCAGCCGGTGCCGATCTCCAGGACGCGGGTGCCGGGGCCGACCCCGGTCCGGTCCAGGAGCCGGTCGATCTTGCGGCGCTGGCCTTCGGCGAGGTCGTCCCAGGTGCTCTCGGCGCCGCCGAACAGGGCCGAGGAGTAGGTCATGGTCTCGTCGAGGAATAGGGCGAACAGTTCGTCGGAGAGGTCGTAGTGGTCGGCGATGTTGCGTTCGGCGTTGGCTCGGGTGTTGTCCTGGCGCTCGGGGGCGGGGGCGGTGAAGGGGCGCCGGAGGATCTGGAGCGGGCGGGGCACGAGGTAGTCGATGTTGGCTGCGAGCGCGGTGAGCAGGCGCGGCAGGTCGTCGGAGCTCCAGTCCCCGGCCTGGTACGCCTCGCCGAAGCCGATGAGGCCGCCGGTGCCGATGCGGTGGAAGAACGCCTGCGGGCGGTGGAGGCGCAGGACCGGCAGCGCGGGGTCGCCGACGGCGCCGGCGGCGGTCTCGACGCGGAGGGGGATGCGGGCGGCGATGTGGCGCACCAGTTCCGAGGCGATCCGGGCGCGCACGGGCGCGTGCGGGAGGGCGGCCACGTCGGGCCAGCGGCTGGGGTCGGTGCGGGTGTCAACGGGTGTGTTCACGGTGTGCCTCTCGTTCCGTGCGGGGCGCCCGGCGGAGCACCGGCAGTCCCTTGAGCCACAGGCGGATGCCGTGGCGGCGGATGTTCGCGGTGACGGCGAAGGTGCTGAACGGGTGGCGCGCGGTCGCGGCCAGGAGCGCGCCGGTGCCGGCGCTTCTGCGGTGCCCGGCGACGGTGGCGACGAGGATCGGCTCGTCGTCGATGTCGAGGGCGACCGAGAGGCGCAGGCGCTCCCCCGGTTCGGGCAGGGCCATGCGGTACTCGCCCGCGACGGGCAGGAACGGGGAGACGTAGAACGTCTTGGCGACTTCGTCGCGGCCGCGTTCGTCGGGTCGCAGCAGGTACCGGTGGCGTTCGCCGTAGGTGTTGTGGACTTCGGCGACGATGCACCGCAGGCCGTCCTCGGGGTGGCGGCACCAGTAGACGGTGAGGGGGTTGAACACGTGGCCGAAGGCGCGCGCGTGGGCGAGCATCGTGACGGAGCAGTCGGTGGTGTCCACGCCTCCTGCGGCGGTGAACTCGTCGAGGCTCTCGCGCTGGCCGGGGGCGCCGATGTGGTCGCGGGCGGGGAAGCCCGCGAAGGGGCGCAGCCACCAGGGCGGGCGGGGCGGGTCGTCGAGGTCGAGGACCCAGTAGAAGGTGCGGTGGCGCAGGCGGTGGGCGACGGGGCGCAGCCGGGTGTGCCGCACCGTCGCCTCGTAGAGGGACGCGCCGCGGGCCCAGCCGGTCACCATGTCGCCCCCAGGCTCGCGGCGGCCGCGGCTCCGGCCCGGCACCCGTCCTCGTGGAAGCCCCAGCCGTGGTAGGCGCCCGCGAACGCGGTCCGCCCGGTGTTGAGCTCGGGGAGGCGCCGCTGCGCGGCGAGCGCGGCGGGGGTGTACACCGGGTGCTCGTACACCATCGTCGCGATGACGCGGTCGGGGTCGATGCGCGAGGCGTCGCCGAGGGTGGCGACCATGTCGGTCGCGGTGTCCAGGCCCTGGAGGCGGCGCAGGTCGTAGGAGACCTCGACGGCGCCTGGGCCGGGGCGGCATGAGGGCAGTAGGTAGTTCCAGGAGCCGCGGGCGCGCTCGCGCCTGGGCAGGGGCGCGGGATCGGTGTGCAGGACGGTGCTGTTGCGGGAGTATGTGATCGCGCCGAGGAGTTCGGTCTCGGCGGTGGTGGGGTCGGCGAGGAGTCGCAGGGCCTGGTCGGGGTGGGCGGCGATGACGACGGCATCGTGCTCGCTCTGCTCGCCCGAGCCGAGGGTCACGGTCACGCCGTCGGTGCGGCGCTGCACGGCGGCGACGGGCGCGTCGGTGCGGACGGTGTGGAGCCGCTTGGCGATCCGCTCGACGTAGGTGCGCGATCCGCCCTGGACGGTCCGCCAGGTCGGGGACCCGGTGACGGACAGGAGCCCGTGGTTGTCCAAGAACGCGAACAGGTACCGGGCCGGGTAGTCCGCGACCTGGTGCGGCCCGCAGGACCAGACCGCCGAGACCAGCGGGATCACGAAGTGGCTGGTGAAGTGCGCGCCGAAGCGGCCTTCGGCGAGGAACTCGCCCAGCGTCGGCTCGGTCCCGTCATGGCGGGCGAGGAGGCGGCGGGCCCGGGCGTGGAACCGCGGGACCTGCGCCAGGAGCGCCCAGAAGCGCGGGTCGGCGGCGTTGGCGGGGCGCGCGAACAGGCCGGAGGCCCCGCGGGCGCCGCAGTATTCGAGACCGCATTCGAGGCATTGCACCGACATGCTCATCTCGGTGGGCCGGGTGGTGACGCCGAGTTCGTCGAACAGGCGACACAGCAGCGGGTAGGTGCGCCGGTTGTGGACGATGAACCCGGAGTCGACCGCGACGGAGCGGTCCCCGGCGCGCACGTCGTGGGTGTGGGCGTGCCCGCCGAGCCGATCGCCCGCCTCGTAGAGGGTGACGTCGGCGCGCCGCTGGAGCAGGTGCGCCGCGGTCAGTCCGGCGACGCCGGAGCCGATCACGGCGATCGTCCGGGATCGAGTGCTCACGGGCCCCTCCTTCGTCTCGCTTCACTCCCGATTCGGAGCCGGGCCGGTCGCGGATGGGTCGCGTGGTGGAGGATTCGCCGCGCCGGGCTCACTTCGGGTCGCGGCCGGAGGCGAGGACGGTGCCGGTGAACGCCTCGACCGCGTCCATGACCGCGTCGAAGCGCAGCGAATGGCCCAGGTCGAAGGCGTGTTGGCCGCCGGGGAGGACGGCGAGGACCACCCGCTGGGCCGAGACGTCGCGCAGTTCCTGCGCGAAGTGGCGGGCGTCGGCGACGGGCACGACGGTGTCGCGTTCGCCGTGGACGATCAGGCACGGCGGCGCGGCGGGCCCGGCGAGGCCCAGCGGAGACGTCCGCGGCCCCTGCCCGTAGTAGGTCCCGTAGTAGCCGCCGAACCCGATCACGGCGCTCACCGCCGTGTCGACGTCCTCGAACCCGGGTTGCAGGGCCCGGTCCGCCGCGGTGAACGCGGCCGAGGCGGCCAGGTGCGCCCCGGCGGAGGACCCGGCCAGCACGATCCGTCGGGGGTCGGCGCCCCACTCGCGACCGTGCTTCCTGATCCAGGCGATCACGCGTTTGGCGTCCAACAGGTGGTCGGTGAACCCGGCGGCGGGCCGCAGCCGGTAGTCGGCGCTGACGCAGACCCAGCCGGCCTCGGCGAGGCGGTACAGCAGCGCCAGCGACTGCGTGTCCTTGCGGCCGGAGCGGTAGCCGCCGCCGAAGAAGTGGACGAGGACCGGCCCGCCGCGGGACCCAGGGCGCCGGTACAGGTCAAGCGAGTTGCGGTCCTCGGGGCCGTAGGGGAGGCCGCGGACGTGCTCGACGGTGCGGCGGCGGCGGAGCACGGGACCGAGCAGGAGACGTCCCCACGACCGGGACCGCGGGAGCGGCCCCATGACCTGTTCGAGGACCTGCCGCGCCGCGGCGGCGCGAAGCGCCAGCACCACCAGCCCGAGCGCGACTGCGGCGGCGGCCGCGGCGCCGTACACGGAGAGGGCGCCGAGCCCCCACGTGAGCGCCGTGGCGGCGCCAACCCATGCGAGCCACAGGAACGGCGCCTCGTTGACGACCACGCTCAGGTAGAACACGATCGTGCCCGCCGGGCCCGGCCGGGCCGAGGCCGTCAGGGCCGCCAGCATGGGGACGGCCGCGATGAAGAGCGCGGCCGCGTATCCGTACGGCATGGTCCTCCTCGGCTAGTCGGCGGCGAGTTTGGCGAGCCGTTCGGGGGTGGGCCACTTGACGTCGGTGACCCACCCCGCCCGCTCCATGAGCCAGATGACGCGGGCGGAGGTGTCGATCTGGCCGCGCCTGACGCCGTGGCGGGCACACGACTGGTCGGCGTGGTGGGAGTTGTGCCAGGACTCCCCGCCCGAGAGCAGGGCGAGCGGCCAGAAGTTCGCGGCCTTGTCGCGGCTCTTGAACGGCCGGTCGCCGATCATGTGGCAGACCGAGTTCGTCGACCAGGTGGCGTGGTGCAGCGCCGAGACGCGCACCAGGCCCGCCCAGAAGAACGCCGTCGCCGCGCCCGCCCACGACATCGTGATCAGCCCGCCGAGCAGCGCCGGGAGCGCGAACGTCGCCACCGTCCACACCCAGAACAGCCGGTCGATGCGCACCAGGTCGGGGTCCTTGAGCAGGTCGGGGGCGAAGCGCTCCGCGTTGGTGGTGTTGCGCGGCTGGAACATCCACCCCATGTGCGCGTGCCAGAACCCCTTCGCCAGGGCCCATGCGGAGGTCCCGTACAGCCACGGCGAGTGCGGGTCCCCCTCCCGGTCGGAGAACGCGTGGTGGCGGCGGTGGTCGGCGACCCACGAGATCACGGGGCCCTGCACCGCCATCGACCCCAGGATCGCCACGGCGATCTTGACCGGCCGGTTGGGCCGGTACGAGCCGTGCGTGAACAACCGGTGGTACCCGACGGTGATGCCGTGGCAGGTCAGGACGTAGAACCCGATCGCGAGCGCGGCATCCGACCACGACAGCAGCCCGGTCGCCCACGCCAGCGGCACCGCTGCGACCAGTGCCGCCATCGGGACCAGCAGGAACAGGTACACCAGGGACTGGCGTCCGACGTCGCGCGGCTCGCCGTGGAGGCGGCGGTGGCCCAGCCGCGTCTCCGCACGCCCCTCTTGCGTTGTCACCACGATGCCGACACCCCGTTCCCGAATCGATTCGACCGATCACCCTTGATTCGTCGCCGATCGCGGCGCGGATGGCACGGCGGCGGCAGAGATGCGTCAGACGTCGAGGGGCACGTCGGCGACCAGGGGGAGGGTCAGTGTCGGCGGGCCTCCATGCGAAGGAGCGCCGGTCGGAACGGGTTCCGGCCGGCGCTCTCGCGCTGCTGCTCGTGTCCGGGCCTGGCGCAGCAGACCGGGAACGAGGACGAGGGCGCGTTGTGTGTGGTGTGGGTGTGTTAGGCGGGCATGAGGACGGTGTCGATGATGTAGACGGTGGCGTTGGCGGTCTGGACGTTGCCGCAGACCACGGCGGCCTCGCCGTTCACGGTGAAGTCCTCACCGGCGCCCTCGACCGTCAGGCTCTCCCCCTGGAGCGTCGCGTGCTCCCCGGCCAGGTCCTCAGGCGCGAGCCGGCCGGCCACGACGTGGTAGGTCAGGATCGAGGTGAGGGTCTCGGTGTCGGCCAGCACGGCCTGGAGGTCGGCCTCGGGGATCTTCGCGAACGCCTCATCGGTGGGCGCGAACACGGTGATGTCCTCGGCGGTGTTGAGCGTGTCGCCCAACCCCGCCTCGGTCACCGCGGTCACCAGCGTCGACAACACCGGGTTGTTGCCCGCCGCGGTGGCGACCGGGTCGTCGGCCATACCGGTGAAGGAGCCCTCGCCGTCGGCCGGGACCGCCGAGCACGCCGCCCCGAACTCGCCGGCCGGGGTCATGGCCTCGGTGGTCTCCTCGGGCATGGACTCCTGGGTGGCGGAGGTGTCCTCAGTAGCGTCGTCGCTGCCGGTGTCGTCCGAGCACGCGGACAGCGCGATCGCGCATCCCGCGGCCAGGGCGAGCGCTCCGGCGCGGGTCAGGAGTCGATTGCTCATCGTGAATGCCTCTCTCATCGGGTACCGGGCCCAGACGCCTCCGGCGCCCTGCCATGCCCCAGATTCGGCACCAGGACCACCCCGGATGGGTCCCCAACCAAAAATCTCTCCAGCCCCGCCCCCACCGCTTCGACGGCCCGCCGCGATCCTCGCGCTTCCACCGGGAAACGTTGGGTGCCAGTGCTTGTGGGTGGGACACCAGCCTGTCCCTCGATCGCGGGGCGCCGGCGCGGGTTCGGGGCAGCGTGAGGGCGGGGCGCCCGTTTCGGATGCCCCGCCCGTTGTTCACTTCACTTCAGGTCAGGCCAGCAGGGCCCGACCGGTATGCGCAGTGTTGCCGCCCCAGGAGTGGGCCCAGGCGTCGCCGCCCTCGCCCGCGTCACCGGAGTGACCACCAGTGGTGTGGCTGGAGTTCCAAGCGTCACCGGTCGCACCGGTCCAGCCGGTGTCGCCGGAGTCGCCCGAAGTCACCTCGGTGCTGGACGCATCGTCGTGCTCCCAGCAGCCGCACCATTCGTGCCAGCCGTGGCGGTCCTGGTTCGACTCGCCGAACGCGAGCCCGAGCGCGGTGTTGCCGCCGGTGGATCCGGAGTCACCGGAATCACCGGTGTCGCCGGACGTGGCGGTGTTGTCGCTCGCGGCGTCCCCGGCGTCGCCGGAGTCGCCCCCGTTGCCGCCGTTCGCACCCGCGGTGCTGTCGCCGTCGGCCGTGGCGTCACCGGAGGCGGTGTCGCCCCAGCTGCCGCGGTTCCAGTCGGCGAAGTGCCACCAGCCGTCCGCGTTCACGGCTTCGCCTGAGTGGGCGGCGTTCCAGCTGCCCGCGTCGGCGTCGGCGTCCCCGCCGTCGCCCGCGTCGCCGGAGTGACCGCCCCAGGTGTGGCTGGTGTTCCAGGCGTCGCCGGTCGTACCGGTGGACCCGGTGTTCCCCGAGTTCCCCGAATCGGCGCTCGCGTGGCACTCGGCCAGGACGCACACGTTCAGCGCGCTGTTCCCGCCGGTCGCCCCGGAGTCGCCCGAGTCGCCCGAATCCCCGGAGGTCGCGGTGTTGCCGCTGACGGCGTCACCGGCGTCGCCGGAGTTCCCACCGTTTCCGGCAGTCCCCTCGGCATTGGAGTCCCCGGAGGCGTCGGCGTCACCAGTGGTGGTGTCGCCGGAGCCGTGACCGAACCAGCCGTCCTCGTTCCAGACGTCACCGCTGTCGGCGGTGTTCCCCGACTCGGCAGCGGCGTCGGCGTCGCCGCCGTCACCGGCCGTACCGGAGTTGCCGCCGGCGGTCTCGCTGGTGTTCGAGGCATCCCCGGTGTCACCGGTGGAACCGGTGTCGCCGGAGTCGCCCGAATCGGCGCTCGCGTGGCACTCGGCCAGCACGCACACGTTCAGCGCGCTGTTCCCGCCGGTGTCACCGGAATCGCCCGAGTCCCCGGAGTTCCCGGAGGTGGCGGTGTTGTCGCTGGAGGCGTCCCCGGCATCACCGGAGTCACCGCCGTTGCCACCTGTCGCATCGGCGTCGCTGTCACCGTCGGCCGTGGCGTCACCTGTGGTGGTGCCGTCGCGGTCGCCTCCGGTCACGGCCGAGGCCACGGAGTCGACGGCCCCGGCGATGCCGAGCAGGTCGCCCGGTCCCTCGTCGGCGCTCGCCATCGAGCCGCCCAGCAGGATGATCCCGCCGGACATCACTGCGGTCACCAGACCGCGTCGCACATATCTGTGCATGACGTTCCCTTCTTTTCCATTGCGTCTTCGAACTTGAATCTGCGGAAGAGAAAAGGCGTCTAGCCCGGATGGTCGCGGTCGCCGTACCCGAACCATTCGCTGAACGGCTCCTGGCCCGGAGGCCCGGGACCGGCCGCGGTGTCGCCAGTCGCGGCTGGCCATTCCACTGCTGTTGCATGGTCAGCGGAGGTGGACCCGTTCGCGTTGCTCGCACCGCCCACCGGAGCGAAGGTCCCGATCGCGAACCCACCGGTCGGCCAATGGCCTTGCGCTGGATCGGATCGGGTCTCGTTCCCAGTCGCGCTGCGCGCGTCGATCGCGGTGTCCAGAAGGACGGACTGCTCTTCGACGTGACGCTGCACTGCCGCGGCCGGTTCGGGCGGGGCCCCGGAGGGCCCGACGGGAACCGGTGCAGCCTCCTCTGGAAGCGGCGCGGACGGTTCGAGGCCAGTGGCCTCGACGACCGGGTCCACGACCGGGCTTGCGGCGCCCAGCACGGGCGCCGTGATCGGCTCGGCCAGCACTGAGACGGATTCGAGAACCGGCGCCACCGCGGTGGCGACCGGCTCAAGGACCGGCTCAGCCACCGGTTCGACCACTTCGGCCACCAGCGGCTCGGCCACGCCCTCGACCACCGGTTCGGCGGTCTCGGCGACCGGTGCCACCAGGTCGCCCACGGGCTCGGTCACCTCGGACAGCTCCTCGACGGGCGCAACGGCCGCACCGAGTGCGCCCGCGACACCGCCCAGAAGACCGTCCTCAGTGTCTTCGGAAGCGTTCGCCTCTGTGGCCGCGACAAGGCCGAGCAGCACGAACCCGAATGAGAAACCCGCGGTGGTCCCAATTCTGCGCAGCGAGACCAGAACCGGCGAGGGCGCTGGCGCTGCGTCTGCGTTCATCTTCATCGAATCACCTCCTTCAGAAGACGTCGCATGAGAGATTCGCCGCCAGGGCACCCCCAGATGGGCCAGAACACGAGAAATCTCAATAAATCGACATACATGCAGCTCAAGAGCCCGATCCGCACTGAGCCACGGCCTGATGGGGACTAGGACTGGGATCGAGTGGGTCCGTGTCGGCCAGGTGCCGTTCGATCGCATTGTGAACTTGCTGCCGCACCGCCGCTACGCCAGCACGCACACGAAAACACCGGGAACATCATTGATGTTCCCGGTGTCCGTCTGTCGGCCTAAGTCGCGCTTATTTGAACCTGAACCCCCAGCTAACGGCCCTTCTCAAACGCCTATCAGGCCCGTGGCCCACCCGCGAACCCGAAACCGGACCTTTGACCCCCGGCTCCCCGACGATCAACCTCCCATCGCCTACCCGCCAGCGCCTGAGCGAACGCTCGCCAAACGCCTCTCCCCCACCGACCAGGCCGAACTGGAACCGCCTCACCCCGAACAACGCGACGCCATCGCCACCAACTACGCCACCGGAGGCAACACCAAGACCGAACTCGCCCGCACCTACGGCGTCGGTCTCAGCACCATCAAGCGCATCCTCCGCGAAACCCGGCAATGAACTTGTATTCGCCGAAGCGGCTTCAGACACAACCAGCGAGCGCGACGAAGATCTGCTTGCGCGGTGCCTAATCGGTCTTCCCGCAGCACCTCGCGGGCCCCTCAGTGTTCGCTGCTGAAGAACCGTAGCAACAGCGGGCCGACGACCTGTGGGTCGACGACGTGATCCGGCCCCTCAAGGGTCTCCCGCTGAGCGTGGGGTAGGAGGTCTGCAAGCTCGTCGGCTGCGCGGTCGAAGAAGTCCGAGGGCAGGCCTGCCATGTAGGAGACCGTAATCGGTCCTCCGGTGGTGACCAGGACCGGTTGGGTGACCGTTGCCAGTCGATCGGCCGGCAACTGGTAGCGATTGAGGAAGAGGCTGTCGTGGACCAGCGTGGGCGCGAGGGCGACCGAATCCGCCCAATGCTCCGTCTGCTTGCCTGCCGCTTTCCTGGCCGCGATGTTGTCGTCGGAGGCGCCGGTCATGCGCATGAACAGTTCGAGAACCTCCTCGTCTCGCCCGGCGTCGAAGGCGCGTCGGGTGTCCGCGACGTACTCCTCGAATCGCGGGCGTATGTCGTCCCCGACCGCGTAGGGCACCTCCCACACGGCGATCGTGTCGATGGCTGACCCGGCCGCGGCGGCTTCCAGCGCCAGAGCGCCACCAGAGGACGCCCCGAACAGGTGTGCCGAGCCGCCCGCCTCCGCGATCAACGCATCCAGGTCCTCGATCTCCCTTTCCACGGCATAGGGCTCGGTGAAGCCGCTCGCGCCGCGTCCCCGACGGGCATAGTTGAACACCGTGAAGTGCTCGGCGAGAGCAGGTACCAAGGGAGCGTTCTCGGCTCCGTCGTCCTGTGCGCCGCCTACCAGGACGACAGCCGGGCCGCTTCCCTTCCGGTCGTAGGCGATGGCGGTGCCATCGTTTGATGTCACGCGAAAGACCATCTCGTTCATCTCACATCTCCGTTCGAGAGGCTTGTCTCAGCGCCTGAGCAGCGTGCCGACGACGGCCTCGGTGCGCGACCACCGCGCCCTTGCGATCACGGCCGCCACGACGAGAAGGGCGAGCGGCAACCAAGGGCTCTGCTTGAGCACGAACTGATCGGTGATGACAGCACCGGTCAGCAATGCCGCCAACCCGAGACTGGCCAGCCCCGATGTCGGCCGTCTAGTCAAGTTTGATTACTCGGTGAAAGTACACGAGGAGGAGCGTCTAGTCAAGATTGATTAGGGGACCGTTCGTCACAAACCCGGATCATCGGCCATGGTGTAGGCGCCCTCAGCCAGTCGTTTGCTCAGGCTCTTCGCCCACTCCAGTTCGGTGCGTGCATGTCCCGCCCACAGTTCGGCCTGATCCCGGACGTGTTCGGGAATGTCGGGGTTCGGGTGCTCCCGCCACTTGGCCTGCTCTACCAGCTCCGCTTCCAGGCGCGCGACCCGCTCGTTGACGTGCGCGATGGCATCTGCCCTGGTCAGCATGGGCAACATGGCGATCGACGCGTCGAGCATGGCGGGGTCGTGAGTGTGCCGCAGACCGTCGCGGACCAGTTCGACTATCTCGTCACGTCCCCGAGCTGTCACGCGGTACAGAACGCGCTCCGGCCCGGAGTTGCCCGGCTCGGCGTGTTCGGTGAGGAGGCCAGCAGCCGCCGCCTTCTTCAGCGCGTGATAAATCGAGCCGGGCTTGATCTTGGCCCAAATCTCCGCACGCCAGCTCTGCAGCTCGGACCGCACCTGGTAGCCATGCGCGCCGCCGGAGAGGTGCACGACACCGAGTACCAGGAGCTTCGTCGCCGACATGCGCCCGCCTCCGCTCAATCTGCTCGGACTCGCTCCGCTTGCGCGCCCGCCAGGGTGGTATCAACTCCCACCAACTCTAAAGCTTGTCCCGTATTAGGTTGTTGCTCCTGCCGTGGCTGGCGGTAGCTTCGGCTGATGGAGTTGGAGCAGCCGAGTGTGTGTGCCCTGCACGGCGCTGGGATCGCGCCGCAGCGTTTGATCGGTCGTCGCCTGGTGAAGGTCACCGCCTCATGGTTTTGGTATGAAGGCGTGCAGACCGCGGCACCCCTGGAGGTGTGGCTGACTGATGAGCGTCAGGAGTCGATACGGATCACCACCGGTTCGGACTGGTGCCTGATCATCGAGGCGTCCGAGCCCCATGAGGGTTACGACATGGGTGAATGGGGTCGTGTCGAGGTGCGTGAGGGTGGCGATGCGACGCCGCTTGCCGACCACATCGGGGAGCGCATCCTCGGCACACGTGAGGGTTTTGAACCGTTCACCGGGCGCATGGCGCTCGACTTGGCCTTCCCGACCGGTGGAGTGCGCTGTGACAGCTGGGCGGGCGACCTGCGCCTGCAGCATCGCCGACCGGCTGACCGGTGCGCGCCAGATGCGCTGCCACCGCCCGGCCGAGCCCTGCCGCGATCCGAGGCCGGGGCGCCCCGGCGCCATGCTCTGACATCCGACTCCTCGGCAAGGGGCTGCCGGGCACTCCACCCCGCCGCCCGAAGCCGTCGACCGTAGCGGATTCCAGCCGATTGCAACGAACACTTTGCACCTGCTGCGAGCACCCGTTCACTTGGGGTGCGCGGAGAACACCCTTCTCAACGCACGATCACCACAGAAAGGTCGGACATGCACACCAACCCGCTATTCCGGTCGCGAAGGACCCCGGCGCTGGCGGCGGCGTTCGCCGCCATGCTCATCGCCCTCGTCACCGTCCTCGGCGATCCGAGCGCCGCCTCCTCCCCTCGGATCGACAGCGTCCAGGCGAAGATCGACGCCGTCCTCGCGAACTCGACCGACGGCGTCCAGATCAACGAGAACGAGATCGCCTGGGACGGCGGCACCATGGTCCTGACGATCCCCGAGGAAGGCGAAGACACCGCGATCGGCCCGAACGAGATCGAGTACGGCAACGGTTACCGCAACTGCCCGCGAGGGTGGACGTGCCTGTATGAGGACAGGAACTTCGAGGGCGTCCGCGTGCGGTTCACCGAGTGCGGCTTCATCCACCAGCTCAGCAAGACCGAGCCCTACTTCCGCGACATGGCGTCCTCGTACCACGACAACCAGACCGGCGGTGTCCAGACTACCGTCTACAACTGGCACGACTGGACCGGATGGATTCCGATGTGGACTTCCGCTCCTGCTCCCACGTCGAGCACCTACGTCGGCGACGACAAGAACGACCGCGCCGACGGCGTCAAGGCCTGCTAAGGACCGCACCCCTGCCTTGCAACGCCTTTCCTTGGGGCGGCGCCGTGATCGGCGCCGCCCCGGCCCGCATCGCGCTGACTTGGGCCACTCGGTACCAGCGGCGACAGGCCCCAGGCGCCGACCGCCTCCTCGCCGTAGAACGCGGCCTCCTCGACCCGTTTCCGCAGCTCGGATTCGACACCGCGGGACTCATGGTTGAGATGCGCCTCCCAGCGGCCGTCCGGTCTCCGCTGTCGCACTTCCCGGCGAATATCGTGTCGCAGTCCGGAGTTGGGGTGGATCGCATGGGACGCAGAGCGCACGCGCGGCCGGTTGGCGTCGCGGGTGCTGGTCGGGGACGTCATGTGGCAGGCGAAGACCGGCGCGAACACGCCGGTGAAACCGCCCGGGGGCTGCTCGACCGTCTCGCGCATGCGTGCGAACTCGGCCTGGGTGAACGCCCCTGGCGTCGCGTCGCGGCGCCAGGGGCACTCGGTACAGGACCGGTGCCGGTAGGCGAACGCACTCGCCGGGGCGGGCGCGGCGTTCGGGGTTTCATTGTCGCGCATCGGTACTCCTCGAACGGCTGCCGTATCGTCCTCGTCGCGCCCGGCAGCGTACCGCGCACCGCCCGCACGTGGGGGGTTCAGGACCGCAGTTCCAGCCGCACCCACAAACCCATTCGCTGCACAAGTGGCTTGACCGGATTGGTTGATCGGGTAATTCCTGGCAGGTTGCCCGTTTCGTTGTTACCGCGAGCCGCGCATGGGGGCGATACCGGCGGAAAACCGGCAGGCGCGGCGCGAGGGCCCCCGTGAATCGCTCCCGCACCGTATCGTCTTCGTTGTCTCGCATCCCCGTCCAGTCCCTGTCCCGTCCCCATTGGTCGCTGCGGATCGCTTCGGCCCGGCGACCGAGGTCCGGCATCTCACTGCCGCCCACCGATCCCAGGAGTGCACCCTTGACTGCCCCTCAGTCCTCCCCTTCGACTGCTCCGTCGACCATCCCCTCGAACGGGCCGCGACCTGCGGCGGGCCGAAACCGGAAGCAACTCTTCACCTTCGTGTCCAT
This sequence comes from Glycomyces sp. NPDC047010, assembly GCF_040644205.1. NCBI lineage: Bacteria > Bacillati > Actinomycetota > Actinomycetes > Glycomycetales > Glycomycetaceae > Glycomyces > Glycomyces sp. NPDC047010. The sequence continues at coordinate 426,617 of NZ_JBEYVY010000004.1, read as the reverse complement.
CGGGCTGGCCCTGGCGGCAGTGGCCGCCGTGTACCTGGTCGTCAGGGGTACCGATGACGGCGCATCGAACGACGCAACGAACGATGCCGGGACGACCGGCGCGACGTGCATCGACGATGCGGCGCACGTCATCGACGAGAAGGCCGGTCTCTGCTTCACCCTCCCCGAGGGCTGGACGCGGCTCTCAGAGGAAGAGATGGCGGAACAGGAGTTCGAGGTTCCCACCTCGGTGGTCAGTTCACCAGGGGGCGAGGCCCGAATGCTCGTTTTCGCGTGGGACGCGGACGAGGACGTTCTCCCGGAAGACGAGGTCGCAGTTTCGATCAATGCCTTCGTTGATGCGGGGGGAACCGACGCTCCGGAGATCGAGCCGATGTCCGGCACCGTCGACGGGTACCCCTCCGCCACGGCTTCGGGTTCGCACGACATTCTCGGGTGGTTCTCCACGACGTCCATCAGGGTTGAGGATCGGATCATCACTACGCGCAGCATGATGCTCGGTCAGGAGCCAGAGCTGAAAGCGCAGATCGAGGCGATCCAGGAGTCGTTCAGCCTCACCTGACGATGGCGACGCTCACGTCCCCGGTACCAGGGATGCGAGCATCACCGCCCTCGCCTGGCTGGCGCTCATTCCACTCGCCGGGGTCGTCGCCGCCGAGACCGCGGCCATGCGGCAGGCCCGATCGAGTTGAGCTCGGGCACAGGGCCGGTGCTAGTGGCTTCTCCGCGAACCTTGGGTCGGTAATCGGGGTGGCGGATCTTGGAGTTGATCGCGAATCTGGTTTTGGGCCTGGCGTTCTGGTTGCGCCATCTGACGTAGTCGCCGATGGCTTTGCCCTGCTCGACATGGGATCGGTGCTCGGTGCCGTTGAGCGCACATTCGCGCAGCACGTCCAACTGCCCAGATTCACCCACCACACAGGCAGCTTCAGACACCGACAACACGAACGCAAGCGCCAGCCTCAGCTAGTGCAGTCAACAGCCAGCAGCGAGCGGACGGCGTCCCCGTGCATCGGGGCGTCGAGGCCGATGGCGGTGCGCTCTGTCGCGTCGAGAGTGCCGACCGTGTGCCGCTCGCGCAGGTGGATGGTCCCGGTGCCGATGGCAACTTCGGACTTGACCGCGGGTGCGGCGGCTCCGGCGCGGGCGATCTTGTCGATGACGCCGACAGGGCGCGGCGGGTGGATCGGCCGATGCCGGTGCGCAACGAATCGAGCGCACCGGCAGCAGCGGGCGCGTCATGTTGCACCGGCACGCGGCGGCCGGAGCTGCGGTCACACCGCGCGCGGGGCCGGGTCCTGGGGGTCGGCGCTGGCGGTTCGCGGCGGCGGGGGGACCTTCCGGGCGTGGTAGAACCGCTCGATGTACTCGCAGAACAAGCTGTGCGTGCGGTAGCGGAGCCAGAACCCGTGGCACACCGCGGCCTGCACCCCGGCCGGGCGCTGGACGCCGCTGTCGTGGCACACCACGTACCCGTCCTCGGCCGCGACCTGGCCACCCACACGTCGCGGTCGGTGTCGGGCAGGCGGAACGGCCGCGGGGCAGTCGGCGACGATCCCGGCCTGCACCGCGGCCTCGACCGGGTCGACGCTCAAGCCCCGCCTCGTTGGCCCAGACCCGCTCGTGCATTTACCGGCACCCCGCGTCTGCGGGACCTGCTCGCGGGCGAACTCACCCCGCGCCGGGCGCTGGACGAGGGAGTTCTGACGCTCGATGGCGACCGGGCCCTGCTGGAGGACTTCGCTGCCGCATTCTCGGTGCCCTACCGCGTGCCCGCCGATTCGTGAGGAGCGCTGCGGCCGCGATCGATACCTCAGCCGTTGCGGATCTTCGGGTAGCGGCGGGGCTGGTAGCCCCGGGCCTTCAGCGAGGCGACGCTGTGCCGCGCGTGCCGCATGTCGTAGCTGGGGTTCGCCAGGTCGTACATCCAGACGTATCCGGTCCCGCCCCGCTTGTGGTACAGCATGCAGTGGCTTTCGTCGATGCTGTTGACGATGTCGCCCGGTCGCAGGTGGCCCCATTTGATCTTGGGGGCGATCTGCGCCAGGAGCGGGATGCTGGGTCCGGGCGCGTGGGAGTGCCAGGCCATTGCCACGAACCCGGCGCAGTTGCGCCAGTACAAGTGGGTCCCGTCCATGTCGGAGGCTTTGCCGCTGATCTCGTACTGGATGTCGCGGTCGTACCAGTTGCGGGCCCGGGCCATCACGCTTGAACGCGAAATGGGGTCCAGGTAGCCCGCGTGGGCCGGGCTCGCGACGGCGAGGGTGGGAACCGCGGCAGCCGGGATAATCACCGCGGCTTGCAGCAGTCGCCGCCGGGAGAGGTTCGCTTTGACATTGCTGTCCGTCATGTGGACGACCTTCGGTGAGAAACGAGCGGGGTGGATCCGGCTGGCCTTGCGAGGTCTGTCCGGCGCCTGGGGAACTGTCGGACCGTTGCGGCCCAGCATTGCGAGTGGAAAATCTGGCACTGAAGCCCGGACGCCCGCTGGACCGGCCTGAGGCCGATGCCCGAATAGGATTGACGGAGACGATCCGCGACCTCCGGAACGAGCACCGGCCACCGGCACCGCAAGTGCACCATGCGTCCTCGTACGCCAGCTTCGGGGCATTTCGCTGCGACAAGGCGGGCGGCTGTCAGAGGCGTCCCTCGTAGTACACGTGCCAGATGGTGCCCATGGCGTTGCCTTGCAGGCACCAGGCATCGGTGATGCCGTTGAACGAGCCGAGCCAGTCGGCCACCTCCCCGCACCGAGTGGAAGTGCTGAAGGACGCGTAGTAGATGCCCCGGGACGCCGTGTAGTCGCCGGAGTCGATCGATGTCGCCTCCACCTGGGCGGGCGCCGGTGCCGCCGCGGCGGCACCGGCGAGGGCGAATCCGGTCATGGACGCCGCCAGCGCGAAGCCTGCGAGCACCGCCGAGGCCCGTCGCGCGTTCGCCTTGAGGACACCGTTCATGGACATCGCGTTCCTTCCGCTGCAAGGGTCTGCGCCAACTGGTGACGCGAGCGGAAGCCGTACCCAGTGCTCGGCCACCTGGTGGGGATCGGCGGGGCCGGGCCGCTCTGCGATCAGTCTGGTGGCGGGAGTCGACCGTGACCAGGCGGTACTGCGGCGGGTCGGCGGCAGGAGTCTTCGCACCATCCCGGCAGCGGTCGTCGCGGGGACGTGTGCCACGACCTGCCCGAAGGAGGGACTGTTGCTAATCTGAACGCCCACCCGACGAGCGAACAGGTTCACCTGCCCCCCAATGCCTTCCGCAACCAGCACTGATCTTGCCGCTTTGGTCGTGTCCGTCGTGAGCGTTCTCGTGGCCGTGGTGGGCATTTCGGCGTCCGCGCGGCCGCCGAAGCGACACCTGCGGTTGGTCGCTTGTCGATCGAGACGACTCCTGCCCTTCACTGAGCCTGACATCGAGGTCGTTGTTGCGGGCGAGACTCTCAACGACCCCTACATCACCGAGGTGCGATATCGAAGCACCGGCCGCTTTGACTTCACCGAAGCGAACGGAGACATCAGCCTGCGCTTCACTGCTCCGGTCCGGGTCCATCAGACCGCGGGCACGCTGTTCATGACCCACAACCAGGAGCAGAATGTGCTGGGCCTCTCGCTCGATCCGTTTCGCTGCCCGAGGAAGAGGCTGTTCGTTCTGACTGTCCTGACAGAGGGAATCACGGAGATCGCACTTCAGGACGATCCCCTCAAGGACGCGACCGCTCGACTTCACCATGTCCACCCGAAGCGATGTGGGATTCGCACGTAGCCAAACTCTCAGGCATTCCTTTGCCTGCGGCCTTCATCAGTCATGCCGTGGTGTGTCTCAGGCTCGCGCCGCTGCGATCGCCGTCGGTCGTCTCCGGTGTGGATCCGCCACTGCGGGAACGCCTCGACGAGGTAGTGCGGGCCGCCCTCGTCGGCATCGAAGTCGTCATCCACCACCTCATCATCGGTAACTGCACCGCCCCGCCGTGCCAAGGAGCGACCAAGCTCCGCGCTCACTTGAGGTTCCGCCTCCCATTGGAGTTGAACATCAAGTCGCGATCGCGGAGCTGTCTGGAATCGCGGTCAAGGACCGGTCCGGCGGTGTAGGCCGCGACGGCCTGCCCGTCCCGGTCACGACCTCCAGAATTCCTGGGACGGCGGTTCCCTTCGCCGCCACCAGGACCGGGACGTCGTCCCGGTACGAACGGGCGGCAGAGCGTCGCCGCGCTGTTGTGCGGGTGGGCTCTATCGTGTGCCAGAACCCCTGCGGGACAACTCTTCGAGACGGATGGTGACACATGGAATCCCTCGGCAAAGGCGATCCGAAGCGTCTGGGCCCGTATCGGCTGCGGGCACGGCTGGGCGCGGGGGCAATGGGTCAGGTGTACCTCGGCCAGACGCGAGACGGGCGCCAAGCGGCCGTGAAGCTGCTCCGCGCCGAGTTCGCGTCCAGTCCTGAGTACCGGGAGCGGTTCGCACGCGAGTTCGCGGCCGCCCGCAGCGTCACCGGCCCGCACACCGCGCCGGTCTTCGACGCCGATCCGCAGGCGGCGCGCCCCTGGTTCGCATCGGCGTACGTCCCCGGGCCGACCCTCCATGAACACGTCGCCGCACACGGCCCGCTCCCCGCCGCCACGGCGGCGGCGCTCGGCGCCGGACTCGTCGGCGGACTCCGGGCGATCCACGCGATGGGGCTCGTCCACCGGGACCTCAAGCCCGGCAACGTGATCATCGCCGGGCACGGCCCGGTGATCATCGACTTCGGGATCTCCCGGTCGATCGACGCGAGCACGCTCACCGCGACCGGCACGATCCTCGGCACCTACGGGTACATGGCCCCCGAGCAGATCACCGCCGACACGGCCTCCCCTGCCAGCGACGCCTTCGCCCTCGGGTGCGTCCTCGCGTTCGCCGCCAATGGCAAGGGTCCGTTCGACGCCTCCACCATCGCCGCCGTCATCCACCGTGTGGTTGCCGAACCCCCCGAACTCGGCGGCCTCACCGGGGATCTCAGGGCACTCGTCGAATCCTGCCTCGCCAAGGACCCCGCCCAGCGGCCCGCACTGCCCGAGCTGGCGTCCCGACTCGCCGCGGCCGCCGGTCCGACCCCCGCTCCCACACTCGTCGACCCTGCACCGGGCCCGGGTTTCGCACCAGGACAGGCCGACGCACGGACCTGGACCGGCGACCGACCGACCGAACCGTTCGCGGGCCCAACCGCCCCGAGGCCGCACAGGCGCTGGCTCAACCGGCGCAACCTCCTCATCGCGGCCGGGACCGCGGCGGTCGGCACCGCCGTACCCGTCGGATGGAACCTCTGGAGGAACCGCCACCGGCTCACGGACGAGGACCTGGACGGCATCGCGATCAGCCCCGACGGCACGATCGTGGCCGCCGCCATGTGGAGCGGCGGGACCATACGGATCTGGGACGCCCACACGCGGGACGTCCTCGTCGAGGGCAGCGGGAGCGGCGTCGGCGCGCTGGCGTTCTCTCCTGACAGCTCCGTCCTGGTCACTGCCGGGCACGACACGCCCGTCGAGTTCCGCGATCCGGCCACCGGCCTCGCAACCCGGTCCCTCGACTCGCCGGTCGCAACGACGAACGTGTTCGCGTTCAACGCCCGCGGCGACCGCCTGCTCCAGGGCGGCCACGTGCCCGTGGGGACCCCTGATGCCGATGAGATCTGCGCCGTCTGGGACGTGGAGTCCGGAGAGGTCACCGCCGTCCTGCCCTTCGCGAGCGCTGCCAGTTCATCAGTCCACTCGGCGCTGTTCCTCGACGAGGACACCGTCCTCATCGCAGGCGATCAACTCACCGGCACCGAATACACGGCGGGGTTCTGGCGCTGGCGCCTCGACGGTTCCGGGATCGAGCCGATCGGGCCCGAATCGGTCGGCTACGCCGTCGCGATGAGCTCCCAGGGCCGCCTCGCGCTCGGGAGCGAGGAGGGCTGTTGGCTGTCGCTCGATGGCAGCGGCGACGAGTTCTCCCAGATCAGCTCTGCGGCGGTCGACGCCGTAGCGTTCACTCCGGACGGCGCCGCACTCGCGGTCGCCGATGCCGACGGGATCGCGCTGTGGGATGTGGGGACTGCCCAGGTGGCGCGGACCGTCACCGACCAGCGCTCCCTCCAACTGACCTTCGACGACGCCGGCACCAGACTCGCCTCCGGAGGCTGGTACGTCGGCGGCACCGGGGGCTGGCTGTGGCCCATCGACTGACCAGCGCCACACCATGAGAGCCCAGCGGGCGAACGCTTCAGCGCACACCGGTGTCGGTGCACCTCCTCGATGAGGCCGTCGGGCCCGACCTGATCCGGGAGGGCATCCCGGCATCGCGCACAGGAGCACAATGCCTTCCCCCATACCAATCCGGTTCGGCGCTCGACAACGGCAACCCCGAGACGGAGGGCGCCGCCGTGGTCCAGGGGGCCGATTCCGGTGCGGTCCCAAAGCAGTGGAACCTCAAGCGCGTCACCGGAGGGCAGCCGCAGCACCCCGAGCTGGTGCGCCAGTGCGACGCCAGTGCCGCGACACCGCACGGTGACAACGTTGGCCGCGAACCGCAACGACAGGAGGAATCATGAGATCGCGAATCATCAAGAGCCTTGCGGCGCTCGCGGCGAAGGCGGGCCTGGCGTTCGCCGCCGCCCCGGCCCACGCCGAGTACACACCGAACACACTGGCCTGCATCACCACTCTCACCGTCCACGAGTCCGAGGACTGAGGCGCGGACGGCGATGAACCCCTGCTCAAGTTCGATCTCGGCACCTGGAACTCCCCGGGGTCGATGGACAACGGCTCGACGGCGGCCGTATACCGGCAGGTCAACACCGGCACGATCGTCCAGGCATGGGACCGGGACTCGCCCGACCCGGACGACTTCATCGGGAGCGACCGGGTGGGCTCGACGGCAGGCACCCTCTCGTTCTCGGGCGACGACGCCTCGTACACCGCCAGGTACAAGATCGGCGTCGGCTTAGAACGACTACTACTCAGGCTCGGGCCCGGATCCTGAATGGGTCCGGCCCCGAGAACAAGACACGGTCCTCCACACCGTCGGCCCCCTCCCGGGCCCCAGTGACCGCCTGTGACGAAATCTTCGGTCACAAGCGGTCGTTTTGTTTGTGCCGGAGACGGCCGAAACGGTGCCACGTGCGTGGAGAACAGGTACGGCCGTGTGTGATCAGGTGCACCAGCATCGGAACACCTCCAGGCACGTGGAGGTGTTCGGGGAGAGTGGTTCGCACCTTGGACTCTGGCCCCGAAGTTCTTGTGACGCTCTCCCCATGCAGCGCAGGAGGGCCCAGGCGAATCGAACTGAAGCTCTTCAAGGCGTAAGAAGCGAATGCGAAGCGCCTCAACGAATCTAATGCGAGTCAGCCAGAACATGATGGAGGTCACTTCGTCGGGGGCTTTCGGTCGCCAGCGTGCCGGGGGATCCTGGTTCATTTGACCAGAGAATGACCAGCGAGAGCGGTCAGTCGGGCTTTCAGGTTCTTGGAAATCCCTTCTGACCACTGGTTTTGAGTCGGGACGACAGGATTTGAACCTGCGACCCCTCGCTCCCAAATGTTGCGGCAGCCGGGATGTCTCATTGGTAGGACTGAGGCTCCTCACCGACCGATCTCTGCCGCGCAGATCGGCACCCACCAGGGAAGAAATCTTATGCGACTGAGACCACGTCCTTCAGCGGTTCCGCCGCCGGGCGTGCCGAGGCATCCTGGAACATCCAGACAAGCGAGAGCCAAACACGACGAAGCCCCAGACCGGGGACTTCGTCCCTGGCCTGGGGCTTAACGGTCGGCCTAACACTCGCTTACTCGAACCCAAACCCCCAGCTAGACGGCCTCCTGGAACGCCTGTCCGGCCCCTTGCCCGCACGCGGCCGAGAGTCCGGCCCCTCGCCCCTGGGCTCCTCCGAGGACCAGCCCACGGTCGCCTACCCGCCAGCGTCCCCGAGGGCGATCGGCAAGCGCCTCTCCCCCACCGACCGGGACGACCTCATCGCGGCCTTCAACGCGGGCGCCACCCAGAAGACTCTCGCCGCTAAATGCGGCATCAGCACACGCAGTATCAAACGCCTCGTCCACGGCAACTCCAACCGACCTCAAGCCACCGCCAACCGACTCACCTCCGACCAGCAAGCAGCCATCGCCCACATCTACGCCACCGGAGGCACCACCCAAGCCGAACTCGCCCACCACTACGGCGTCGACACCAGCACCATCAAACGCCTCCTCCGCCAAGCCCGCAGCGGCAAGCCGAGCGACACGTTCGAGTGAACCCAGGCCAGTACGGCTCCAACTGGCCAGAGAAGCTGGCAATCACATCCGTGGAGAGCGGCAAGAAAACCGAAGACGCGGCCCACTCCTCTGGGGCAACGCGACGGGGCTCGATCCAGCGACAAGGGCGACCTATCGTCCGACGAGTTCGGGAAGGGCGCCGTCGCGGGTGAACACGGGGATGAGTTCGATCGGCGCGTCGACCGTGATCCATTGGCCGCCTTGGTGTTCGGTGCCGGTGTGGAGGTCGGTCCAGGTGGCGCCCTGCGGGAGGTAGACGCGGCGGGTGGTTGCGCCGGGTTCGGTCACGGGGGCGACGAGGAGGTCGGGGCCGTACATGTACTGGTCGGCGAGGTCCCAGGTGGTCGGGTCAGCGGGGAAGTCGTGGAACATGCCGCGCATGACCGGCTGGCCGTCGGTGTGGGCGGCCTCCATGAGGGTCCGGGTGTACGGGCGCAGGGCTTCGCGGAAGTGGACGTAGCGCGAGAGGATCGCGTAGACCTCGTCACCGAAGCTCCACAGCTCGTTGGGGGCCCCGGTCTCCTGGCGCACGGTGCCGTCGGCGGCGAGGACCTCCTCGGAGGGGTGGCGGTGGCCGTGCATGCGCATGACCGGGCAGAAGGTCCCGAACTGGAACCAGCGGACCAGGAGCTCGCGGAAGGGCGGGTCGTCGACGTCGCCGCCGCCGAAACCGCCGATGTCGGTGGTGAACCAGGGGATCCCCGCGACGCCCATGTGGATGCCCGCGGTGATCTGGCGGCGGAAGTCGGTCCAGTCGGAGTGGATGTCGCCCGACCACGCGAGCGCGCCGTACCGCTGCGACCCGGCCCAGGCGCAGCGGACCAGGTTGACGACCTCCTCCTGCCCGGACGCGCGCTGGCCCTCGTAGAACATGCGGGAGAACGTCTGCGGGTAGATGTTCCCGACTTCGACGTTCGGTCCGGCGTGGTACCGGTAGTTGTCGAAGTCGTAGACCCCGTACTCCGGTTCTGCCTCGTCGAGCCAGAACAGCTTGATGCCGAGGTCGTGGTAGTTCCGCTTGAGGATCTCCCAGACCCGCTCGCGGGCACGGGGGTCGGTGGTGTCGAGGAACATGCTGGGGCCCTGGAATCCCATCTGGACGTCCAGGCCGCGCTCGGTGCGCACGAGGAGGTTCTCCTGCTTGAGCATCGCGAAGTTCTCCGATTCGACCGAGACCTGCGGCCATACGGAGACCATCAGCTCGACGCCGAGCTCCTTGAGTTCGGCGACCATGGCGGCCGGGTCGGGCCAGAACTCCTCCTCGAAGCGGAAGTCGCCCATCTTGGGCCAGTGGAAGAAGTCGGCGACGAGGACGTCGAGCGGCAGGCCGCGGCGCTTGTGCTCGCGGGCCACGTCGAGGAGCTGCTCCTGGTTCCAGTACCGCAGCTTGCACTGCCAGTATCCGAGACCGTACTCGGGCATCATCGGGGCGTGGCCGGTCGCGTCGGCGTAGGCGGCGGTGATCTGCGCAGGGGTGTCGCCGGCGGTGATCCAGTAGTCGAGCTGCCGGGTGGCGTCGGCGGTCCACTCGGTGCGGTTCGCGGCGAAGGTCGCGGTCCCGATGGCGGGGTTGTGCCACAGGAACCCGTACCCGGCGCTGGACATGACGAAGGGGACGCTCGCCTGCGAGTTGCGGTGCGCCAGCTCGAAGGTGGAGCCCTTGACGTCGAGGATGTCCTGCTGGTACTGGCCCATGCCGTAGAGCTTCTCCCCTGTCGGAGGCTCGAACGCCGCGCGGAGCCGGTGGGCGCCGCCGGCGAGCGGACGGAACTCGCGGGCGGCGAGCTTCAGAGCGCCGCCGCGTCCGAGTTCGCGCAGGAGCGTGCGTCCGGCGGCGTCCTGGAATTCGACCGAGCAGTGGAAGACGTCGTAGCCGGTCTGGTGGTCGAAACCGCCCCAGGCGCGGAGCACGGCGGTGATGCCGCCGTTGACGAGGACCGCGGTGTCGCCGTCGACCTCGATCCGCACGTCGGCGGGCTCGGGCTCCAGGAGCGCGAAACCGGTGTCGAGCACCTCGCCGGACACGCTGGCGCGCACGCGCAGCGAGTCCTTCCCCCATGCCTGGACGACGAGGGTCTCCCCGTCGCCGCGCCAGGTGAGAGCGTCCTTGCCTACTGCGAACTGGTTCATGCTGGTGCCAATCTTCCTTGTCGGGATCAATCCTTGACGGCCCCGGCGGTCACGCCGGCCGCGATGTACCTCTGTGCCGCGACCAAGAGCACCGCCGCCGGGACGGACGCGATGACCGCGGTGGCCGTCATCGGCCCCCACTCCTGGTTCTGGGCGCCGATGTAGTCGTAGATCCCCATGGTGACCGGGCGGAGCGCACCCCCCTCGCGGTTCAGTGTGGAGGCGAAGATGAAGTCCGACCAGGCCCACAGGAACGCGAACAGCGCGGCGGTGATGAGCGCGTTGCGCGAGACGGGCAGCACGACCGACCGGAACGTGCGCCACTGCGAGGCGCCGTCGAGCTGCGCGGCCTGGAGCAGTTCGCGCGGGAGTCCGGCCATGAAGGCCGTCAGGAGGAGCGCGGCGAACGGGACGGCGATCGTGGAGTCGGCCAGGATCAGGCCGGGGATCGTGTCGAGCAGCCCGACCGCGTTGTAGATCGAGTAGAAGCCGAGGGCCATGACCACGGCGGGGATCATCTGGGCCACGATGAGCGCGAATCCGAGGACGCCGCGGCCGGGGACGGACAGTTTCGCGAGCGCGAACGAGGCCGGGGCAGCGATCGCGAGGGTCAGCGCGGCGGTGCCGATCCCGATCAGGAGGCTCGTGCCCAGATACGGGAGCTGGTCGCCGAACGCGGCCCGGTAGTGGTCGAGCGTGAAGTCGAAGGGCAGGAGGTCGCCGCGGCGGATGCTGTCGCGGCGCGTGAGCGAGACGTTGAGCATCCAGTACAGCGGGAACAGCATGACCGCGGTCATCAGGAGCGCGACGGGGGTCTTCCACCAGGTGCGGGGCATCGTCAGTTCTCCTGCTTCCGTTGGGCGGCCGTGTAGAGCATCCCGAACGCGAGTGCGACGAGGAGCAGGACGGTGCCGACCGCCGACGCCTCGGAGTAGCGGATGACGCCGGAGGCGCCCTTGCCGAAGGCCATGCCGTAGGCCCAGGTGGCGAGCGTCTGGGAGGTGCCGGTCCCGAGGGTCATGATCCAGATGACGTCGACGACCTTGAGCGTGTAGACGAGGCCGAGGAGCAGTGCGATCAGGGAGACCGGCCGCAGCATCGGCAGTGTGATGCGCCGGAACTGCTGCCAGGGTCCGGCGCCGTCGATGGCCGCGGCCTCGTAGAGCTCCTTCGGGATGTTCTGGAGTCCGGAGTAGAGGATCACCAGGTTGAAGGGGATGCCCAGCCAGATGTTGACGATCGTCACCGACGTCAGGGCGTTGTCGGCGCTGAGCCACCACACCGGGTCGAGGCCGAGGACACCGAAGGCGGCGTTGAGGATGCCGTTGTCCGGGTTCATCATCCACTGCCAGGTGGTACCCGAGACGATGATCGGGAGGAGCCACGGGATGAGGAGCGCGGCGCGCAGGGGCGCGGCGAGGCGGAACCCGCCGCGGTGGAAGAACACGGCCGCGGCGAGTCCCAGCAGGTACTGGAACGCCAGGGACGCGACGGTGAACGCCGCGGTCTGCCGCACGACCGTCCAGAAGCGGGGGTTGTCGACGACCTCGCCGTAGACGTCGAGGCCGACGAAGGGGGCGCCGCCGTTCACGAAGGTGCCGCGGTCGAAGCGGTGCAGGCTCATCGACACGTTCGCCACGAGCGGGTAGGCGTAGAACAGCAGCAGGTAGATCACCAGCGGCGCGATGAACGCGATCGCGGTCCACTCGCGGGCGCGCCGCCTGCGTGTAGGTGCCGGGCGCGGCGGCGCCTCGGTGGTCGCAGTGGTCATGGGGGGATGCTCCGATCCGGTTGCGGGAGCGCCGACCCGCCCGGTCGGGGCGGGTCGGCGGTCCGTCAGAATCCGCCGGCGTCCTGGAACGCGGTCTCGACGGCGGCCGGGTCGCCTTCGGCGTTCAGCGACGCGGTGATCGCCTCGGAGAGCGAGGCGGAGACGCCGACGTAGTCGCTGCCGAGGTCGGTGGTGCGGCCTTGCGCGCCTTCGACGGCGGCGACCCACGGTTCCCACAGGGGGTTCGCCGCGACCTGCTCGGCGCGGACGTCGGCCTTGGCCGACAGGTAGCCGAGCGTCTCGTTGGTCTGGAGGGCCGCCTCGCCTTCGGTCAGGCAGGCGATCACCGCGGCGGCGTTCGCGTAGTGGTCGGAGGCGTCCTCGGACTGGATGGGCGCCACGGCGAACTCACCGCCCGTGGGAACGGGGGCGACGCCGCCGTCCTTCGCGGGGATCGGGATGACGCCGACCTCGAAGTCGGCTTCGGCCGCGGCTGCGGCGAACCAGGACCCGTTCTCGGCGAACGCGTACTCGCCGGTGAGGAACAGGTCCCAGGCCGCGGACTGGTTGTCGGTCGCGGCCGAGCGCGGCGCGTAGCCCTCGCCGATCCAGTCCGAGAGGAGCTGCCCGGCGGCCACCGCTTCGGCGGAGGCGGGGTCGGCGAGGTCGGCGCCCGCGCCCCAGAACCAGGGCAGGAACTGGAAGACGCCTTCTTCCCCGGTCACGCCGGAGAAGGTGATGCCCTTGCCGCCGCCGTCGGCGACCTGTCCGAGGGCGGCGTTGAGCGAGTCCCAGTCGGTGACCGAGGCCGGGTCGACGCCGGATGCGGCGAGCAGGTCGGCGTTGTAATACAGGCCGAGCGCGTTGGAGCCGAACGGGACACCGTAGGCCTCGCCGTCGACGACCCCGGGGCCGAGCAGGTTCGCGTCGACGCCGGCGGTGTCGATGCCGGACTGCTCGGCGGTCGCGAGCATGCCGGCCGCGACGGCCTCGGGCATCATCGGGTTGTCGAGCAGGACCACGTCGGGTGCGGTGCCCTCCTTGACCGCGGTCGTGAGCTGGTTGAACAGGTCGGTCTGCGGCGCGCTCGTCCGCGTGATCGCCGATCCTTCGGGGGCGCAGGACTTGACGTGCTCGTCCCAGGCCGACCCCTCGGCGTGCTGGGGGTACGGGTCCCAGAAGGCGATCTCGGCGGTCGTCGAGCCCTCCTCGGCGTTGCCTTCGGCGCCGGGTTCGGGCGTGCCGCCGTTCGAGCATGCGGCCGCCGCGCTGAGCGCGAGGGCCGCCGCGGCCGCCAGGGGCCAGTGCGTTCGCTTGGTCATGTTCCACCTCTTCGTTGAGCAGGGGTCCCCGGTGGAGCGCTGGATCGAGGGATTCAAAAAGTCAGCGAACCGGTTCGCTGACGATCATGCCAAGGACTTGCGGCATCGTCAAGGCGAACCGGTTCGCTGAATGTTGAACTGTTATCTTCGCAGGTGGGAACGGGGTTCAGTCGCCGGTCCCGACGCTGCCCTTCCGCTCCAGGTGCGGTACGACGAGGCGCTTCTGGACGGGTGTGTCGGGCGAGGCGAGTCGCTTGCCCAGCATCTCGACCGCGGCCTGCACGACGGCGGTCGGCTCGGACTCGACCGCGTCGTAGGAGAGGACGTAGAGCCGCGCCAGCTCGGCGGAGTGGAGCGAGACGACGCTCAGGTCCGCGGGAACGTCGAGTCCGAGGTCGTGGAGGACGAACGGGAGCATCGCGGCGGCGGCGTCGTTGTGGATGAGCAGTGTCCGCGGATTCTCGGGATCCCGCAGGGCGGTGCGCAGCGTGGCGCGCACCTGCTCGGGTCCGACCGGCACGGGCAGGTGGACCAGGCGCAGCCCCCGCTCGGCGGCGCGGCGGTGGGCGGCGCGCTCGAACCGGGTCGCATAGGTGCTCCCCGAGGCGTACAGCTCCTCGGGCCAGCGCACGAACACGGCCTCGCGGCGCCCGGAGTCGGCGAGGTGGTCGACGAGCATCGTCGCCGCCCCGGCGAAGTCGAGGTCGACCGCGTCGATCCCGCGGGTGTCCTCGGGCATGCCGACGAGGACCGCGGGGTAGCCGGACCGGCTGATCGGGTCGAGCCGCGGGTCGCCGTCGACGACGTTGAGGAGGATGAACCCGTCGACCTGGCGGGCCGCGATCGCGCGCTGCACGGCCGCCGCGCCGTCGTGCTCGGTCAGCAGGACCACCGAGTAGCCCTGTTCGCGCGCGGCGTCGGCGAGCGCGACGAGGTAGGTGGCGAGTGCGGGGCTGAACTCGGCCTCGTGGAAGCGGACGACGACGCCGTAGGTCATGGTCCTGGAGGTGGCGAGCGCGCGGGCCCCCGCGTTGACGGAGTACCCGAGCTTGGCGATCGCGGCCTCGATGCGCGTCTTCGTCTCCGGGCTGACGAACTTCCGGCCGGTCAGGACCGAGGAGACGGTGCTGCGGGAGACCCCGGCCTCTCGGGCGACATCGCCGATCGTGGCCATGCCGACCCCTTTCGATGGAGATGGTTGAGGAGTCGAGTGTACCGGTTCGCTGGAAGGCGGCCGGGTGCTCGGGACGGCCTGCGACCGTCGCGGGCACCCGGCCGTCCTCGTTATCCGGCCCGTTCCCAGGGCCCGTAGGCGGCCCCGGGCTCCTGGTTCCGGGTCCACCACTTCGCGGTGAAGACGGCGTCGCCGAACCGCACCCGGTCGCCGGCGTGGTAGATGCGGCTGGCGGTCCATTCGGCGATCCCGTCGGCGGCCACCGGTGCGATCTCCTCCCAAGGGCCCCAGGCGCTCGCGCCCGGTTCCTGGTTCTCTGTCCACCAGGCCGCGCGGTAGACCGCGCGGTTGTGGACGACGAGGTCGCCGGTCGAGTAGGCGGTGGCGGCGTCCCACGCCGGATGCTGCTCGGTCGCGGCGAACAGCGGGGTGAGGGCGATGCTGTCGAGGTTCGGCGCGTACTGGGACCGCAGCAGGACGCCGGGCCAGGTGTCGGAGGCGTAGGTGGTGCCGTCGAACTGCGGTTTCTCCTCCCCCGCGATGGTGATCGTGTTGGTCCCGGCGTCGAGTTCGACCACGGTGGTGAGTTCCCAGAAGTTGTTCTCGTGGAACGAGTGCGGGAAGACCACGCGGATCGGTTCGGCGCCGTTGACCGACACGAGCGCGTACCGCGCGACGGGGTCGGGGTTGTAGTGGGTCGCGGGCGACTGCTCCTCGTTGGAGTAGCGGAAGGTCAGCGCGTACTTCCCGGATTCGGCGGCTTCGACGGCGTCGAAGGTGAGCGTGTTGCCGTTGCCGGGTTCGCCGCCGATGCCGGTGACCGCGGTGCCGCCGGAGGCCAGCGACAGGTCGGTGGCGGCGGCGGTCCCGGCGAGGTCGCCGTCCTCAGCCTCGTAGACGGCGGTGGCGAGTGCGTCGGAGGCCCTGATGGCGAGGCGGTCGACGGTGAGGGCGTCGGCGCCGTGGACGGTGATCTTGTTGACGCCGCCGAGCAGGAAGGCGTCCACAGTGCCCGCGGCACCGGTGGTGACGGTCTCGCCGTTGACGTCGAGGGTGACCGGACCGGTGGCGTCGACGTCGATGAGTGCACCGGCGTCGTCGGCGGCGTAGGTCCAGAACGTCGCTGTCGCGCCTTCGGGGACGACGGCGCCTCGGGTGTCGCCGTATGCAGTGCTCGCGCCGCCGTCGAGTTCGGCGTACTCGGCCTCGTAGACGTCTTCGTGACCGGGGTCGGCCAGCGTGAGGTCGAGCTTGTCGACGATGACGTCGCCGGTGATCGCGCCGTCGCCGCCGATGGCCTTGGTGCCCAGGCGGATCACGTGCTCACCGGCGGTCAGGTCGACGGTGGTGTCGGCGTGGTCCCACACGACCCACTTGTATCCGAGCGGCAGGAACACCTCCTGTTCGGTCGCGGGGTCGCCGTCGACGCTGAGGAAGAGGTTCGTCGGGCCCTGGTCCTGGACTTCGGCGTCGGTGTTGAGGGAGCCGGCGAAGACGCTGAGGTCGTAGGCGCCGTCCTCGGGGACATCGACGTGGAATTCGAGGGCGTTGTCGGTGCCGGTGCGCATGCCGCCGATGCTGTGGCCGCCGGAGGTGTAGAACTTGGCGACGTTGGACGGGGACCCTTCGGGGCCGTTGACGTTCAGGCCCGAACCGATCCGGTCGGCGTCCTCGGCTTCATAGGTCGCCTCCCAGGCGGTGCGCGGCGCGGCGGTCGCGGCAGCGGGGTCGCCGGGGGTCAGGATCACCTCGTAGGCGGACTCGGCGTTCAACGAGGGCAGGTCACCGGCGCCGAAGTGGAGCGAGGCGGTGCCGTCGGCGACCGGGACGTCGAGTTCGGCGACGGTCTCGGGCTGCGCCGAGTCGCCGATCTGGCCGCTCCAGTCGATCTCGCGGACGACGGCGCGGACCGAGTCGCCGAAGACCTCCGAGGGGACGTCGTCGAGCTTGAGCGCGTAGTCGCCGCCCTCGCCGCCGAGGATCACCCGGGCCTGGCGCTGCCCGGTGTCGAGCGAGGCGACGCCCTGGAGGGTGTAGCTGACGCCCGGATGCGGCGGGGTGACCTCGACGGTGTCGCCGCTCATCTGGCTGTAGGCGTTCAGGAGCCACCACTGGCCGTTGGCGCGGTTGGCCTGGACGGCGGAGTCGGAGAGGTTCCCGTCGATGTTCCAGTAGGCGATGTCGCCGTAGACCTTGGAGTCTTCGAGGGCGGAGATCCACTGGATCATCTGGCCGGGCACGGAGGTGTGGTAGTTGTAGGCGTATTCGCTGATGTTGACCGGCAGTTCGGTGCCCTCGTACTCGGTGCCGGCGAAGAACTCGGCCTCCCAGCCGCGGTACCGGTCCACGTTGGATCGGATGGTCGCGGGGTTGGAGAGCTCGTGCCACACGACGGTGTCGGGGACGGTGCCGGCGGCGACGGTGTGCTCCATGAAGCCCTCGACCTGGTTGTACAGGCCGCTGGTGTTCGGCCCGCCGATCCGGGCCTCGGGCAGGACGTCGTGGATGACCGCGTAAGCGGCGTCCCAGGCGGCGAAGAAGTACTGGGGGTCGCTGAGCCAGCTGACGCCGTTGTAGCTCCACTCGCCGGTGCCGAACATGTTGCCTTCGGGCTCGTTGTAGGGCATGAACACGACGTTGTCCTGCTGCTCCGCGGGGAGCGTCGCGACCTGCTCGGCCTGGTCGCGGAGCTTCTGGAGGTAGGTGTCGAGCTTCTCCTCGGGAGTGTCGCCGGGCCACTGGTAGGGGAAGCCGCGGTGGATGTCGGTCATGTAGACGTAGACGTCGCCGTTGGAGGCCTCCACGAGGGGGCCGAGGACTTCGAGTGCGTCGGCCCCGGGGTGCTGGGGCCCGTCCTGGGCCTTGGTGGCGACGGTGGTGAGGTCGATGCCGTCGATGAGGTTCTCGGAAGGGAGGCCCTCGTCGTACAGGCCGTAGAGGGTGCCGGAGGCACCGCCCATGAAGTCGCCTGTGGATCGTCCGAGGTCGACGGTGAGGGCGTTCTCGATGACCTCGACCGTGGCGGTCACCGCGAAGTCGTGGCCGGCGACGGTGCCGGACACGGTGAACGTGCCGGGTTCGGCGTAGCGCTCGGCGGGGACGTCGTCCCAGTCGATGCCGACGTTGCGTCCGATGCCGTCGCTGAAGGAGGCGGCCGCGGCGGCGGGCAGCACCGGCGCCTCGCCGACGACCGTGCGGACCTCGAACGCGTCCTGGTCAACGGTCTCCAGGACGGGGAGGTCGGCGCCGTAGAGGTCGGCGACCTGGGCGGCGTCCAGTGCGGTGTCGTAGACCCGGAAGTCGTCGATCGCTCCGTCGAAGAACGGGTGCCCGGTCCAGAACGCCTTGCCGATGAAGCCAGACGTGGTCCCGTCCGGGTCGTGCATGACCGCGTCCAGGTCGAGCCGGGCAGCGGTCCGGCCGACCTCGACCCCGTTGAGGTAGTAGACGATCGACTCGCCGTCGATGGCGGTGACGGCCTGGACCCACTGCCCGGCCGGAAGCTTCCCGGTGCCGTCCACACCGACCTCGGCGCTGCCGTTCACCGGCTTGATCGAGGACCGGTTCGTCCCGGGCCCCTGATACGACGGGGTCAGGAAGGTCGCGGTGGCGTTGTCCTTGCCGAGGTTGTAGACCCACTGGAAGTCGGCTCCGCCGTCCCAGCGCAGCCAGGTCGCGATGGTCACCTGGTCGCGGCCCTCGAAGAGGCCGTTCGGGATCGCCACGTAGGGCGCGGTGGCCGAGGAGGCCGACCCGCCGGTCAGGTCCAGGGCGGTCGAGCCGTCGGTCCGTCCGGGCACCGAGGGCGCCTGCCCGGCGTTGACGACGGTTCCGTCCAGGCCCGAGGACGAGAGGTCGTCCACAATGCCGTCGGCGACCTGCCCTTCCTCGAACGCGTAGGACAGGATCAGGTGCTCGTCGAGCGCTGCCGCGGAGGCCGCGTCGCCTGCGAAGGGGACGGCGGCCGCGACCAGTACGGCCGAGGCGAGCACCCCCCACGGACGGGCGGCCGGTCTTGCTCGCAAAGTCATTGCGCCTCACTCTCATCATTGAGAGGTCCGTCCGCCCGGGTCGGGCCGACGGGCAGAGGCGGCCCGTCGACCCGACCCAGGACAGCGAACCGGTTCGCTGATGACCCTACCTGCTATATCGATCACAGGCAATACCTTGACGAACCGGTTCGTTGCACATTTATCCAGCGGCGACCAGGCCCGCTATGGCTGCGGCGAGGTCGTCGGCGGCGGTGTCCACCTCCTCCTGCGTCATGCCCTTGTCGTCGGCGGCGGCCTGGGCCGCGTCGCGTGCGGCGGACAGGGCCGTCCATGACCCGGGCGTCCACTCGGCCTCGGTCAGCGCGGCCGCGTCGTCGAGGCGGACGGCGATTCCGGTCTTGTCGACGACGGCGACGATGAACTGGAGTTCGGCGACGTTGCAGTAGCCGTTGCCGCCGCTGATACGCAGTGCCTCGTAGGCGGCGGGCTCGCTCAGGGTCAGCGTGTTCCAGCCCGCGGCGGGGGTGCCGGTGTTGGCGAAGGTGGTCCAGGTGGCGCCGCCGTCGGTGGAGCCTTGGATCGGCATGCCGGTGGCACGGGAGACCGCGTTCGAGCGCGGGTGGTACCTGACCGAGAGGACTTCGAACGCGGTGCCGTCGGTCGGCAGGACGGTGTCGGTGCAGGACTTGGTGGTCGTGTCGGTGTAAGTGCCGGTGTCGCCGTCGAACATGCGCCAGCCGTTGGCGGCCGCGGCGGTGCCGTCGGCGCTGGCGGTACTGGCCGTGACCCACGTCGGGTCGAGCACGGCGGGGGCCGTGTCGGCGGCCGGGTCGAGGAGGTCCCAGGCGTCGAGCAGGCGGCGCGCGAGCGCGGTCTCGTCGGCGTCGGGCTCACTTGCGGCGGCGCGGACCGCCGCCACCTCCCTGGGGAACAGGATCTGCGACCCTCGGGTGTAGGAGGTCAGGTCGACCGCGTCGGCGCGCGCGAGGATCGGGTCGAGATCGAGTGCGACCGTGCCGTAGACGCGCAGTTCGGTGATGTTGATCCAGTTCGTGTTGGTGATGCGGAGATAGCGGTAGGCGCCTCCGTCCGCGTCGACGTTCTGCCATGCGTAGGTCTTGAACGGGGGATCGGTCAGCGCGGTCCAGTCGCTGAGGTCGTCCGAGCCTTCGAAGACGAGGCCGGGCAGCCGGAGCATGCCGTTGTTGTTGGCGAGCGCCAGGAAGTCGAGCCGGTCCACATCGAACGTGGAGCCTTCCCCGGCGTCCCAGATGAGGCTGTAGGCCCCGTCGACGGGGCCGATGTCCGCGAACGTCGCCGGATTGCCGTCGAGCATGCGGGCGGCCTGGGTCGCCTTGGCCGCGTCGGGTTCCCCGGCGGTGTCGACGACCGTGAAGTCGGCCAGGTCGATGAGGTCGCTCTCGTCGGCGCCGTACAGGTAGGTCCCGTCGGTGGCACCGTGGACGGTCGCGGCGGTGCGCCCCTTGGCGGTGGTGTGGTCGATGGCGACGTCGAGCAGTCCGCTCCCTTCGATCGGGCCGACGGTCCCGGTGGCCGTCCAGTTGCGGCCGTCGTCGCTGGCCGCCGTGAGCTCGCTGCCTCCGACGTCGACGGTCACATCGGTGATCTCGGTACGGCTGGTGAAGGCGACCGTGACCGCATCGCCTTCGGTGACGCGTCCGGAGACGGCGTCCGGCGAGGAGACCGAGACGGTGTCGATGTCGCCGCGCACCTCGGTCCGGTCGCCGTCGATCGCGAGGTTCGCGAAGGACCAGATGCCCGGGTAGGCCGGGTCGGTCGGGATCCCGGGCTCGTCCACCTGGGCTTTGAGGTAGCGGTACTGCTTCCCGCGGTGCTCGTCGACGACGTCGACGCGGTCCCATTCGTTGGTGTTCGCCGCCGGTCGCTCGGTGAGGAGGTCCCAGTGGACGCCGTCGGTGGAGCCGTAGACGTTGGTGCCCTCCATGCGGTTGCCGAAGGTGAACCGCGCTTGGAACGCGAAGCCGTCGACCGTGACCCGGTACTGGGGGCCGAAGTCGTAGACGAACGATGCGGTCCGCAGGTCGCCGATGGAGGTCATGGTGCCGTCGGCGAGGTTGTTCACGCCGGTCGCGTCGAGCCCGGTGGCCTTCACGACGCCGAAGCGGTAGTCGAGCATCCCGTCGAGGCGCGGGTTCAGCAGCTTCAGCGCCTTGACGGCGTCGAGCAGCGCGGTCACCGCCGCTTCGAACTCCTCCTGAGTGCCGTCCTCGGCGGCCTGCTTCGCGGCGTCGAGGGCCGCTCGGTAGGGCTCGCGGGAGACGGTGGTGTAGACGGCGCCGCGGTCGGTCCCGTCCGCGACGATCGCGTCGACGGTCTTGATCCGGTTCTTGGAGACGACCAGTTCGAAGGCCCGGGAGGCGACGGTCTCGCCGTCGTCGGCGGTGATCACGACGTCGTACCGGCCGGACTGGGTCTTGGCCGGGGTCCATTGGAGGAGCCCGGTCGCGGCGTCGAATTCGGCGCCGTCCGGCAGCCCCTGGACCGTGTACGCGACGTTCCCGCCGGTGTCCACGGCGGAGAGGTCGACCGCCCGCTCCTCGCGTGCGGTCAGGTAGAAGGTGGACTCGGTCTGCGCGAACTGGGGGGCGGTCAGATCGGTCGCGGCGGAGAGGATCACGCTGTGCAGGTCGACAGTGTCGCCGGCGGCGCCGGTGAGACGGTAGAAGTGGGTGTTGGATCCGCCCGCGGGATAGGTGATGTACCGCCACTCGCCGCCGGTGTCCGGGAGGTCCCTGACAGCGATGGAGTCGGCGTCGTACTCGTCGGGGTTGATCCCGGAGGCCTCCTCCTTCGTGCGCACTTCGAGTCTCGCGGGACCGTCGCTGCGGTAGCGCAGGCCCAGAACGGCGCCGGTGCCGTACATGAGGCGGCTGACCGCGGTCGTGGTGCCCGCTTCGGAGAGCGTCGCCCGCGCGAAGGTCTCCCCGTCCTCGGTCACCAGTTCGGTGTCCTCGTCCAGGGTCGTGCCGATCCGCTCGAAGGTGAGCGCGGCGTCGTCGGGGACCGGCGTCGGGCCGGTGCCCGCGAGCTCCTCGGGGAAGGCCACCCAGTACTCGGGGTTCTTGTCGCCGGGGCCCCAGAAGTTCGCGACGCCCGTCCCGTAGTAGTAGTACGGTCCGTCCATCCGCGACGCGAGCTCGGCCAGCCAGGGCGCCTCGGTCTCGACGTCCACCCCGCGTTCGTAGGCGTACTCGTAGTACAGCTCGTTGACGGGGTTGAACAGGCGGCCGCGGTACGCCTCGGAGATGGTGCCGTTCCAGCCGTCGCCGCGCTCGTCGGTCCAGGGCATCCACTGCCCCATCATGAATCCGAAGAACGTGTCGGCACCGTCGAGGAGGCGCCGGTCGAGGAAGTCGTAGGCGCTCACGGCGTCCGCGGCGTCGGAGACGGTCCCCGCAGTCGGGTCTACTGTGGTGCCCTGCACTTCGAGCATTCTGGCGAGGCCGGTGAAGTTGTCGATGTTGCACTCGCCGTGCGCCTGGTCGCGGCCCATCTCGCGGACCTGCACGAAGTCGGTGCCGTACGGGTTCAGCGGGTCGTCGGCGTCGATGAGCGGCATCTGCGCGGCCATCGACCCGTTGTCGTAGCCGTCATAGGTCGCATTGACGGTGAACCACTCGACGCCCTTCGCATACCCTTCGGCGTCGTCGGCGTAGATCGCGGTCGCGATGCGCCCGAACAGGCCGAAGTTGTGCTGGTTCATCCACTTCGTGTTCGAGTAGAGGAAGGTCTCCACCACCGGGTTCGCGAAGTTGGTCAACAGGTCGGCGTCGTCCTCTTCGGACCAGATGACGTCGTACCCGCCGTACTCGCCGTGGGTGTCGTCGTCCACGGGCTCGGTGGCGCGGATGATCTCCGCGGCCATGAGGAACTGGTACAGCGGGTGCCCGGTGTGGATGTGCGCATCGGGGAAGTACGCGTACTTGGTCGGGTCCATGCCGCCCCACGTGCGGAGTGCCTGGATCGCGTTGCGCCGGTACACCTCGTCGCCGGTGATCGTCCACATGAGCGCCTGCGTGAGCGCCCCGAAGGAGTCGTTGGTCTCGCGGTACCGCAGGCCCACTTGGGTGAAGGTGGGGTCGAGGGGGACGTCGGGCTGCGCCGCGGACTTGGAGTTCGACGCCCGGTAGGTGGTGGACGCGAACGAGGTGTCGGCCATCGCCGTGAAGTAGGAGGCCCACGGCTCGACCCCGGCGCGGGCCTGGGTCTGCGCGTTCCGCAGGTCCTCGGCGGTCAGGCCGACGCCCGGGTGGACGAAGCCCTCGTCGGAGACGGTCTCGTTGATCGCCACGACGTTCTCGGTGATGAGGTCGCTGTACTCGACCGCCTGCGCGGACTGCTGAGGAAGGGCGACCAGCCCGACCGCGGTCGCGAGGGCGGCGGCGAGCGCCAAGGGGCGCAAGCGCTTTCTCTGTCTGGTGTGTGTCATCGGTTCCTGATTTCAGTGAGGGGGACGGGTGGTCGGAACGGCCGCGGACCGGGCGGGAGCCCGGCCCGCGGGAGGGGATCAGGTCGTGATCTTGAAGGTCGCGTCGGCGTGGCCGCCGCTGTCGATCACGTCGGTGCGGAGCACGTAGTAGGCGTGCCGCACGTACAGAGTCGCGTCGTCATATGCCTGGAACGAGGTCCACGAGGCGTCCGCGAGTCCGGCGACCGCGCGGAAGGTCGCGTCCCCGGCGAACTGGGCCGAACCGTCGTGCTCTTCGAGCTTGAGCACTGAGCCGTTGCGGCGCAGGTAGTAGCCGGGGAGGTTGACCGACTCGAACGACACGCAGTCGTCGGCGCGGTCCGCCAGGCCCGCGGCGACCTGGAACCAGGTGTCCTCGGCGGGGCTCGCGTCGACCGAGATGTTCGCGGCGAATCCGGCGTGCCGCCAGTAGCGGGTCTGGTAGTTGTACGACTGGATCCGGTTGTAGGGCACCGTGGCCCGGCTCCGGCTGTAGAGGAGGGTGCCGAAGCCGAGGGCGTCGTAGCCGCCGGAGGTCGAGCCGTAGTCGCCGCCGCCGCCTTCGGGAGCGATGGAGGCGGCCATTTCCGCCGTGTAGGGCAGGTCGAGACCGCGCCGGGAGTAGTAGTGGTGGTGGATCATGGCCCAGATCGGCCGCACGGTGCCCCGCCCGGCCTCGCCGATGGCGGTCTGTTCGTTGTAGGCGCAGTTGGTGCCCGAGCCCCAGGCGTAGGTGGTGTAGGGCACGGCGTTGCCGAGGTTGTACTTGGCGACGTACTCGGCTGCCTTGGCGAACGCGTTGTCGTCGGCGGAGTAGAGGTCGATCCCCTGGTTCCAGGCGGTCTCCATGAAGGTCGCCATGAGACCGATGCCGAAGACGGCGTGGGCCTGGTCGCGGCCCGACTCCTGCCACTGCGCGAGTCCCTCGTCGTCGTAGGTGAAGGGCACCGCGCCGCGGATGGAGCCGTTGCCGACGCCGTTCCAGAAGTAGTCGAGGACGTCTTCGACGAGTGTGTCGTCGTCGCAGAGGATGCCCATCGCGAGCTCGGCGTTCATGGCGCACAGGTCCCAGTTCGCCCAGTAGTGTGTGGAGCAGGTCCCGTTGTGCACGTTGAGGAATCCGCTGGTCCAGGGATGGAAGACCTCCAGCATCATCGTCTGGAACGCGGCCATGTCGAACCCGGGGGCGTCCCGGATGAGCTCGGCGGCGTTCGCGAACTGGTAGCCCTGGATCCCGGCGCACAGCAGCGCGTCGGTGCTCCCGTTGATCTCGGTGAGCGTCGACGCCCAGGCGTTGCAGATCTCGACGGCGGCGTCGCGGTTGTCGGTGGTGCCGGCGAGGCGCCAGCGCAGCGCGTTCTGGTAGGCGGCGTGGACGTCGCGGTAGAGGACCGGGTAGTTCTGCGTGCCCGAGCCGCCGCGGGTGATCACCGCTGTGGCGCTGGGGGTCCAGGTGGACTGGGAGTGCGAGCTCGCGGTGAGCTTCTGCCAGCCGGAGAGCCAGGGGTCGGACCCGAGGTTCGCGGTGATGTAGGCGAGGTCGGACGCCGTGTGCAGCATGCCCGGGTGCGCCGGGGCCGCGGCGGTCTGCGCCGAGGCCGATCGAATGCCGCCGAGGCCCGCGGCGGTGAGGCCGACGGCGGCGGCGCCTTTGAGCAGGCGGCGTCGAGTGGTGCTGGGGACGGGGAGGACGGAGGGGGGAGACGACATGGTGCTCCTTTGCGCCATGCGGCAGGCGATGCCGGGGGATGCCACCGCGGACCAGTCCAAAGCGTGATCGCTCACGCAAATGGAGGTGTAGAAAACGGTATCTGGACTGTTCACACATGTCAATGCCTTGAGGAGATCATTCTTGAGGCCCCTCAGGACGCGCACTAGCCGAGCGACAGGTGATAATGGGTGCCATGCAGCGACGAGTGACCATCGAGGACATCGCCAAGGAGGCCGGCGTCTCGCGCCAGACCGTGACCCGGGCGATGAACGGGATGCCGCGGATCAGCGAGGCCACGCGGGCCCGCGTCCTGGAGGTCAGCGAGCGGCTCGGCTACCGCCCCAGCCGGTTCGCCGCGAACCTCGCGCGCTCGGCGAAGACCACGACCGTGGCGTTCGTCGTGGACTCCTTCCGCAACCCGTACTACTCCGAGCTCACCGCCGACCTCCTCGACGCCGCCTCGGCGCGCGGCTGGCAGATGACGATCTCCTCGCACGAGGGCGAGTCCGAGACCGCGCTCATCGGCCGCCTCGCGGGCGAGGTCGACGCCGTCGTGGGCTACTTCAGCGCGGACGAGGCCGCGATGGTCACCGCCGCCCGCGGCGCCCCCCTGGTCACCCTGGGACGCACCGCGACCGCAGCAGGCCTGCACTCCGTCGACCTCGACTTCGACACCGCCTTCGCCGGACTCGTCACCGCGCTGCGGGCCAAGGGCTCGCAGCGGTTCGCGCTCCTGGAGAGCCAGCCGCTCGGGACCGCGTACGAGCCGAGCAGCCGCCGCACCGCCTACGAGGGCGCCGTGGACGCGGCCTCGACCGGAGCCGTCATCGTGTGCGAGGCCCCGGCGCAGTCCGTGGACGCGGGCGAACTCGGCTTCGAGCGGCTCATGGAGCGGTTCCCCGAGACCGACACCGTGATCGCCTTCAGCGACCTCATCGCCATGGGCGCACTGCGGGCCGCCCACCGCCTCGGCGTCGACGTCCCCGGCCGGGTGCGGCTGGTCGGCGTCGACGGGCTCTCGCTCGGCGCCGTCACCTCCCCCGCGCTCACCAGCCTGGCGATACTCGGCACGGACTTCACCGGCCAGATCGTTGCCGTGATCGAACGGGCCCTGGCCGAAGACCAGGGCCCGTACGAGCACCGTCTAGCGGTGCCATCCGTCCTTTGGCGCGAGTCCGCCTGAGCCGCAGGCGGTCACGGTCCTGCGAGCGGCAGGATCGGGCCGGTCAGGACCTCCTCGCGGTCGCACACCAGAACCCCGTCGACAACATGCGCTCTGGCGACCTGGATCGAGGTGCGTCGGTGCGCGTACAGGTTGTCGCGCACCGGCGCATCGCGGTGGCGTCCGGGATGGGTGAAGTAGAAGACGAACGCGTCCTCGCCGACCACGACGACGTCCGCGTGCAGGCCGTTCCCACCGTCGTCGGGACCGGTTCCGGAGGCGTCGAGGATGCGGTCCTGCGGTGTCCAGGTCTCAAGGTCGTCAGAGCGCAGGACGCGCAGGCCCCGCCACTCGTCGACGAGCATCCAGTGGGACCCGCCGAGGGTGAACGCGTTCGGGCCCTCGTGCTTAGAGACGGTCACCGCCGGTCCGACCACCGTCCAGTCGTGCAGGTCGGGGCTGTCTGCGCAGTAGGTGTGCGTGCCGTGGTCGTCGTCCTTGAACCACATCCGCCATCCCCCTGAGGGGAGCGGGACGACGCACGCGTCGATGACGTGTCGCGAGTCCAAGTCGAGAGTGGATTCGAAGGTCCAACGCGCCAGATCAGTACTGGTGTAGTGGCGGATCCGCGCATCGGCGCCCCAGCGGGTGGGCACGCCCTCGATGACGCTGACGTACATGTGGAACCGCTCGCCGTCGTCCACGACCTCGGGGGCCCAGTAGGTGTCGCGGCCCCAGCCCGTCGCCAGGCCCTGAGCGGTGCCGCGGTAGACCCAGGTGGCGCCGCCGTCCCTTGAGGAGGCGATGCCGATGTCGGTCCCGTGGACCCACGAGACGTCGTCCACCGGGGGCGCGAGCACGCGGCGGTTGGTGTAGAACATCCACCACTCCCCCGCGGTGCGGTTCCAGATCACGGTGGGGTCGGCCGCGCCGTCGTGGACCGGGTCGCGGAACAGGGGCTTCGGGATCGCGGTCATCAGACTCCTCCGATGGTGATGCACGTCCAGGACATCGGCGGGAGCTCGACCGACACCGTCCCGCCCTCCCGGGCGATCGAGGTGTTCTCGCGCAGCGTCACACGGTCGGGCGCTTCGAGCGTGTTCTTGGCGTGGCGGTCGGTATCCCAGATACCTTGGGCGCGAACCGGACCGTCGACCCCGAGCAGACCGGCGTCGACGGTCAGCGACGCGGATTCCTCCAGGGAGCGGTTGAGGACGAACACGGCGGCGCGGTCCCCGTCGATCGTCGCGACGGCGTCGAGCACGGGCACCTCGCCGTACTTGGCGGTGCTGACGGTCGGCGCGTCGAGGACGCCTTGCAGCGCAGTCCCTCTCGCGAGGCGCGCCGTCGCGGCGAACGGGTGGAACGTGGTCTGGCGCCACGCGGGCCCGCCCGGCTCGGTCATGATCGGGGCGATCACGTTGACCAGCTGCGCGAGGTTCGCGGCCTTGACGCGGTCGGCGTGCTTGAGCAAGGTGATGAGCAGCCCGCCGAATGCGACCGCGTCGGTCACCGAGTACTGGTTCTCCAAGAGGCGCGGGGCCACGGGCCAGGAGGTCACGTCGATCTCGTTCGGGTCCTGGTACCAGATGTTCCACTCGTCGAAGGCGATGTCGATGCGCCGCTTCGACCGCTTGACCGCGCGCACGTGCTCGATGGTGTGGACCACGCTCTCGATGCAGTCCTCCATGTCCGCTCCGGACGCGAGGAAGCTCGCCGTGTCGCCGTCCTCCTCGTGGTAGTACGAGTGGCAGGAGATGTAGTCGATCTGGTCGTACGCGTGCTCCAGGACCGTCCGCTCCCAGACCCCGAAGGTCGGCATCCCGCGCCACGAGGACCCGCACGCCGCGAGCTCCAGGTCGGCGTCGACCGCGCGCATCGCGCGGGCGGTGACCGCGGCGAGCTTCCCGTAGTCGTCGGCGTTCTTCTGCCCGATCTGCCAGTCCCCGTCGAGTTCGTTTCCCAGGCACCACATCCGCACGTCGAAGGGCTCCTCGCGGCCGTTCTTGCGCCGCTCGTCGGCCCGCGCAGTGCCGCCGGGAACGTTCGCGTACTCCAAGAGCTGCAATGCCTCCCGCGTACCGCGGGTGCCCAGGTTCGCCGCGAGCACGAGGTCGGCGCCGACGAGGTCGAGCCAGTCGCTGAACTCGTGCAGGCCGACCTCGTTGGTCTCCAGCGAGTGCCAGGCCAGGTCGAGGCGCCTCGGACGGTCGGCGACCGGGCCGACGCCGTCCTCCCAGTCGTGGCCGGACACGAAGTTCCCGCCCGGATAGCGGACGGCGGTGATCCCGAGTTCGCGCACGAGGCCGACCACGTCGCGGCGGAACCCGTCCGGGCCCGCGGTGGGGTGGCCGGGCTCGTGGATGCCGCCGTAGATGTGGCGGCCCATCTGCTCGACGAAGCCGCCGAAGAGGCGCCGCTCGACCGTCCCGATCGTGAAGTCGGGGTGGAGTTTCAGATTCGCGGAGAACATCAGATCCGTTTCGGAGTAGTGGTCAGCCCTTGACGCTGCCGGCGACGAGGCCGGAGACGATGTGGCGCTGGGCGAAGATGAACAGGACCACCAGCGGCGCGAGCACGATGACGCTGAGGGTCATGAACGCGGGCCAGTCGGTGGTGAACTGCCCGACCGCGCTGTAGACCTGGAGGACCAGGGTCTGCTTGTCGGGCGAGTTGATGAACACGTTCGGGGTGATGAAGTCGTTCCACACCCACATCGCCTGGAACACCCCCACAGTGACCAGGATCGGGCGGATCAGCGGGAGCACGATCGACCAGTAGATGCGGAAGGCGCTCGCCCCGTCGATCCGCGCCGACTCGAACATCTCGGTCGGGATCGTGCGCATGTAGCCGACGATGAGGAAGTAGCAGAAGATCGCACCCGACATGTAGAGGACGATCAGGCCCTCCAGGGTGTCGACCAGTTGCATGCCGGTGAGCATGCGGTACAAGGGGATCAGCGTGGTCTGGCCCGGGACGAGGAACGCGACCAGGCACAGCATGCCGACGAAGGTCATGAACCGCCCGCGGCCGATGAGCATGCCGTAGGCGGCCATGGAGCCGACCAGCAGCATGAGCACGATCGACACGACGCCGACGTACAGGGTGTTGAAGAACGACTGGACGATCGGCAGGCTCTCGAAGACCTCGGCGTAGTTCGAGAAGTCCGGGCTCGACGGCAGTGCGAGCGGGCTCGCGGAGACCTCGGGCTGGGTCTTGAACGTGTTGACCAGGATGTAGTAGAAGGGGATCGCGACGACGCCGGCGATGGGGAGCATCAGGATACTCAGGAGGATGCTGCGCAGGCTTCTCATGAGAACCGGGCCTCCAGACGGCGGGACAGGGCGAGCTGGGCGACGATGATGAGCCCGACCGCCAGGAAGAACACCACGCTGAGGGCTGACGCCTTGCCGACCTCGCCTTGGGCGATGCCGTTCTCGATGATCGACTGCGTCAACGTGCGGGTGGCGAACCCCGGACCGCCGCCGGTGAGGGTGTACGGCAGGTCGTAGACCTTGAGTCCGCCGGTGAGCAGGAGCAGCTGGCTGATGGTGATCGCCGGGGTGAGCAGCGGGAGCGTCAGGTGCCGGAACCGCTGCCAGCGCGAGGCGCCGTCGATGCTCGCAGCCTCGTAGAACTCCGAGGGGATCGCCTGGAGGTAGGCGAGGTAGAGCACCGCATGCCAGCCGGTGCCGCTCCACACGGCGACGGCGACGACGCTGAACTTCGCGAGGGTCGGCTCGGCGAGCCAGGCGACCGGCTGTGCGCCGAACCAGCCGATCACCGAGTTGATGACCCCGGACCCCAAGGGCGCGAGGATGAACCCCCACACCAGGCCGAGGATCGCGACGCTGACCACGGAGGGGAAGAAGAACACGGAGCGGACGAGGTTGCGGCCGAAGAACTTCTGGTTCAGGATGAGCGCGAGCGGGATCGCCAGGACCGTGATGGCCACGGTGGTCGCGACCGTGAACAGCAGAGTGAACCCGAGTGCGGCGAGCATCGAGGTGTCCTGCCAGATCGTGGTGTAGTTCTCGAATCCGACGAAGTTCACGTCGGTGGAGTAGCCGTTGAAGTCGGTGAGGCTGTAGTAGAACGAGTACACCAGTGGAACGGCGAACAGCACCACGAAGACGACGATGACCGGCAGCGTGAACAGGTACGGCTCGATGCCGCGGCGGCGCAGGCGCTCCAGGCGCGTGGGCTGGGGGGCGGCTTGCCTGATCACCGGTCGCGGTGGGGCGGTGGCGGTGCCCATGTCGGGGTCTCCTCTCTGAGACGGGTCGCCGGGGCGGGCTGCCTCCCGCCCCGGCCGGGCGGCTACCGGAGGGACGCGAGCTTCGCGTCCATCGCCTTGCCGACGTCGACGGGCTCGATATCGCCGGTGGCGAGCTGCTGGGTGAGGGCGTTGGCCTCGGTGGAGAGCGCGTCGTTGTTGTCGATCCAGCTGACCGCGGGCAGGTAGTACTCGCCGTCCTGGACCGCCGTGACGAGGTCGCCGAGCTGCGCGGGCAGATCGGGCTCGTAGTCCTTGACGGTGGAGATGAACTGGTTGGCCTGCTGGTAGAAGCTCACCCCCGGCTCGGTGGACATCCACTCGATGAAGACCTTCGCGGCGTCGGGGTTCTTCGCCTTCACGTTGATGGCGAGCCCTGGCGAGACCGCACCGGACCAGTACGGCTCGCCGGCGGAGCCGGGGACGGCTTCGAACCGGAAGTCCAGGTCGGGCGCGCCGTTGCTGATGCCGCTGATGCCCCATGAGCCGGTGGTCATGACGGCCAGGCGGCCCTGCTGGAACTCGGGGAGCACCACGTCGCCGGTCAGACCGGCCGCGGAGGTGTCGAGGATGCCCTCCTCGAAGAGCCGGTACCAGGCCTTGACCGCGGGGGTCCACGCCTCCTCGAAGGTGAGGTCGCCGTCCCAGATCTGCTGGTCCATGGTGCCGCCGTGGACGACGTTCTGCTGTCCGAGCAGGGCGCAGAACGTGTCGGTCATGCCGACGACCGCTTCGAGGTAGGGGACGGTGCCGTCGGCTTTGAGCTGCTTGCAGAGGTCGAGGAATCCGTCCCAGTCGGCCGGGAACTCGCCGGGGACGAGGTCGCGGTTGACGACCATGCCGCCGGCCCAGGACGAGATGGCCGAGCCGTAGAGCTTGCCGTCGCGCGAGTACGTCTCGACGGCGGTCTCGTTGAGGTTGGAGGCCCACGGTTCGCCGGACTGGTCCTGGACGAAGGCGCCGTCCATGAGCTGCTTCTTGTTCTCGGCGGTGATGATGAAGACGTCCGTGGCGCTGTTGGAGCCCAACTGCGTCTGGAGCTTCTGGATGTACCCGGCCACGGGCGCGGCGTACTGGACTTCGACGTGGTAGTCGGGATTGTCCTTCTCGAACTGCTCGATCACCGGGCCCATCACTTCGGCGTTGTCCCAGGACAGGAACGTGATCTTGTTCGGGTCGTCCTCGCCCGAGCAGGCGGCGAGGGCTCCGGCCACCGGGGCGGCGACCGCGGTCGCAGCGGCGATCCGCCCGAGGGACCGGCGGGTGAGCCGGGTGGCGGTGGAAGGCGACATTGCGCTTCTCCTTAGGGATCGTAGGGGTTCTCGTTGCAGGTAGATGAAGGAATGAATACTTGCGTGATCGCTCACGCAATGGTTACCATAGCACCGCCCGGGACCGGGTACCACCGGATCGACGAACAGGAGGCGGCATGTACTTCGGCGGCGACTACAACCCCGAGCAGTGGCCCGAGGAGGTGTGGGACGAGGACGTCCGCCTCATGCGCGAGGCGCGCGTCAACCTGGTGAGCGTCGGGATCTTCGCCTGGGCGCGGCTCCAGCCCGACGAGGGCGAGTTCGACTTCGACTGGCTCGACCGCCTCCTCGGCAAGCTCCACGACGGCGGCATCGGCGTCGACCTCGCGACGGCCACCGCCTCCCCGCCGACCTGGCTCGTGCGCCGCTACCCCGACGTCCTCCCGGTCACCGAGACCGGGACCGTCCTCGGCCCCGGCAGCCGCCAGCACTACGCCCCGACCTCACCGGACTACCGGCGCCTCGCCTCGGAGCTGGCGACCGCGCTCGGGCACCGCTACGCCGACCATCCCGCGGTGGTGATGTGGCACGTGAACAACGAGTACGCCTGCCATGTGCGCGCCGACTACTCCGAGCACGCCGCCCGCGCCTTCCGCGCCTGGCTGGCCGACCGCTACGGCGGCGTCGACGCGCTCAACGACGCATGGGGCACGGCCTTCTGGTCCCAGCACTACAACGACTTCGACGAGGTCAGACCCCCGCGGGCCTCACCGACCACCCAGAATCCCTCGCTCATGCTCGACTGGCGGCGCTTCACCTCCGACTCGGTCCTGGACCTGTACCGGATGGAACGCGACGCGCTCCGCGCCGCCGGGGCGACCCAGCCGATCACCACGAACTTCATGGGCGCCTTCCCTGCGATGGACTACTGGGCCTGGGCAGCCGAGGTCGACCTCGTCTCCCACGACGGCTATCCCGATCCGCGCGAGCCCGACGCGCACCGCCACGCCGCCTTCGCGGCCGACCTCATGCGGTCCCTGCGACCGGACCGGCCGTGGCTGCTGATGGAGCAGGCGCCGAACGCGGTCCAGTGGAGGCCGAACAACGCCGCCAAGGCACCGGGCCAGATGGCCGCCTGGAGCGAGCAGGCCGTCGCCCGCGGCGCCGACGCGGTGATGTACTTCCAATGGCGCCAATCGCGAAGCGGCGCGGAGAAGTTCCACTCCGCGATGCTCCCCCACTCCGGAACCCGGTCGCGCACCTGGACGGAGATCGCCGCACTGGGCGCCGACCTGGAAGACCGGGAACCGGCGTCGCCGCCACCGGGAGCGGTCGCGATCGTGTTCGACTGGGAGAACTGGTGGGCGCTCACCCAGCCGGACCTTCCCGCCGACATCGACTACCAGGCCGAGGTCTTCGCCTGGTACACCGCGCTGCACGAGCGCCACGTCCAGGTGAGCTTCGTGCGCGCCGACGCCGACCTGTCGGCGTTCCGCCTGGTCATCGCACCGGCGCTGTACCTGCTCACCGCAGACGGCGCCGCCTCGCTCACACGGTTCGTCGACACCGGCGGCACCCTCGTGACGACCGCGTTCACCGACATCGCCGACGAGCACGACCGCCTCCGTCCCGGCGGGTACGGCACCCAGACCGCCGCCGTCCTCGGCGGGCAGCCGGTCGACTTCTTCGGGGTCCTGCCGCAGGACGGACTCGTCGCGCGGGCGAGCGGCACCGAGTTCGCGGTCAGGACCATGATCGAGGAGTTCGATCTCGACGGCGGCCACGTCCTCGCCCGCACCGCCGACGGCGAGCCCGTGCTCATCCGCAACGAGGCCGGTACTGGCTCCTCGCTCCACCTGGCCTGCTTCACCGACCGGGCCGGCATCGACTTCACGCTCGACCGGGCGCTGGAATCAGCCCGGGTCGAACCGGTCGTCAAGGACCTCGACCCCGCCGTCGAAGCCGTCGCCACCGCGCACGGCGTCACCCTCGTCAACCAGTCCCGCCGACCCGTCGACGTCGCGACCGGACTCCACTCGTTCCGGCTGGCCCCGTTCGAGACCCGCCACCTCCCCAAGTGACCCGCGAAACCGACAGGAAGCACCCGATGCGCGATACCGACCACCCGAACGCCCGCGACCTCACCGGATCCGGACGGCTCCTCGTGGGCGCCAACTACCACCCGCACGACAGCGACCCCGAGACCTGGCGGCGCGACGCCGCGATGATGCGGGATGCGGGTCTGCGGATCGTCCGCATGGGCCACCTCGCCTGGGACACCTTCGAGCCCGAGGACGGCGAGTTCCGCTTCGACTGGTTCGACGAGGCCATGGACCTCATGCACGAGCACGGCATCGGCGTGATCCTCGACATCGCCGTCCGCCCCGCGCCCCTGTGGCTCCACCGCAAGCACCCGGGCATCGGCGTCGTCGACCCCGAAGGGACGAGCCGGTACCCCAACCACCGCTACACCGAGGACGCCGGGGACCCGCACTTCCGCGAACACGCCGTCCGCTTCGCCGACCGCCTCACCAGCCGCTACGCCGACCACCCCGCGCTCGCCGCGTTCGGCGTCGACAACGAACCCGGCGACGGCCCGATCTCCTACTCCCCCACTGCGCTCGCCCGCTTCAAGACCTGGCTCAAGGCCAAGTACGGCGACGTCGAGGGGCTGAACCGCGCTTGGGCGAGCCAGCGCTGGTCGCGCCGGGTCGGCGACTTCGAGGAGGTCGGCCTCCCGCGACCGGGCGTGGCCGGCGGCGCACCCGAGCGCGCACTGGACTTCCGCCGCTTCGTCTCCGACGAGATGAACGGCTACCTCGCGGCCCTGCTCGACGTCGTCGACGCCAACGCGCCGGGCATGCTGACCACCTCGAACATGTGGTACTACGGCGAAAGCAAGCACTTCGACTGGGCGGCAGGGGCGTACGCGGGCCGCCTGACGCGTCCGGGGAACGGCTTCTACCCCAGCGGGTCTCTCATGGACACCGAGAGCGTCCGAGACGCGCTCTTCGGGATCGCCCGCATCCGCTACGAGCAGGACGAGCCGTTCTGGTGCACGGAGTTCACGACGATGACCGCCGCACCAGGCTCGATCCGCCGCTCCGCCTACGCGACCCTCATGCTCGGCAACCAGCTGGTGTGCGGGTGGACCTGGCAGACCATGCACGCGGGCGAGGAGCAGTTCCTCCAGGGCCTGGTCGACTGGGACGGCGAGCCGACCCGGAAGCTCGACGAATACCGTCGGATCGCCGCCGAGTTCGCGGCGATCGAGGCCCTCGGCTTCCCGTACCGCCCGAAGGCCGAGATCGCGATCGCCCTCGACTTCGCCAGCCAGATCGCCGGCGCGCCCCTGCCCGAACGCCACGACGACCAGGCGCTCACCGCGTTCCGGGCCGTGCTGGACCGGAACCTGGACGTGCGCATCGTCGACCTCGACGAGTCCGAACTCGAATACGAGATCCTCATCGTCCCGGGCGTCCTCCTACTGGAGGACCGGGCGGCCGAGGCGATCCGCCGCTTCGTCGCGCGCGGCGGCACCGTGATCATGACGTCCGACTCCGCGACGCTCGATGCGAACGGCCGGGCGTTCCGACACACCAGGCCCGGCGGCCTCGCCGACGTCTTCGGCATCCGCGTCGGCGGGTACGAGGAGCCCCGGCTTCTGGGCGAGTTCGCGAACGGCCGCAAGGGGACCGACGAGGTGCAGGTGATCCTTGACGAACGCCCGCTCCGAACCGGGTCGCCGCGCTTCGATCTGATCGAACCCCGCGGCGCCGCGGTCCGGGGCACCCTCGAAGGCTTGGACCGCCCGTATCCCGCGGTCACCGCGCACCGGTACGGCGAGGGCACCGCCGTCTACATCGGCCTGCCCGCCCGCCCCGACGTCCTCGGCGCGGTCCTGGACGCGGAGGTCGAGCGCCTCGGAGTGCGCACCGGCCCGATCGTGCCCAAGGGCGTCATGGCCCGCGCGGTCACCGACCGGCACCGCCTCTACCTCAACCTCGACGGCGAGCCGAAGCGGATCGAGCTGCCGCGCCCTGGGAGAGGAGTCCTGTCCGGACGGCACTTCGAGGGGTCCTTCACGCTCGGCCCCTGGGACGCCGAGCTCGTCGAGCTCGACGAGTCCGCTTGATCCGGGCGCAGAGCAGAGCAGACACGGCGCCCCGGTCCCGTGCTCAGCTCCGGGCTTTGACCAGTCCCGTGTCGTAGGCGGTGATGACCGCCTGGATGCGGTCCCGCGCGCCGATCTTGGCGAGGACCCTGCCGACGTGCTTCTTCACCGTCGACTCGGTCAAGTGCAGCGTCTCGGTGATCTCCGCGTTGGACAGTCCCCGGCCGATGAGCCCGAGCACTTCGAGTTCACGGTCGGTGAGGTCCGCCAGGCGCGGGTCGGTGCCGGAGGCGTCAGGGGCCGGGGCGAGCACTTGGTGGGCGTAGGCGTCGAGGAGGCGCCGGGTCAGGCTCGGGGCGACGACGGCGTCGCCGGAGGCGACGGCGCGGACGCCGGCCACCAGCTCCTCGGGGCGGGCGTCCTTGAGGAGGAAGCCGCTGGCCCCGGCCCGCAGGCCGTCGTAGGCGTACTCGTCGAGGTCGAACGTGGTGAGGATGAGGACGCGGGTGCGCCCGCCCGCGGCGGTGATGCGGCGGGTCGCCTCCAAGCCGTCCATACCGGGCATGCGGATGTCCATCAGCACCACGTCGGGCCGCAGGTGCGCGGACATCCGCACCGCCTCGGAGCCGTTCACGGCCTCGCCCACCGGCTCCAGGCCGTCGGTGCCTTCGAGGAGCATGTGGAGGCCGAGGCGCTGCATCGGCTGGTCGTCGGCGACCAGGACGGTGATCATGACGGGTGTGCTCCGTTCATAGGGACGGGTGCGGCGTCGCCGCGGTCCAGGACCACGTCGACCTCCCAGCCCGCGCCGTGCCCGCGCGGGCCGATGGTGGCCGCCCCTCCGTAGAGCGCGGCGCGCTGGCGGATGCCGATGAGGCCGTGGCCGGGATCGCCGCCGGTCTTGTCTCCGGTTGGGGCCGTGCCGGTGTCGGTGATGCTGATGTGGACTCGGTCGGAGTCGGCGGACAGCGCGACCCCGGCCGTCGCGGACGGTCCGGCGTGTTTGAGGGTGTTGGTCAAGGCTTCCTGGACGATGCGGTACACCGTCAGCTGGATCCCCGAGCCGAGCAGGTGGAGCGGGCCGGAGGTCCGGTAGGTGACCGTGAGGCCGGCGGCGCGGACGCGTTCGAGCAGGGCGTCGAGGTCGGCGACGCCAGGTTGCGGAGTCAGGGAGCGGGGGTCGCGGCCGTCGGCGCGCAGGACTCCGAGGACCCGGCGCAGCTCGTCCATGGCTTCCCTGCCGGTGTCCCCGAGCATCCGCAGCGCCCCTGCGGACGGCTCGCCCCGCTTGTCGGCGAGCGTCGCGGCCCCGTCTGCGAGCGTGACCATGACGGAGAGGTTGTGGCCGAGGATGTCGTGCATCTCGCGGGCGATGCGCGAGCGCTCGGTGGAGGCGATGAGCCGTTCGCGCTGGTCGCGTTCGACTTCGAGCTGCCGGGCGCGCTCTTCGAGGGCCTCGGTGTAGAGCCTGCGGATGCGCACCGCCAGGCCTAGGGCGCCCGCGGCGGTCACGGTGCCGAGCATGAAGAACAGGCCCAGCATCGGCTGCTCGACCTCGCGCACCACGGTGACCACGATGACGGTCTGGACGACGACGATCGCGGTCACCCAGGCGAGGACCCGCAGCCGGCCCCGGGAGGCCAGGGAGTAGAGGGCGATGAGGACGCTGATCGCCGCGGGCTGCCACAGGCCGATCGTCCACTGGGCGAAGACGATGAAGGACGCGACGAGGGCGACGGCGCCCGGATGGCGCCTGCGCCACCACAGCACCCCCACCAGTGCGGCGGTGAACGCGTACGGCACGAACCCGGGCAGCTCGGCGCGGGCGTCGATGCCTGGCTGGAACGGGCCCTCGCTGGTGCCGCCGAGGACGAGTTCGGGGAGTGCGACCACGGCGACGAAGGCCATCACGAGCAGGTCGAGCACCCAGGGACGGCGCCTGTCGAAGTCCCGCAGGCGCTGCTGGGCACCGAGGAGTCGGTCCAGCGGCACGTGCGCGTCCAGCGAGCCGGGCCCCGGGGGCGCCCCCAGGGCCTCGACTGCGGGTTCGGGACTCATGGTCCTCATTGTGTACGTCCGGTGGCGGGTCTAGGCGTCGGTTCGCTTGAGCCGGAGCGCCGCGGCGGCGAACATCAGGACGACCCACCCGGCGAAGACCGCGATCCCCGCGCCCGGCGAGAGCGAGCCGGAGGACTCGGTGAGCGCGTAGACCGCGCCGCCCGCGTTCGACGGGAAGTACGGGCTGAGCGTGTCGTACCAGGAGTCCGGCAGCAGCGAGGCCAGACCCGGCAGGATCAGCAGGATGCCCGCGAGCGCGGCGATCCCGCCCGCCGGGGAGCGCACGAGAGCGCCGATGCCGACGCCGAACATGGCGACCAGGCCGAGGTAGAGGCCCGCGCCCACGAGGCTGCGGACCACGCCGTCGTCGGTGAGCGACAGGGCGATCGACTCGCCGTCGAGCCCGATCCGACCGACCAGGAACGCGGCGAACGCGCCGACGGTGGTGACGGTGAAGACGCTGATCCCGGCGACGAGGCCCTTGGCCCACAGGACCGGGAGGCGCTTGGGGACCGCGGCGAGGGTCGAGCGGATCATCCCGGTCGAGTACTCGCCGGCGGTGAGCAGGACGCCGAGGACGCCGACGACGAGCGAGGCGAACGACAGGCCGGTCAGGGCGAGGCTCACCGCGTCCGAGGATCCGGTGTCCGCACCTGGCGGGCCGCCCATGCCCGCGGCGGCGTCGGGGCTGTATGTGAATGAGGCGACCGCCCCGAACACGCCGAGCAGGACCAGGCCCAGGCCCAGGGTGATCCAGGAGGAGCGCAGGGTCCGGAACTTCGTCCACTCGGATCGCAGGACCCGTCCGAAGGTGACCTTCTTGACGACGGTGCGCGCGGGCCGGGTCTCCTGGAGTTCGACGGTGGTCATCAGACTGCCTTTCCGACGGTGACGGGCGCGGAGTGGTACTCCACCTCGTCGCGGGTGAGGTCCATGAACGCCTCTTCGAGCGAGACCGACAGCGGCGTCAGCTGGTGGACGAGCACGTCGTGGTCCAGTGCGATCCGCCCGATCTCGCGGGCGCCGAGGCCGGTGACCATCAGTTCCTCGTTCGAATAGGAGGTGACGCTGACCCCGGGACCGCCGAGGAGCGATTGCAGCCGCGGCGCCTGGTCGCTGAGGACCTTCACTCCGCCGACGGTGGCGGCGACGAGGTCGGTCACGGTGGTGTCGGCCAGGAGCCGGCCGCGTCCGATGATGATCAGGTGGTCCGCGATCTGCGCGGTCTCGCTCATCAGGTGCGAGGACAGCATGACCGCCCGGCCCTCGGCTGCGAGGGACGAGAGCAGGTTCCGCACCCACAGGACGCCTTCGGGGTCGAGGCCGTTGACGGGCTCGTCGAGCATGACGACCTCGGGGTCGCCGAGCAGCGCGGCGGCGATGCCGAGGCGCTGGCCCATGCCGAGGGAGAACGCGCCGACGCGCTTGTGCGCCACGGATCCGAGCCCGGCCAGGTCGATCACCTCGTCGACGCGCTTGCGCGAGATCCCGTGGGTCTGCGCCAGGGCGGTGAGATGCCCGACCGCGGAGCGGCCGGGGTGGACGGACTTGGCCTCCAGGAGCGCGCCGATCTCGTGCATGGGCGCGGCGTGCCGGTCGTAGGTCTTCCCGTTGACGGTGACGGTCCCGGCGGTGGGCCGGTCCAGTCCGAGGATCATGCGCATGGTGGTCGACTTCCCGGCCCCGTTCGGGCCCAGGAACCCGGTCACCTCGCCCGGCTTCACGGTGAAGTCGAGATGGTCGACCACGGTCTTGTCGCCGTAGCGCTTGGTCAGTTCGCGTGCCTCGATCACGGGCTTCCTCGTTCCGCTCCGGCCGCGGCGTGCGCTGCGGCTCATGGGATCGACGCTACGAGGATCCGGGTCGCGCGCCCTGGCACCGTGGGCGAATCTTTCGCCCCGGAATGGGACCGTGGTACCAGTGCGCGGCCCGGCCGTTCAGGGCCGGTCGGCGCCTTCGGTCACGAGTTTGCGGGCCAGCTTGTCGACGGCCTGGTCCAGGACCTCCCGGTCGGCGGGGTCGAGTCGGCGACGATGGTCGATAGCGCGGTCGACACGATGGTCAGGTCGAGCGCGGCCATGACCATGCCCAGCAGGATCGCGACGAACACGAGGGTCCGGCGTGACTTCGCCAGCGGCGGCGCCGTGTCCACCACAGCATCATTCGTGCTCACCCCGGCCTCCGTCCGCCCTATGTGGGCAGAATGTAGACCAACGTCGGTGC
Organism: Glycomyces sp. NPDC047010; assembly: GCF_040644205.1. NCBI lineage: Bacteria > Bacillati > Actinomycetota > Actinomycetes > Glycomycetales > Glycomycetaceae > Glycomyces > Glycomyces sp. NPDC047010. Next base: position 386,653 of record NZ_JBEYVY010000004.1, on the reverse strand, counting down.
CGCCGAAACCGATTCGGCGATCACCGTTCGACCGCCCGCAGTGGTACCACGGTCCCAGTTGGTCCCAAAAGATTCCCCCTCGGTCCCATCCTGCGCCGTCCCGGCGATCGTAGGTTTGGGCCAGGAGGTTCGCTGGTGAATGCACGATCCGATCGCGCCGGGCACATTCTGATCGCCGACGACGACGAGTCCACCGTCGCGATCCTCTCCGCCGCACTCCGACTGACCGGATTCGACGTCGACACCGTGTACGACGGCCCCTCATGCCTGCGGGCCGCGGCGGACCTGCGGCCCGACCTGGTCGTACTGGACGCCGTGCTCCCCGTGATCGACGGCTTCGAGGCCGTCGCCCGGCTCAAGGAGGGCGACCCCCGGATTCCGGTGATGTTCCTGTCGGCGCGGAGCAGCAGCCGTGAACGCGTTCGCGGGCTCCGGCTGGGAGCCGAGGACTATCTCGCCAAACCGTTCGACCTGGAGGAGCTGCTCCTGCGGATCGAGGTGATCCTACGGCGCAACCGCGCGGACGCCCCCGTGAAGAACCCCGTCCTCAGCTGCGGCGACCTCGAACTGAACGAGGACACGCACGAAGTCCACCGCGCCGGGAGGACGATCCACCTGTCCCCCACCGAGTACCGGATGCTCAAGTACCTCCTCGTCAACGCCAAGACCGTGCTGAGCAAGGCGCAGCTCTTCGAGCACACGTGGGGTTACGCCTTCACCGGCAACAATCAGATCATCGAGTCGTACATCCACCTGCTGCGCAAGAAGATCGACTTCGCCGAGCCCCGACTGGTCCACACCGTCAGAGGCTTCGGATACACGCTCAAACTCCCGGCGGCCGCCCGCGCCACCGGTCGTGAATAAGGCCGGGCGAGCTCCGCGGCATGCGAGCGGGGCGGGCCGCGGCAGCTCCGCCGCGGCCCGCCCCGCTCCGATCGTCCTTGCGCCGCCAGCTGTGAGTGAGAGACAACCGCTGGACTGCCTGCGCTCCGGAACCATCGTCGTCCGCAAGTCAACCCGAGCGAACTCAATCCGTCCTTCAGGTGAACTGACGGTTTCCTTGAAGTCTCGGCACACTGGACCCCGCGCGCCCGGGGGGTCAGCGCCGGGGCGCCCCGAGCACCGGAAGGAAGACCGTCTCGACGAACCGCCGCGATCTCGCCGCGTGCGGCGGCGCGGTCGAGGATCAGGTGCATCGTTCCTGCGGTCGGGTGCCCGATCGCGTCCTGAAGGGCCTGGACCAGCTGGGGGTCGCTCTTGGCGTCCTTCCCGATCGCGGCCATCAGCGCACCGTCCTCATCCGCGATCAGCAGCGACCGGCGAACGCACGCGAGCAGGTCGCCGCGCAGGCTCCCGGTGTCGATGTCCTCCAGCCACGAGGGCGTACCCTGCCGCAGCGCCTCGGCCGACGGATCCGAAGAGGCGAAATAAGTTACTAATTGTAATGATTTATGCGCTTTTCTCGCGCATCGCCTGATTTCTTCAAGGAAACGTTGAGTTCACCGGAAGTTCAGCTAGAGATACTCCGGGTTCACTCATGGCAGTCCCAAGCGACCAAGGAGTGCCTATGAGTCAAGACGCCGGCCATCTGCGCCGCACCGCAAGCGCACTGCACTCGTTCAACCGGTTCGAGATCAAGTACCTCCTCTCCTATGAGGAGGTCCCGAAACTGCGGGAGGCCCTGCGCTCGCGCATGGAGGCCGACCCGTTCACCGTCCGCGGCGGCTACCCCGTCGCGAGCCTGTACTACGACTCCGCCTCGCTGCGGTACTACTGGGAGAAGATCGAGGGCCTGCACTTCCGCCGCAAGCTGCGCATCCGCAACTACGGCGACCGGCACGAGCTCACCGACGAGACCCCGGTCTATATCGAGATCAAGCAGCGGGTCAACCGGGTCACACAGAAGCGGCGCGTCAAGGTGCCGTACCTGCTGGCGCGCAAGCTGTGCGACGAGGCGGTCCTCATCGACCACCTGCCCGAGCAGCGGCCGTTCCTCGAAGAGGTCATGGGCCTGGTCGAAGGCCACGGCCTGCGCCCGACCGCGATCACCGCCTACAACCGCGAGGCGTACCTCGGCGCCGACGCCGACCTCGGGCTCCGGGTCACCATCGACCACCGGGTGCGGGGGCGCGACCGCGACTTCCACCTCGGCGCCGAAGTCGAGAACCGGCTCATCATCCCCCCGCACAAGACCATCGTCGAGGTCAAGGCCAACGAACGGGTCCCGTACTGGGTCACCGACACCGCCGCGAGCCTCGGCATGGCCGTCGTGCGCGTCTCCAAGTACTGCCAGAGCATCGAGGCGCACGGCCAAGCGCCGCGCTCGGTCTTCCACGTGCCGGTCGAGGAGGACTACGCCGTCCACTCCAAGCCCGAGCACAGCGAGGCGGCCGCGCAGGTCTCCTAGCACCTGCGCGTCTCCGACTCCGTCCCCCAGTGTCCCTACACGAGGGCGAACCGCCCTCCTCTCAATGGAAAGCAAGCCGCTTCAATGGATTTCCTGACCAACCTCAGTGACAACACCGGCGAGTTCAGCTACCTGGACATCGCGCTGTCGCTGTCGCTGTCGTTCCTGCTCTCGTGCGTCATCGGCATCGTCTACCGCAAGACCCACCGCAACGTCTCGTACTCGCAGTCCTACGTGCAGACGATGATCGTCATGGGCGTCATCATCTCGATGATCATGCTCATCATCGGCTCCAACGTCGCCCGCGCCTTCGCGCTCGTCGGCGCCCTGTCGATCATCCGGTTCCGCAACGCGCTCAAGGAGACCCGCGACGTCGGGTACATCTTCCTGGTGATGGGCGTGGGCATGGCCTGCGGCACCGGCTTCTACACGCTCGCGATCATCGCGACGGTCGTCATCTGCCTGGCGCTGCTCATCATGCACCGCTTCAACTGGTTCCACCACTCCGTCCAGCGCCAGGTCGTCAAGGCGCAGGTCCCCGCGCACGAGGACTTCGCCGGCGATATCGACGACGTCCTGATCCGTTTCACCGACGAGTACGAACAGGTGAGCATCGAGACCATCCGCGGCGGTGCGCTGACCGAGATGACGTACACGGTCAGGCTCAAGAGCGGCAAGACCTCGAACGAACTGCTCGCGGCGCTGCGCGACGTCACCCAGGGCCAACAGGTCACCGTCCTGACCGGCTACGACCAGACGGACCTCTAGCCATGGGCGCCAAGGGCAAGCGGCTGCGCCACCGGATTCCGGTGAGCCTGCGCCACTACTGGAGGCTCATCGCCGGCTCCGTCGGACTGCTCCTGGTGCTCGCCCTCGTCATCGGCACCGTCCGGGTCTCGGCCCTGGCCTACTCCGACTCGAACGAGGGGTTCACGGTGAACTACGACATCGAGGGCACCGTGGACCTGTTCGACACCTCGGTCGCGCACGAGATCGGCCTTGAGTTCAGCGAGGACGACTACCAGGACATGATCGCGGTGTTCCAGGACTCGGGAGAGAAGGAGTGGATCAAGGCCGACATCACCATCGACGGCACCACGGTCCACGACGTCGGCATCCGCCTCAAGGGGAACTCGACGCTCTCCTCGCTCGGCGGCGGGTCCGCGGACGGGGGCATGGAGGGGATGATGCCCGAGGGCATGGAGCTTCCTGAAGGCATGGAGATGCCCGAAGGCATGGAGGGCATGGAGTTCCCCGGCGGCGGCGAGGGCGGCGCCGGGGGCATGGGAGGCATGGGCGCCGGTGCGTCGCTCAGCTTCGACGACCCCGAAGGGCTCCCGTGGCTCGTGGACTTCGCGAAGTACGTCGACGGGCAGGTCTACCAGGGCCGTCAGCAGATCAGCTTCCGCGTCGACTCGGGCCTCGGCGGCGGTTCGACGCTCACCGAGGCGGTCGCCGCGGAGCTGGTCGAAGCCAGCGGTGAGTCCTCGTACGACTGGACGTATGCGAGCACGTCGGCCAACGGCTCCGAGGCCGTCACCCGCCGGATCGTGGACATCATGGACACCACCTGGGCGGCCGAGGAATTCGGAGCGGATGCCGGTGTCCTCTACAAGGGCCGCGCCGGCGGGGACATGTCCTACCAGGGCGAGGACCCCAAGGACTACGAGGACGACTTCAAGCAGATCAACATGTCGGGGAACGACGAGCTCCAGTACCTCGTCGACTTCCTCAAGTGGCTCGACCAGGCCGACGACGCGACGTTCGAGGAGGAGCTGGGCGAGTGGGTCGACGTCGACTCGTTCGCGAACTACACCGCGCTCCAGAACCTGATCTCCAACGGCGACGACATGTCGGGTCCGGGCAGCAACTACTACCTCTGGTACGACTACGACACCGGGCTGATCAGCATCATCACCTGGGACCTCGACCTGACCCTCTCGGACGCCACGCTCGCGCCGAGCGAGTCCCCCTCGGTGCTGGCCGGCATGGGAGGCGAAGGCGGCTTCCCCGGCGGCGGTGAGATGCCCGAAGGCATGGAGATGCCTGAGGGTATGGAGATGCCCGAGGGCATGGAGGAGATGTTCGGCGGTGGGGGCGCCGGGGACTTCAAGGACCGGTTCCTCACCGTGTTCCAGGACGAGTACACGGAGGCGTACAGCGAACTGTACGAACGGCTCTACGGCTCCGGGACCGCGCTCGAAGCGATCGACGAGGCCGCCGCCGCGGCCGAGCTGAGCGGCGCCGAGGGCGTCGACGAGGACGCCGCGTCGCTCAAGGCGTTCGTCCAGGAGCGCAGCGAGTTCCTCGCCGTGGTGCTCGACGCCGACTGACCGCGAACGGCCGGATGATCCGGCGGCGGGGCCCGGGAAAGGGTGTACCGGGCCCCGCCGCCTTTTACGTGGAGGCGGTGGGCGCGGGCGCCAAGGGGACACCGCCGGGGTCAAGGATGCCGGTCCCCCGGCAGGAGCACCCGGAACGTCGCACCGCCGCCGGGCGTCGAGGACACCTGGACGCAGCCGCCGTGGCCCGCGACGATCGCCGCCACGATCGACAGCCCCAGCCCGGAGCCGCCACGCTCCCCTCCCTCGACGCGCGCACGGCCGGGGTCGATCCGGTAAAGCCGCTCGAAGACGGCTTCGGCGTACTCGGGCGGCACACCGGGCCCGGTGTCGGCGACCTCGACCACCGCGGCCGGCGGCGGGGGCGGCTCGCCGATCTGCGCCAGGCACGACCACTCGCACCGGCGACTCCGGCCCAGGCGCAGCGCGATCTTCGCATCGGGCGCCGTGTGCGCCAAGGCGTTCACCACGAGGTTCGTGACCACCTGGCGCAACCGCGGCTCGTCGCCGACGACCTCGACGGTATCGAGGAGACCGTCGCCCTCGTGCAGCGGCTCGATCGCGATGAACCGCCCCGGTTCGCGGACATGGGCGTCGCCGACCACCTCGGCGCACAGCCCGAGCAGGTCCACCGGCCCCTGGCGCAGGGGCCTGTCGCGGTCGAGGACCGCCAGCAGCATGAGGTCGTCGAGCAGCCGGCCCATCCGGCGCGACTCGGCCTCGATGCGGCCCATCGCCTCGTCGAGCACCGGCCCGGGCGGGGTACCGCCGCGCCGGTACAGCTGCGCGAAGCCGCGGATCGAGGTGAGCGGGCTGCGCAGCTCGTGGGAGGCGTCCGCGAGGAACTGCCGGAGCTTCGCGTCCGAAGCCGCACTGTCGTCGAGCGCCGCCTGAATGCGGGTGAGCATGGTGTTCAGCGCCGCGCCAAGACGCCCGGTCTCGGTGTGCGGATCGGTGTCCGCGACGCGTTCGCCCAGCCTCCCCTCGGCGATCGCCGCCGCGGTCGACTGCATGCGGTCGAGGGGGCGCAGCCCGACCCTGACGACCCAGGACGCGCACAGCGCGAGCAGCACCAGCACGGCGAGCACGACGACGCCGCCGATGACGACCAGGCTCCCCGTGGCGGCCTCGACGGTCTCGGCGGACAGCGCCAGCGCCTCGAACCCGTCCGCGGTGTCCAGGACCAGGATGCGCCAGGCGTTGCCGTTCACGTCATCCACTGTGTACGGCGCTGCGGACGAGGCGTGCCCGGCGAGGTCGCCGAGGCCTGTCAGGGCCGGGAAGTCCGCTTCGCCGTCCGGCTGCCCGAAGGTGCCGACCAGGGCGCCGTCCTCGTCGTACACGTAGACGCGGGGGCGTTCGGATACCGGTGCCCGAGGTCCGGGAGATCCGACTCCGTCGGGGAGGCCCTCCGGGGGCCGGAAGTTCCCGGCGTCCTCCGCCGCGGTCCTGAGCCGGTCGTCGATGCGGTCGGTCAGCACGTCGCCGAGCAGGGCCGTGGCGGTGATGACCGCCGCCGAGAGCGCCAGGCCGCACAACGCCACGATCGCAACGGCCATGCGCGAGCGAACCGTCAAGTGCCGCCATCGACGGGGGCGCGGCGTCGTCCGGCCCGGCAGGGATGCGACGCGTCCGCGGGGCGCGAGTGGGCATCCCATGACGGGAAGTCTCAGGCCCTTCGCTCAGCGCCGCGTCGACTCCTCCTCAACGCCGCCTTGAGAATCAGGATCGCGAGGACATATTGAGCGGTCTTCAACCTGGTTTGAACCCGAACCGTAGATCATCTGCGATCATGCGCACGAAGATCTCTCGCTCATTCATGTCCTCGATCGCCCTGGCCGCGGCCGGCCTGATGCTGGCCGCGTGCGGCAGCGACGACGACGGCGCGGGCACCGCCGAGGAGAGCGCCTCGGCCGACGGCGGCATGTTGAGCGCCTACCTCACCTGCATCGACGAGCAGGGCATAGACCTCCCCGACGACTGGGCCGAAGGGATGTCGGGCTTCGATCCCGGCAGCCTCCCATCGGGCATGCCGACCGACATGCCTTCGGACATGCCCACGGACATGCCGACCGATATGGCGGGAGGGTTCGGGGGAGGCGGATTCGAAGCGCCCGAAGGCGTCAGCGACGAGGACTGGCAGGCGGCGCAGGAGGCGTGCGCGGACGAGCTCCCCGCCGGTGGCGGGTTCCCCGGCGGCGGAGGCGAGGGCACTGACGACCTCACCGCCTACCGCGACTGCCTCTCCCAGCGTGGCGTCGAGTTCGGCGATGACCTCGCCGCTCTCGACGACACCGACCCGGAGACGGCCGCCGCGATGGAAGAGTGCGCAGTCCTGGCCCCGGAGACCGCGACCGACTCCGAATCCTGAAGACCCGCGAGGAAGGCCCGGTGGTCGTCCACCGGGCCTTCTTCGTCTTGTGGGCCTTCCAGACTGCGGAGACGGGACTCGGTCCCAGTCGCGGACGCAAGATTCCCCTCCAGTCCCATGGTGACCGTTCCGGCGGCTTGTAGCTTCAGTGCCGATCCGCCGCCGACGCAGTCGACGGACACTGCATGATCGTGCAGCTCCGCCTCGTGCGGAGCCTGAGCGCCCCACCGAATGGAGCACCTGCTGATGGCAACTGTTCTCTACCGGCTCGGCAGGGGATCCCTACGCCCGCGATGACTCGTCCTCGCCTCTTGGGTCGACTCGACCGAATTCGATGACCACCAGATGCGCAAAGGGACCTCCCTTCGCCGGTGGATCACCCTCGCGCTGCTGGCCTCCTGCCAAGTGCCATCGCCCATCACAGGGCCGCGGCGCTCGGCAGCCGCCTGACCTGACCGGCCTCGCCCGCCTCTACGGCGAGATCACCCGGGCCACTCACCACGCCGACTTCCATAACCGGCGGTCAGAGTGGATACGCGACCACAACGAGCAAGCCCGCGGATCCCACTTCGCCGACCGCGGCACCATCGAAAAAGGAAAGCGTCGGCGCTTTCGTGCTGCCAGAATGCCCCCATGAGCGACAAGCACCCCGCCGGGCTCACCACGCGCCAAGCGCGCGCGTCAGACGCGACCGCACTGGCCGAGCTCGACCCAATCGCCGCAGCAGGCGACGATGCCCGCCGCGCCAGCATCACACATTGGTGCGAACACGGCCTGGCCCTCATAGCCGAAGACCCGTCCGGGCCACTCGGCTACAGCGTCCTGGAGAACATCTTCTTCGAGCACGGATTCGTCACCATGCTGATGGTCGCGCCCCACGCACGCCGCCGGGGCGTGGGCACCCAGCTCCTCAAGGCCATCAATGCCGCATGCACCACCCCGAAACTGTTCACCTCGACCAATGTCTCCAACCACCCGATGCAGCAACTGCTGCACCAGAACGGCTGGACCCCGGTCGGTCTAGTCCATGGCCTGGACGAAGACGATCCCGAACTGTTCTACCTCTGCCACGGCAACTAGGAAACTTCCACCGACGTGGGTGCGGTCCTGACCTGGAGCGCCCGCCGCTAGCAAACCGGCATGAGCGTGGACGAACTGTTCCGGCATCGCCGGCCCCCGGCATCAGGCCAGACCACGAGCATCCGGATCGCCGCACTCCTCCTGGCCGAAGAAGCAAACACCCACTGCGGCAACAACACCGCAGACCACTTCCACCAGCTCGCCGCCGCAGCCACCCTGCTCGAACAACGAATGGAAGGCAAGGCCCTCGCCGCAGAAGCCATCATCCTGGGAACCCCCTGCAGCGGGCCCACGGGAAATCTGCCCTCATTGTCGAACTGGTAGCCGTCCGGCACCTTGATGCCGATCAATCCACGCCGGAAGACCCACAGTATGAAGAGCGCGAGGGCGAGTTGCGGAAGCGGACCCATGGACGGGTTGATAACCAGCGCACGAATCGCCAGCACGAGGATCGCGGTCGCGAATGCAATCATGAGCCATGCGAGCCAACCCACCCAGAGCCGAGCCCTGCCGAGCCGGCGGGCAGGCATGAGTGAGGGGGACTCCATCAGATGACCCTGGTCGGAACCGGTCGCCAACCTGCGCACTGAAGCTCAACGCCACCACAGCAGCGGAGCAAAGCGGACAAGCGAGAAATGCCCGCCAACTGAGACACACTCTCAGTACTGCTGCGGCACTCGGCGATCCTGCGATGGAGCAATCGAGGCTGCTGGCGTGACCGGCGGGGTTGCCGCAGGCACCTGGTCTTGTCCTCAGTATCCGCCGTCGTTCGAAGGACGTGACGGTATCGCAGCCTGGGCTTCACGGCGATCGTGGTGGCCGGGCTCTTCGGGATCCTGATCGTCTATGGGTACGGCGAGTTCGATGCGGCGCTCTACCAGGACGTGGAGATGCTGTGCCCCATGAACGCAGCCGGGACGCATATCAGTTGGGAGTACCCTGCTTGACCAGCAGGCCGTTGATCTTGATGACGTCAGCGCACCGTAAGGGTCTTACTCGAACCTAGAGAAAAGGTCGCAAAAGCCTGCAGCGCTCGCGAAACAGACTATCTGGATACTGCCGGAAACCTCCCGATCGCGCCCGGCCGCCCGAAATTATCGACCGCCAACTCCGCTATATCTAGGACGCATACGAAAACACCGGGAACATCATTGATGTTCCCGGTGTCCGTCTGTCGGGCTGACAGGACTTGAACCTGCGACCCCTTGACCCCCAGTCAAGTGCGCTACCAAGCTGCGCCACAGCCCGTTTTGCTGCGTTGCCGCAGCGGTGACAACTTTAGCGTATGGGCTGGGGGGCGGGTGAGGCGAGGTCCCCTGTGTGAGGCGGGCTATTTGCGCTTGTCTTTTTTGCGGGATTCGCGTGGTTTGACCACGAGTTCGATGGGCGTGCCCGGGAAGCCGAAGTCTTCTCGGAGCTTGCGCTGGATGAACTTGAGGTACTGCTTCTCGAACGGGGCGTTCGTGAAGAGGATGAAGCGCGGCGGCTCCGCGGCGGCCTGGGTCGCGTAGATGACCTTCGGGGCCTTGCCCGAGCGGGTCGGGTGCGGAGTGGCCGCCTGGAGCGTGCTGATCCACTGGTTCAGCTCGCCGGTGGTGATGCGCTGGCCCCAGCCTTCGAGGGCGACGCGGAGGGATCTGGCGATCTTCTCCACGGCGCGGCCCGTGAGCGCGGAGACGTTGACCCTCGGGGCCCAGTTCACTTGACCGAGTTCTCGGTCGATTTCTTTTTCGAGGTAGTAGCGACGGTCCTCGTCCACCAGGTCCCATTTGTTGAAGGCCAACACCAACGCGCGGCCACTCTCCACTACTTGCGTCAGGACACGCTGGTCCTGTTCGCTGATGGGCTCACTGGCGTCGAGGAGCACCAGGGCCACCTCGGCGGCCTCAACAGCGGCTTCGGTGCGGAGCGCCGCGTAGTACTCCGTGCCCGAGGCGAACTTCACGCGCTTGCGCAGGCCCGCGGTGTCGACCAGGATCCAGTCCTCGCCGTCGATCTCGACGACCGAGTCGACGGGGTCGACCGTGGTGCCGGCGACGTTGTCGACGACGGCGCGGTCCTCCCCGGCGATGCGGTTGAGGAGGCTGGACTTGCCGACGTTGGGGCGGCCGACCAGGGCGATGCGGCGGGGGCCGCGCTCCTTGAGCTGGCCGGTGGGCTCCTCGGGGAACGCCCAGATGATCTTGTCGAGCAGGTCGCCGGAGTTGCGGCCGTGGAGGGCCGAGATCGGGAACGGCTCGCCGAGGCCGAGGCTCCAGAGGTCGTGGACCTCCGCTTCCTGGCGCTCGGAGTCGGCCTTGTTGGCGACGAGGATGACCGGCTTCTGCGTCGAGCGCAGGATGCGGACCGCCGCCTCGTCGGCGTCGGTCGGCCCCACGCGGGAGTCGACCACGAAGACGATGACGTCGGCGGTGCGCATGGCCAGCTCCGCCTGGAACGCGATGGACTTGGCCATCCCGTCCGCGTCGGGCTCCCAGCCGCCGGTGTCGACCAGGCTGAACTCCTTGCCCGACCACTCGGCGTCGTACGCGATGCGGTCGCGGGTCACGCCCGGCTCGTCCTGGACGACCGCGGCGCGGCGGCCCAGGATGCGGTTGACCAGGGTCGACTTGCCCACGTTGGGGCGGCCGACCACGGCGACCGTGGGGACCGGGCCGCGGCCTGCGGGCTCGTCGAGGCCGTCGTCGGCCTCGTCGAACTCGAAGTCGTCGTCGTCCCAGGTCGGTTCGTCAGTCATCGATGTCCCTGTTGTTCAGCAAGGCCAGGATCTTGGCCACTACCTCCACGATCGGCAGCGTCGTGGAGTCGATCACCACGGCCCCGGCGGGGGCCTCCAGGGGCTTGGTGGTCTTCGAGTCGGCGGTGTCGCGCCGCTCGATGTCCTTCGCGGTGGCGCCGGCGTCGGCGCCGTTCTCGGCGGCGCGGCGCTTGGCGCGCTCGACGGGGTCCGCGGTGAGGTAGACCTTGACGTCGGCGTCGGGGGCGACCACCTCGACGATGTCGCGGCCCTCGACCACGATGCCGCGCTTGGCGTTCGCGATGATGCGGCGCTGCTCGTCGATGAGGAACTTCCGGACAGTCTTGTTGCCCGCGACCGCCGAGACCGCCTTGGTGACGTCGTCGGAGCGGATCGCCAGGTCGGCGTCCTCGCCGTCCACGCGGGTGAACGGGTCGTCGGGCGCGGTGCCGAACTCCAGCTTGGCGTTCTTCACCGTCTTGGTGACCTGCGCGGTCTGGGAGGGGTCGACACCGGCCTTGAGGACGGCGAGGGTCGCCGCCCGGTACATCGCACCGGTGTCGAGGTACGCCGCTTCGATCGCGGTCGCGAGGGTCTTGGACACCGTCGACTTCCCGGCTCCGGACGGGCCGTCGATAGCGACGACCGGTCCGCTCTTCTGCTCAGGCACTGTCGGCTCCGTTCTTCAAGTGCAAACCCCGCAAACCTACATCATGCCGGGTCAGGCGAGCCGGGGCGCCGAACGGCGCCGGTCCACAGTCGGCCTAGCGATCCACGACACGCGCCCCCAGCGGCCACAGTGCGAGCGGGATCATCTTCCAGTTCGCCACGGCCAGCGGGATGCCGATGATCGTGATCGCCTGGGCGAAACCGGTCACCAGGTGGGCGATCGCGAGCTCCCACCCGAACAGGATGAGCCACAGGATGTTCGCCACCAGCGTGAGGCACCCGGCCTGCGGGTCGTAGACCACGGTGCGCCCGAACGGCCACAGCACGTACCCGGCGAGCCGCATGTTCGCGATGCCGAACGGGATCGTCACGATGAAGATGCAGAACACCAGGCCCGCAACGAAGTAGCCGATCGCGAGCCACAGCCCGGCGAGCACGAACCAGATGATGTTCAGAATCGTCTTCATGCTGAGACCCTAACCGGGCCTTGCCCATCCCGTCGCTACAGCAGGCTGTACAAGGCTAGAGCCCGACCTCGCGGAACAGCTCCCCCACCTCGTTGGGGGTGAGCCGCCGCAGCGTCCCCGGCTTGAGGTTGCGCAGCTGGACCGGGCCGATCTCGGTGCGCACCAGGCGCGAGACGTGATGCCCGACCTCGTCCATGAGGCGCCTCACAATGTGCTTGCGGCCCTCGTGGATGGTGATCTCGATCAACGACTGCCCGGCGTGCTCGTCGATGATCTTCAGCTTGTCGGCCTTCGCGGGCCCGTCCTCCAGGTCGACGCCCTTGAGCAGCCGGTTCCAGGTGGGCTTGTCCATGATCCCGTTGACCTGCGCGCGGTAGACCTTCGGCAGGCCGTGCGACGGGTGCATGATCCGGTTCGCGAGCTCGCCGTCGTTGGTGAGCAGCAGCAGCCCCTCGGAGTCGGTGTCGAGCCGGCCCACGTGGAACACGCGGTGGTCGAGGCCCTTGGCGTACCCGCCCAGCGAGGGGCGGCCCTCCTCGTCCTCCATCGTCGAGACGATGCCGCGCGGCTTGTTGATCGCGTAGTAGACCTTGTCGACGTCGGTCACGACGCGCTTGCCGGAGACGTGGATGACGTCCTTCTCGGTGTCCACGCGCTGGCCGAGTCGGGCGGGCTCACCGTTGACCTTCACCTTGCCGCGGGAGATCAGCTCCTCGGCGGCGCGGCGGGAGGCGATCCCGGCCTGCGACAGGACCTTTTGCAGGCGTACGCCCTCTGCGTCAGCGTTGTTCATCTTCCTCGATATCCGTCACGTCGTCGGGCAGGAACGGGGCCAGCTCGGGGAGCTGGTCGACCGAGTCCAGCCCGATCTTCTCCAAGAACAGGGTGGTGGTGCGGTAGAGCGTCGCCGTCGAGTCCGGGTCGGTCCCGCACTCCTCGACCAGGCCGCGCGCCAGCAGCGTGCGGATGACGCCGTCGCAGTTGACCCCCCGGATGGCCGAGATGCGGCCGCGGGTGACCGGCTGCCGGTAGGCGACCACGGCAAGCGTCTCCAGCGCCGCCTTGGTGAGGCGGGCGGAGGCGCCGTCGGTCACGAAACGCTCCACGAACCGGGCGTAGTCGGCCCGGGTGTAGAAGCGCCAGCCGCCGGCTTGGCGACGCAGATCGAATCCGCGTCCGTCACCAGTGTATTCGGCGCTGAGCCGACCCAGCGTCTCGCGCACCTGTGAGCGCGGTCGCTCCAGGACCGAGGAGAGGAACTCCTCGGAGAGCGGCTCCTCGGCGATCATGAGGATCGCCTCCAGGACCGCGCCGAGGTCGACGTCCTCGGGGACGGGGCTGGGGGCCGCGTCCTCGGGTTCGTCCTCGGCCTCGGGTTCGGGGGCGGCCTCGGTCGCCAGCGCGGCCGCGTACTCGTCGACGTCGCCGACGGGTTCGTCGGCGGGCGTGTCGGCGCGCAGCGGCTCGGCCTCGGTGCGGGCGCCGGGCATCTTCCACGTCGCGAGGTCCCGGTCGAGGGACCCCTCCAGGTGCTCGGTCATTCGTTCGGCTCCTCCCCCGTCTCCGCGGGCGCGCCCGCGTACTCGTCGACCTCGATATCGGTGTTCCCGGTGCCGCCGAGCCACCTGACGGTGAGTTCTCCGAGCGCCTGCATCTGCTCGAACCCGACCAGGGCCTCGCGGTAGAGCTCCAGGAGCGCGAGGAAGCGGGCGACGACTTCGAGGTGGGTCTCGCAGTCGGAGGTGAGGGCCCGGAAGGTCGCGGTCTGGACGCGCTGGAGGCGGCGGGAGAGGATCACGGCGTGCTCGCGCACGGAGACGCGCTGGACGTGGATGTGGCCGGTGCCGACGGTGGGGGGCGGCTTGGGCTTCATGGCCTTCCCGGCGAGGGCGGCGAGGGCGTCGGGGGTGAGGTCGAGGACGAGTTCGGGCAGGAGGCCCTTGAAGCGGTCTTCGAGGCCGACGTTGCGGGCGACGCGGGTGGAGGCGGAGTCGGCGAGCGCGGAGAGGGCGCCGGCGGCCTCCTTGTACGCCTTGTACTGGAGGAGGCGGGCGAAGAGGAGGTCGCGGGCTTCGAGGAGGGCGAGGTCCTCTTCGTCGTCGACGACGGTGCCGGGGAGGAGGCGCGCGGTCTTGAGGTCGAGGAGGGTGGCGGCGACGAGGAGGAACTCGGAGGTCTCTTCGAGGTTCCACGCCTCGTCGAGTCCGGTGACGTAGGCGATGAACTCGGAGGCGACCTCGTGGAGGGCGATCTCGGTGACGTCGAGCTTGTGCTTGCCGATGAGCTGGAGCAGCAGGTCGAAGGGGCCCTCGAAGTTGACGAGCCGGACGCGGAAGCCGGTCTCGGCCTCGTCCGGTTCGCCCTCCCGCTGGGTCGGGAGCTGGGGCAGCTGCTGGTCGCTCACGCACGCAAGCTTAGACGGGCCCCGCAGACGCTACGGGGTGAACTCTGGGTTTCTTGTCCGGGAACGCGATCGGGTGACTGTTTGTCTGTGCCGCTACTTGTCCGTGGCGGCGATGAGTTCGCGCGCGAGCTGGCGGTAGGCGCGGGCGCCGGAGGAGGCCGGGGCCCACGTGGTGATGGGCTCGCCCGCGACGGTGGTCTCGGGGAAGCGCACGGTGCGGGTGATGACGGTGGAGAACACCTTGTCGCCGAAGGCTTCCACGACGCGCTGGAGCACCTGGCGGGAGTGCGTGGTGCGCGAGTCGTACATGGTGGCGAGGATGCCGTCGAGTTCGAGGTCGTAGTTGAGGCGCTCGCGGACCTTGTCGACGGTGTCGAGGAGGAGGGCCACGCCGCGGAGGGAGAAGAACTCGCACTCCAGGGGGACGAGGACCGAGTGGGCGGCGGTGAGCGCGTTGATCGTCAAGAGCCCCAGGGACGGCTGGCAGTCGATGAGGACGTAGTCGAAGTCGGGGATGACGGGCCGCAGGACGCGGGCGAGGGTCTGCTCGCGGGCGACCTCGTTGACGAGCTGGATCTCGGCGGCGGAGAGGTCGATGTTCGCGGGGAGGAGGCGCAGTCCGGCGACGTTGGTCTTGACCATGACGTCGTCGATGTCGACGTCCTCCTGCATGAGGAGGTTGTAGACCGTCAGGTCGAGGGTGTGGGGGTTGGTGCCGAAGCCGACCGAGAGCGCGCCCTGGGGGTCGAAGTCGACGAGGAGGACCTTGCGGCCGTACTCGGCAAGGGCCGCACCGAGGTTGATGGTCGTGGTGGTCTTTCCCACCCCGCCCTTCTGGTTGGCCATGGCGATGACGCGGGCCGGGCCGTGGCGTTCGAGCGGCTGGGGCTGGGGGATGTCCCGCTTGCCGGTGTACGCCTCGGGGTCGGGCGAGGACAGGTCCCCGTCGCCGTCAGTGGGAGGCACCTGCGCGGCCCCGCGCAGGGCGGCCCACTTGTCATTGCTGTCCACACTGCTCATTTCCGCCTCCGGGTGCGAGTCGGCACCGGGTGCCGGGCGTCTCACCATTGCCTGTCATAGCGACTGTACGTCAGTGTATCGAGGCTGTCGACGGCTTGCGAGACTCCGAGGCACCCGGTGTGGGATCGCTTGCTGCATCGCGGCGGCGCGTGCGGGCCGTCCGCGTGCTCAGCGGGACGCGAGGGTCCCCTGTGTCCTCAGTTCTCGGCGAGGACCTGCGCGATCGGCATGAGCGGCAGGTGGTGCGTGATCGCGACGGGCTCGTTGACGACCTGCCCCGCATAGGTGTTGAGGCCGCCGGCGAGGGCCGCGTCGGTGCGGAGGGCCTCGGCCCAGCCGTGGTTGGCGAGCTTCATGACGTACGGGAGCGTCGCGTTCGTGAGCGCGTACGTGGAGGTGTTCGGGACGGCGCCGGGCATGTTGGCGACGCAGTAGAACAGCTTGCCGCCGTAGTTGAACGTCGGGTCGTCGTGGGTGGTGGCCTTCGAGTGGGCGAAGCAGCCGCCCTGGTCGATGGCGATGTCGACGAGGACCGCGCCCTCCTTCATGTCGGCGAGCACCTCGTCGTCGACCACGGTGGGGGCCTTGGCGCCCGGGACGAGGACGGCGCCGATGACGAGGTCGGCCTCGCGGCAGGCGCGCTTGACCTCGAAGCGGTTGGAGACGATGGTGCGCAGGCGGCCCTGGTAGAGGTCGTCGGCGGCGTGGAGCTTGTCGAGGTTGAGGTCGAGGAGCTCGACGTCGGCGCGCATGCCGACGGCGACGGCGGCGGCGTTCATGCCGGAGACGCCCGCGCCGATGATGACGACGCGCGCGGGCGGGGTCCCGGGGACGCCGCCCATGAGGGTGCCGCGGCCGCCCTCGGGGCGCTGGAGGTGGTAGGCCCCGGCCTGGACGGCGAGGCGGCCCGCGACCTCGCTCATGGGCGCGAGGAGGGGCAGGCGGCCGTCGCGGGTCTGCACGGTCTCGTATGCGATGCCGGTGACGTGGCGCTCCAGGAGCGCGTCGGTGCACTCGGCCGACGCGGCGAGGTGGAGGTACGTGAAGAGGGTCTGGCCGGGGGACATCCGGTGGAACTCGTCCTGGATCGGCTCCTTGACCTTGAGGACGAGATCGCCTGAGCTCCAAGTGGAGTCGGCGTCGGGGCAGACGACGGCCCCGGCTGCGCGGTAGTCGTCGTCGGTGATGGCCGAGCCGAGCCCGGCGCCGGTCTCGACGCTGACATGGTGGCCGGCGGCGACGAGCTCGTGGACCCCGGCGGGGGTCAGGGCGACGCGGTACTCGTTGTTCTTGATCTCGCGGGGGACGGCGACTTTCACTCTGCGGGTTCCTTCCGAAGCGTTGTGCCAGTTCGGGGCCGGTCGGCGTCCCGCACGGGCAGTCTAAGACGCGCAGCGCCCTGAGCCCGGCATTCCTTCTGGGTCAGCGGTTCGGACGGCGTCGTCGCCGTGATCGTAAGTCGGCCCGCCACGCGAGTGCGCGACGGGCCTGGGTTTTCGGTAACACGGAATCGTGCGCCTCAGCGTCGTTCGAGGTGGAGGCGGGCGAGGTTGAGCGCGAGCGCGCACACGCCGTTGCGGATCTCGCCGTCCACGACCGCGTCCAGGGCCTTGTCGAGGTCCCACCAGACCAGCTCGATCGCGGCCTCCTCGTCGGTGCGCTCGTGCCGGTCGGCCTCGGGCACGGGGGTGAGGCCCGTGGCGAGGAAGTAGTGGATGAGCTCGTTCGAGATGCCCGGGGTGGTGTAGAACTCACCGAGCTTGACGAGGTCGGCGGCGGCGAGGTCCACCTCCTCAGCCAGCTCGCGGCGGGCGGTCACGGCCGGGTCCTCCCCCGCGACGTCGCGCAGGCCCGCGGGGAACTCCCACATGCGCTCCTTCGGCGGGACCCGGTACTGGCGGATGAGGCCGACCCTGCCGGACTCGTCGAGCGGGACGGTGACGACGGCGCCGCAGTGGTCGAGGAACTCGCGGCGGGCACTCCCCCCGTCCGGCATCGCGACGGTCTCGGCGGTCAGGTCGTAGCACCAGCCGCGGTGGACGATTTCGCTGTCGAGGACTCGGTATTCATGCACGGGAGCCACACTAGCCCGGACAGGGCTCATTCCTCCCCGGCGAGCCGGTTGAGGCGCTCGCGGAGGGCTTCGAGGGTCTCCCGGGTGGGCAGCGGGGCCCCCGAGAGCGCCGACAGGAACAGGCCGTCGCCGACGAGGCGGACGATCTCGGCGGTGACGGGGTCCTCGATCTCGGCGTGGAGGGCGTCCTTCCAGCCGTCGAAGATGAAGAGCATGTCCGCCTGGGCGGCCGCGGACAGCTGGTCCTTGCCCCGCATGGCGGTGAGCAGGGCCCACAGCCCGGCCGCGGACTCGATGTCGGCCACCTCCGAGACGCGCAGGAACGTGTCGACGACGCCTTCCTTGCGGGCGCGGGCGATCGTCGCCTCCTCCTCTTCGCGGAAGCGCCGGGCCAGGCCGTCGTACAGGTCGGACTTGGACTTGAAGTGGTACAGCAGGCCGCCCTTGGACACGCCGGCCTCGGCGGCGACCCGCTCCAGCGTCACCCCGGCGCTGCCCTCCTCCACGAGGCTGCGCTGGAGCGCGTTGAGAATCCGGTCACGCGTGCTCGGTTCGTCCTTGGCCATGAGACCTCCCGCTTGCTACTATACCGTCTGGACGGTACAGCGAATTCCGCTGAACCGTCGATTCGATCACAAGCTTCGCCGAAGCGCCCCAGGTGTCCACCTGCGGGCCTCCCGGTTCTGGAAATCCAGTTCGGGCGGCCCTCGGCCCGCGAGCTGATTCAGAGGAGGACACCATGACGACGACCCTGCCGCAGCACGCGGGACCGCGCCCGCGCTTCACCGCGAAGCAGATGTGGGCGCTGGCCGTGCTGGTGCTCCCCGTACTGCTCATCTCCATCGACATGACCGTGCTCGGCTTCGCCGTGCCGTTCCTGTCCGAGGACCTCGAACCGTCCTCCTCGCAGCTGCTGTGGATCGTGGACGTCTACGGGTTCACGCTCGCCGGACTCCTGGTCACCATGGGCACGATCGGCGACCGCGTCGGCCGCCGCAGGCTCCTGATCATCGGCTCGGCCGCGTTCGCCGCCGCGAGCGTCATCGCCGCGTACGCGACGTCCGCGGAGATGCTCATCGCCGCCCGCGCGTTCCTCGGCCTCGCCGGGGCCACGCTCATGCCGACCACGCTCGCGCTCATGCGGAACCTGTTCACCGACGGCCGCCAGCGCAAGTTCGCCATCGCGATCTGGGCCTCCGGGTTCTCCGCGGGCTCGGCCGCCGGGCCGATCGTCGGCGGCTGGCTGCTGGAGCACTTCTGGTGGGGCTCGGTGTTCCTCATGGCCGCACCGGTCTCGATCGCGGTGATGATCGCGGCGCCGCTGCTGCTGCCGGAGTCGAAGGACCCGAACCCGGGCCCGATCGACGTCGTCAGCGTGCTCATGTCGTTCCTGGCGATGTTCCCGTTCGTGTACGGCGTCAAGACGATCGCCGAGAAGGGCGCGTCGTGGGCGGCGGTCGCGGCGATCGGGTTCGGCATCGCCATGGCGGTCCTGTTCGTGCGGCGCCAGCGCCGCCTGGAGCACCCGCTGCTGGACCTGAACCTGTTCGGCATCAGGCGCTTCAGCGCCTCGCTCGCCACGAACTTCACGATCGTGTTCGCGATGATCTCGTCGCTGTTCCTGCTGACGCAGTACCTCCAGCTCGTGCTCGGGTTCTCCCCCATGCAGGCGGGGCTCCTGCTGCTGCCGGAGGTGACGGTGTCGATCGTCGCGGGCCTGGTGGCGGTGCGGCTGTCCGAGCGGATCGGCATGGCGCGCACCATCGTCGGGGGCCTGGCGTTCGTCATCGCCGGGTTCGCCGCGATGGCGTTCGTGGGCGTTGACGAGGGCGCGCTGGTGGTCGTGGGGGCCTCGGTCCTCATCGGCTCGGGCGCCGGCCTGGCGCAGACGGTGACCAACGACGCGATCCTCGCGGCGGCCCCGGCCGACCGCGCCGGGTCGGCCTCGGCCATCTCGGAGACCGCGTACGAGCTCGGCGGCGCGATGGGCGTCGCCCTGCTGGGGTCCCTCGCGACCGGGATATACCGGAGTGAGCTCGGGGACGCGCCCGCGGGCGCGTCGGAGACGCTGGGCGAGGCCGTGCACGTCGCGGCGACGCTCCCGGCCGAGGCCGGGGACGCGCTGCTCACGGCGGCGCGCACCGCGTTCACGCACGGGCTCCAGTCCGTGGCGCTCATCGCCGCGGGCCTGATCCTGATCTCCACGATCGCGGTCGGCCGGGCCCTGCGGACCAGGAAGGCGTTAGCGGACGCGGAAAGGGCGGGGCTCCGAGGAGCCCCGCCCTTTCCGCTTGTCTCGCTTACGCCTCGATGTCGAGGCGCTCGGCGGCCTGGCGCTTCAGGGCCGCGGCGACCAGGCCCGCGAACAGCGGGTGCGGGCGGGTCGGGCGGGACTTCAGCTCCGGGTGGGCCTGGGTCGCGACGTAGTACGGGTGCTGCTCGCGGTCGAGCTCGATGAACTCGACGAGGCGCCCGTCGGGCGAGAGGCCCGAGATGACGAACCCGGACTTCGCGAGCTGGTCGCGGTAGGCGTTGTTGACCTCGTAGCGGTGGCGGTGGCGCTCGTTGACCTCGGTGGCGCCGTAGACCTCGGCGACGATCGAGCCCTCGGCGAGGTTCGCCGGGTAGGTGCCCAGGCGCATCGTGCCGCCCATGTCGCCGCGGCCCGCGACGATCTCCGTCTGGTCGGCCATCGTGGAGATGACCAGGTGCTCGGCCTCGCGGTCGAACTCCTCGGAGTCGGCGCCGACGAGCCCGGCGATCTCGCGCAGGCCCTCGATCGCCATGCACTGCAAGCCCAGGCACAGGCCCAGCGTCGGCACCCCGCGGGTGCGCGACCAGGTGAGCGCCTCGATCTTGCCGGGCACGCCGCGGTCGCCGAACCCGCCGGGGATGACCACGGCGTCGACGCCCGCGAGGGCCTTCGCGGTGTCCTCGGGGCTCCCGCACCGGTCCGAGATCACCCAGCGGACGTTGACCTTCGCGTGGTGCGCGAACCCGGCCGCGTGCAGGGCCTCCACGACGGACTTGTACGCGTCGGGCAGCTCCACGTACTTGCCGACGATCGCGACCTCGACGGTGGCCTGCGGGTTGTGGACGCGGTCGAGCAGGTCGTCCCACGCGGTCCAGTCGACGTCCTTGAACGGCAGGTTCAGCTTGCGGACCACGTACGCGTCCAGGCCCTCCGAGTGGAGGGTCTTCGGGATCTCGTAGATCGACTTCGAGTCGGGCGCCGAGACGACCGCCGCCTCGTCCACGTCGCAGAACCCGGCGATCTTGCCCTTGAGGCCGTCGGGCAGCGGGCGGTCGGAGCGGCACACGATCGCGTCGGGCTGGATGCCGATGCTGCGCAGCTGCGCCACGGAGTGCTGGGTGGGCTTGGTCTTCATCTCCGAGGACGCGGCCAGGTACGGCACCAGCGACACGTGGAGGAAGAAGCAGTTGTCGCGCCCGATGTCGTGGCGGTACTGGCGGATCGCCTCCAGGAACGGCAGCGACTCGATGTCGCCGACCGTGCCGCCGACCTCGGTGATGACGACGTCGGGGACGCGCCCGGTCTCCGGGTCGGGGTCGGCCATCGCCGCGAGGCGGGACTTGATCTCGTTGGTGATGTGCGGGATCACCTGGACCGTCGCGCCGAGGTAGTCGCCGCGGCGCTCCTTGGCGATGACGTCGGAGTAGACCTGCCCGGTGGTGACGTTCGCGTCCCGAGACAGGTTCCGGTCGAGGAACCGCTCGTAGTTGCCGATGTCGAGGTCGGTCTCACCGCCGTCGTCGGTGACGAAGACCTCGCCGTGCTCGTACGGGTTCATCGTGCCCGGGTCGACGTTGAGGTAAGGGTCGATCTTCTGCATCACCACGTACAGGCCGCGGGCCGTCAGCAGGTTCCCGAGACTGGCGGCGGTCATGCCCTTGCCGAGGGCGGAGGTGACCCCACCGGTGACGAAGAGGTGCTTCGTAGTGCGGATCTGACCATTCGCAGCGCTGGCCAAGGCGGACTCCCGTGGTGTTCGTGGCGAACGAGCCGCTCAATAAAGCAGCCGGTGGATCGCTTCATCCACGGGATTCCACACTAACACTTTCGCCGCTGTTTTCCTCATCGACCCACGAGGGTGCGTCGACGATCATGTCCGAGTACTCCCCGTCCTTCACGTGAGCGCGGGCCAGGACGCGGTGACTCATGATGACCGCCAAGGGGACCATGACCGCGAGGGCCGAGCCGAGGCTCATGATGCCCTTGCCGAGGAGGAGCCCGGCGATGCCCGATCCGAAGACGGCCGCGGAGAACGCAGCGCGCAGCGGCGGGTACAGGCCCCAGGCGCGGCGCAGGCCGCCGCCGGGGCGCAGGAGCACCAGCCAGCAGTAGGCGCCGGCCGTGACGGCGAGGAGGCTCATCGGGGACGTGAAGACCGACACGACGTTCGAGCCGACCCCGGAGGCGATGACGCCGTTGGTGTCGCCGAGGACGTCGCCGAGGAACGCGCCCAGCTCGCCGCGCTCGGCGGCGGGCCGCTGGTAGTCGATCCACGAGAGCCCGAACAGGACCGCGACGCCCGCGAGGCCGGACCACGCGAAGCGCTGGAACGTGACCCAGCCGCCGGTGGCGAGCGCGGCCGCGAGGCAGGTGCCGACGATGATCGCGACCGCGGCGGGCACGGAGTCGCCGAGGAACCCGGCGGAGACGATGAGGACGCCGAGGCTGCCGATGGCGGCCATGACGGGGGCCTGGTAGCGGCGCGGGAGGCGCCAGGCCGCGGCGGCGGCCAGGAGCCACAGGGACGCGATGAACATGCCGGTGGCGACCGGGCCGAGCTCGTTCGAGGCGGAGTCGGCGACGGTGTAGTCGCCCAGGAGCGTCCCGAGCGGGTCCTCGGTGTGGATGACCATCGCCATGACGGTGACGACGATCCCGAACGCGGACACGGTGATCATGAGGCTCGCGGGGCCGCGGCGGCCGGGGATGAGGATCGCGGCGAACGCGCACACGACGGCGATGCCGAGGGCCGTGAGCGGCCCGACGACGCCGGGCCGGTCGGCCGACCACCACTCAAGGAAGTCGGCGAGGATCGCGGCCGCGGTGAACAGGGCGCACACGAGCGCCGAGACGATGTTCAGGCGCATGAGCCACAGCGGCGGGGGCTTGACGCCCGGCTGCCCGGCCTGGCGCAGCAGGTGCAGCAGCGGCCACGCGACGAACGTCAGGGCCAGGAACAGGACCACCTGGAGCCACTGGGTGGCGGGCGCGGCGGTGGCGGCGGCGATGAGCCGCACGTCGGTGTCGTCGAAGACCGCCTGGCGCTCGGCGTACGAGAGCGTGTCCTCGGAGGCGCCCGCGGCGGTCCCGGAGACCGAGTCCGGGAGCGGCACGTCCAGGAGCGTGAGGATCGTCGCCGTCAGGTCGGTCAGGCGCAGGTAGCCGGGGCGCTCGGCGGGCAGGTCCAGGAGCGTGTGGCCGTCGGTGGCGCCGAAGTTCGCGACGGTGGCGAGGAGCCGGTTGGGCTCCTCGGTCTGGCTGATGCCGGTCACGATGAGCGCGGTGTCGCCCGAGCGGGCGGCGTCGAGGGCCGCGACGGTGTCGTCGAGCTGGTCGAGCGCGGCGGCCCGCAGCTCCTCGTCGGAGGAGAGGACCCCGCCGTCCACGACGGTGAGCGGGCACTCGTTCAGGAGCGCGGCCAGGTCGCGGCCGGAGGGCAGCGCGGAGTCGTACTCGCCGACGCGGCCGACCGAGTTCGCGGTGGCGTAGGCCCCGCCGGGGCCGACGCCGGTCGCGCAGGAGGTCCCGGCGGCGAGCATCCCGACCTCGGCGCCCTGGTCGAGGTCGCGGTTGAGGGCCACGAGGTCGGTCATGTCGCCGACCGTGGTGACCCCGTTGTCGTCGTCGATCCGCTCGTCGGAGACGGGGCCGCAGTCGGCGGAGTCGCCGTAGTTCCCGGCGACGGCGGGGGCGCCTGCGGAGAGGGTGAGCCAGCCGTCGAGCGTGCACGTGAAGTTGCGCCCGGAGTCGGTGTTCAGCTCGGCCAGCGCGCCGTTCTCGGCGAGCGCGGCGAGGTTCGGGGTGGTGTCGGCGTCGATGTCGGTCCAGGACAGGCCGCCGACGCCGAGGACGATCACTGAGTCGACGGTGTCGGGGATGGCGTCCTCGCGCTCGTCGGGGAGGAGCTGGAGGACCGCGAGCGCCGCGAGGAGCACGACGGCGATCCAGACGCCGAGGGGCCCGCGGTTCTCGGACACGGAGCGGGACAGGGACTTGCGGGCTTTGCGGGCCCGCCGCCCGGCGTCCAGGTTGCGCACCACTGGTTATCTTCCGGTCAGTTCGAGGTAGAGCGCGTCGAGGGCGTCGAGCATCTGGGCCTCGTCGGGCCAGGTGGCGGCGCGGGCGAGGCTGGCGGCGCGGTAGCGGTCGAGCTTCTCGGCGTCGCCGAGGAGGCCGCGGACGGTCCGGTCGAGGGCGTCGACGTCGCCGACCTCGAAGTAGAGCCCGGCGTCGCCCACGAGTTCGGGGATGCCGCCGGTGCGGGTGGTGACGAGCGGGACGCCGGCCTGGAGGGTCTCCTGGGCGAACAGCTGGCGGGCCTCCCACTGGCTGGTGACCAGGGAGAGGTTCGCGTCGGTGAGGAGGTCGCCGACGTCGGTGCGGTGGCCGAGGAGGCGCACGTCGGCGCCGGAGGCGTCGATGAGGGCCTGGAGGCGGTCGCGCTCGGGGCCGTCCCCGGCGATGACGACCACGGGTGCCGGGTCGAGGTCCTTCCAGCGGGTCGCGGCGGCGATGAGCGTGTCGTAGTCCTTCTGCGGGTGCAGTCGGCCCACGGACAGGAGCATGGGGCGGTCGCCGATGCCGAGTTCGGCGCGGACCGTGCCGGGCGCGCCGTCGGGGGTCTTGGGCGGGGCGGCGACGGGCGCGAGGCGGGCGTCCTTGGCGCCCAGGGACACCAGGTGCTCGTGAAGGTCGGAGGAGGCGGCGAGGGCGACGTCGACGCCGCGGGCGAGGCGCCCCTCGATGGCGTCGGAGACGCGGCGCTTCACGCCGGAGGTGATGAGCTGGTTGTGCCAGGTGGTGACCAGTGCGGCGCCCGCGGGGCGGGCGGCGAGCGCGGTGATCCCGGCGGTGAGGCCGTGCGCGTGGACGACGTCGACGCCGCGTCCGGTGATGCCGTGCAGCGCGTTCCGGGCGGCCCACCAGGCGAGGGGCAGCTCCGGGGAGGGCTTCGCGGTGATGGGCGCGGGGGCGAAGCGGGCGCCCCGGGCGCGGAAGCCGAACCGCTCCTCGGTCTCGGGCGGGCCGACGACCAGGACGGCGTCGCCGCGCTCCACGAAGCCCTGGGCGACCGAGGCGACGTGGGTGCCGATGCCGCCGGTCGAGGGGCCGAGCACCAAGGCGATACGGCGGTGGCTCACTGGTCTGCTCCGTCTTCGTCGGGTTGGTGTGCTTCGTCTTCCGTTGACGACCGTATTCTGCCAGCGCGTCGCAGGACCGGGCGCACGACACCGGATCCGCCGATGAGGGCCCCGATGCCGAGGTAGACGACGGCGGTGGCGGCGCCGACGACGACGCCCTGGAAGAGCGCCGTGTAGATCGTATTGGCGTGGCCCCACAGCACGATGAGCTCGCGGGCGGCGAGCACGGCGGCCACGGCGGCGACGACGGTGGCGAGCGCGGCGCGGGGGATGCCCGCGAGGCTCGCGGCGCCGGTGTGGCGGGCGATGGCGGCGGTGAGGGCGAGGCCGATGACGGTCATGCCGATGGACCACGCGATGGCGAGCGCGAGCGTGCGGTCTTCCAGGGGCATGACCTGGGAGAGGACGACGGCGGCGACGGCCCCGGCGGCCCAGCCGATGGAGGTGGCCCCGGCGGCGTACTTGTTGCGGCCCACGGCGTAGAGGCCGCGGGAGTAGATCGCGAACATGGAGTAGCCGAAGAGGCCGAAGGCGAGGCCGGTGAGGGTGCCCTGGAACTGGTGGAGGGTGTTCTCGCTGCTGTCGGCGGACACGGAGGAGAGGACCGTGGCGATGGGTTCGGCGAGGCCCGCGAGGGCGGCGACGCCGAGGCCGGACAGGAGGAGGACGGCGCGGCCGGTCTGGGAGAGGCGGCGCTGGTAGCGGTCGTTCTCGCCGAGCGAGAACGCTTCGGCGAGCACGGGGTAGGCGGCGGTCGCGAGGGGGACGGCGAGCACAGCCCACGGCAGGAGGAAGAAGGTCTGCGAGACGGTGAAGATCGCGGACGGGCCCTCGCCGGCGTCGTTGGCGAGGGCGATGAGCAGGGCCTGGCACAGCTGCTGGGCGCCGACGGTGATCGCTCCCGCGATGGCGAGGGACTTGAGCCCGGAGGCCACGTGGGTCTCCATGCGCCAGGCGGGCCGCAGCCGCAGGCCGAGGCCGCGCAGCGGGATGATGAGGGACGCGGCGAGGACGGCGACGCCGACGGTGGTGCCGAGGCCCAGGAGCATGATGTCGCCCTGGTCGGTCTCCTCGACGCGGTAGGCGCGCCCGGAGCCGAGGCCGTAGACGACGTACACGCCGGCCATGACGACGCTCGACAGGAGCGGGGCGAGCGCGGGCCAGGCGAAGCGGCGGTGGGACTGGAGGATGCCGGTGAGGACGACGGCGACGCCGTAGATGGGGATCTGCGGGGCGAAGAGGACGAGCATCTCGGTGCCCGCGTCGATGGCGGCCGCGGAGGTCTGCTCCCCCGGCATGAGCAGTTCGATGATGGGGCGGGCGAACAGCGCGACGAGGAGCCCGGCGGGGACGAGGATCGTCAGGGCCCACGTGAGCAGGGCCGAGGAGATGCGGCTGACCTGGGCGGGGTCGTGGCGGGCGAGCGGGGCCGCGAGGAGCGGGATGACGAGGGCCGCGAGCGCGCCGCCCGCGACGAGCTCGAAGATGATGTTGGGGATGCTGTTGGCGGTCTGGTAGGCGGCGCCGAGGCTGCCGACGCCGACCGCGTAGGTGAACACCATCGTCCGGCCGAACCCGGCCAGGCGGGAGGCGACGGTGATCGCACCGATGACCGAGGCGGCACGACCGACTTCGCGTCGGGTCTCGGTCAAGACTTCGTCCGACCCAGCTCGTCCAGCTCGCGCAGTACGGGCGTCTCGGCGATGACCTTGGTGAAGGAGACCTTCTCCGAGGCGGCGATGAGGGCGGCGACACCGGCGAGGGCGACGTGGCGGCCGACCATGCCGGTGCGGGCGACGTAGGCGAGGCCCAGGAGCGCGCCGAGGGCGTTGGCGCCGCCGTCGCCGAGCATGGTCTTGCCTTCGAGGTCCTCGGACATCGCGGCGCCCGCGGCGGCGGAGACGGCGAGCGCGGTGTTGGCGCCGCCCGCGGCGGTGGCGCGGCGGGACTTGGGGCCCGGGGGGCGCGAGAGCGGGGCGGCGGCGATGGTGACGACTTTGAGGGCGCGGCCGGGGCGCAGGTCGAACAGGTTGATGACGTTGGCGGCCCCGGCGATGACGCCGCCGCCGACGCCGACGTTCCAGAGGCGCCGCAGGCGGGACCGGCGGCCGTCGGTGAGCTCGCCGTTCTGGAGGTCGACGAGCGCCGCGGCGGCGAGTCCGGCGCCGGAGATGCCGAGGATCTTGACGAGCCCGGCGGACACGCGGCCCTTGAGCAGGGCGCCGACGTGGCCCTTGAAGCCCTTCGCCTTCTCCCCCTTGGAGTCGGCGATGTCGTCGTAGAGGCCGACGGCGCCCGCGGTGACGCCCGCGGTGGCGGCGGCCGCGGCGTAGGCCGGGGAGTTCGCGCCCAGGACCGCGCCCGCGGTGGCGCCGATCGTGATGCCCGGCCCTTCGGCCAGGCTCACGGTGTCGCCCTTGTGGTTGATCCGTTCCAGGTCGGCGGCCCATTTCGAGCGGCGGATCGCGCCGATCGCGGCTATGGTGCCGCCTGCCGCGACCCCTCCGAGGAACGCCCTACCGACGGTGCGCGTCAACTGGCTCATGGGCGCGATACTAGGCCGCGTCGGGAAGCAGGGCCGAAGCGCCCTCCCCGATGCCGAGGTGGTCCACGGTGCCGGAGTTGATGAATTCGGCCAGCGCGGCGACGGCGGCGATCTGCCCCTGGGTGAACGCGGCGTTGTCGACGGTGGCGACGGTGTCGGCGCTGTCGGCGCGCAGGTCGGTAAGCGGGTTGCCGTCGCCGGTGGAGGTCATGGCGCCGTAGACGGTCGGGCCGTCGGCGGCGAACTCGTTGGTGAACGTGACCATGCCGGTGTTGCGGGAGTCGGCGTCGGAGTCGGTGGCGCCGGCCCCGGCGAGGATGAGCACGCCGTCGGCGAGGCCGGTGGGGGCGGTCTCAACGGTGAGCATCGACATCTCGCTGAGGGCGGTGGTGACGGTGGTGATGTCGCCGGGGGCGACCTCGACGGCGGTCCCGGCGGCCTTCCCGGTGGTGACGGCGGCGAGGACGTAGCTCATGGCCTGGACGCCGTCGTAGGTGACGGGGGTCTGGACCGTGGCGGGGGTGGCGGTGTCGACGAGGTCGACGAGCTGGTCGGCGTTGGTCGGGTCGAAGAAGTCGTCGAGCACGGAGATGCGGCCCGAGACGGTGGCCCCGGCGTAGCCGAGCATCTGGACGGCGCCGTCGACGGCGCCGGTGTCGGCGCCGGGCAGGGCGACGACGAGGATGTTCTTCCCGGTGAGCTTCGCGGAGAGGTAGGCGGGGGCGATCTCGGCGGCGAACTCCTGCTCCTCGCCGAGCTGGTCCTCCAACTGGGCGACCTGGGCGCGCAGCTGCTCGTTGGAGTCGCGCAGGCCCTGGCTGGTGGTCTCCAGGGCCTCCATGGCGGGGCCGTTGAGGGCGGCGGTGCCGAGGATGAGGCCGACGGTGAGGGCGAGGAACACCGCGGTGAGGCTCACCAGGTGGTACCGGAAGTTGATCACGAGAACAGCCTTTGGATCTGGAAGAGCAGCCCGTCCCACCAGTCGGCGATGACGTCCACGAAGGAGCGGCCGACGGTGGAGATGGCGACGGCGGTGGCCATGGCGGCGAGGCCGGAGACGATGAGCAGCAGGAGCGCGGAGATCGACATGTCCTGGCGGTACAGGCGCGAGACGCCCTTGGCGTCGACGAGCTTGCCGCCGACGCGCAGCCGCGTGAGGAACGTCGAGGCCATGCCGCCGCGGCCCTTGTCGAGGAACTCGACCATGGTGACGTGGGTGCCGACGGCGCAGATGAGCTCGGCGCCCTTCTCGTCGGCCATGAGCATCGCGATGTCCTCGGAGGTGGCGGCCGCCGGGAACGGGATCGCGGGGACGCCGAGCTTGTCCATGCGCTCCATGCCGGGCGCGCGGCCGTCGGCGTAGGCGTGCACGACGATCTCGGCGCCGCAGCGCAGGGCGTCGTCGGAGACGGAGTCCATGTCGCCGACGATCATGTCGGGCGTGTAGCCCGCCTCCAGGAGCGCGTCCGCGCCGCCGTCGACGCCGACGAGCACGGGCTTGAACTCGCGGATGTACGGCCGGAGGACGTCGATGTCCTCCTTGTAGTTGTAGCCGCGGATCACGATGAGCGCGTGGCAGCCGTTGAAGGAGGTCTTCACCTCCGGGACGCCGACGCCGTCGAGGAGCAGGTCGCGCTCGCGCTTGAGGTACTCCATGGTGTTGGCGGCGAACGCCTCCAACTGGATCGACAGGCCCTCCTTCGCGGCGTCCATGTCGGCGGCCACGGAGTCGGTGGTCTGCACGGTGCCCTCGGCGACCAGTTCGGTGCCGAGGAAGACCTTCCCGTCCTCGACGGTGACGGTCTTGCCCTCGCGGACCTTGTCGAAGATCTCGTCGCCGACGCCGTCGATGAGGACGATCCCGGCTTTGACGAGGACCTCGGGTCCGAGGTTCGGGTAGCGGCCGGAGATCGACTTGGCGGCGTTGACGACCACGGCCACGTCGGTGCCGACGAGGGTGTCGGCGGCGACCCGGTCGAGGTCGACGTGGTCGATGACCGCGATGTCGCCGGGTTCGAGGCGACCGCAGAGCCGCTTCGTGCGGCGGTCGAGGCGGGCGGTGCCGACGAGCCGACCCTCGGAGGGCTCGCCCTCCTGGTTCCGCCCGGGCAAACGCAAGCTAGGTACACGCATCGTGCATCATCATGCCATCTGGCGGCCACGCCCCATGCTGCGGCGCGCCGCTCAGCGGTGGATCGGCGCGGCTCCTAGGACTTCATCTTGGCGGCCTCGGCCAGCAGCTCCTCCGCGTGCGCGACGCCCAGGTGGGAGTCGGGCATCCCGGCGAGCATGCGAGCAAGCTCACGCGCCCGCGCCGCGTCGTCCACGACGCGCACGCCGGAGACGGTGACCGCGCCGGAGGTGTCCTTGGACACGACCAGGTGGCGGTCGGCGAACGCGGCGACCTGCGGCAGGTGGGTGACGACCAGGACCTGGTGGCGGCGGGCGAGCTTCGCGAGGCAGCGGCCGATCTCGATGGCGGCGCCGCCGCCGACGCCCGCGTCCACCTCGTCGAACACGAGGACCGGCGGACCGCCGATCTCCGCGAACACGACTTCGATGGCGAGCATCACACGGGACAGCTCGCCGCCGGACGCGCCCTTGTGGAGGGCGGCGGGCTGGGAGCCGGGGTGGGGGCGCAGGAGCAGCTCGACCTCGTCGGCGCCGTCCTCGGACGCGCCGGAGACCGCGGTCTCCACGGCCAGGTCGACGCTGCCGCGTCCGGCCGGGCGGGCCTCGACGGCGGCCACGACCTCGGCGTGCGGCATCGCCAGGCCCTTGAGCTCGGTGGAGACCGAGCCGGAGAACCGCTCGGCGGCGGCGCGGCGGGAGACGCGCAGCTGGGTGGCGAGGTCGGCGGCGCGGGCGGTCAGCTCGGCGTGCTGGGACTCCAGCTCGGCAACGCGCTCGTCGGAGACGTCGAGCTCCCCGAGGCGCTTGCTCGCGTTGTCGGCCCACGCGAGCACGCCGGGGAGGTCCTCGGCGTACTTGCGGTACAGGGTCTTCAGGGCGGCCTGGCGCTGGTAGATCTCCTCCAGGCGGCGCGGGTCCGCGGAGAGGTCGTCGAGGTAGGACGAGAGGTCCACGGCCGCTTCCGCAAGCAGCGCACCGGCTTCGGCGAGCCGCTCGGCGAACTCGGCGAGCTTGGGGTCGGAGTGCGCGTCGTGCTCCAGGGCGCGGGCGGCGGCGCCGACGGTGTCGGTGGCGCCCCCTTCGCCGGTGGCCGGGTCGCCGGTGATCGCGCCGTGCGCGGTGGCGGCGGCCAGGCGCAGGGCCTCGGCGTTCTCCAGGCGCAGGGCCTCTTCGGCGAGTTCGGACTCCTCGCCCTCCTGCGGGTCGACGGCGGTGATCTCGTCGAGGCCGAGGCGGAGCATGTCGGCCTCGCGGGCCATCTCGCGGGCGCTGGTGCGCAGGCGGGACAGCTCGGAGGCGCACGCGGCCAGCTCGTGGAAGGCGGCGCGGTAGGCGTCGAGGAGCTTGCCGTGGTCGGCACCGGCGAAGCGGTCGAGCGCGGCGCGCTGCTCGGCGGGCTGGAGCAGGCGCATCTGGTCCGACTGGCCGTGGACCGAGATGGCGAGCTCCCCGAGTTCGGCGAGGACGCCGACGGGCGCGGAGCGGCCGCCGACCCAGGCTTTGGAGCGGCCCTCGGAGGAGACGGAGCGGGCCAGGAGCAGCTCGCCGTCCTCCAGGTCGGCTCCGGCCTCGATGGCGCGCTCGCGCAGTTCGAGCGCGACCTCGGCCACGGCGAAGCGGCCCTCCACAAGGGCTCGGTCAGCGCCGAGGGGGGCACGGGAGGCACGACCGCCGAACAGCAGACCCAGACCGGCGACGACCATGGTCTTGCCGGCGCCGGTCTCACCGGTGATGCAGGTCAGACCGGGGTCGAGCGGCAGGGTGGCGTCAGCGATCACGCCCAGGTTCTGGATGCGAAGCTCCTCCAACACAGTTCAAGACTGTACCCGCACGCACCGACATCGGTCGGCTGAGTGCACCGAGGTGCGAGCTAGATTCGCCCGTGCCGCCAACCGTCAACGGGCAGAGAGAGTTTCGAGACGAGGCGGGAGGCGAACGGCTGTCCGGACATGCGCACCAGGCGGACCGGGCGCGCCGAGCGCCGGATGGTCACCGTCGATCCGGCCGTCAGGCGGGTCAGCTCCTTGCCGTCGGCGATGAGCGCGCCCTCGGTGCCGACCGACTCAACGCCGATGCGGATCTCCGAAGAGGAGTGCACGACCATAGGCTTGGCGAACAGCGCGTGCGCGTTCATGGGGACGACCACCAGGGCGTCCACATCGGGCCAGACGACCGGGCCGCCCGCGGACATCGCGTGCGCGGTGGAGCCGGTCGGGGACGCGACCGCGACGCCGTCGCAGCCGTAGCGGGAGATGCGGGTGCCGTCGATCTCGATGAACAGTTCGAGCATCCGCGCGGGCTCGGCCTTCTCCACGGCGATGTCGTTGAACGCCCAGGAGCGGTGCAGCTCGCCGTCGGTGCCGGTGGCCTCGACCGACAGGGCGGTGCGCTCCTCCACGCCGTAGTCGCCGTCCAGGAGGCGCGAGACCACGGTCTCCAGCTCGCCGGTCTCGGCCTCGGCGAGGAAGCCGACCTTCCCGAAGTTGACGCCCAGGAGCGGCACGTCGGCCTCCGCGGCGAGCTTGGCCGAGCGCAGGACCGTGCCGTCGCCCCCGAGGGCGAGCACGAGGTCGGCGGTGGCGGAGGTCTCCTCGTCGACGACCAGCAAGGCGTCGGGGTGGCGGAGGGAGCGGATCTCGCCGGTGAGGATGCGGACCGCGACGTCGGCGGAGCGGAGGGCGGCGGCCAGCTTCTCGGCGAGTTCGGCGACGTCCTCGCGGAGCGGGTGCGTCACGACCAAGACGCGGCCGGGCTTCTGCTGCGACCCCACTCGCGCTCCTTCTCAGACGGTTCCAGGGCCTCGAACTGTACACCGGGCGCCGTGACGCCCGGTACGGGTGAGCATACCGAAGACAACGCTTTCCGATCACAGTTCGGATATTCGCCTTCGCTTGGGCCGCAGGCCGGTCTACGCGGGCTTCGGGCCCGCCGCGACCACGGCGTCGACCGTGTCGCGGGCGACGGGCTCGCCGCCGGTCTGCATGCGGCAGAAGAACTCCACGTTGCCCTTGGGGCCGGGGAGGGGACTGGCGGCGACCGCGGTGGTGGTCCAGCCCAGGCCCTGGGCGGCCTCGATGACGTTCCACACGGCGTCGGCGCGCTGGGCCGGGTCGGCGACGACGCCGCCCGCGCCGACCTGGCCCTTGCCGACCTCGAACTGCGGCTTGACCATCGGCAGGATGAGCCCGGTGGGCTTCGTGCAGGCGGTGAGCGCGGGCAGGACGAGGCCGAGGGAGATGAACGAGAGGTCCCCGACGGTGAGGTCCACGGGCCCGCCGAGCTGCTCAGGCGCGAGGTGGCGGACGTTGGTGCGGTCGTGGACCTTGACGCGCTCGTCGGTCTGGAGCTTCCACGCGAGCTGGCCGTAGCCGACGTCCACGGCCAGGACCTCGGCGGCGCCGCGGCGCAGCAGGACGTCGGTGAAGCCGCCGGTGGAGGCGCCCGCGTCGAGGACGCGGAGCCCGGCCGGGTCGACGCCGAACGCGTCGAGGGCGCCGATGAGCTTGTGGGCGCCGCGCGAGACGTAGTCGTCGGCGTCGCCGACGAGGCGGATCGAGTCGTCGCCGGTGACGGACGTGGCGGCCTTGGTGGCCGGGATGCCGCGCAGGTGGATGCGGCCGTCCGCGATGAGCTCGCGGGCGTGCTCGCGGGAGCGGGCGATCTTGCGGCGCACGAGTTCGGCGTCGAGTCGGTAGCGCGTCGGCATGGCGCGGTCGGTGTCCCTCTAAACGGCGGGTGGAGGCGTGCGGATCAGGCGTCGTCGACGTTGCTGAGGATCTCCGAGAGGCGCTGCTGCACGCCCTCGAAGACGGCGACGTGCTCGGTCACGGGCAGGTCCGGGAGCGCTTCGAGGCGGCCGAGGGCCTCCTCGACCTCCATCTCGACGTCCTCGGCGTCGGCGCGGAGCCGGGCCGCGACGGCCCCCGGGTTCGGTGCGTCGGTCATGCGTCCCCTTCGTCGTCGCTCGGCGTGTGCGAGGGGGCGGCAGCGCGGGCCTCGGCCTCGGCAAGGCGGACGCGCAGTTCTCGGATCTGCCCCTCGGAGTGCTCCAGGCGCAGGTTGAGATCGTCGAGGTCGGCCTGGGTGGCGACGCCCATGCGGGTGAGGCCCGCGTCGAACTCGGCGCGCACGAGGCGGCGCACGTCGTGGGCGGTGCGGCCGCCGTGGCCGCGGAACTGCTCAGCGCGGGTGCGCACCCCTTCGGTGCCCGACCGCAGGTCCTCGCGGACCCTGCCGGCGAACTCGCGGGCGCGGCGGGCGGGCTCGCCGGCCATGCCGAAGACGGTGTCGAAGTAGGCGCGGTCGGTGTCGGCCATGTGGTCCCACTTCCTTTCGGGGTCCCCCGGTTTTCCCGGGACGGGGTCCTGTCCCTTCAACGGTACTGCCAAGCTACCGGTGACCGGTCGCGACCGACGCGTCGTACTGGCCGGTAACATACATGCGGGCGCACAGCCGCGCCCGCGCCGATCGAACAGGAGCGCCACATGGCCACCATCGACGAATGCCGGACCGCCCTGGAGCAGTTCGCGGAGAACCTCGCCTCCAACCCGAAGACGGTCAAGAAGCTCACCGGGTTCCAGCGGAGCCTCGCGGCGGACATCAAGGACCTGTCCGTCTCGTTCAACGGCCGCTTCGACGGGGGCAGGCTCGTCGACATCGTCGACGGCGACAACCCCGACGCCGAGATCCGCATGATCGTCGGCTCCGACGACCTGCTCAAGCTCGTCGCGGGCGAGCTCGACTTCATGAAGGCGTTCACCGGGGGCCAGGTGAAGATCAAGGCCCCCATGATGGACCTGATGAAGCTCCGCCAGGTCCTCTAGGGCCGCTTGGCCTCCCTATGCGGCGTAGGGTGCGCGGGCGCGGGCCGTGAGGCCCGCCCCGCCCCCTGCGGCCCCCGGACGGTCAAATGCCTCCCGGTCGGACGCAACAGCATTCAGGCCACGTTGTAATCTCTGCGCAGCCGACCACGCAGACGAGCGGGTCGAGCTTCACTGCATTCTCGGGAGGACCGCATGGCCACTGTTGACGAAGTCCGCAACGTGTTGGAGAAGCTGGCTGGCAAGGTCGCCAGGAAATCCGACGAGCTCAACCTTGAAGACGACTTCGAACGCACGCTGGCCGTCGAAGTCACCGACCTGGGCCAGGCGTTCAGCGCCAAGCTCGCGGGCGGCAAGCTGACCGACCTGCTCGACGGCGACGCCGCCGACGCCGAGGTCCGCATCATCATCGGCTCTGACGACCTGATCGCCCTGTCGAAGAAGGAACTGAAGCCCGCCAAGGCGTTCCTGACCGGCAAGATCAAGGTCAAGGCGTCCGTGAAGGACCTCGCGAAGCTGCGCAAGGCCCTCAAGGTCGACTAGGACCCGGAGGCCCCCGCTGCCGCCTCTAGAAACGACGAAGCCCGGACCGCGGCAGTCCGGGCTTTTCGCTTGCCTTGGAACGGGTCGGGTCAGGACGCCAGGAGCTTCTCGGCGGCCGGCCCGACCGGGACGGGCGGACGCGACGGGTCGTACCCGTTCATGTCCGCTGCGGCCCAGCTCAGCTCGCACAGCGCGCGCCAGCCGTCCAGCTCGTCCCCCTGCCCGCTGAAGCGGACGTCGGGGCCGTCGAGCTCGGCGGTCCAGCCGCCGCACTCGATGCGGTCCACGGCCTCGTTCCAGTCCGGCTCCGGGTGCGCCTCGGTCAGGGCCGCGAGGCTCCAGCCGAGGTACGTGGGCCGCTGCTCGGGCGGCAGGCCCAGCGCCAGGCGCGGCGAGGCCACGCCCGTGAACACCAGGAGCGAGTCGATCCCGGCGCGGTTGGCGCCCGCGATGTCGGAGTCGGGCCGGTCGCCGACCATGATCGCCCGGCCGCCCGGCTTGCGCGCCATGGCGATCCGGTAGATCGGCTGCTCGGGCTTGCCCGCCGTGAAGTCGGGCCCGTGCCCGAGCGCGGTCTCGACCGCGCCCACGAGCGCGCCCATGCCGGGCAGCGGACCGTCCGGTGTGGGCAGTGTGGCGTCGAGGTTCGCGACGGCCCAGAAAGCGCCGTTCCGGACCGCGATCGTGGTGTCCGCGAGCGAGCGCCACGAGGTCTGGGGCGTGTACCCGAAGGCCACCGCCGCGGCGGCCTTCGGGTCGTCGACCGGGACGAGCCCGGCGCCGGTCACCTCGTCGAGCAGCGCCTGCGAGCCGGTCACGAGGACCTTGCCGCCCTTGCCGATCCGGTCGAGGATGCCCGAGGCCACCACCTGCGCGGAGGTGAGCACCTGGGCCGCCTCGGCGGGGATGTCCATGCCGCGCAGGGACTCCGCCACCGTCTCGGGGCTGCGCGACGCGTTGTTCGTGACGAACACCGGGTCGCAGGCGAGGCCCGGAAGGGCCGCGAGGGTCGCGGCCGCTTCCGGGATCGGCTCGTGCAGCAGGTACACGACCCCGTCGAGGTCGAGCAGCGCCAGGTCATAGGCGCCGGCCAGTGCCTCAGGGGCGCCTTTCAGTCGGGTCATCGGACTCCTCAGCGTCGGGGTTCGCCTTCTCGGCCGCCGGACCGGTCGGCTCCTGCGCTGCGCGCGGGGCCTCGGGCTCGTCGTCCTCGTCGTCGTCCTCGTCGCCTTCGTCGAGGTCGCCGTCTTCGTCGCGTCGGTCGTCCTCGTCGTCGTACTCGACGTCGTCGCGGTCGTCCTCGTCGTCTTCGAGGTCGTCGTTGTCCTCGAACTCGTCGTCGTCCTCATCGTCTTCGATCTCCTCGAAGTCGATGCCCTCCAGCTGGAGGAGGCGCTCGGCGGCGCCGGTCTCGCCCTCCTCGTCGGCGGCGACGGCCTTGGACAGCCACTCGCGGGCCTCGTCCTCAAGGCCGTCGGCCAGCAGGCCCTCCGCGTAGGCGTAGCGCAGACGCGCCAGCCACGGCTCGGCCTTCGGCGAGTTGAGCGCCCCGACCTTGAGCATCGCGGTCGCGGCCTCGCCCATGCCCATGTCACGGCGGGCGCCGGAGGCGACGATGAGCAGTTCCACCCTGACCTCGGCGTCGATGGCCTCGTCGGAGCCGTGCTCGCGGAACAGGTCGATCGCGCGCTCGGGGTGCCCGAGGGCGCGCTCGCAGTCGGCGATCAGCGCGATGTGGTCGAGCGTGCCGCTCAGGCGCTGCGCGGCGCGCAGCTCGTTGACGGCGAGCTGCCACTCCTCGGCGCCGTACGCGGCCACACCGGTCACCTCGCGCACGATCGCCACGCGGGACGCCTTGCGGCGGGCGTAGCGGGCCTGCTCCAGGGCGCCTTCCACGTCGTCCTCGGCGAGGAGCGCGGCGGCGGCGAGGAGCCGGTTGCCGACGGCCTCGGCGAGCTGCTTGTTCAGGCTGCGGAGGCCCTCGCGGGTCTCCTTGTCGAGCTGGTCGAAGCCGTACTCGACGCCCTCGGGCAGGTCCGGCGCCTCGTCGGACTCGCCCATGCGGATCGGGCCCTCGTGACCGGCCTCGCGCTCCTCCAGGGGACGCAGGTTGTCGCGGCCCCGGCGCTCCTTGCCGTCGCGGCCGAAGCGGTCGTCGCGGTCCCGGTCGTCGTAGCGGCGCGGGCCGCGGTCGTCGCGGTTCCCGTAACTGCCGCGGCTGCCGCCACGGTCATCGCGGCTGCCGCCGCGGTCGTCACGGAACCCGCGGTTGCTGCCGCGGTCGCCGTCGAAACGGCGGGGGCCGCGGTCGTCGCGGTTGAACCCGCCGCGGTTGCCGCCGCGGTCGTCGCGGTTGTAGCCGCCGCCGCCGCGGTTGTCGCCGTCGCGGCGCGGGCCCCGGTCGTCACGGTCGAAACGGCGCGGACGCTCGTCCCGGTCGAACGTGCGGGGACCGCGGTCGTCGCGGTTGCCCTCGTAGCGGCGCGGGCCGCGGTCGTCGCGGTTGTAGCCGCCACCGCCGCGGTTGTCGCCGTCGCGGCGCGGACCGCGGTCATCGCGGTTGCCCTCGAAACGACGGGGGCCGCGGTCGTCACGGTTGAAACCACCGCGCTGGCCGCCCCGGTCGTCCCGGTTGTAACCGCCGCTGCGGTTGCCGCCGCGATCGTCGCGGTTGAAGCTGCGTCCGCCGCGGTCGTCGCGGTTGTACCCGCCACCGCCGCGGTTGTCGCCATCACGGCGCGGGCCCCGGTCGTCACGGTTGAAGCCGCCGCGCTGGCCGCCGCGGTCGTCGCGGTTCTCGAACCGGCGGGGGCGGTCGTCGTCGTAGCGGCGCGGGCCCCGGTCGTCGCGGTTGAACCCGCCCCGGTTGCCACCGCGGTCGTCACGGTTGAAACCACCGCGGTTGCCGCCGCGGTCATCGCGGTTGTACCCGCCACCGCCGCGGTTGTCGCCGTCGCGGCGCGGGCCGCGGTCGTCACGGTTGAAGCCGCCGCGCTGGCCGCCCCGGTCGTCCCGGTTGTAACCGCCGCCGCGGTTGCCACCACGGTCGTCGCGGTTGATGCTGCGTCCGCCGCGGTCGTCGCGGTTGTACCCGCCGCCACCCCGGTTGTCGCCGTCGCGGCGCGGGCCCCGGTCGTCACGGTTGTAGCCGCCGCGGTCGTCGCCGTCGCGGCGCGGGCGGTCGTCCCGGTCCTCGTAGCGCCGCGGGCGGTCGTCGCGGCCTTCACTGCGGCCGTAGCCGCCCCGGTTCCCGCCGCGGTCGTCGCGGCGGTCGGAACCGCCCCGGCCCGAACGGTCGCCGTAGCCGCCGCCCTCGCGACGGCCGTAGCCGCCTCGTCGGTCTTCTCCACCCTTGCGGGCGCGGCCGTCTTCAGCCACTTGTGTCTCCCCCTCTGTTCACCGCGACAAAACCAATCAAGTGTAGGACTCAGCCGACGAGTTCGACCCCGGCGACGGTCTTCTTACCCCGCCGGATCACTCCGTACCTGCCGTGAAGCAGGTCAGACCGGTCGATAACGGCCTCCGCGTCACTGACCCGGACGTTGTTCAGGTACGCCCCGCCCTCCTTGGCCGCGCGGCGCGCCTCGCCGAGGCTCGCCACGACACCGGCCTCCTTCATCGCCTCGGCGACGGTGACGTCGGGCTTCTGGAGCTCCGCGAGACCCGCCTCCACGAGCGCGGCGCGCAGCGTCGCCTCCGGCAGCTCGGCCAGTTCGCCGCGGCCGAACAGGGCCTGCGAGGCGGCGACGACGTTCTGCGTCTCCTCGGCACCGTGCAGGAGCGTGGTCAGCTCCTCGGCGAGGGCCTTCTGCGCGAGGCGCGCGGCGGGCTTCTCGGCCGTGGCGGCCTCCAGCTCGGCGATCTCCTCGTGCGACTTGAACGAGAAGTACTTCAGGTAGCGCACCACGTCGGCGTCGCCGGAGTTCAGCCAGAACTGGTAGAACGCGTACGGGCTGGTCAGCTCCGGGTCGAGCCAGACCGCGCCGCCCTCGGTCTTGCCGAACTTGGTGCCGTCGGCCTTGGTCACGAGCGGGGTCACGAAGGCGTGCACGTGGTCGCCGGTGCGGCGGCGGATGTAGTCGACGCCCGCGGTGATGTTGCCCCACTGGTCCGACCCTCCGAACTGGAGGGTGCAGCCGTGGCGCTGGTTCAGCTCGAAGTAGTCGTGGGACTGGAGCAGCTGGTACGAGAACTCGGTGAACGAGATCCCGGCCTCCAGGCGGGACTTGACCACGTCGCGGGCGAGCATCTTCGAGATCGGGAAGTGCTTGCCGACGTCGCGGAGGAAGTCCACGACGCTCAGCTCCGAGGTCCAGTCGAGGTTGTTCACCGGCACCGCGGCGTTCTCGCCGTCGTAGGTGACGAACGGCGAGACCTGGGCGCGGATCTTCTCGACCCACCCGGCGACGACCTCCGGCGGGTTGAGCGACCGCTCCCCCGCCTCCTTGGGGTCGCCGATCTGGCCGGTCGCGCCGCCGACGAGCAGCAGCGGGCGCAGCCCGGCCAGCTGGAGGCGGCGGGCGGTGAGCACCTGCATGAGGTGGCCGACGTGCAGGCTGACGGCGGTGGGGTCGAAGCCCACATAGAACGTGAGCCGCCCGGCGTCGATCGACTCGCGGAGGGAGTCGGTGCCGGTGGAGTCCTGGATGAGGCCGCGCCATGCGAAATCGTCGAGAATATGCACGGTCTCATTGTGCCCTAGCGGCCGAAACGCTTTTCCCGGTGCGTGCGGGCGGGTGGTGCGGCCTACGCCGGGCTGCGCGTGCCGGTCTCGCCGAGCGCGAGCCCGGCCTCGACGACCATCCGCAGCTCCGCGGACGCGGCGGTCTTCGCGGCCTGCTTCGTCGGGCCCTTCCCCTCGGCCGTGACCCGCTCGCCGGTGGCGCGCAGGAGGCCCTCGCCGCGGCACGTGAACACCCGTTCGTGGGACGGCCCGTCAACCTCGAACTCCCACGCGAGGCCGTCGATGGCCCCGCGGGCGGCGTAGATCTGGACGGCCTCGGCCGGGTTGACGGCGGCGTCCACGAGGAGCTTGCGGGGCGCGTCGGTGCGCGGTTTCGCGGCGGCGTCGGCGGAGAGGTCGGGCAGGCCCGCGAGCTGGGCGGCCAGCGCCAGGGCGGCCTGGTTGCGGGCGTCCTTCTTGTTGCGCTGCAAGCGCTTGGGGGACTCGGTGCGGGTGCCGTCGAAGACGAGGGCGACCTGGGCGCTGAAGAGGGGGCCTTCGTAGGCGGGTTCGGGCTCGACGGTCCAGTTGACGTTGGTCTCGTTGCTGACGGGGCCGCCGAGGCGGTCCTGGAGGTAGACGTTGAGCACGGACTGGGCCTGCTGGGGTTCGCGGGAGAGGCGGCGGTTCATGCGTTCGCGCAGGGGCTGGAAGTCGGGGCCGCCGTAGAGGTAGACGGAGGCGAACTCGCGGAGCAGGAGTTCGCGGGCGTCGAGGCGGCGGGCGGTCTCGTCGGCGAGTCCGGCGGGGGCCTCGCCGCGTTCGACGGCGAACTGGAGGACGCGGGCGAACTGCTTGTACGGCAGGGACGCGAAGTCGGCGGCCTCCATCTGGCGGGCGGTCTCGGCCTGGGCGCGCTGCTTGAAGAAGTCGGCTTTGGCGCGGCGCTCGGCGTCGAGGTGCTCGTTGACGTGGTCGGCGGTGGCGGCGAGCTCTTCGGGGCTGTAGGGGCCGGGGCGGCCGAGGGCGGCGGCGAGGAGGATGCGCTGGGTGACGAGGTCGGGGTAGCGGCGGATGGGGCTGGTGGCGTGGGTGTAGACGGGGAGCTGGAGGCCGTGGTGGCCGTGGACGGTGGGGCCGTAGGTGGCGGCGCGGGAGACCATCTTCATGCGGGAGCGGAGCATCTCGAAGGCGGCGCCGTCGCCTGAGGCGGCGATGTCGTCGAGTTCGCCGCGGAGTTCGGCGGGGTCGCCGGCGACGGCGGCGAGGCGGTGGTTGCGGAAGAGGATGGGGAGGTCCTCGCGGACGGCCCAGGAGGCGATCTGCGCGTTGGCGGCGATCATGAACTCCTGCACGATGATGTAGCCGGAGTTGCGTTCCGCGGAGTCGAGGCGGACGATCTGGCCCTCTTCGTTGGTGGCGAAGCCGGAGAGGAGGTCGTAGAAGGCGAGGGCGCCGGCGTTGCGGCGCGCGGCGAGCATGGTCTGGGCGAAGCGGAGTGCGAGCGCGAGGGTGGCGTGGAGGGGGTGGGCGGGGTCGCCGGAGGCGGTGGCGGCCTCGGCGTGGGTCATGGTCCAGGAGCGGGTGAGGCGGCCGGGGCCGAGTTCGGCGTCGAGGACGCGTCCGGCGGGGTCGATGCGCAGGTGGACGGCGAAGGTGTCGCAGGGCCGGTCGGGGGTGAGGGAGGCGGCTTCGACGACGGGGGCGGGGAGCATGTGCCGGGTGTGGTCGGCGCGGTAGCGGGTGTGGACGCGGCGGCGGGCCTCGGTGTCGGCGGGGCCGCCGGTGGTCACGTGGTCGGCGGCGCGGGCGATGTGGATCCACGCGTCGAAGCCGGTCTCGCCGCCGGCGCCGTCCCCGAGGGGTTCGATCCAGACCGCGTCGTCGCGGTCGGCGGTGGTGGGGGCGTCGATCATGATCCCGCACTCCGCCGGGTTGTGCTCGGCCAACTGCGCTCCTTCGTGTCCAGCCGCAATCGTAGCGGCAGCGACACGCTGTGCGCGCATACGAGTGGGGCCGGGCGTTCACATGGTGAACACCCGGCCCCTCGCGTGCGTCTACTGGGGCCGGAGGTCCCAGGTCTCGAGGCGTCCGCACATGCCCCACTTGCCTTCGGCGTCGCCCGCGGAGGCGACGTGGGCGTCGCAGAGGTGGGCGGCTTCGGCGCCCGCGAGGGCGTCGAGGTGGGCGCCGGTGGCGTCGGCCTGGGCCTTGGGCCCGGCGGCCCAGAGCTTGCGCCAGGTGTCGGTGCGGTCGGCGACGATGCGGGCGGCCTGCTCCCACACGGGCTTCATCGCTTCGGCGCCGTCCTTCTGGACGCGTTCGCGCAGGGCGAGGTAGCCCTCGACGGCGAGGTCGCGGCGGGTGCGGGTGGCCTCGCCGCGCTGCTCGTGGGTGAGGCCGGGGGCGCCGGGCGCGGTGGCGGCGGCGATGTAGGCCGCGGGGTCGTTGAGGACCTCGTCGGGGAAGGTGAAGACGGCGTCCCCGGCTTCGGGGATGCCGGCGTTCTGCATGACGACGACGAGTTCGAGGTCTCCGGCGTTGATCAGGCGGTGCACCGTGCCGGGGGTGAACCACAGGACGGTGCCGCGGGCGAGGTCGCGGCGCTCGTAGCCGTCGCCGGAGAGGGTCTCGACCGCGCCGGTGCCGCCGGTGACGACGTAGCCCTCGGTGGAGGCGGTGTGGAAGTGCGGGGAGCCTCCGGCCTGGCCGTCGATCGTGGGCCAGTCGTAGACGGTGACGATGGAGACGGCCGTGCCGCCGGGGAAGCCGGTCATGCGGCCAGCTTCGCGAGTTCGGCGGCGGCGAGTCCGGCCTTCTCGGCGGCGCCGTCGACGCCGGTGTCGCCGTTGACGATCGCCACGGCGTGGCGGAGGGTCACGGTGTCGCCGGGGGCCATCGGCAGCTCGGTGTCGAAGAACGGCGCGGGGCAGACCGCGGCGAACGGGGTCGAGCGGACAAACCACTTGACGGGCGCGCCGGGGTTGTCCGGGTGGTCGGTGAAGACGAGGGTGGAGGCGGCGTCGACGGAGTCGTGCGCGCCGCGGAAGGCCATCCAGTCGCCGCGCACGCCCATGAGCTCGTCGCCGCCTTCGCCGTCGGCGGTGTAGACCCGGCCCTCGGTGAAGGAGCGGGGCCCGCGCCAGAAGAACCCGCCGTACCCGGCGTTGTCGCGGCCCTCGGTGGTGGGGCTGCCCATGACCACCGTGTCCGCGGTGTCGTTGGTGAACGCGGTGGAGAAGGAGAGGACCCAGGTGTCGTCGGCGAGGACGGCGACGGCGAAGGAGCGGGTCTCGGAGAAGAAGTGGCGGCCGTCCTCGGTGATCCAGTCGAGGCGCTCGACGGCCTTGACGCCGTTCTCGTCCGCAGTGAGCTCGGTGAACTCCTGGTGGACCATGGCGCCGTCGTTCTTCTCGTCGACGTAGCCGAGGTCGCGGCGGAAGGTGCGCCCGCCCCAGAAGTTCTCGGGGCCCGCGTTCGGCAGCGAGAGGGCGATGCCCTTGTGCCACA
Organism: Glycomyces sp. NPDC047010; assembly: GCF_040644205.1. Taxonomy (NCBI): domain Bacteria; kingdom Bacillati; phylum Actinomycetota; class Actinomycetes; order Glycomycetales; family Glycomycetaceae; genus Glycomyces; species Glycomyces sp. NPDC047010. The sequence continues at coordinate 343,473 of NZ_JBEYVY010000004.1, read as the reverse complement.
CGTGGTCGTGGGGCCGGTAGAGGCTCACCTGGTGCCCGGCGAGGTCGCGGAGGGGCTCGAAGTAGGGCCGGGGGGACTCGAACTGGTCGTTGTCGGGTCGGTAGACGTAGCGCAGGATCTCAAGGTCGCCCTTGGTGATCGAGAGGGCGGTGCCGTCGTCGGCGAGGTGCAGCGTCATCGGTGTCTCTCCACTCGGTTTCCGGTACGTCGTCACTTGAGGTCGGCCCAGGGCGTGCCCGAGCCGTCCATCCGCTGGTAGAAGGGGGAGGTCGGGTCGATGTCGCCGGCCCGGACGCGCTTGCCGGTGAACGCGGAGGCGTAGATCGCGGCGAGCAGTTCGAGGGTGCGGCGGGCCTCTTCGACGGGGACCGGCGGAGTCGCCTTGCCGTCGAGGGCGTCGGCGATGCGCTTGAACTGGGCGCCGTGGCCGGAGGACTGGCCGCGCGGCTCGCCCGCCCATGCCTGGTTGACGTCGTCGGCGGCGGACTCGATCGGGTGGACCGACCAGTTGTCGTCCCCGTACCCGTAGAGGTGGTCGAGTTCGACGGTGGCCGTGTCGAAGTCGAGGCGGATCTGGGAGACCTCGCGCGGGGACAGCAGCGAGTTGGTGATGACCACGGACGCGCCGGATTCGAGGGTGACGATCGCGTGCGAGACGTCCTCGGTGTTGGTGCGGCGGCGGTGCCGGTGCGCGGTGGCGACCACTTCGGACCAGGGCCCGACGATCGACAGGAGCGTGTCGATCTGGTGGATGCCGTGGCCCATGGTGGGGCCGCCGCCCTCGGTCTCCCAGCGCCCGCGCCATTCGACGGCGAAGTACTCCTCGGGCCGGAACCAGAGGGTGTCGCACTTGGCGACGGCGAGGCGGCCGAGGACGCCGGAGGCCATCATGTTGCGCACGCGCTCGGCCGCGGAGCCGAAGCGGTGCTGGGAGATCACGGCGAAGTCGGCGCTGGAGGCGGCGGCGGCCGCGGCGATCCGGTCGAACTCCTCCAGGCTCAGGGCCGGGGGCTTCTCGCAGACGACGCCGACGCCCGCTTCGAGGGCGGCGATGGCGCCGGGCCCGTGGGCCACGGGCGGGGTGCACAGGTCGACGAGGTCGAGCTCCTCGTTCGCGAGCAGCTCCTCGATGGAGGCGTAGCCGCGGTCGAGGCCGAACTTGTCCTTGAACGCGTCGAGGCGGGCGGTGTCGGGGTCGACGGCGGCCACGAGCTCGATGCGGCCGGGGACGTGCTTGCGCAGTTCTTCGGCGTGCAGGTTGGCGATCCCGCCGGTGCCGACGACGGCGAGGCGGTAGGTGGAGGACACAGGGGACTCCTTTGGCACGGAGATTCGGTAAACGTTTTCCAGCGCTGACGACAATACTAGCCGACAGCCGTTTCGACAGTGACCTGGGTCTCCAATGCCCTGGTCCCCGGCTCGATGCGCCGCTCGCCGGTGACCTGGACGGCGAGGGCCGCGGCGGTGTCGGCGGCCGAGCGTCCCAGGCGCAGTTCGAGGGCCCCGGCCTCCACGGTCCACTGGCCGTCGAGGCCGATGAGCGCGGCGAGGTCGGCGGGGACGGCGAAGCGGGCGCGCGCGGCCTCCCCCGGGGCCAGCTCCAGGCGGGCGAAGCCCACGAGGCGCTGCACGGGGCGGACGGTCGACGCGACGGGGTCGTGGAGGTAGAGCTGCACGACCTCGGTGCCGCGGCGGCCCCCGGTGTTGGCGACGCGCACGGCCACCTCGACGACGCCGTCGGGCGCGGTCTCGGCGCCGGAGAGCAGTTCCGGCTCGTCCCAGGTGAACTCGGTGTACGTGAGGCCGTGCCCGAAGGGGTAGCGGGCGGTCGGGTCGACCGAGGACACCTCGGAGCGGCGGGCCAGCTGCGGGCCCAGGTAGGTCGCGGGCGGCGAGTCGCGCCGGGCCGGGACGCCCACGGGCAGGCGGCCCTCGGGTTCCGTTGCGCCCGTGAGGATGCCGGAGATCGCGGCCGCGCCCTCCTCGCCGGGCAGGAACGCCTGGACGATCGCGGCGGCCCGCTCGGGGGCGGTGCCGAGCGCGTACGGGCGGCCCGAGACGACCACGACGACGGTGGGCGTGCCGGAGTCGAGGACCGCTTCGAGCAGCTCGTTCTGGCGGCCGGGCAGGGCGTGGTCGGGGGCGTCGCAGCCCTCGCCGGAGGTGCCGCGCCCGAACAGGCTGGAGCGGTCGCCGACGGCGACGATCGCCAGGTCGGCGGCCGCGGCGGCGTTCGCGGCGGCGGCGATCTCGGTGTCCGTGGACTCCCGGACCCAGCCCCCGGCGACGTGCTCGATAGCGGCGCCGGGCAGGTCGGCCGCGAGCCGGTCGGCGAGGGTGGCGACGGCCACGCCGGTGTCGACCACCGGGTACGGCTCGCCGCTCTCGGTGTCGTACCGCATGTGGTGGTTGGGGAACGAGTAGCAGCCGAGGAACGCGGCCCGGTCGTCGGCGACGGGGCCGAGGAGCGCCACGCGCGCGGGGGCCGCCGCGAGGGGCAGCGTCCCGTCGTTCGACAGGAGCACCACGGACTTGCGGGCGACCTCGGCGGCCAGCGCGCGGGCCTCGGGCGGGTCGAAGTCGACGGTCCCGGACGGCTCGGGCAGCTCGTCGAGCAGGCCGAGCTCGATCTTCTGCGCGAGGACGCGCTCGACGGCGCGGTCGAGGGTCTTCTCCTCGACGAGTCCTTCGGCGACGGCGTTGCGCAGGGGCTCGCCGAAGCAGTCGACGCCGGGGAGCTCGACGTCCACGCCCGCGCCGAGTGCGGCCGCGGCGGCGGCGGAGCGGTCGCCCGCGATGCCGTGCAGGGAGTTGAGGAAGTTGACGCCGAAGTAGTCGGCGACGACGGTGCCCTCGAAGCCCCACTCCTCGCGGAGGATGCCGGTGAGGAGGCGGGTGTTGGCGTGGGAGGGGACGCCGTCGTTGGCGGCGTAGGAGGGCATGACGGACTTGGCGCGGCCGAGCCGCACGGCCATCTCGAAGGGCGTCAGGTAGGTCTCGGTGAACTGCCTGGGGCCCAGGTAGACCGGGCCGAAGTTGCGGGCGGCGTGGGAGGCGGAGTACCCGGCGAAGTGCTTGACGGTGGCGACGAGTCCGGCGTCCTGGAGGCCGGTGACGTACGCGGTGCCGAGGACGCCGGTGAGGTACGGGTCCTCGCCGATGGTCTCCTCGGTGCGGCCCCAGCGGGAGTCGGCGACGACGTCGAGGACGGGGGCGAGGCCCTGGTGGATGCCGGCCGAGCGCATGGTGTCGCCGATGCGCCGGGCGACGGCGTGGACGAGCGCGGGGTCGAAGGTCGCGCCCCAGGCGAGGGCGGTGGGGAAGATGGTGGCGCCGTAGGCCATGAACCCGGCGAGGCACTCGTCGTGGGCGACGGCGGCGATGCCGAAGCGGCTGCTCTCGCGGACGCGGCGCTGGATCGCGGCGAGGCGGGCGGCGCCCTCGGCGGGGTCGACGCGGGCGGATCCGAAGGGGCGGGTGACCTGGCCGAGCCCGTGGGCGAGGGGGTCGGCGGCGGCGACGGCGCCGCCGGTCTGCTCGCTCTGGTGGGGGGCCATCTCCCCCGCGTCGGCCTCGACGCCGTGCCACAGGCTCGACAGCTGCGCGCACTTCTCTTCGAGGGTCATCCGCTTGACCAGCCCGGCGGCCCGTTCGGCCGTCTCCGCGGGGGTGTCGGTGTCCATGCTGCTCCACTCAAGCGGCCCAGCGCGCGCCGTGGCGGCTGGTTCCGGGCCGATAGTTTCTGAAACTTTTCTGATCGTTTTCGATACAGGTTCGCACACCATAACATTGATGAAGCCTCAGTTCTAGCGCCAATCTGACCTTGGGATGCGTTTGCCCAGCACCCGGTTTCACGGTCGGCGGCCGAAACTTTCGGGCGCGCTCCGGGAGCCGCGTAGCCGCGCTATAGGATGTGCAGCGAACCATTGCGCACCGGACCTGGAGGAGACCCTTGAGCGAAGCCGAACACGGGCGGATCACCATCCGCGCCATCGCCGACGAGGCCGGCGTCAGCGTGCCGACGGTGTCACGTGTCATCAACGGCCGCTCCGACGTCGCCCCCGAGACCCGCCGACGCGTCGAGGAGCTGCTGAACGAGCGCGGGTACCAGCGCCGCCGCTCGACCCGCACGCCCAGCCGCGCGCGCCTGGTCGACCTGGTGTTCAACGAGCTGGACAGCCCCTGGGCCGTGGAGATCATCCGCGGCGTGGAGGACGCGGCGCACGCCGCCGGGGTCGGCACGGTCGTCTCCGCGGTGCACCGCCGCCGCGCCTCCACCGAGCAGTGGATGGACAACCTCCGCACCCGCGCCTCCGACGGCGTCATCCTGGTGGTCTCGCAGCTCGCGTCCCCGATCCTGGAGCAGCTGCGCCACCTCGGCGTCCCCATGGTGGTCCTCGACCCCTCGGGCGGGCCCACGATGGACGCCCCCGCGATCGGCGCCACCAACTGGGCGGGCGGCCTGGCCGCCACCGAGCACCTGATCTCCCTGGGCCACCGCCGGATCGGGTTCATCCACGGCCCCAAGCAGGTCCTGTGCTCGCGCGCCCGCTTCGACGGCTACCGCGCCGCCCTGGAGGCCGCGGGCATCGAGTTCGACCCGTCCCTGGTCTTCGACGGGGACTTCTACCACCAGTCCGGCTTCGACGCCGCGAACGGGCTCCTGGCCCTGGACCCCCGCCCGACGGCGATCTTCGCGTCCTCCGACCAGATGGCCTTCGGCGCCTACGAGGCGATCCGCCAGGCGGGCCTGCGCATCCCCGAGCACGTCAGCGTCGTCGGCTTCGACGACCTCCCCGAGTCCCGCTGGACGTCCCCGCCCCTCACCACGGTCCGCCAGCCCCTCGCCGAGATGGGCGCCCTCGCGGCCCGCACCGTCCTGGAGATGGCCGCGGGCAACGAGATCGACTCCCCCCGACTCGAACTCGCCACGGAGCTCGTGGTCCGCGAGTCCACCGCGGCGGTCTAGGCGTTCGGCGCGACCTCGGTGCCGGCGCCGCGCCTGCGGGGCTTGACGGCTTCGCGGACCTCTTGCGGGGCGGTGTCGAGGCCGAGGGGGACGAGGCCGGCGTCGGCGATGAGGGCGAGGTCGTCCTTGGCGGCCTGGCCCTCGCTGGTGAGGTAGTCGCCCAGGAAGATCGAGTTGACGATCTGGAGGGCGGTGGCCTGGTGGGCGCGCAGGTGGACCTCGCGCCCGGCCGCGAGGCGGACCTCCGCCGACGGGTTCGCGAGGCGGACCATCGCGAGGATGCGTAGGCACCGGCGCGGGTCCAGGTCCCAGGTCGCCTCCATGGGCGTGCCGTCGAAGGGCAGCAGGAAGTTCACCGGGATCGAGTCGACGTCCAGCTCCCGCAGGCCGAGGGCGACCGAGACGAGGTCGGCGTCCGACTCGCCCATCCCCGCGATGAGGCCCGAGCACGGCGACAGGCCCGCGCCGTGGGCGGCGTTGACGGTGTCGACGCGGTCGGCGAACGTGTGGGTCGAGCAGATCTCCGCGTACGTGTCCTCGGAGGTGTTCAGGTTGTGGTTGTACGCGTCGGCGCCGAGGTCGGCGAGGCGCTCGGCCTGGCCGTCCTTGAGCAGGCCCAGGCACGCGCACACCTCGACGCCGGGGGCGGCGTTCTTGACCGCGGCGATGGTCTTGCCGACCCGCTCCACGTCCATGTCCGTCGGCCCGCGCCCGCTCGCCACCAGGCACACCCGCGAAGCCCCGCCCGCGACCCCCGCGGCGGCCGCGTCCGCGGCCTGCTCGGGGCTGAGCCACGTGTACTTGAGGACGTCGGCCTTGGAGCCCAGCCGCTGCGAGCAGTAGTTGCAGTCCTCGGGGCACAGGCCGCTCTTGAGGTTGACGAGGTAGTTCAGCTTGACCGTGTTCCCGAAGTGGCGGAAGCGGAGCCGCGCGGCGGCGGCGACCACGTCCATCAGCTCGGCGTCGCCGCTCGCGAGGACGGCCGCCAGGTCCGCCGCGTCGGGGGCGCGGTCCAGTTCGGCGGCGGTGGCGAGGCGGTCGAGGGCGTCAGGGAGTCCGGTCATGGGCACGATCCTCCCACAGCCGTGGGGAGGGGATTTTCCGATGGTGCGGGTGGTATCGGGCGGTATGCCCTCGCGACATCACGCTCGGGCCGGAGCGTCGCGATCCGCCTACACTTGCTACAGTGGGTGGTCGGTGCTGCGAAGGACGCGGCGGGCTGGTGGAGATCCCCCTGCTCGCGTCTCGACTTGTGAACCGCCCGAACCATCCGGAGAGAACCAATCTTGCCGATCGCACCTGGACAACCGGCGTTGATCGCCGTGGCAGTCGCGACCCTCTGGGCCCAGCCCTCCGCCGCCGGGCCCGAGGACCGGCTCGCGCTGGGCGTGCCGTCCGCCATCCGCGAATGGGTCGCCAGGCTCACCAACGACATCCGCGCCAACGGCCTCAAAGGACGCGTGCGGACCCAGTGCCTCCTGGGCACCCGAGTCGACGTCGAGCAGATAGCCGACGGCTGGGCGAAGGTCACCTGCCCCTCGCAGGAGACCTCGGGCTGGGTCCCCCTCGACCAGCTCGCGCACCCGGCCGACGGGGGCGGCGGCGGCACCGAGTACCTCGTGAGCGCCACGGCGACGGCCGTGCGCGACGAGCCCGGGGGCGACGTGTCGATCCCCGGCGTGACCCTCGGGACGCGCCTGCGCGTCGTCGGCGAGGCGTACCGCGGCTGGGTCCCCGTGGCCCTCCCGGGGCCGCGCCAGCCCGGCTGGGTCCCCCAGCGCGACCTGACGGCCGAGCCCGCCGCGGACCTGTCCGCGCCCTCGACCGCGATGGTCGCCGCGGGGCTCGACGCCGTCAAGCTCGCGCAGCAGCTCCTGGAGATCCCCTACCTGCACGGCGGCGTCAGCGCCTACGGCATCGACGCCCCCGGCCTGGTGTGGATCGTCTACCGCCAGCTCGGGATCGACGTGCCCCGCTTCGGCGAGGCCCTCATCGAGGCGGGCGAGGCCGTCGCGTTCGAGGACCTGCACCCGGGCGACCTGGTCTTCCTCGACCACGGCGGGGACCCGAAGACCCCGGCGATCATGGCCGAGCGCAGCCAGTCGGACCTGCCCGAGGTGATCTTCTCCTCGCCGGTCTACGGCAAGGTCGTCGCCGAGCCCCTCAAGGACGCCGAGCTGGCGCGCATCGCCGCGTGCCGCAGGCTGCCCGTCAGGGCCTGACAGCAACGCGAACGGCCCGCCTCTCCTGTCCCGGGGAGGCGGGCCGTTCCACGTGCGTGTCAGACCTTCTCGGCGCCCGCGGTGGCCGGGACGTGCTGCTCGCGCTCGGCCTCCTCGAACAGCTCCTTCCAGGTCTTGCCCTCGCGGCGCAGGAGGATCCCGTTCGTCACGATGACGGCGATGAGGACGCCGGCGATGACGCCCAGCGACAGCGCGGTCGGGATCTCGGGGATCGCGTCGAGGTGCTCGCCGCCGTTGATGAACGGGAGCTGGTTCTCGTGCAGGCCGTGGAGGATGAGCTTGACGCCGATCCAGCCGAGGATCGCGGCCAGGCCCAGCGAGAGGTACCGCAGCGACTTGAGCAGGGCCGCCAGCAGGAAGTACAGCTGCCGCAGGCCCATGAGCGCGAAGATCGTCGCGGTGAAGACCAGGTACGGCTCCTGCGTGAGGCCGAAGATCGCCGGGATCGAGTCGAGCGCGAACAGGATGTCCGTGGAGCCGATCGCGAGCATCGCCAGCAGCAGCGGGGTCACGAACTTGACGCCGTCGATGCGGGTGGTCAGGCGGCCGCCGTCGTAGTCGGGGGCCACGCGCATGCGCGACTCCGCGAACCGCATGAAGCGGTTCTGCGTCAGGCCCTCCTCGTGGTCGTCGTCGCCCTTGAGCTGGCCCCACGCGGTCCAGATGAGGATCGCGCCGAAGATGAGGAAGACCCAGCTGAACTGCTCGATGAGCACCGAGCCGACGGCGATGAAGCCGCCGCGCAGGATGATCGAGAGGACGATGCCGACCAGCAGCACCCGCGACTGGAGCTTGTCCGGGACGCGGAACGCCTGGATGATCAGGAGGAAGACGAAGAGGTTGTCCACGGAGAGGGCCAGCTCGGTGAGGTAGCCCGCGTAGAACTGCCCGCCGTAAGCGGCGCCCTGCGTGAAGAATATGAGGGCTCCGAAGAGCAATGCGGCACTGACGTAGACGCCGGCCCAGGTGGCCGATTCCTTCGTGGAGAGTTTGTGGGGGTTGCGGACCGCCATCACGAGGTCGAACACGACCACCGACGCCAGTCCTGCCATGGTCAGCGCCCATGCCCAGGCCGGGAGTTCCAATGTGTTGCCTTCCTTGGTCTTTGGAGGGTCACATGGTCTCTCCCGATCCCTCTGGGACCAGCGTCACCGGGGACCGATCGCGGTCCCGTGCATTGACGACGACGCTAACAGCGCTGGCGCTGCGGGATACTCCCCACATACCTGATTTTGAACAGACACGCTTATTCTGCCTGCCGAAACCCGACTTGTCATCAGTCGGATTTGTGACTTCTCTCTCGACAGTACGCCTGACCTGCGGCGATCACCGAACCTTGTGGCACGCTCCGCCCATGGTTCTGGAAGTCGCTGAAATCAAGATCACCCCCGGACAGGAGGACGCCTTCAAGGAGGCGTACCGGTCCGCCCGCGAGTTCGTCAAGGTCTCCCCCGGCCTCCGCTCCATGCGGATGACGCAGGGGGTGGAGAACCCGAGCCGCTTCGTGCTCCTCATCGAGTGGGACTCGGTCGAGGCCCATGAGCAGGGCTTCCGTGAAACCGACCGGTTCCCGAAGTGGCGCGAGGCGATCGGCCCGTACTTCGCCGAGCCGCCGTTCGTCGAGCATGCCGTCGACATCGACTAGCACCCTCTGCACAACACCGGCACCGGCCCGCGCATTCCCGCGCGGGCCGGTCCCGTGTCAGGCCCCGGCCGCGTCGATCTCGCGCAGCTCGCGCTTGAGGTCGGCGATCTCGTCGCGGTAGGCCGCCGCCAGCTCGAAGCGCAGTTCCCTTGCGGCGGTGAGCATCTGCTCGTTGCGCTCGTCGATCTGCTGCACGATCTCGGAGCGGACCTTGCCCGCGCCCTTCGTGTCCGACTTCTTCCCGCGGACCGGCCGCTCGGCGGCGACGAGCTTCGCGGTCTCGGCCGCGGAGTCGTACAGGTCCTCCATGATGTCGCCGATGCGCTTGCGCAGCGGCTGCGGGTCGATCCCGTGCTCCAGGTTGTAGGCCACCTGCTTCTCGCGGCGCCGGTCGGTCTCGTCGAGCGCGGCCTTCATCGAGTCGGTGAGGTTGTCCGCGTACATGAGGACCGTGCCCGAGACGTTTCGGGCCGCGCGCCCGATCGTCTGGATCAGCGAGGTCGCCGAGCGCAGGAAGCCCTCCTTGTCGGCGTCGAGGATCGCCACGAGCGACACCTCCGGCAGGTCGAGACCCTCCCGGAGGAGGTTGATGCCGACGAGCACGTCGTAGTCGCCGCGGCGCAGCTCCCCCAGCAGCTCGACGCGGCGCAGCGTCTCGACCTCCGAGTGGAGGTACCGGACGCGGATGCCGTTGTCGAGGAAGTAGTCGGTGAGGTCCTCGGCCATCTTCTTGGTGAGGGTGGTCACCAGGACCCGCTCGTCCTTCTTGGCGCGCTCGCGGATCTCGAACATGAGGTCGTCGATCTGGCCCTTCGTGGGCCGAACCTCCACGTGCGGGTCGACCAGGCCCGTGGGCCGGATGACCTGCTCCACGAACTTCCCCTTGGTCTGCTCCATCTCCCACTTGCCGGGCGTGGCCGACAGGTACACCGACTGGCCCACGCGCTCGCGGAACTCGTCGAAGCGCAGCGGCCGGTTGTCCTGCGCGCTGGGGAGGCGGAAGCCGTGGTCGACCAGGTTGCGCTTGCGGGAGGCGTCGCCCTCGCTCATCGCGCCGATCTGCGGGACGGTCTGGTGCGACTCGTCGACGATCGTGACGAAGTCCGAGGGGAAGTAGTCCAGGAGCGTGTGCGGCGGCGACCCGGCGGGGCGGCCGTCGATGTGCCGCGAGTAGTTCTCGATGCCGTTGCAGGTGCCGGTCTGCTTCATGTTCTCCAGGTCGAATACCGTGCGCATCCGCAGCCGCTGGGCCTCCAGGAGCTTGCCCTGGGACTCCAGCTCCGTCAGGCGCTCTTCGAGCTCGACCTCGATGTCGCCGATGGCGCGCTTGAGCCGGGCGTCGCCCGTGGCGTAGTGCGAGCCGGGGAAGATGAGGACCCGGTCGACCTCGCGGACGACGTCGCCGGTGATCGGGTGCAGGTAGTAGAGCCGGTCGATCTCGTCGCCGAACATCTCGATCCGGATCGCCAGCTCCTCGTACGCCGGGATGATCTCGATCGTGTCGCCGCGGACCCGGAAGGTGCCGCGGGTGAAGGCGATGTCGTTGCGGGCGTACTGGACGTCGACGAGGCGGCGCAGCAGCTTGTCGCGTTCCCACTCCTGGCCGACGGCGACCTCGGTGGCCTGTTCGAGGTACTCGGCGGGCGTGGCGAGGCCGTAGATGGCCGAGACCGTGGCGACCACGACGACGTCGCGGCGGGTGAGCAGCGAGTACGTGGCGCGGTGGCGCAGCCGCTCGACCTCCTCGTTGATCGAGGCGTCCTTCTCGATGTAGGTGTCGGTCTGGGCGACGTACGCCTCGGGCTGGTAGTAGTCGTAGTAGGAGACGTAGTACTCGACGGCGTTGTTCGGCAGGAGCTCGCGGAGCTCCTTCGCCAGCTGGGCGGCGAGGGTCTTGTTGTGGACCATCACCAGTGCCGGCCGCTGGAGTTGCTCGATCAGCCACGCGGACGTGGCGGACTTGCCGGTGCCGGTGGCGCCGAGCAGCACGGTGTCGCGCTCGCCGCCGCTGACCCTGTCGGTGAGCTGCGCGATCGCTGTCGGCTGGTCGCCGGAGGGCCGGTACTCGCTGACCACCTCGAAGCGCCCGTCGGCGCGCGGAATATCGAAAGCCACGGCCCAACGGTAACCCCGGGGTCCGACACTCCTCGCTCCCGCCGGTGACTTTTCGGGCACTGGATCGTTGGTCCCTGCGTGAGCTCCACTACCTCTGTTCCGTTCAAGTCGGCCCTGCTGTGGGTCGTCGCCATCATCACGGCCATCGCGATCGCGGGCTGGTTCGCCGTCTCGTGCAGTCCGGGGAACTCGCAGGCCGAGCGCCCGGTCAGCGAGGACGAGGCCGCCCTGCTGGCCTCGATGCGCCAGAAGAACCACGAAGCCGCGCCCGTCGCGCTGCGGATGAGCCTGCCGGTCGACGGCGAGACGCTCACCGTCGACGGGTACATGGACTGGCAGGTCCCGATGGTGTACGCGCGCGTCCCGGCCGCCGACGGCACGTACACGCTGGTCCAGGCCGTGCCGGGGCTGATGGCTTCGCGGGCCGACGACGAGGCCGCGTTCACCGCCGCCACCGTCCCCGAAGACGGCTGGACGACCCGGGCGATGCTCTCGGGCGCCGGCTCGCAGTTGGAGACGACTCTGGACATCCTGGTGTCCTCCCTGTTCACGCTGACCGCGGCGGACGCCGACGACCCGGCCGAGCTGGCCGACGAGGCGACCTGGCGCGAGGAGGGGATCATCGACGGCGAGCCCGTGGACTCGTTCCGGGCGCCGATCATGGTCGAGACCGGCGAGCCCGCGGCGGGCGAGACCGCCGCGGCAGCCCCCGAGGCGCTGTACTCCATCGACGGCGAGGGCGTGCTGCGCCGGTTCCAGGTGAACACGGGCTCCGAGAGCCTCTCGGCCGTGGACTTCCTGCGCGACGTCGAGATCGACGCGACCGGGCTCGACCCGATCGACCTCCTCGGCGGCCCGGCCATCGCGCCGGGCGCGGTGGACGAGGACCTGGCCGAGACGATCAGCGAGGTCCGGTACGAGAACTGGGAGCAGTCCTCGGAGGTCGAGATGTCGGTGCCGATCGCGGACGGGCAGGTCGCGACCGGGTTCGGGTCGATCGACTGGCGCACCATGACCGCGTACCTGCACCTGGAGGACGCGAGCGGCCAGCGGCTCATGCTCGCGCGGCCGGGCGGCTTCGCAACGCTCGCGGTCGAGGACGGCGAGCTGCCCGACACGCCGCCGACGGAGGGCTGGGAGGCCCACCAGCTGTCCGACGAGGACGTCGCGGACAGCTTCGGCCCGGTCGAGTCGCTGGTGTACCGGCTCCTGGAGATGGCCTCCGAGGAGCCCGACGACGAGGCCAAGATGGCCGAGCAGGCGAAGCTGCTGCGCACCGACGGCACTGAGGACGAGCCGGAGTACGTGGTCGAGTTCCCGGTCAACGGCGACGCGGAGGCCGCGGCGGGCCAGTCGGCGTACCGGTACCACGTGGCCGACGACCGCCTGACCGAAGTCGAGATGATGACGTACTACGGCGTCGCGAGCGCGAACGTGGCGTACGAGGACTACCCGATGGTCGCGGTCCCGTGGGGGGTCGAGGACCAGATCGGCTGAGGCGCAGCATGACTGCGGGCCCGGCCTCTCGGCCGGGCCCGCGGTGCGTCTGTGCCGCTTCGAGTCAGGCGTCGAGGCGCTTGAGGGTCAGGGAGAGCTGGGCGCGCGCGTCGGCGGGCAGCTCGGGGTTCTCGATCCACTCGCACAGCAGGTCGTAGGCGGCGCGCACGCGGAGCATGACGAGCTTCGCGGCGGCCACGATCCGCCAGTACCAGGGCGTCGTCGTGGCGAGGACGATCCGCCACAGCGCCTCCACTGCGGCCTCGCGGTCCATGAGCGCCCACTCGTTCGCGGCGAGGATGCGCACGCCGAAGCCGACGGCGGCATCGGTGGCGATGACCTGGAACGCGGCCTCGGCGTCGCGCGGGGCCAGCGGCTTGAGCGCGGTCGCGGCCTTGAGGCGGCACTCGGCGTCGACCTCGGCGGCCGTCGCGATGGCGAGCACGGCGCGGCGCCGGACGGACCGCTCGGTGATCCACTGGGCCGCTTCGAGTCTGCGGAACGCGTTGTTGGAGCCGTCGCGGGCGAACAGGTCGAGCGCTTCGAGGGCGGCCTCGGGATCGCAGCGGCAGTAGGCGGTGAGCATGGCGAAGCGGTGGTCTTCGTCGAGGTAGCGGTCCTGGACGGTGTTGCGGAGGGTCCACCGGGTGGTGTCGGTCGCGGCGCGGCCGTGGGCGAGGTCGTGGACGGCGCGGGCCCGGTCCTCGGCGGGCCGGTGCGGGTCGCGGACGGCGGCGCGCGCTTCGCGCTGCACGTCCTTCGGGTCCCGGATCTGGGTGTCGACGTGACCGCAGTCGGAGCGGCCGTGGCGCCGCAGGAGCGCGTCGAGCGGCGGTATGCGGCGTCTCGCGCGGATTGCGAGGACTATGTGGACTGTCAGAGTCGCGATGAGCAAGGTCGTGCCGAAGACCGTGAGCGGGAAGGGTGTCAGCATTGTCCCGAAAAGACTTTCGTTGCTCGTACAAGCGGATGCCGGTGGCACCTGGGACGCTGAGCGACCGAATGCGCACCGATCGGTGAATGACGGCGCCGGGCGGAATCGAATCCGCGTCGAACGCGACTCGTCATCGTATCAGCATCGGCGGCCGCGTGCGCATACGCGAGCGGGCCCGCGGTCGCACCGCGGGCCCGGATTTGTCGTGTTTGGACGATCAGCAGAGCGGCGCGTGCCAGCCGTGCTCCTCGGCCCAGCGGTTGGCGCGGGGCCAGCCCTCGCTGTCGAACCAGGGCTCCTTGGCCTCGGCGTAGTCGGTGACCGAGTCGACCTTGGCCGCGAGCACGCCCTTGGCCTGCGCGTAGTCGGCGCGGGCCTGCGGGTCGGCGCGGAGCCAGTCGCGGAACAGCAGCGCGAACCGCTGGCCGGGCGTGTCGATCGACCGGAAGTGGATGTGGGACACGTTGCCGGGGTCGGCGTAGCCGTAGAGGCGCTTCTCCCACATGGCGACGTCAGGGAACTCGGGCTTGGGCGAGTCGGACCCGACCGCGCCGTAGAATCCGGCGTCGCCGAGCGCTTCCGCGAACGCGTCCACGACGTGCAGGGACACCACGGTCACCTGGATGTCGATGACGTCCTTGGCGGGCAGGCCCGCGACCGCGGTCGAGCCGACGTGGTCGATGCGGACGGCGCTGGGGCCCATGACGCGGCGCAGCCGCGCGGCCAGGTGCTCGAAGCGGCGGAACCAGGCCGGGTCCGACTCCACGAACTGGAGCTTCTCGGGCCGGCGCTCGGCGTGGCCGTGGCGCAGGTTCTCCGCGAACGGCTTGATGCGCTCGTCCCACAGCAGGGCCACGCGCCGTTCGAGCTCGTGGACGTCGTCGCCGTTGTTGAGGACGACGTCGCAGACCTCGCGGCGGTCGGCGTCGGACGCCTGGGCGTCGATCCTTCGGAGGGCGTCGGCGCGGTCGAGGCCGCGCGCGGCGAGCCGTTCGAGCCGGAGCTCTCGCGGCGCTTCCACGTCGATGTTGAGGTGGAAGCCGGGCGCCTGGCCGGTCTCGGCCAGGAGCGGGATGTCTTGGACGACGATGGCGTCCTCGGGCAGGGATTCGGTGATCTCGCGGGCCCGCGCGCGGACGCGCGGGTGGACGATCGCTTCGAGTTCGGCCCGCGCGGGCGCGGAGTTGAAGACGATCTGGGCGAGTTTCGCGCGGTCGAGCGCGCCCTCCGGGGTCAGGACCTCGGGGCCGAAGCGTGAGACCACCGCGGCGAGGCCCTCCGTGTCGGGGGCGACGACTTCGCGGGAGAGGGCGTCGGCGTCGATGACGCTCGCCCCCAGCTCTGCGAGCTGCTTCGCGACCGTGCTCTTACCGGCTCCGATGCCACCGGTCAATGCGACTTTAAGCACAGATAAAACACTACCCGCCCCAGGCGAACGGCCTGGGACGGGCAGTGGTCTGTCAGTTGAAAGAGTGACAGCTGTTAGTTGCCGGCGAGCTTCTCGCGGAGAGCCGCGAGCGCCTCGTCGGTGGCCAGCGTGCCCTGGGGCTCCGCGGGGGCCGACTTCTTCTCGGAAGTGGCCTTCTTGGCGCCCTTGTCACCCTTCGGGGCGGCTTCGCCCTCGGCGGGCTTGGCCGGAGCCTCGGTGATGACGCGCTCGGCGATCTGCTTGCCGTGCTCCTCCCAGCGGGTGCGGGCCTCGGCGTACTGCCGCTCCCACTCCTCGCGGGCCTCGTCGAAGCCCTCCATCCACTCGCCGGTCTCCGAGTCGAAGCCCTCCGGGTAGATGTAGTTGCCCTGGTCGTCGTACTGCGCGGCCATGCCGTACAGCGTCGGGTCGAACTGCTCCTCGTTCTCGACGTAGGCCTCGTTGGCCTGCTTGAGCGAGAGCGAGATCCGGCGGCGGTCCAGGTCAATGTCGATGACCTTGACCATGGCGTCGGAGCCGACCTTGACGACCTGCTCGGGCACCTCCACGTGGCGCTCGGCCAGCTCGGAGATGTGCACGAGGCCCTCGATGCCGTCCTCGACGCGGACGAACGCGCCGAACGGGACGAGCTTGGTGACCTTGCCGGGCACGATCTGGCCGATGGCGTGGGTGCGCGCGAACTGGCGCCACGGGTCTTCCTGGGTCGCCTTCAGCGACAGGGAGACGCGCTCGCGGTCCAGGTCCACTTCCAGGACCTCGACCTCGACCGGCTGACCGACCTCGACGACCTCGGACGGGTGGTCGATGTGCTTCCAGGACAGCTCGGAGACGTGAACCAGGCCGTCGACCCCGCCGAGGTCGACGAAGGCGCCGAAGTTGACGATCGAGGAGACCGTGCCCTTGCGGACCTGGCCCTTCGCGAGCTGGTGCAGGAACTCGGTGCGGACCTCGGACTGGGTCTGCTCCAGCCAGGCGCGGCGCGACAGGACCACGTTGTTGCGGTTCTTGTCGAGCTCGATGATCTTGGCTTCGAGTTCGCGGCCCACGTACGGCTGGAGGTCGCGCACGCGGCGCATCTCGACCAGCGACGCGGGGAGGAAGCCCCGGAGGCCGATGTCGAGGATGAGTCCGCCCTTGACCACTTCGATGACCGAGCCGCGGACGACGCCGTCCTCTTCCTTGATCTTCTCGATGGTTCCCCAGGCGCGCTCGTACTGCGCACGCTTCTTCGAGAGGATCAGACGGCCTTCCTTGTCCTCCTTCTGGAGGACGAGGGCCTCGACGTGGTCGCCCACAGAGACGACGTCTTCAGGGTCGACGTCGTGCTTGATCGACAGCTCGCGCGAGGGGATGACGCCCTCGGTCTTGTAGCCGATGTCGAGCAGGACTTCATCCCGGTCGACCTTGACGACGGTACCTTCGACGATATCGCCGTCGTTGAAGTATTTGATGGTCGCGTCGATCGCGGCGAGGAGTTCCTCGTCCGAGAACGTTTCTTCGACCGTGGTGCTGTTCTCAGCGTTGCTCGAGGTGGCCTCGATGCTGCTCGTCATGTGGGCTGGTGCTCCGGATACGTATCAATCGTGGGCTCGCGCACGCACCCTGGCCGGACGCGCGCACTCGCGGTTCAGTCCCGGGCCGCCCTTGCCGCCGGCGGCGTCCTGCTCCATTCTGAGGACGCGGACAAGCCCAGGCCCGTCCAGGTTACCGTGCGCGATAACGCCGCGCCAGTCCGGGCCGGGTCCCGGTGTCGATCGACACCGCTAATGCGCAGCGGCTTCCCACGAATCGCCGAAGCCCGCGGCGACGGTCAGCGGCACCGCGAGCGTTGCGGCGTTGGACATCTGCTCCCGCACGAGTGATTCGAGCCGCTCCGACTCGCCGGGTGCGACCTCGCACACGAGCTCGTCGTGGACCTGGAGGATGACCCGCGAGTCGAGCTTCGCCTCGCGCAGCGCGCGGTCGACGCCGAGCATCGCGGTCTTCATGATGTCGGCCGCGGAGCCCTGGATCGGCGCGTTCAGGGCCGCGCGCTCGGCGATCTCGCGGAGCTGGCGGTTGTCGGAGGTCAGGTCCGGGAAGTAGCGGCGCCGGCCCATGATCGTCTCGGTGTACCCGGTCTTGCGGGCCTCCTCGACGACGTTGTGCAGGTAGTCGCGGACCTTCCCGAAGCGCGCGAAGTAGTCGTCCGACAGCTGCTGCGCCTCGGCGTTCTCGATGCCGAGCTGCTGGCTCAGGCCGTACGTCGACAGGCCGTACGCGAGGCCGTAGGACATGGCCTTGATCTTGCGGCGGTGCTCGGCCGAGACCTCGCCGAGGCCGACGCCGAAGACCTTCGCGGCGACCGCGGAGTGGATGTCCTCCCCCGCGATGAACGCCTCGATCAGGCCCTCGTCGCCGGTGAGGCTCGCCATGATCCGCATCTCGATCTGGCTGTAGTCGATGGTCATGAGCGACTCGAAGCCCTCGGAGACCACGAACCCGGCGCGGATCGCGCGCCCGGCCTCGGAGCGGACCGGGATGTTCTGGAGGTTCGGGTCGGCCGAGGAGAGGCGCCCGGTGGCGGCGACGGTCTGGTGGAACGTGGTGTGGATGCGCCCGTCGGTCTGGATCGTGGCGCGCAGCGTGGCGACGATCTGCTTGAGCTTCTCGACGTCGCGGAAGCGCAGGAGCTGCTCCAGGAGCGGGTGCCCGGTCTTGACCAGGAGCTGCTGGAGCGCCTCGGCGTTCGTGGTGTACCCGGTCTTGGTGCGCTTGGTCTTCGGCATCTTCAGCTCCTCGAAGAGGATCTCCTGGAGCTGCTTGGGCGAGCCGACGTTGAAGGGGCGCCCGACGATCTCGTGGGCGCGGTCGGTGGCGTCCTTGGACTGCGCGGCGAACCCGGACTCGATGTCCGCGAAGTGGCCCTCGTCGGCGGCGATCCCGGTGATCTCCATGCGCGCGAGCACGCCGATGATCGGGAACTCCAGGTCGTCGGCGAGCGCGGCCTGGTGGCGCTGCTCCAGGCGCTGCGCCTGCTCGGCGGCGAGCTCGGCGACGACCGCGGCGGCGTCGCAGTCGGCCTGCACGCGCGCGGAGCCGTCGTCCTCGCTCCCGCCCGCGAGCGCGGCGTCGCTGAACAGGGCGCCGTCGTCGGAGGCGGTCTGGGCGGTCTCCAGTTCGCGGCCGAGGTACTGCATGGCGAGGTCGCCGAGTGCGTAGGAGCGCTGCTCGGGCTTGAGGAGGTACGCGGCGATCATGGTGTCGGCCTTGAGCCCGGCGGGCTCGGGCCAGCCCGCGGCGTCGGCGCCCCACAGGAACGCCTTGGCGTCGTGGACGAGCTTCGGCTTCGCGGCGTCGGCGAGCCAGTCGGTCCAGGACCGCTCGTCCTCGGCGTCGAGCTGCGAGGGCTCGAACCAGAGGGCCTGGCCGCCTTCGGCCAGCGCGATCGTGTCGAAGGACCCGGCGCCGGACGCGAACGTGCCGGTGAAGGCCACGCCGGTGTCGCCGGTGCGGGCGCCGAGCCAGGCGGCGAGCCCGCCGGGGACGAGCGCGGCGGCTTCGACGCGGGCGGTCTCGGCGACGGGGACGGCGGCGGCGCCGACGGCCTTGTCGGCGAGGTTGGCGTTGAGCCGCTCGCCGAGGGCGCGGAACTGGAGGGCGTCGAAGAGGGTGTTGGTCTCGGCGACGTCCCAGCCCTCCCATTCGAGGTCGGGGACGGCCTTGTCGAGTTCGACGTCGGTGACGAGGAGGTTGAGGCGGTGGTTGCGCAGGACGTCGTCGAGGTGGTCGCGCAGGCTCTGCCCGGCCTTGCCGGTGATCTCGTCGGCTTTGGCGATGAGGCCGTCGAGGGAGCCGTACTTGGCGATCCACTTGGCGGCGGTCTTGGGGCCGACGCCGGGGATGCCGGGGAGGTTGTCGGCCTTCTCGCCGACGAGCGCGGCGAGGTCGCGGTAGTGGCCGGGGGTGACGCCGTACTTCTCCTCGACGGCGGCGGGCGTGTACCGGGCGAGCTCGGTGACGCCCTTGACCGGGTAGAGGAGGGTCACGTTGTCGTTGACGAGCTGGATGGCGTCGCGGTCGCCGGAGGAGATGAGGGTGGCGAGCCCGGCGGCCTCGCCCTGGGTGGCGAGGGTGGCGATGATGTCGTCGGCCTCGAAGGTGTCCTTGGTGAGCCAGGCGATGCCGAAGGCGTCGAGGAGCTGCTTGATGATGGGGATCTGGCTCTTGAACTCCTCGGGGGTCTCGCCGCGGCCGTCCTTGTAGGCGGCGTACTCGTCGGTGCGGAACGAGTGGCGGGAGACGTCGAAGGCGACCGCGACGTGCGTGGGGGCCTCGGCCTTGAGCAGGTTGATGAGCATCGAGGCGAAGCCGTAGACGGCGTTGGTCACCTGCCCGTCGTCGGTCGCGAACTTCTCCGCAGGCAGGGCGAAGAACGCGCGGTAGGCCATTGAATGGCCGTCGATCAGGAGCAGGCGGGATTGCGAAGCGGTCACGCCCCCGAGCCTATCGAGTGGGTCCGACAGGATCGGGGCAAGTCCGCGACGGCGTGCCGGGGAACGCGGAAGGCCCGCGATCCGGCGGATCGCGGGCCCCTCGGGAATCGGGTCGCCTACTCGGCTTCCTGGGCTTCCTTCTGCTCTGCTTCGGCGATGACGCGCTCGGCGACGGCGCGCATGGACAGGCGGTGGTCCATGGCGGCGCGCTGGATCCAGCGGAACGCGTCGGGCTCGGGCATGCCGTACTGGGTCATGAGGAGGCCCTTGGCGCGGTCGACGAGCTTGCGGACCTCCAGGCGCTCGGTGAGGTTCTCGACCTCTTTCTCCAGGGCGGTCATCTCGGCGAAGCGCGTGAGGGACAGCTCGATGGCGGGGACCAGGTCGGACTTCTGGAAGGGCTTGACCAGGTAGGCCATGGCCCCGGCGGAGGTGGCCCGGCTGATGAGGTCGCGCTGCGAGAAGGCGGTGAGGATCACGACCGGCGCGATGCGCGCGGAGACGATCTTCTCGGCGGCCTGGAGACCGTCCATGATCGGCATCTGGATGTCGCAGATGACCAGGTCGGGCAGGTGCTCCTGGGCGAGGCGCACGGCGGCTTCGCCGTCGGCGGCCTCGGCTACGACCTCATAGCCCTCCTCGGTGAGCATCTCGGCCAGGTCGAGGCGGATGAGCCCCTCGTCTTCGGCGATGAGCACGCGCTTGCGCGGCTCCTCGGCGGCCTTGCTCGTCATGCGGGTCCGTACCTTTCATGCGCGTCTGGACGGTGGGGCGTGCGGGAATCGCGGCACGTCCGGACGCTAGCTTAGCCGCCGCGTGTTACGTCCGCACGTTCCTATGGCGAGCGTTTCGGACGACAGGGCCGAAACGTGAGCCGCACTACCCCTCGCCGGTGCCGCCGGAGTTCGCCATGAGCGCGTCGAGCAACGGGATCTCGGCGAGCTGCTCGGCGGTCAGCCGGTCTTTGTGGAGCCCGTGGGGGCGGCGGGTGCGCGGGCAGCGGATGACAGCGGTCGGGGTGACGACGAGGTCGACGCGGAAGTCGTGCGGCTCCTCGGGGATCGGGCCGTCGATCACCTGGAGGTCGTGGACGGTCGTGGCGATGACCGTGGCGTCGTCGATGAGCCCGGCCTCGGTGAGCATCCCGTACTCGATGTCGGCGTACCCGCGGCCCTTGCCGATGCGGGCGCCCTCGCGGTTGACGGCGACGGACCCGGAGACGACCAGGTCGAGCCGCTGCATGGCCTCGACGCCGACGAGGAGGCTGTGCGCCTCGGCGGCGTCGCGGGTGGCGGCCTCGTCGGGCGTGTAGCTGGGCAGCAGCGAGTTCAGCAGGTAGAACGGCTGGTCGAGCGCGAGTTTCGGGACGGCCATGTACGTGGCCTTGGAGGCGCCGAGGGCCAGCGCGCGCACCTGGTGCTGGGCGCGGTCGGGGTTGACCTTGACGGCGTTCGCGCCGCGCCACTGCTCGGTCGCGGCGAGCCGCTCGGCGGCCTCGCCGGCGCCTGTGAAGCGGGGTATGCGCCCGTGCGGGTCCCCGTCGGCGGCGCCTTGGCGCTCCAGGAGCGACCACACGCGGTGTCGGATCTCATCCTTCGCTTGCGCCGACGACATTCCGGTCTCCTCAACGCCCAGGGGTGAACTCCTCCAGGCTCCCACACCTCCACTGTGCCCGTCATCCTCCGGGCCGGGAAAACCCGGTTGCCGCGGGGGCCGGGCGGTGCGAGGCTCTGCCCATGCAGATGCACGAGGGCCAGCTTTCCGTTCCCGTTGCCGCAGTTCAGGAGCTGATCGACGCCCAGTTCCCGCGGTGGCGGGGCCTGCCGGTGTCCCCGGTGTCCTCGCCCGGGACCGTCAACGCGATCTTCCGCGTGGGCGAGGACCTGACGGCCCGGTTCCCGCTCCAGCCGGCCGATCCCGCGGCGGCGCGGCTCGTGCTCGAAGCGGAGGCCGAGGCGGCCCGGGAGCTGCTGGGCCGCACGGGGTTCCCGACGCCGAAGCCGCTGGCGATCGGCGCGCCGGGCGCGGGGTATCCGATGCCGTGGTCGGTGCAGACGTGGCTGCCCGGTGAGACGGCGGTCGACGATCCCGGTGCGTCCCACGGGCTCGCGGCGGACCTCGCGGAGTTCGTGCGGGACGTGCGGGCGATCCCGACGCGGGGCCGCCGCTTCTCCGGCGGCGGGCGCGGAGGGATCGTCGCGGCCCACGAGGAGTGGGTGGCGACGTGCCTGCGCGAGAGCGAGGGGCTGCTCGACGTGCCGCTCATGCGCCGCCTGTGGGCCGACATGCGGGACCTGCCGCGCGGTTCGGCGCCCGACGTCATGAACCACGGCGACCTCATCCCCGGGAACGTCCTCCTGCGGGACGGCCGCCTGACCGGCGTGCTCGACGTCGGCGGCCTCGGCCCGGCGGACCCGGCCCTGGACCTCATCGCGGCCTGGCACCTCCTCGACACGGGACCGCGCCGCACCTTCCGCGACGCCCTCGCCCCCACCGAATCCGAGTGGGACCGCGGCCGCGCCTACGCCTTCGTCCACGCCATCGGCGCCGCCTGGTACTACGTCGAGTCCAACCCCCCGATGACCCGCTGGGCCACGCGGACGCTGTCGCGCATCGCCGCCGACGTCCTCGCCTTAGGCTCGGCGCATGGGACGGGCAGTGGTCGTGACGGGCGGCGGACGAGGGATCGGGCGGGCGGTCGCCGAGCGGCTGCTCGGCGGCGGGGACGCGGTCGTGGTGGTGGAGACGGCGCCGGTGCCGTGGCTGGAGCCGCTGGTGCGGGCCGGGCGCGCGGCGGTCGTCGTCGGCGACGCCGGGGATGACGCGGTCGCCGCGCGGGCCGCGGACGCCGCGGTGTCGTTGGGGGCGTTGCGCGGGTGGGTGAACAACGCGGCGGTGTTCCGCGACGCGTGGCTGCACGAGGCCGGCGGCGCGGCGGTCGCGGAGCTCGTCCGCGCGAACCTGCAACCGTGCCTGGCGGGCGCGGCCGCGGCGGTGCGCGCGTTCCTGGCCGCCGGGACGGGCGGGGCGATCGTGAACGTCTCGTCGCACCAGGCGCAGCGGGCCGTCGGGGGCGCACTCCCCTATGCGACCGCGAAGGCCGCGGTCGAGGGGCTCACGCGGGCGCTCGCGGTGGACTACGGGCCGCTCGGCATCCGGGTCAACGCGGTCGCACTGGGCTCGATCACGACCGGGCGGATGGATGAGGTGCCCGACCGGGCGGGGTTCGAGCGGCGGCTGCGGGAGCTGCACCCGCTGGGCCGCGCGGGGGAAGGCTCCGAAGTCGCCGACGCGGTCGCGTACCTCCTGTCGGACGCCTCGTCGTTCATCACCGGGGCGGTGCTCCCGGTCGACGGCGGCCGGGCCGCGCAAGGCCCCGATCCGGAGGCCCGCCGACTCGATTGACAGGTACCTGTCAACGAATGTTAGCCTTGCCCGCGTGGAGGAACTGAGTCCGCGCGCCCTCGCGGTGTCCGAGCTGATCATCGGCGTGTTCCGCGCCAACGGCGCGCTCATCGCCGCCGGGGACGACCTCGCGCGGCCCGCGGGGCTCACCAGCGCGCGCTGGCAGGTCCTCGGCGTCGTCGACACCGAGGCGCGCACCGTCGCCGACGTGGCGCGCCTCATGGGACTGCGGCGACAGAGCGTCCAGCAGACCGCCGACGCGCTCGTGCGCGACGGCCTCGCCGAGTACCGCGACAACCCGCGCCACCGCCGCGCGAAGCTCATCGCCCCCACGCCCGCGGGCCTGCGTTCACTGGCCGAGATCGAGCGCCGCCACGCCGCGTGGGCCGACGCCCTCGCCGCGCGCCTCGACCCCGCCGCGGTCGACGCCGCCCGCGTCCTTCTCGACTCTCTCAGTGCCGCAATCGAACAGGAGATCCCGCATGACCGGTGAGACCACGATCCCGCTGCTCCCCTGCCGGTCGATCGACGAGACCGCCGACTTCTACCGGATGCTCGGCTTCACCGAGACGCTCCACCAGACCCGGCCGAACCCGTACACGGTGGTCGTCAAGGACGACATCCAGCTCCACTTCTTCGGCGTCGACGACCTCGACCCCGAGAACACCCACGGCACCTGCATCGTCATCGTCCCCGACACCGGCGCCCTCTTCGACCGCTTCGCCGCGGGCATGCGCGCCGAGCACGGCAAGGTCCTCGTCTCCGGCATCCCCCGCGTCACGCGCCCCCGCAAGCGCGCCAACACCGGCAACCGCGCGGGCTTCTCCCTGGTCGACCCCGGCGGCAACGTCATCCGTTTCTTCCCCGCCGACGAGGACACCGAGCAGGCCCCCAAGCCCACGAGCAAGCTCGGCCGCACCCTCGTCACCGCGATCATCCTCGGCGACGCCAAGGGCGACGGCCCCCAGGCCGCCAAGATCCTCGACGCGACCCTCGCCAAGGCCGCCCCT
This sequence comes from Glycomyces sp. NPDC047010, assembly GCF_040644205.1. Classification (NCBI taxonomy): domain Bacteria; kingdom Bacillati; phylum Actinomycetota; class Actinomycetes; order Glycomycetales; family Glycomycetaceae; genus Glycomyces; species Glycomyces sp. NPDC047010. The sequence continues at coordinate 319,751 of NZ_JBEYVY010000004.1, read as the reverse complement.
GACACCCCTGCCACCGAACTCGCCGAAGCACTCGCCTACCGCGCCGAACTCGCCGTCCGCCTCGGCGACCACCCGCGCGCCCTCGAACTCCTCGACCGCCTCGCCGCCCTCCCCCTCACCCCCGCCGACCGCACCGCCCTCGCCCCCGCCCTCACCGCCGCCGCCGACCTCCGGACCCAACTCACCTGACCCCCAGGTATCATTTGCACCGGCCCCGCCCTCACCGGCAGGACCCCGGCCCGGTATTCCAACTGGCAGAGAAGACGGATTCAAAACCCGTACAGTGTGGGTTCGAATCCCACCCGGGCTACCACCACAGACCCACACCCCTCGACGACCTGCAAACACACGAGAATCTTCCAGGCTTCCGGGTTCGGGCTGTATATGACTCCAACGGCAACGAGATCGCAGCCGAGGTTCGGTCCATCTGATTCCATGTCATTGCGGTTGCCGCGCAGCCCGCAAAGCGGGCAGGTCTCCAGTTCGCTTAATCTCCGCCCTGGACTACCCGGCCGAGGTGAGTAGAGCCGCCGCCTCCTTCGCGCACAGGTCGCGATGGAAGAGCTGCCCGGCGCCGCAAGCACCATGGACAGCGCCTTGGCCGCGCCGAGGGAAGACAGGCCAGTCGAGCTTGCGGATGCTGTAGGTGCGCCCGTGGACGGCTGGTGGGTGTGTGTTGTCGATGCCCGGCAAGATGACGACCGGGCCGTCGCCGTTGTGGACGGCGACGAAGCCGTCGGGGCCGAACGCTTCGGAGACCCCGGGGGTGTCGAACGTGCTGCGCACGGCGAGGTGCGCATGTCCTGCGAGATACGAGGCGTCCTCATGGTGGATGGCGAGCCGGATCGGCTCGACCGCGGGGGAGAACACCCATGGGTGTCCAAGGACGGTGAACGCGATCGTGAAGGCGGCCTTGACGTCGGTGAGCTGCTGGGCAGCCGTGCGGGGCACGACCATGCGGCCCGTGTAGTGCTGCGGCTGCGGGTCGATGAGGCCGAGGTGCGCCATGGCCGCCAGCCGCGTCGGGCGGGCGACATCCGCCTCGAAGCCTTCGCCGCACTTGTGGTTGCAGGGCCCGCAGGTCCAGCACGCCATCGACCAGGCACCGAAAATGGAGCGGCCGCTCTGCTGGGGTGCGTGTTCCCATTCCCACAGGTCGTCGTTGGCTTTCGCCACGATGCCGCACATGGGGCACTTCAGCTCAACCTGCGACAGCAACTCCGTGGTCCGCGCGCGGTATTCGACCAGAGCGTTCCGGTACTCCTGGCCGTTGAGGAGGTCGCCGTCCGGGTACTTGGGGAATGGGCAGTTGCGCTCGTTCAGGTGAGCGCCTTGGAGGCCGGCGGCGTAGTGGAAGGCGGCGTGCGCCTGCCAGACACGCATCTCCTGGCGCTGGCGTGGGTCAGATCGTGCCATGGCTCCAGACTAGTGACCGGGCCTCGCGAAACCGCATACCGCGCGCCGTGTCGCGCCGGGGATTAGGCAAGGGAGAACTGCTCGGCGAGCCGAAGGAGCTGTGCGGAGACGCCTTCGCGGGTGTGTCGCCAGTCCGGGCCACCTAGGGTGTCCCGGACCGGCGCTCCCAGAGGGCGTTAGGCGGCGGCGTCGATCTCGGCTTGGAGCTCGTCGATGAACGCCTGGGCGGCGTCGTCGGGCGCGGTGTCGTCGAAGAGGACTTCCTGGGTGTAGCGCTGGAGCATCGGTTCGATGCCGCTGGCGCCGTTAGGGGTCACGACCGGGGAAGGGCCGGGGTGACGGTGGTGAGGAAGTCGGCGGCGGCCTCGTAGTTGGCGAGGAAGTCGACGAACAGGGCGGCTTCGGCGGGTGCTCGCCCTGCGAGGACACCGACCAGTACATCCAGGGCCTGCAGAAGGTCGCCCCGGATCCGGCGCTGTCGGGCAGGGCCAGCAATCGCAGGTCGGCGCCGCTGACCTCGCGCAGGGCGGTGATCTGGGTGTTCCAGGCGAAGCCCATGACGATCTTGCCGGTGACCAGGGACTCGACGCTCTCATGGTTCAGCTTGTTGGCTGTTTGTTCAGGTGCCGGAGCGTACGATGACGCGATGGCGACACCCCTCAATGCAGCCTTGAAGCCGATGTATGGATTCAACGGCCCCAACGAGCCGATCGAGCTGTTTAGCGGCGAGATCGGCGGTCACGGCCCGGACAACTGCCAAGGAACTGTGGCTATCTCGTTCTCACGTCGACCGATCATCGAGTGGGAGGTATCGGTCCCGGACATCAGAGCAACGCGGAGAGGGCCGCTCGATCTGGTCCTGCATCGGCCAGACGGTGTCATGCCCCTTGTGGGGAACGCTTCAGACCCCCAGCGTGGATTGTCGAACGGCAGCGAATTCGGGTCACGAAACTCGAAACTATCTCGAGCCATCGCCCACTGGTTCAACCTGCCGGACTGGTGGTGCAGAGATCTGATCTCCGACACACCGGACGACCCTGACACCGGATACCAGGGGCGATGGAGCTTCGAAGCTGATGGTTGGTCCATCACCTTCGACCAGAGGCCGGATCTCGATGAAGTGCTCAAGCACGCCAAGAGGTCCAACTTGTATGTCATGACGCATGTGATGGAGCTGCGCCGCACCGATGGAAGCGAGTTCTCGGCAGACGAGGCTGATGCCGTCCTCGAATCTCTCCATACCGGTATGTCGTTCGCCCTCGGAAGATGGGCTGCGCCGATGCTGCCGGTCGGGTTCGCCCGAGACGGGTCGATTGCATGGGAGGAATGGCGTCCTCTGCACCTGGACACTGCTGACTCGATTACTCCTGGCTGGTGGTATCAGAACGACCTGGTTTCGCTTGCAGAGGTCCTACGACTTGCGATCGAGAAGTTCAAAGATCCGGCTGTACGTGCCAGGCTGGGCTTCCAGATGAAGTTCTCCATCCTGGCGACCGGATATCACGGATTCGTCGAGTCCCGAGTCATCAACGGCACCGCCGGGCTCGAGCACATGCAGTGGCAATACTTGAGGCTCGGCAAGATTCTCACGAAGGAGCAGTACAAAGGGCGCGCCCCGTGGAACGGAAAGACCCTCCGTGCCGCGCATCGGCTCCGTATGACACTCGACGCTGCTCAGATCTCGTACGACGTGGACCCGCTCGTGCTCCCCGAAGTTCATGCCTTCATCCAGCGCGACCCGAACGCGAACGACGGCGCTGACGTCGTCACGCGGATCCGCAATCGGCTCGTGCACCCCGAGGCCGGCCAGGAGATCGTGTACGACCAGCCGGGCTTGCTCACCGAGGTGTGGGCACTCGCCCGCCACTTCCTCGCGCTGCTCGTGCTGCACTCGCTCGGCTTCACCGGCCAGTACCGTGACCTGCGCAAGTTCGAGGGCTGGTACGGAGCAACTGAGCAAGTCCCCTGGGCGTGAGCACGAAAACACGCGAAGCTGCCCTGGCGCGGCTCGGCGCCGCGAACACCTACTCCATCACGATGAGGACGACGGCATGACGAGCACCCCTGCGGACACCAACCTATTCGCGAGCTCCCTCGACCTGGTGCGCATGCCGTTCATCTTCACGCAAGACGAGTTGCACACCACCGAGTCGTTCATCAAGCGGGCTAAGGAGCGGGGCTTCGACCTGACCCTGGACACGCTTCAAGAGCTTCACAGCCTTCGCGTCCTCGTTCCCCTGTATCGCGTGAGCGATACTGCGGTGGCCGGCCGACGCATCGCAATCGAACGGCCGATGGGGCCGAATACTCGAGCCGAGGTGCTGGACGCCGCCGGTGAAGGGCGCCTGCGTGATCCTGCGGCGGAGGGATACTCGGTGGCGTGGCCGTATCGAAGACCTGCCGATGCGGACCCGGAGGGCTGGTGGAACGGCTTCGTGTACTCCTCATGGCAGCTCATCGACCTGCACAGAATTACGACTATTCACCAGAACTTCAAGCACGGCTGGGACCGCACTCGCGTCGGTCGAGTAGAGCAGCACCACCGGTTCGCTCGGGCTCTGGCGGCCCTGGCGACGCCATACCTGCCGGGAGTCATCAGGCGATTCAGTCTGCCCATGGAACTCGATGAGAGCGAGCTGCGGCGGTATCGAGCGGGCGTGGACAAGCTCGACCTCCTCCGCGTGGCGGGCTTCCCGCCTGACCAACTCCAATCGACCGCTGACCACCTCCTCGCACAGGCGAATCACCTGGACCCGCTCCGCAAATGGCTGCCGCTGATGCGCTACGCACGCTACGACGGATGGTCGAAGCTCCGGGGGGCACCGCTCGCAGCGATGTGGCAGCGGGTAGCAGCTGAGGTTCTGCTGCGAGCCCACGAGGAACTCGCCGCATACGGCACTCTCGAGCCGCTGCCCGCCCTGACCGGCACGGGCTGGTGGACCCCACAGCATGACCGGCTGTCACCTCGGTACGTGGAGGCGCAGACGCTTGAAAGGGCGCTCGCCGAGTTCGGGCTCTCCCCCCACCCGAAGGTCATCCTCCTGGTAGAAGGGGAGACTGAGCTGTTCCACCTCCCCAAGTTGCTTGCAGAGCTGGGATACGACCGACCCCAGGACATCCGGGTACAACGCACCGAGGGGTCCATGGTCAACCCGCACCTGATCGCCCGGTACGGCGTGACACCGCGCGTCGGGCGGAAAGTCAAGGACGACACTTGGCTGCTCGATGCCTCCCCCACGGCCTTGATGATCGCGATGGACGCAGAGAACAACTTCGCCACGGAGGAGAAACGGCTGAAGATGCGCCGCAAGCTCCAGGCCGCGATCAGAGAAGAAGTGCGGTACCAGGACGCCGACATCAACGATGCCTCCCTCGACGAGCTGGTGCACATCTTCGTCTGGGGCGACGACACCTACGAGCTCGCCAACTTCACCGACGACGAGCTAATGCCCGCACTCACACAGATTGCGAAGGCGCAGGGGAATCCTCGGCAGGCGGAGCCCTCCTGGGAACACGACCTTGCCGCGGCTCTGCTCGACGCGCGCTCGAGGCACGTCGACATCAAGTTCGTGTTCTCAGCGATGCGCATGACCGAGTCCAAAACCGAGCTTGCACGACTCCTCTGGCCGGCCCTGCTGCGGAAGAGTGAGCGCGAGTACGCCGACGATGAACCCACCACGCCCGTCGTCCGGCTGGTGCTGGAGGTCCGCCGCGTCATCGCACGCCAAACAGGCATTTTCGGACTGAGGGGCCCGTCGGAAGCATCCTGACGCATTCGGTCGAGCATCGGCGGTCGCCGTGCTTCCTAACGGGTGATTGTGGACCCTGCGTCGACTGTCAGCGGGGTTACGATAAGCAAGATCAAGCTGATTCGTGTGGATGTGATGAATCATGGCCCGTCGACACCCCTCCCGCCGAACTTCCGCCTCACCCCCGGCTGACGCCGCTCGTGAAGCCGCGCAGATTCAAGCCGCTGCTTCGAAGAGGGGCGCGCACATCGCCGGCATCTGGGGAGTGGTCGCGGCGTCCCTGGCAGTCGTCATCGGCGGCGTGATCGGCCTGATGCTCGCCAACGACACAGGCAGCCCCAGCGAAGACAGCTCGACCTCGGTATCGCAGGCGGGCGATGCGCTGACCTCTGCGGAGGACCTGGCGAGCGGAGCGTTTTACGAAGTGGCCTACACCGACGGGCTCGGCGTCGACACCTACGAAGGCCCGTCGCGGGATTACCAGAAGGGCACCGCCCTGCAGGAGGGTGTGCTCGTCCGTATCCAATGCCAGGACCGCACCGGGGAGACCATCAGCGAGTACGCCGACGGCGACGCCTCCGAGCGCTACGACGAGCCCTGGCCGGTCTGGGACCTGCTCAGCACCAGCATGTGGGTGCCCGACCTGTTCGTCTCCACCCCGAAGATCCCGGGCGATCAGCCGCCAGCAGACATTCCATTGTGTGAAGAAGAGTGAGCAGAAAGGGCGAAAGTGGCTAGGAACTCCTCGAAAGGCAAGGGCAAGGCGGGAAAGCAGCCGCGGCAGGACTGGTCAGCCCTGGATCGCCGGATGCTGCACGATGACGCCTCGTGGGTGTACTCACTGGCGGGGTCGGCCCAGGGGGATGAGTACTGGGAGGCGCCCATGGGTCTCGGAGGGCTTCCCCAGTTCGCGCGCATCGCCCATGAAGGTCTGGAGCTACTGAAGCACCGCGACTCCGACCGGGCAAGAGCGATCGCCCTCAAGTTCGCCGACGATATCGCCGCCGCCCGCCATACCGTCAAGCTGTTCGATGATAACCAGAAGTTCTACGACGGGGTCATCGCCGATTTCGTCCGCATCGAAACGCTGCACGGCAGCCGGTTCAGCGCCGATGACGATCTCGCGATCGTTGAGGTCGACGGCCGGCTGATCTCGACCAGCCGCATCGCCGCCTTCCAGAGAACACTCGTCCTCGATGCCACTGGGGACCGAGCGCAGGGTCGCGGCCACACTTACAACTTCGGCAATGAGATCGGCCAATTGGTCTCCGTCGTGCTGTTGGGGTTCGGGTTGACCAAGCCGCGCTCCGTTCCCCTGGAGCTTCCGGAGGGACCCCACCCCTCAGCGGAGACCACGTCTCGTACCGACCGCTATAGCGGGTGGTTCGAACCAGAGTTCCCGCTCCCCGTGAAGGACGCTTTGACCGTGGTGGAGACCCATGTCAACACCGCACTGCTCCTGTTCGCCTTGTCGGCATCCGAGTTCACCAGCCCGCTCTTTCGCGCCCGGTTCATCACTGCAGCCCACGTGCTCAACGCACTCGAAGAGGTCCAACTACGGAATCCCGCACTCGCAGGACGGCAGGGCATGTCGGAGCTGTCGCGGCTGCTGACCATGCCCGAAGCGAAACGCATCCGCGCCAACGACAAGCTAAGGAACAGGTGCATGCACTATGGTGTGCCCTCGTACCTGCAGAACCTGGGCCCGAACCGACCCGGATACGGTCTAGTGGAAGCAACAACCAGCCCACGCTGCACCTTCGACCAAGCGAGAGCCGACGTACTGGAAGTCCTCCAGACTGCTTCAGATCTCTTCCGAGACTGGCGCAATCCCTGAGGAGACACGCAGTGCCATTCCGGCGCTTGGTCTTCTGGCGGAAAGTTCTCTGGCAGAGATTCTTGTCAGCCTCGCCGAGGAATTTGTTCGCCGGGGCAACACTTGCGGGCGCGTCAGAGGCCCTCAGCTGCCAGCGCTGCAGTCAATCTGCTTTTCCTGCTTCCGGATTCCGGATAGCCCAATTTGCTCGAGACATTCATGGGTTGAAGAACGGTACGCTGAGGCGATCAGTCGTTTGCCCCCTTTCGAAGGACTGTTTGTGATGTCACTCCGTCATTGGATTTGCGGACCGAGTTGGAAAGCCTCGACGGGTGCGATCGTCGTGGCGGTGATCGTCGCTGGGATCTCGGGCCCTGTGACGAACGCGGTGCCGTTGTGGGTAGGCATTCCGTTGGGGCTGGCCGCGGGAGTTGCCACGGCCTCGCTCCAAGTGCAGTTGGACCGCCGCGCTGAGTGCCGGACGCGAGAGCGCGCGTGGGAGGCGGCGGTCGCGAACGGGCCGTCAGTTCCCTCGACCGATGACGACGAGGATGGGCTGATCACGCTCCTGCTGCCTGAGCAGTCGCCGGTGCGGTTCTCCCAGACGCATGCCGCGATGGCGCGACAGTTGCGGCGTTGGGCAGCCGAGCCTGGGACACGGCCACGGCCGGTGATCTGCTTGGCAGGGCAGGCCGGAGGTGGGAAAACTCGACTCTTGCTCGAGGTGTCCTCAATGCTGGCCGATCAGGGCGTCCGAAGCGGCTGGGTCTCCGAGGGGCACGGTCCGGATGCGGTGGAGGCAGCAATCGCCCTCGACGAGCCGGTGCTCCTGATCGTCGACAATGCCAGCACGCATCCGCAACTGGTCGATCTTCTGACCTGTCTGCAGACCACGGCGCCTTCAGCGGTGACCGTGGTGCTGGCGGCGCGCGACTTCGGGGACTGGTGGCGCAGCGCCCAAATGCGGCTTCCACGCAAAGTCCTTGGCCTCGTGGTGGTCGATCCCGACCTGCAACTTCCGCCGGCACCAACCGACCCGAAAGGGCAGCAGCAGGTGTTCGAACAAGCGCGGCGAGCGTTCGGTGGCGACGCTGCGGCGGCGGTCCAGTTGACCCCGGCAGCGGCGCCGTCGATACTGCTACTCCAAACTGCTGCACTCTTGGCGGCGACAAGCACGAGCGCTCCCCGAGCCGACCCCAGCGTGGCGATCGCGAGACTCTTCACGCTCGAAGAAGCGCGGTGGCAAGCCGCATCTAGGCATGGCGGTGGCATTGAAGACTTGCGTGCCGCAATCCTCCTGGCGACGCTGGTAGGTGCCGCCACCGAGGCAGACGCAGAGCCGCTCCTGCTGCACCACCCTGGGCTGGCAGCATAATCCCATCTTTGGCGCCAGGATCTGATCGTGACACTTCGAGGCCGTTATCCGCAGGAGTACTCCTTCTACCTGGCACCGCACTTGCCAGGCTTGCTCGCCGAGTACTACACCGCAACCCATCTCGCAGCTCACCCCACCATCGCGAACGCCGTCGAAGCAGCAGCACTTGCAACCGCGGACCCGCACATGACCGCGACCCGCATCGTCGGAATCCTGGGGCAAGCAGCCAGCCACACCCCAGCCGCCGCGACCGCCTTGCGGACAATCATCGACCACAATCCCAGCTACTGGCTCCCGGCCGCCATCAGTGCCGTCCGTGACGTCGGCGTACCGATCGACCAGATCCTCGCAGCAGCAAGCAGAACCGCGAAGCTGGACTCCACCGAACTGGCCGAGACGCTGGAACAGATCCCGCAGTCCGAACGAATTTACCGATTGGGCGAAACCGCAATCGCACTCATGCGATGCCGCGCCGAACTCGCCGACGATGAGGAAGCTAAGACAGAGCGCTACCTCGACATCACGAACCTGCTCGATGCCCAGGGCAAGTTCCGCGAGGCCGAGCGCGTGCTCCAGCAAGCACGAAGCCGCATGGAGCGGGACAGCCACGAAACAACCAACCCATCCGATCTTCAATCAGCCGCGTCTAGTCAACCTGTATTGGCTGCGCTTCTAGAGACCAGCTCGCAGTACCAACGACTCGTGGGGCTCCTCGCTTCGGTGCTGAGGCATCAGGAGCGTCTGGAAGAGGCTGAGCAGCTGTACCGCATAGTCCTGCAGGCGCGCGAAGAGCAGCTCGGTACCGACCACCGAAAAGCCCTCGCCATCCGCCACAATCTCGCGGACCTCCTGGACAGGCGCGGCCGGTGGGAGGAGGCCGAGCAAATACTTCGGGCAGTCCTGCGCGCGCAGGAAGAGCAGCTCGAGACCGACCACCCCGACATCCTGACCAGCCGCCACAACCTCGCTCGCCTCCTGGACAGGCGCGGCCGGTGGGAGGAGGCTGAGCAACTGTTCCGGGCAGTCCTGCGCGCGCAGGAAGAGCAGCTCGGGACCGACCACCGCGGCACCCTTGCCAGCCGCCACAATCTCGCGGGACTCCTGGGCAAGCGTGGCCGATTGGGGGAGGCCGAGCAAATGTTTCGGGCAGTCCTGCAGCCGCAGGAAGAGCGGTTCGGGACCGACCACCCCGATACCCTCAACACCCGCCACAACCTCGCAGGCGTCCTGGGCAAGCGTGGCCGGTGGGAGGAGGCTGAGCGACTGTTCCGGGCCGTCATGCAAGCCCGAACGGAACACTTGGGAACCGACCACCCCCACACCCTCAACACCCGCCACCATCTCGCGGACCTCCTTGAAATGCGTGGCCGGTGGGAGGAGGCTGAGCGACTGTTCCGGGCCGTCATGCAAGCCCGAACGGAACACTTGGGAACCGACCACCCCGATACCCTCAACACCCGCCACAACCTCGCAGGAGTCCTGGGCAATCGTGGCCAGTGGGAAGAGGCCGAGCAACTGTTCCGGGCAGTCCTGCGCGCGCAGGAAGAACAGCTCGGGACCGACCACCCCGACACCCTCGAGACCCGCCACAATCTCGTGATCCTCCTGGGTAAACGCGGCCAGTGGGAAGAGGCAGAAGTGGAAGCACGCACCGCGTTCGCACGGGCAACTGCGACGCTTCGAGGTGACGATCCCCGCGTGGAAGCGACTCGACGTTCATTGACAAATGTTCTGCGAAGTCAGGGAAAGATAGACGAAGCCGAGCAGATCGCGTCCAGCTAACCCCCAAGTTTGTCCTTCACCTTGCAGGTCTCGCAGTGTCGGCCCGGCTGGGTGACTCAGGATATTCCCGGCAGTCAGTTCGTACTTGACATCACGCCAGCACAGCGTGACCCGGACGCCTCGCTGCGACTGTGAGTCAGGACCTGCTGTGACGCAACGTGAAACGCTATCGGCGCTCTTGCCTGGCGCAGCTCGGCGACGGCATCGCCAAGGACCAGCGTCCCTTAATCACGTACGCAGTTACGAGGCGCTCACATATGTCAAGATGAAGGCCCTGCCCTTGGTCTGCAACGGACTGAAGCGAATGAAGCTGTTTCGGCCCACAATGTAATCAAAGAGTGGGTCCGCCGCCTCCCCGGGCTACCACCACAGACCCACACCCCTCGACGACCTGCAAACACACGAGAATCTTCCAGGCTTCCGGGTTCGGGCTGTATATGACTCCAACGGCAACGAGATCGCAGCCGAGGTTCGGTCCATCTGATTCCATAGCAGGAGATGGCGGCTGCGAGGGCGAGGAATGCGGCGAAGAGGCGGCCATGGCGCGTATCGCAAGGTCACACGGCGGTAGCCGCCGAGCCAGGCGATGGTGCGCTCTACGACCCAGCGGTGGCGGCCGAACGACAAGATGAGCATTGTGCCTGCCGACCGGGTAGTCGGTCAGGTTCGCCACGCCGTGGTACTCCAAGATCGCCCTGTTGAGCGTGCGGTTCTTACGGTCCTCGGCCTCAATCTCCTGCTGACACTTGTCGCGTTTACAGAGCCGCTCGATGTTGACGCTAGTGACGGTGACACCGAAACAATCGAGCGCCTCCGTCTTCGCGGCGACCTCTTCGATGACTACCTTGTCCGTGTCGCCTTCGACCAGAACAGCGCCGACAGCGAACAAGCAATCGACGAACGGCTCGGAGAAGACGGCGTCGATTTGTTGGAGCCCTTCGGACCCGCCAGGCGCTTCGCATTAAGCGGCGCGTTCCTCGGCGTTCAACCGTGTACCCCAATGTGTACAACTCTCGCATACGATTTGCGTAGCGGGTCGCTCACCGGACTCAAGGGGAGGACGGCGGAATGTCGGCCCAGGACAGGAAAACATACACGTTGACACCTGAGCGATACTGCTCGGCGCACTGCATAGGTCATCACGGAGAGATCCTGCAGGGAGTGTTCTACACGGAGGGCGGCAAGCCCGTGCGCGCATTGGTCACGATGCCGTTCCACGGCGGCGGTACCACCGCATTCGCGCAAATGACCACGGAGGACGGGATTCGAGTGCTTCCCGCCGGGCGTTGGAAGGCGTTCCGCGCGGCGGAACTCACCAGGAGGGCACTCCGCATCAAGGCCGGATTGCGAATCACCCTTTCATCGGACCTCCCTCCCGGCCTCGGTATGGGTTCATCGACTGCCGACGTCGTCTCCACCATCCATGCGATCGCGGGTGCTGCCGGTCGGCAGCTGTCAGAGTCGCGCGTGGCGGGGTTGGCGGTCCAGGCCGAGAAGGCGGCCGATTCGCTGATGTTCCAGAGCAAGGTCGTCTTGTTCGCCCAACGCGAAGGCCGCGTAATCGAGGACCTCGGAAGCCGGCTTCCGTCGATGATCGTGGTCGGGTGCTGCTGCGACGACGGAACGGTGGAGACGCTCGGTCAAGCGCTGATCGAGTACACCCCTGCGGATCAGCGCGAATTCGAACAGCTCCGGCGCCGGATTCGGGCCGCCGTCCGCGACGACGACGCGTCGGCACTGGCATCAGTGGCCACGAACAGTGCCCTGATCAACCAGCGCTACATTCCGAAACGGCGATTCTCCGAGTTCATGGAGGTCGCCGAGCGAGCCGGGGCGCTCGGGGTCCAGATCTCCCACAGCGGCACCGTCGCCGGGATCATCTTCGACGGTCGGGATCCCGAATCCCTGGAGCGTGCCGCTCTCGCGAGAAGGATGCTCTCGCTCCGAGCGCTCGAGCCGAACTGGTCCTTTCGCACCGATGAGCGCTTTCCGCCGATCAGGCTGCGTCAGGGGAAATATCGGGACGCGTAGGAGCGTGCGAGGGTAGTCACCCGGAGTCCTTCTCTCCTTTGTGCTCCGCGATGAGCCCGAAGATCCACGCCGAGGACTCGACCGTGTCGCCGAGAAGCAGTCGGTTGGTTCGCGATCGCATCCGGCCCGCCATCTCGGTGAGCCCGATCTGCTCGTATATCTCCCCGGCCGCTCCGAAGTGGCTCAGCGCCGGGGAGAGCTTTCCCCTGGCCCGGGCGACCTCTCCCAGGCCGAGTCGAGCGTTCGCGCCGCCGAGCCGGTCTCCGATCTCCTCGAACGTCTCCAAGACCGCCTGGAAGCAGGTGTCTGCGTCAGCGAGTCGTCCCTTGGACAGCGCCACCGCCCCGAGTCCCCATTGGGCGTACGCGGCTCGCCGCCGCTTGCCCAGCGACGCGAACAGTTCGAAGGCCGCCGAGAACCGCGTCTCGGCCGTCGCGTAGTCCTCGCGCAGCCGGGCCACCTCGCCGAGTCCGCGGTGCACCCCGGCGACCCCGCCCAGCATCCCGGTTGCCTCGAAGATCACTCCCGCCGCCTTGTAGTGCGTCTCTGCGGTGTCGAAATCGCCCCGGAGGCGGGCGATGTGGGCGAGGCCCGAAACCGCGTCGGCGATGCCTCCCTGGTCACTGAGGGCCTCGTACGTCGAGAGGGCCTCCGCGTAATGACGCTCGGCAGCGGCGTGCTCTCCACGCAGGCGCCCGACCTCGCCGAGCCCCCACTGGGCCGAGGCCCGGCCGGCCTGGTCCCCGATTTCACCGAAGACCTCCGCGGCGTGCAGCAGCGCAGTGGCGGCGATGTCGAACCGATCCAGCAGGATCGCCAGACCGCCCGCCGCGCGCGCGAGACGGGCGCGGTCGCCGTCTCGGCCAGACAAGGCGACGTCGCGCACGTTCTCGGCTTCCACCTCGAACCAGTCCCGCCGTTCCTCGTTCGTCGACGCGACTCTGGTGCGGTAGTGCGCGACGAGCGCGGCGACGATCCGGTCGTGATCGGCCGGATCGGAGCCGGCGCTGAGCGGGTCCGAGGCGGAGTCTGACCATCCGAGCCGGGCGAGATGGTCGCCGAATGCGCGGATCATGTCGTGAGCGACGTAACTGCGCAGCCCTAGGTCGGAGGCTGAGGCGGCGGCCGCCGGGCGCTCGGCGAGACCCGCGCGGATGAGCATGTCCATCACCGCGGCTGTGCGCCGGAGCGGGAGGCCGAGGACCGACGCGATGCTGTCGATCGTGGCAGCGGCCCCAGGATGCACGCCGAACGCGCGGAAGGCCCGCCGCTGCTGCTCGTCGAGGTGGCGGTACGAGCCGCCCAATCGCACGAACAGGTCGGAGAACGAGTCCGGTTCCGTGCTTTCGCGTGGCTCAGGAAGGTCCTCGACAACCTCGGCCAGCGGCCAGCCGGCGGCGACCTTCCTGGCGTGCGAGGCGATGAGGACGGGGATGTACAGGTCGCGCTCCAGCAGTGCCGCGACGAGGGAGCGGTCGTGCCCGACTCCGGCGATATGCTCGAACATGGCCTGCGCCTCCGGCGGTTCCAGCACGTGGAGCCGGATCGGACTGCTCGCCAGCTCCATCTCGATGCGGTTCCGGCTGGTGATGATCGTCGCGCACCCAGGGGCGCGCACCATCAGGTCGGCGACCTGCTCCGCGGCCCTGACGTTGTCCCACACCATGAGGAGCCGCCGGCCTGCGGTGACCGATCGCCATAGTGCCAGCCGCTCCGGCGCGGTCAGCTTGCCGATCTCCATGACCGAACGTCCACTCACGGTCGGTAGCATCGTCGCCAGTGCCTGGTCGGCGGTCTGTGGGAGCTTCGTCCCGTAGGAGTGGAAGTCGTAGAAGACCCGGCCCTCGAAGGAGTGGGCTCGATTCGCGAACGCGATGGCGAGAGCGGTCTTGCCGACTCCACCAAACCCGCCGATGGACTGGACCTGTGCGATCCCGTCGGCGGACTCGACTGCCGCTCGGATCCGTTCGAGGTCCGCCTCCCTGCCGACGAACCCGGTGCCGCTCTGGTCGGGGTGCCAGTAGTCGCGCCACTCGAACCGGGCCTCTCCTGAAGCGATCTCGATGTCGCGGCGACCGGAGGCCGCGGCTTCGAGTTCAGGGAGCCGCTCGAGGTCGTTCTGGCGGAACGCCTGCCACAGCGGATTAAGCACCTGCATTCCCCGCGTAGCCTCATGCTCGACTTCGCGCAGGATAGACGTGCAGAATACGGCGACGACCGAGTGCTCCGTGTTCCCCACCACCGCCGGGAAACCAGTACCGGCGGCGTCGATCCACAATCGCACGGAGCCGACCAAATCCTCAATTGCCGTACCGTTCACCAAGGGCCAGTTGGCCTTTCGCTGGCCGAACAGTGATTTGCGAACGGTGCGCCGGAGTCGCGCATCGTTCTCCCACAAGGTTGCGATCGCGGTCCGGGCGCCCCGGGAGACGGCGATGAGGAGTGCTCGTCGCACCTCTGCAGAGTCCCGGCGTCGACGTGCGGCGACGAAATCGGAGGCGCGCTGGGAAAGCTTGGAGGCGATCCACATGCTAATGCTTAAGGGGTCCATGGACATCGCCGTTCACTCAAGGGGTGGGTCCAATGCTACCGATCTGACGCCGTCGCCGCTTTTCCGGCTTGCGCACCCGACGACGCCCTAGTGCCCCGGGGGGCGGCGCTCTGGAGGCAGCTCGGGCTCGAAATGCATGAGCCGGTGCGATGTGGTGAACCCCGCGCGCTGGTAGACGGCGACCGCTCGGGTCGTCGAGTGGACGGTCACGCGTTCCAATCCGAGTTCGTCGGCGAGAAGTAGGAGTGCGTCCACTAGGCCGCTCCCGATGCCGCTATTGCGTGCTTCCGGAACGATGTACACGCTCTGGACGTCGCCGACGGAGCGGTCCAGAACGAGTGGAGTGGGTACGCGAGGGGTGATCGCGATCCAGGCCATGCCGATCAGCTCCCGCACGCGGACCGCCACGACGCACCGGTGAGAGTGCGCCGCCGCCGCCCAGCGCGCGAACTCCTGCTCGAACGCGTCGCGATCGGTCCCGGGTTGGCCGTCTTCCTCAGTCAGCCATCGCCATCGGAGCCGGGCCACGTCGAGCCACTCGGCATCCTGCGGCTGTCGGAACTTGACCTCGCTCATACATCGAGTATGCCCGCTCGGGGCTGCACGGGCGCGAACGCGGGTCCTGGGGCCCACTCGCATGACGCATCGGGCCGCGCTCGCCCAGTTCGTAGCGGATGGTGAGGCGGCGGTAGCCGCCGAGCCAGGCGATGGTGCGTTCGACAGCCCGGCGGTGTCGGCCAAGGTGGGCTGAGGACTCGATGCCGCGACGAGCGATCCGGTCACTGATCCGGCGTTCGCGCAGCGCTCGGTGACGGTATCCGCCTCGTCGGCCCGGAGAGCAACCGGGAGGTGCTCCGGTCGGCTGCGACTCGCGGCGGCCTGCTGCTCTTCACGGACGCGGGGGTGTACCAGTCTGCTTTGCACCGTTGCGCTCGTTGCCGGGAAGTCCTCTCCACCGCGGGGTGGACTGGTCAGCGGGCTCGTGCACCTCGCCGAGAACCGCACCGCCATGGGCGACCCCGGCACGGCCCGCGGGCACTACCGGCGCGCCGTGGAGATCCTCGACCGACTCGGCCACCACGACGCCGCCGAGGTCCGCGCCGCCCTGGACGCACTGCCCTGACGCGGCGGTGCCGACCGTCCAACCGCCGATCCATGGAGACCGACACCCCGATGATCGCGATCACGACCGCCCGACCCGAGGAGTACGCGGCCGCCGCCGCGGTCCTCGCGGACGCCTTCGCCGACGACCCCGTCGCCCTCAGCATCCTTCCCGCGCAAGCGGACCGGCAGCGGAAGCTGACGCACTTGTTCACCGCGGTCCTGCGGTCCGGCCCGGGGCCGCGCGGTGCCGTGGACGTCGCCCGCCGGGAGGGCGACGGGCAGATCGTCGGCGTCGCCGCCTGGGAGTCGCCCGCGGCGCGCCGCGGCGCGCTCGCCCGGGAGCTCGCCCAGATGCCGCTGTACCTCAAGGCGTTCGGCGCCGCCGGCATCCCCCGCGCGATGACCATGGAGCACCGCCTCCAGCGCCACCGCCCCGCCGAGCCGCACTGGTACCTGGCCGACATCGGCGTCGGTGCCGCGACACAGGGGCTCGGCGTCGGGTCGGCGCTGCTGCGGGCCCGCCTGGAGGACGTCGACCGCACCGGCCTGCCGTCCTATCTGGAGTCCTCCACTCCCGGCAACCGACGCCTCTACGCACGCTTCGGCTTCCGCGAGATCGCCCCCATCGACGGCATCCCGAACGCGTCGCCCGTCGCCATGCTCAGATAGCGCGGCCGACCGTCCGGACGGTCCGCGGCGTACCGGGAACGAAGCCGCTGTTCGGCTTCAGCACGGCCACCACCGCACGTTCGGTGGCGGTTGGTCGTGTCGGGCATGCCCCGATGCCGTCTCGGAACAGGGACAGGTTCGGTCCTGGTTCGCTCCTACGCTCGCCGGACCGGTCCGGCCGGGCCGGTTTCCGTCGATCCAAGGAGCATCATGACCATTCTCGTCACCGGGGCGACCGGCACGGTCGGCCGTCATCTCGTGGAGCAGCTGACCGGCGCGGGGCACCGGGTGCGGGCGCTGACGCGCGACGCGTCGCGGGCGCGGTTCGCTCCGGAGGTGGAGGTCGTCGAGGGCGACATGACCGATGTCGCGAGTCTGCGCCCGGCGTTCGCGGGCGCGGCGGCGGCGCATCTGATCACCTTCGGCGGCGACGACGGCGAGGACCTGTCCAACGGCGCCGGCATCGTCGCGCTGGCCGCGGAGTCGGGGGTGCGGCGGGTGTCGGTGCTGAGCGGTTGGGCGCCGACCTCGGTCGAGCGGGCGCTGCGCGCCTCCGGGATCGGCTGGACGCTGCTGGCGCCCGTCGAGTTCATGTCCGGCGCGTTGGAGTGGGCGCCGCAGGTCCGGGCGGAAGGCACCGTGAGCACCCTGGCGACGTTCGCGAGCGCGGTGGTGCACGAGGCGGACATCGCCGCGGTCGCGGCGACGGCCCTGACCGAGGACGGCCACGCGGGCCGGACCTACCACCTGACCGGGCCCGAGTCGCTCACCCCGCAGGAGCGGGTGCGCCTGCTCGGCGAGGCGCTCGGCCGCGACGTCGCATATGTACACCTGACCGAGGGGCAGGAGCGCGAGCGCCTGCGCGGCCTCGGCTACCCGGAGGACTACGTGGAGTTCGGCATCCAGCTCGCCGTGAACCCGCCCGCGCAGGCCGGCGACGTCCACGACACCGTCGAAGCCGTCACCAAGCGCCCGGCCCGGACCTTCGCGCAATGGGCGGCAGAGCACGCCGACCGCTTCCGCGGCTGAGCCCGCCCAGGCTACGTCACCGACCCGCACGGCAGCCGCTGCTTGTGCGGGTTCTTCGTCTTCTTGCGCGTTTTCTGCCTCGTGTCGGTCTCAGAGGTCGTAGCCGAAGCTGCTGCATGCCTGCACCACCTCGTAGAGGACCGATTCGGTGTCGCCTTCGGCAGGACCGATGCCCT
This sequence comes from Glycomyces sp. NPDC047010, assembly GCF_040644205.1. Lineage (NCBI taxonomy): Bacteria > Bacillati > Actinomycetota > Actinomycetes > Glycomycetales > Glycomycetaceae > Glycomyces > Glycomyces sp. NPDC047010. Next base: position 302,053 of record NZ_JBEYVY010000004.1, on the reverse strand, counting down.
TGTCCTCGAACTCGATGCAGGCCGGCACCCAGTAGCGGTAGAGCTCCATGAGGTCGGTGATCTCGTAGACGCCCTCCGCGTCCTGGAACTCCGCAATGAATTCCGCGGACCTGTCGGGGTCGGTCAGCTTGATCCGGAAGGCCGACGGGAGCTCGTCGGCCTCGACGGTGTCCACGAGGTCCGGCCGGTCTTCGAAGGTGTCCTGGAAGCGTTCCAGGGCTTCCGCCTGGGACTCGAACTGGACTTCATCGACCAGTGGATGCTCTTGGAACGTCGATTCGAGCTGCTCCAGGACGTCGTCCTCGATGTCGCGTTCAAGGTAGACGATCACATGGTGGTCGCCGGGGAACGTAGGGGTCGTGGCCTCGTCGCCTCGCAGGAGCACGTAGGCGAGCGCCCCGACGGCCGCCACCCCCACGCAGAGGGCGACGATCGCGATCGTCCGGCCGAGGGGCCGTTTCGACTTGGGTGGGATTGTGGACATGACCGCAGGTTACCGAGCGATCGCAAGCCCGGGACAGTGGACGGAGGCCGCGGGCGGTCCGGTTCAGGCGATCGAGGCGGTGATCTGCTCCGCTTGCACTGCAAGGTCTTCGAGGTAGGCGTCGGCGTCGTCCGGAGACTGCTGGGCCGGGTCGATCCAGCAGAAGACCGAGACGGTGAGGCGGCCGGTCACAAAGGTGATCTGGCGCTTCTGCGGTTCGTCGCCCGCCCCCTGGACGTACAGGAAGCCCGACTCTCCGGCGCCGTCGAAGTCGGTGACGGTGTCGGCGTGCCCGGTCCACCAGGACTTCTCGTCGAGCCAGAACTGGGCGGCGGAGTCGGCGTCGGTCCAGGCGTCGACGGCCAGGCCCGATCCGTCCGCGCCGTCGTGGAACCAGGTGCAGGTGAGGGTGCCGACGCCGCTGCCGCCGGTGGTGTAGCCGTCCGCTTCGGACGAGCCGGGCGCGGTCCCGAACAGGACCGCGTACCCGTCGGCGTCGAACTCCGCGCAGGTCTCGTCGGCGAGCACGTCGCCTCCGGTGCCGCCGCCACCGGCGGGGCCCATGCGCCACAGGACGACCAGGACGGTGGCGAGCACGATCGCGACGACGGCGACCACCGCGCCGCCGACCGTCCAGAGGTTCCGGCGCGGCTGCGGAGGCGGCGGAAGCAGCGAAGGGGCACTCCAGGTCGCCCTGCTCGGCGGCATCATGCGGGAATCCCTACTGTCGTCGCGGCAGGCGCCGGATCGCGGTGGACGGAGCCGGGACCGGGCCCGGTCGCAGTCCATTGAACCGACCGGAGGGGCGATGAGGAAGGGCCCGTTGGAATCGGTTGCAATCGGCGACGGTCCGGCGGACTCCGACCAGCCCTTGCCGTCCGGTCCGCGCCGGAGGTCACCCGGGGGCGTCGAGTTTCGCGCGGACGTCGTCGGCGGCGGTGTGGCCGAGCTCCTCGAAGAGCGCGAGCGATTCGCTCCAGGCGGCGCGCGCGGCGGTGCGGTCGCCCGCGTCGGCGTGGACGTCGCCGATGCGGTCGAGGGTGCCTGCGGTCTCGAACGGGCGGCCGAGGGCCCGGAACTCGGCGTTGGCGCGGCGGTACTCGGCGATCGCGGCGTCGTGCTCGCCGCGGGCGTGGTGGATGTAGCCGAGGGTGTCGAGGGTGAGCGCGGCCTTGCCGCGGTCGCCGAGCTGCTCGAAGACGGCGAGTGCCTGGAGGCACGGCTCGACGGCTTCGGCGGCGCGGCCGAGGTGGGCGAGGTGCCAGCCGATCTCGTTGAGCGCGCGGCCTTCGCCGCCGAGGAAGCCGCGTTCGCGGTTGATGGCGAGTGCCGTTTCGGCGCAGGCGAGGGCGGCGGCGTAGTCGCCGACGTGCTCCTCGATGGCGGCGAGGCTGTGGAGGACGGCGGCCTGGCCCGCGGCGTCGGCGCCTTCACGGTGGAGGTCGAGCGCACGGCGCAGGTGGGAGCGGGCCTCGTCGACGCGCCCGTCGCGGATCGCGGGGTGGGCGACGAAGCGGTGGCTGCGGGCGATCCCCTCCGCGTCGCCCGCGCGTCGGGAGGCGTCCAGGGAGCGGTGGGCGAGCTCGGTCTGGCGGTTCCACTGGCCGCGGTCGCCGAGCGCGTTCGCGGCGGTCCAGGCGAACTGCCAGACGTCGGCGTCGAAGCCCGCCCCGGCGACGATGCCTTCGAGTTCCTCGTCGATCCACCGCGCGGCGGTCTCGTAGTCGTGGAAGACCTCAGGTGCGACGCCCGAGGCCAAGGGGTGCAGGGTGATCGGGTCGCGGCCGGGTTCGGCGGCCATGGTGGCGGCGAACCCGCCGGCGCGCCAGTGGTCGAGACCGCGGCCGATGGCGGCGCGCCGGTCCTCGGCGGTCTCGTGGCGTTCGGCGAGGGCGGCGGCGTGCTCGCGGAGCAGGTCGTGGAACGCGTACCGGCCGCGGTCGTCGACGGTGAGCAGGTTGGCCTGGGCGAGCTCGGACAGGAGCAGGCGGGCGCGGTCGAGGGGTTCGGCGACGACGCTGGCGGCCCAGGCGGGCGCGAAGTCGGGCGCGCGGTGGAGGCCCAGGAGGCGGTAGGCGCGCTGCGCGCCGGAGCTGAGATGGCGGTGGGAGTGGTCGAGGGTGGGGGTGACGGCGGTGGCCGGGTCGTCGGGACCGGTCGCCAAGGCCCCCAACGCGAGGGCGGCGGTGTAGTCGGCGAGCGCGGTGCGCCGCGGGTGGTGGTGGGTGAGGTAGTCGGCGGCGGCGATCTGGATGGCGAGGGGGAGGCGGCCGCAGCGGTCGGCGAGGGCCTGGACGTCGGCGTCGGCGACGTCCTTGGTGGCGAGGCGGCCCAGGAGGTCGCGAAGGAGGGCGGTGGCCTCGGCCGCGGCGAGGACGTCGAGGTCGAGGCGGACGAGGCCGGGGCTGGTGACGTCGAGGCCGGTCAGGCGGCCGCGGCCGGTGACGAGCGCGAGGCAGCCGGGGGCGGCGGGAAGGAGCGGGCGCACCTGGGGCTCGCCGTGGGCGTTGTCGAGGACGATGAGGATGCGGCGGTCGGCGAGCATCCGCTGGTACAGGGCCCCTTGGGCTTCGGGGTCGGAGGGGATTCGGCGCGGGTCGGCGCCGAGCTGGTAGAGCAGGCGCACGCGGGCGGTGGCGGCGTCGACGGGGCTCCCGGCGCTGTACCCGTGCAGGTCGAGGTGGAGGCAGCCGTCGGGGTAGGTGGCCCGGGTGAGCGGCGAGCGGGCCCACTGGACGGCGAGGGCGGTCTTGCCGACGCCGCCGATGCCGGTGAGGAGGACCAGTGCGGCGCGGTCGGCGAGCGCGCGGTCGAGGCGGCGGAGGGCGGTCCGGCGGCCGGTGAAGGAGCGGTTGGCGGCGGGCAGGGTGCGGGCGTCCCAGGTGGCGGGGTCCTCGACGTGCAGGGAGGTGCCGGTGAGGCGGCGGCGGACCTCGTCGAGCTGGACGCGCTGGTGGGTGCCGAGGCCGAGCGCGGGGTTGGACAGGAGCAGGTCGAACCGGTCGGGTTCGTCGGCGGCGGGCGGAGCGGGGAGGTGCTCGCCTTTGAGCCAGTTGTAGACCGTGCTCATCGAAACGTGCTCGGTGGAGGAGGCGAGTTCGCGGACGGTGAGCCCGGAGTCGGCGATGCGGGCGCGCAGCCACGCGCCGAGTTTCACGGGCGTGTCGAGGTGGTCGAACTCCCCCGCGGCGGCGGGCGGGCGGTGCCCGGCGGCGGCGAGCCAGTCGCGGACCTGCCGCGCGCCGACGCGCAGTTCGCGGGCGACGTCGTCGGGGCTGAGCCGGTGGTGCTCCATGTGCGCGGCGAGCCAGGCCGCGAGCCGGGCGGCGGTGTCGGGAGGGGGCATGCGTCCTCGCTTCCGGTGCTGGCGCTCCAACGTATTCCAATCGCGCCTTCCCTTCGACCGCGGCCGAGGGTTGCATCGTGGCGTCGGAGCGCGCGGGCCCAACGGGGCCCGGGCCCGCGCGCTCCGACGCTCGCCGTCCGCGCCCGGCCGCTTCTCGCTGTGCGGTCAGGTGCCGATGCGGGTCAGGGCTCCCGGGTCGAGGTGGGCGGCCAGCAGGCGTAGCGCGCTCTTGACCTCGTCGAGCCGGTCGGGGTCGTCGAGGGCTGCAGCCAGAACAGGGTCGATGTCGGCGGCGCGGACCTCGGCGACGCGGGCGGAGACCTTGCCGGAGGGGCGGATCAGCGTGCGGCGGCGGTCGGCGGGATCAGCCTCGCTCTCGACCGCCCCGGCCTCCCTCAAGCGGGCGACGCAGGCCGAGACCTTGCTCTGGGGGAACCCGGTCCGCGCGGCGATGTCCTTGACCGGCGTGCCGGGGTGGGCTTTGACGTCGGCGGCGACGATGATCACCGACTGCTCGCTGGTGCCGTGGGCGCCGATGCCCTCGGTAGGGATGGCGGCTTCGCCGAGCTTCATGAGGGTGCGGCCCAACAGGGCCAGTTCCATGCCGTTCACGCCGCCCACAATACATCATGACTGATGCATCACAAAAGATGCGTCAATCTTGATACATCAGAATTGATGCAATATCGTGGAGTCCGTTGAGCCACCCCACCAAGGAGGATCCCCATGACCACCGGCCGACTCCCCGTTGACGGCGCGACCATCTACTTCGAGCATCGCGGCCCCGGCCCGCTCCTGCTCATCGCCCAAAGCGGCGAAGGCGACGCGGGCCGCTCCGTCGACCTCGTCGACGCCCTCGCGGACGACTTCACCTGCCTGACCTACGACCGCCGCGGCCTGTCGCGCAGCGCCATCAACGACCCGGCCCGGGTCACCATCGCGGACCATGCCGAGGACGCCCACCGCCTTCTCGCCCACATCGCCGACGGGCCGGCGTTCATGCTCGGATGCAGCTTCGGGGCCGTCATCGGCCTCCACTTGATCGCGAACCACCCTGAACAGGTCCACACCCTCATCGCCCACGAACCTGTCGCCCCCTGGCTCCTGCCAAGCGCCGAGGACGCCGCCGCGCACCGCCGCGAACTCACCGAGCTTCAGCAGCTCTATGCCGCCGAGGGCCTCGCCGCCGCCCTGCCCGCCATCGCCGCTTCACTCGGCATCGACCCGGCAGGTCCGGCCGAACCCGACTTGACCCCGCAGCCGATGGACGAGCAGCGCCGATCGAACTTCGCGCACTTCATCACCAGCGAGTTCACCGCCATCAACACCGACCCCGGCAGCCGGGACCACCTCAAAACGGCCGCCACCCGCATCGTCCCCGCCGCCGGGACCACCACCCCGCGCACCGCCTTCGACTACCGGGCCGCCGTCCACCTCGCCGAGCTGCTCGACCGCCCCCTCGCCGCCTTCCCCGGCGGCCACAACGGCAACCTCACCCACCCCCGCGCCTGGGCCGACCAGCTCAAGAACGAACTCGATGGCGGCGCGGCGATGGGGTTCCCGCACTCCCGAGGACTGATCGCCCGTCGCGATTGACGCAACCTTGAGGTTGCGATACTATCGCAACCTCAAGGTTGCCAATGAATGGAGAACAACGATGGGCTTTCCCGACCGCATCGAACGCACTGCGGACCTCGCGCACCCGCCGGACGAGGTCTGGGCCGCGCTGACCACGGCCGAGGGCCTCAGCGGCTGGTTCGGCCGCGAGACCGAGATCGACCTGCGCCCCGGCGGGCGCGCTTGGATGCGCTGGGACGACGGCTCGACCGCCGACCTGCGCATCGAACGCGTCGAGGAGCCGAAGGTCCTCGGGTTCACCTGGCCGATCACCGGCCTGCCCGCGGACGATCCGCGGCGCACCTACGTCGAGTTCACGCTCGAAGCGACCGGCACCGGCACGCGACTGCGCGTGGTGGAGACCGGGTTCGCGCAGCTGCCCGACGAGGCGCACCGCGGGGCCTTCGGCGGCAACGTCCAGGGCTGGGCGAGCGAACTGGCGGAGCTGGCCGGGTACCTCGATGCACGATGACGCCGAGGCCGTCGCCGAGCAGGTCTTCGTCGCGCTCGCCGACCCGACTCGGCGCGCGGTCCTGGCCGCGCTCGCCGCGCACGGTCCGGCCACGGTCACCGAACTCGCCGAGCGCCTTCCGATCACCCGGCAGGCCACCGCGAAGCACCTCGCCCTGCTGGCCGACACCGGACTCGTGACCGCGGGGCCGCCGGAGGGGCGCCGCGTCCGCTACCGGCTCCGGTCCGCGCCGATGCAGGTCGCACAGCAGTTCCTGGCCGGACTCGCACGCGACTGGGACGGCAGACTGCAAGCGCTGCAACGACATCTCACGAGCGAAACGGAGCACCCGTCATGAGTCCGAAGTTCCAAGGCGGGCAGAACATCGCCATGAAACTGCCGAAGGCGCAGTTCGACCAGACCGTCGCCTTCTACCGCGACGTGCTGGGCATGACCGTCACCGACGAGTCCGACGCCGACGTCGCGGCGGGCGTCGCCCAATGCGCAGCAGTGCAGTTCGGCCCGGTCACGCTGTGGCTCGACCGGGTCGACAACTACGCCGGCGCAGAGCTCTGGCTGGAGCTCGTCACCGCGGACGTGGAGGCGGCGACCACGCATCTGGCCGAGCACGGCATCGCCCCGCAGGACGAACTCGAAGCGCTGCCGCCGGGCTCGGACGGACACTGGATCACCAACCCCGCCGGCATCCCCCACCTCGTCCGCCGCCCCGACTGACCGTCGACTTCGCGAGGTGCGGCGACGAGTCCGGCTACTGTTCGCGTTTGCGGATGAGGATGATGCCGTACACCAGGAGCGGGAGGCCGACGAGGAGCAGCGGGGCGATGGAGGCTGATCCGTCGTCGGTGCCGCCGTCTGCGGGCGGTCCGAACCAGGCGCCGCTGTTGGCGTCGACCAGGGCGTGCAGGACGATGCCGATCCACATGGTGTTCGTCCTGAGCAGGAGCGCGGCGAATCCAACGCCGAACCCGAAGGCGTACCCGACCTGGATCAGGGTCGGCGCCAGCGCCGCCCCGCCGAAGAGGTTGAGGAGGTGGGCGATGCCGAAGAGGAAGGAGGAGATCATGACGGCCCGCATCACGCCGCTCGGTCGCGACTGCCATGCAATGAGCATCGGGAGGAGGACGAGCCCGCGGGTGAGGGCCTCCTCGAAGAACCCGATCATGAACACGTTGGGAATGCCCAGGCCCAGCCATTTGGCGTCATCCGTGAGCGGCGACTGCATGAGCTGGAGCATGAACAGCACCACCACGATGAGGGTGGGGAACCACGCGAACCGCATGGCTCCCTTCGCGACCGGTCCCGCGAGCCCTACTGATCGCCACCACCCCAAGGCGAGGATGATCGCGACGACCAGTAGCACCGAGAGGGTCTCCCCGACGAGCTCGCCGAGCTGCGTGGAGTACACCGTCCCGTCGTCGAGGCCGCGGAGGACCATGCGGCCGACGATCTGATGGAATCCGAACACGATGACGAGGATGACGAGTGCGGCGAGCACCGGATGGCGCACAACGACACTCGCCCAGCGCGGAGTGTCGGCGTTCCTGATCGCGTCGGCTCGTAGCGTGGACATGCGTTCGCCGAGGTAGTCAGGTGTCATAGCGGCTGATTCTATGGAATCCCCGGTCTCGAAGAGCCGGTTTGAGGTTCTCAGAGCGCCGGTCCGGCGCCGTGGTCTTCGGGGCGGGTTGTCGCACTGCGGTGTCAGACTCGTGCGATCCCTATGCGCAGGAGGCAGTATGGACATCGAAGCGGAAGTGCAGGTCCGGGCGAGTGCCTTCGAGCTTGCGCTGCTGGCGAACGATGCAACCCGGATCGCCGGGTTTCTCACCGACGAGTGGGTGTACGTCGGCCCCGACGGCATGGTGACCAAGTCCGAGCTGGTCGAGTGGATCGCCTCGGGCCGCCTCGCGCACCACACCATGGAGGCCGCCGGACCCGAACGCACGGTCGCGACCTCGGACGCGCTCCTGGTCACCTGCCAGCGCGTGAGCACCGGTGCATGGGAAGGCGATCCCTACACCGCCGACGAGTGGATCAGCGACCTGTGGGTGCGCGAGGGCGGGACCTGGAAATGCGCCTTCACCCAGAAAACCCCCGCCTGAAACGCAGTTTCCTCTTCAACGACCGCCGATGTGGGCACACGGCGGTTGCTCATTGTCGTTCGCACCAGGTCTGCCAGGTCCGGCGGGAGTTGGGGAGCGCGGGCGATGCGGACGTATTCGCGGTCCTTGCACCGGTAGGCGCGCGCCACCGCGGCGGTGACCAGTTGGATGAGCTTGGCGCGCAAGGGTCCGCGGTGGTCGTCTCTGGCGAGGTCGCGGATGAGGTCCTGCTTGGTGCCCCATTTCTTGGCGTGGAGCGTCCGAATCGTCCTTGTCACGGTCGACTCGGTGGTCCCGGAAGACAGCGACTCCTGGTTCAGGGCCTCGATGAGCGCCTCGACCTACGTCTGGGCCTAGCACCCCGAACCAATGTCTTGGCGCTGGTGGAGGTGGGTCCAGAGGGTTGGGCCGAGTTCGGCGAGGATGAATTGGTTGGTGGTTTCTGTGGCGGTGGTGAAGTTGGGGAAGCCTCGGTCTCGGGCGGCGGCGGTGTGTGTTTCGGGGGTGGATTCGTCGAGGTGCCAGAGTTGGTGGAGGTAGTGGCGGACGGCGGCGGGGTTGAGGTGGTTGATGTCGATGCCGAGGGTGGCGGCGCGGTCGTTGGTTTCGTAGGCGCGGGTTACGGCGTCGAGTGTGGTGGGGTCGGGTTCGGGGGTCGGCCAGTTGCGGCCGGGCCAGGTCGGGTTGGAGCCGGTGGTGCGGACCAGGATGCGTAGGAGGGCTTCCTTGGGGTCGAGTGTGGTGTCTTCGGCTTCGGTGAGCCAGTGGCGTCGTTGATGTGCGGTGAGGTCTTCCAGGTGCAGGCCGCTGGCCTCGGCGGCGCGTTTGGCCGAGTCTTCGTTTGCCGAAGGGTCGCCGGCGATCCAGGCCAGGACGCGGGCACGCCACCATTGCGGGTAGTCGAGATCGAATATCTGGCGGTATTGGCGCTGGGCCAGGGTCGAGATGTGCCGTGAGTTGTGGAGTGGACCTGTATGGCGGTCGGTCCATTCCGCCAGGTGTTCGGTGCGCCAGTCTTGGTTTACCCAGGCGCCCGGGTTGGGTGATTCCAAGGCTTCGTCGGCGAGGAGGCGGAGCGCGGTGAGGGCGTCCTCTTGCTTGGCGCCGTGGCGGTCGGGGTGCTTGGCGAGCCAGGCGCGGAAGGCGGCTATGCCGGGAGCCTTCAGTACGGCGAGGTGCTGGGAGCTGCGTTCGGTGTAGTGGATTTCGCGGAACGCCGCGGTGATGGCGGCGCGTTCGGTGTCGTCGATGGCGCCTGCACGGTGGGCCTCGCGGAGTTGGGATTCCAGGTCGACCATTGCCACGGAGAGCTGCTCGATTTCGGGGCCTTGCGTGTGGGTCACGGCCACGTCCGCGTCGGCGTCGATGCGGCCCTGCTTGTAGCTCCGGTAGACCTCGCCTACGCCGATCATGCCGTAGACGTCGAGTTCGGCCGCGCGCAGCGCGCCCATGCTGGAGCAGCCGACGACGGTGGCGCCGGTCGCCATGAGCGCGAGGATCTCCTTGTGGCGCACCGAGGCCGACTGGTGGAACACGCCGTCGATGATGAGCACCCGGTCGCCGGGACCGGCGTCGAGGCGTAGGGCGTCGCCGTGGCGGATCGGCGGGTGCAGGACGGCCGCGGGGACGATCGCGCGGACCTCGGTCGAGCTGAGGGTGGGGCCGCAGAAGACGTGGACTGGCATCGACTACTCCGGACGCGGGAGTTCATGGCGGGAGAGGAAAGCGAGGCCCGGGCTCAGGGTCTTCACCACAGCGAAGTCGTCGGCCGCCTCGGGCTGGGTCAAGTCGATCCGCATCGGCGCGGTCCCGGTGGCGGTGGTGATCAGGTCCACCAGGCGGTCCAGTTCCTCGACGTCGGTGTCGGCGGGGGCGTCGGCTCTCGCCGACCATGTTGTCGCCGTGGGCTCTGCGATCGGGAGGCGGGCCGCTCGGCCGCGGTAGGCGCGGGGGTCGAGGTCGTCGCGGGTGCCCGCGATGAACGTCAGGCGGGACTGGGCGGCTTCCGTGATGGCGCGGGACAGCGCGATCGCTGGGGACGTGTGCGCTCCTGCTCCCCCGAACATCGCGCCCATGTCGGGCATCCAGAGATTGCAGGTGAAGCACTTGACGGTGCGCCAGCGTTCGAGGGAGGCGTCGGTGATCTCCAGTCGGCCGCCCGCCGAGCGGATGCGCCCGATGAGGTCCGCGCAATGCGGATCGGATACGGAGCCCGGATCGACGATGGTGCGCTCGCCGACCGGTCGCAGGGCCAGCGCGGCGGTGCAGTCGCGTTCGATCTGCTCGTACAGCGCGTGAACGGTGGCCTCCGCGACGGTGTTGCCCGAGGCGAGTCCGTTGGAGCTGGAGGAGAGGTGGTGGCCGCGCCAGGTCGTGTCGGTCATGCCGATGTGGACGGAGTCGTGCGGGACGAGGGTGTCGCCGCCGGTGAGGATCTCGGCGGGGATCCAGTCGAGCCGGGTGCGGGAGGTGAGCAGGCTGCCTTCGACCTGTTCCAGGTCGGTGACGGCGTACGGCAGGTCCAGTTCGGACGGGGCGACGCCTTGCAGTTCCGGCTTCGGCACGGCGCGCTCTGCGTGCCAGAGTTCGATGGCCTCCATGGCCGCGGAGACCCGGGCGTGGGTGAGAGTCGCCCCTTTGCCTTGCGAGACCGAGAGGGTGGTGGCCAAGGGCCGCACCGACATCACCACCGGGATGCCGATGACGTCGAGGCCGGTGACGTCGGCGAGGCGGGTGATCCCGTAGTCGGCCAGGCGGCGGGTGATGCGCTCCAGGGTGTCGACCGGGTCGCGGGTGCGGCGGGTGCCGTGGAACGTCATCAGTTGCGGCACAGGCGTCTCCTGGGGGTGGAGGGGCGGCGCCGCGCCCGCGGAGCGGGGCTCCGCGGGCGCGGTGGTTCGGCTCTGCGGCCGCGTCGCTCAGTTGTAGGCGGGGGCGTCGCTGTGGGTGCGGGCCCACTGGCTGATGGCGTGCACGACGCCGTCGCCGGGGTCGGCGGCGGGGGCTTCGGCGTTCACCGAGGGGCCGCCCGCGGTGTCGGCGGGGCCGATGAGGCGGGCGATGAACCGGTCATCGATCTCGACGCGGGGTCGGGTGTTCATGCCGTGGGTTCTCCAATGTCCGGCGTGGTGGCGGGTCGGCTAGAGCCCGTACTGGTAGTACAGCTTCCAGATGACGCCGCCGCTGGAGCCGGTGCCCTGCTCGCACCAGGCGACGATGTTGAGGTCGGGGTCGCTGACGAGGTCGCGGCGCACTTCCTGGCACTTGGAGTAGAGCTTGTAGGTGCCGAAGAGGATGGCCTGGATCGTGTACTCGCCGTCGTCGGTCGCGGTCGCCTCGGTCTGGGCGGCGGCCGGGGCGGCCGAGGCGGTGCCCGCGACGGCGAGTCCCGTCAGGGTCGTCGCCATGGCGAGCCCGGCGAGCATTGCGGCGCCTCGCTGCACGTTTCCTTTGAGGACGTTGTTCATGGACGTCACGTTCCTTCCGCTGCGACCCTGGGGCCGTCTGGTGATTCCGTGACCAGTCTCGCGGCGGGGGACGGCCCGTTCAAGGCGGAAGATCGGCGGGGCAGAGGCAGGTTTCGCGTGGTCAGTGGACGGAGAGGCCGCCGTCGACGAAGACCGACTGCCCGGTGAGGTAGGCGGAGGCGCGGCTCGCCAGGAACACCGCGGCGCCCGCGAAGTCCTCCGCGAGGCCGTTGCGGCCGATCATGGTGCGGGCGGCCAGCGCCGCCGACTTCTCGGGGTCGGAGGCGATCCGCTCGTTGAGCGGGGTCATCACGAAGCCCGGCACGAGCGTGTTGCAGGTGACGCCGTGCGGGGACCAGGCCTCGGCCTGCGAGCGGGCGAGGGATTCCAGCGCGCCCTTGGAGACGCCGTAGGCGCCGCTCTGGACGAACGCGCGGTGGGCCTGCTGGGAGGTGACGTGGATGATCCGCCCGAATCCCCGCTCGGCCATGCCGGGCCCGAACCGCTGCCCGAGGAGGAACGGCGCTTCGAGGTTGACCGCCATGGTGGCGTCCCAGACCGCTTCGTCGAGGTCGCCCATGGCGGGGCGGAGGTTGATGCCGGCCGCGTTGACGAGGATGTCGGGTTCGCCGAACTTCGCGGCCGCTTCGTCCCCTGCGGTGCGCGCGCCCTCGCGGGTGCTCAGGTCGGCGCTGACCCAGGCCGCTCGGCATCCGTGGTCCGCGAGTTCCGCGACGGTGGCGGCCAGCTCGGGTTCCCTGCGGGCGACGATCACGACGCTCGCCCCGGCCCGCGCCAGTGCGCCGGCGATGGCCCGGCCGATGCCGGAGCTCCCTCCGGTCACCAGTGCGACGCGGTCCTCCAGTGAGAACAGCTCGGTGAGATACGGCTGCTGGGTCATCCCCGAACCTTAGAACCGCGCGCGGGCGGTCCGGTCAGGCGGGGAGGGGGAGGTCGGCGAGCATCGGCTCGGTGGGCTGGGGGGAGCCGCCCGCGGGCTCGTTGGTGAGGCCGACGACCTCGGTGTCGCCGAGGCCGGTGAGGAGCATGGTCGCGGAGGTGTCGCCGGGGGTCATGACGCCTGCGGAGACCTGGCCGGAGGGGTCGACGAGCCAGAGCTGGTAGGAGCGGTCGTCGTCGATGGCGGCGAGGTCGGAGACCACGACGACGGCCTGGTCGAGGGAGGCGGAGAAGAGGACGGTGACGCGGCCGCCGCCGTCGGCCTGCTGGACGGAGACGGCGGCGTCGGGGGCTTCGAGGACCGCGGTCATCTCGGATTCGGGAAGGGGCGCTTCGGTACTGCGCATGACCTGCCAGGTGGCGAACACGCCGAGGAACGCGGCGGCCAGGGTGAGGGCGGCCGCGCCGAGGGCGGTGCGCAGGCGCGGGGCGCGGCGGGGGCGGTGGGCGCGGCGGCGGGGTTCGGGGGCGGTGTCCTGGCCGGTGCGGCGGGTCTCGGCGAGGACGCGGTCGCGCAGTCCGGGCGGGGGTTCGGTGAGGAGGACGTCGGAGAGGCGCCCGGCGGCCTCGCGGAGTTCGACGGCCTCGGCGGCGCAGGACTCGCATTCGAGGAGGTGGGCCTCGACGCGGCGGCGCTCGTCGTCGTCGACGGCGTTCAGGGCCCAGGCGCCGATGAGGGAGTGGACGTCGTCGCTCACCGGGACGCCTCCAGGCAGTCGCGAAGTTTCCCGAGCCCGTCGCGGATGCGGGTCTTGACGGTGGGCACGGCGGTGTCCAGGAGCGCGGCGACCTGCCGGTACGTGTACCCGCCGTAGTAGGCGAGGGTGACGGCGCGGTGCTGGAGGTCGGTGAGGGCCTTGAGGCAGCGGCGCACCTGGCGGTGCTCGATGCGCTGCGCGGCGGCGTCGGCGACGGGGTCCGTGAGGGACTCTGGCGTCTCGGTGGCGGCGCGCCGCTCGCGGTCGCGGTCGGCCTGGGAGGAGCGGACGCGGTCGACGGCGCGGCGGTGGGCGATGGTGGCGATCCATGAGGTGGCGGAGCCGAGCCGGTCGTCGTAGCGGGAGGCGGTGCGCCAGATCTCGACCAGGACCTCCTGGGCGACCTCTTCGGCCTGTGCGCGGTCGCGGATGACGCGGAGGCAGATGCCGTACACGCGCGGGGAGACGAGGTCGTAGAGCTCGGTGAACGCCTCGTCCTCGCCGCGTCCGGAGCGCACGAGCAGCGACGCGGCCGAGACGGTGTCAACCACGGCACCGTCCGGGGCGCTGCGGGAGACCGCGGGGCGCCCGCGCGTCCTCGGCGTGTGCGTGCACGGTGCGTCCTCCATCCCGGTGCGGCGGACCCTCAGCGTATCGGCCCGCACGGCGGCGCGGGCACGGCCGTGCGGTCACTGTGCGACCAGGACCGCCGCGACGGCGCAGGCCGCGGCGACCCCGGCGGCGTGCGGCAGGAAGGCCCGCGGGGCGCGGACGCCGTGGCGGGCGAGGATCACGATGTCCCCCAGTGGGATCACCGCCAGGGCGAACACGACGAGACCGGCGGTGAGCGCAGGCGAGGTGCAGGCGACGGCGATCACGGCCGCGCCCGCGGCGATGTCGCGCCAGGCCGCCGCGGCGGCCCAGGCGCGGGTCTCGGGCGTCGTGGCGAGGATGCCGTACGCGCGCGAGGCGCGCTCGGGCGCTACCGCGGCGGCGACGCCGAGGGCGACGAACGCGGCACCGAGGGCGGCCGCCGCCCAGAGGGCGATCGTGTCGAGCTCCACGGTGTCCATGATGCACTCCCCCGGTCAGGCGCCGCGGGCCGCGGCGATGAGCACCAGCGTCACCGTGAACCCCGCGATCTGATTGAGCCACAGGAACCGGCGCCAGCCCTGCGTCGACTCGCCCGCGTGCTCGTCCGGCACGGACCGGTACGGCCACACCGAGGCGATGTACAGCAGCACCAGCGGCGCGGCGAACGGGCCGGGCCACGGCGTGAAGAGCACGGCGACCCCGGCGGCCGCGTAGCAGGCGATCGCGAAGCGGACGGTGGCCGCCGCGCCCCACCAGGTGGCGATCGAGGCGATCCCGGCCTCGCGGTCGGAGGGCACGTCCTGGACGGCCCCGAACGCGTGCGAGGCGATCCCCCACAGCCCGAACGCGACGAACACGGAGGTCGTCGCGGCGGTCCAGGGCGCGCCCGAGAGGACGATCGCGTAGGCGGCCGGGGACCAGAAGTGGGCGCTGGAGGTGACCGAGTCCGCGAGCGGGACCTCCTTGAGCCGCAGGGGCGGCGCGGAGTAGAAGACCACCAGGAGCATCGAGGCGGCCAGGACGAGGTTGGCCGCGGTCGAGCCGATCGCGAAGAGGTACACCAGGAACGGCGCGCACGCGACGGCCGCGGCGGTCAGCGTGGTCCGGTGGAACCGGCGGTCGAGGACGGCGCCGTGCGCGCCGCCCTTGCGCGGGCTGCGCAGGTCCGACTCGTAGTCGAACACGTCGTTCACGCCGTACATCGCGAGGTTGTACGGCACCAGGAAGAACAGGGTGCCGACGACGAACGCGGCGTCGATCGTGCCCGCCGTGAGCAGCCAGGCCGCCCCGAACGGGTAGGCGGTGTTGATCCAGCTGACCGGGCGCGAGGCGATGAGCAGCTGCGCGGCGGTGCTCCGGGCGGTCAGGACGGTCATCGGCGGCGCCGTTCAGGTAGGAGGACATGGATGGCGGGCACCGCGAACGCGGCGCTCAGCGGGTACGCGAAGTCCTCGATCGGCGCGAGGCCGACCTTGACTCCGATGAGGTGGGACTCGGGGTAGGTGAACAGGCCCGCGGCGATCATCACGTTGTCGAACACGGCCGTGAGCAGGAGCAGGACCACCGCGGCGACCGCCGAGGCGGCCATCCGGCGCCCGAAGCGGGGCCGCCGGGCGCTGATGAGGGTCAGGGCCGCGGCGGCGGCCAGGAACGGGAGGCACAGCAGCGCGTACGTCATCGGGCCTCCTGGTTCGGCCGCTGCGCGGCCTGCCAGGCGACGACCGCGAGGTAGCTCAGGAACGCCAGGAAGAACGGCTCCTCCAGCGGGAGGTGCGGGGCGAGGTCGACGCCGAGGAGGAGGTCGGAGTCGCCTTTGACGAAGACGCCCGCGGCGATGCCGACCGCGTCCCACAGCAGGAAGAACGCGGTGCCGATCGCGACGGCGAGCAGCGTGCGGCGCGGGGACCGGAACGCGGCCAGGCGGAATCGGTGGTCGAGGGCGGCCACGCCCGCGGCGCTGGCGAGGATCGCGAGGAGGTACAGGCCGGGCATGTCATTCGGCTCCGGGTTCGGGGAGGGGGCCGGGCGAGCGGTCGCCGCGGACCCGTTTGAGGACGAGTTCGGCCGAGATCAGGCACATCGGCAGGCCGATGCCCGGCAGGGCCGAGGCCCCCGCGTAGTACAGGCCCCGCACTTTGCGGGAGGCGTTGCGTGGCCGGAAGACCGCGCTCTGGCGGAGCGTGTGCTCCAGGCCGAGCGCGTTGCCGCTCCAGGCGTTCAGGTCGGCGGCGAAGTCCCCCGGGGCGACGGTGCGGCGCACCGTGATGCGCTCGGCGAGGTCGCCGACGCCGCACCAGTCGGCGATCTGCGCGACGACGCGGTCGGCGGCGGCCTCGACGCCGGGGTCGCCGCCGCGGCCGATGCCGGGGTCGGCGGGGACCGGGACGAGGACGAACAGGTTCTCGCTCCCCGGCGGGGCGGCCGTGGGGTCGGTGGCGCTGGGGCGGCACACGTAGATCGAGGCGGGGTCGGGGATACGCTTGCGGCGCCCGAAGACCGCGTCGAAGTTCGCCTTCCAGTCGCGGGTGAACAGCAGGTTGTGGTGGGCGAGCTGCGGCAGCTCGCCGTCCACGCCGAGCATGAGCAGGAGCGCGCCCGGGCCCGGGGAGCGCCGCCGCCACCACGACTCGGGGTAGGTGCGCTCGCGGTCGCCGAGGAGCGCGGTCTCGGTGTGGTGCAGGTCGGCGGTGGAGACGACGAGGTCCGCGTCGAGTTCGCCGCCGTCGGCGAGGCGCACGCCGCGCGCGTGCCCGTCGCGGGTGAGGATGCGCGCGACGGGCGCGCCGGTCTCGATCTTCGCGCCCGCGGCCGCGGCGAGGCGCTCGACCGCGGCGATGACGCTCGTGAAGCCGCCCATGGGATAGAGCACGCCGTCGGCGAGGTCGAGGTGGCTCATGAGGTGGTACAGGCTGGGCGCCCGGTACGGGGAGCTGCCGAGGAAGACCGCCGGGTAGCCGAGGATCTGGCGCAGCCGCCGGTCGCTGAAGCGGCGCTCGACGTGCGCGGCGAGCGACCGGGTGAGCAGCGGCGCGAGCGCGGGCAGGCGCCGCAGCAGCGCGGGGTCGCGCAGGCCCGCGGTCGTCTCGTACGTGTCGTAGAGGAAGCGGCCCACCGCGAGCTCGTACGCGTCGCGGGCCGAGTCCAGGTAGGACCCCAGGCGCGGGCCCGCGCCGGTCTCGATCCGCTCGAACAGGGCGGTCGCCTGCTCGCGGCCAGAGACCACGTCGACCGGCCCGGCCCCGGGCGGCTCGAAGTGCGCGCGGAACGCCGGGGCGAGGCGCACCAGGTCGAGTTCCCTTGCGGCCGTGGTGCCCATGAGGTGGAAGTAGTGCTCGAAGACCTCGGGCATGAGGTACCAGCTCGGGCCGGTGTCGAAGCGGAAGCCGCCGTGCTCCCAGGACCCGGCGCGGCCCCCGGTCGCGCCGCGGGCCTCCAGGACGGTGACGTCGTGGCCGTCCGCGGCGAGCAGGCCCGCCGCCGCCAGGCCCGAGATGCCCGCGCCGATGACGATCGCCTTCATGCGGCGCCTCCCCGCTGGGACGGGACGAGCGAGACCCTCGCGGCGATGACCGCCTTGCGCCAGTTGGAGACCCGGACCCGGCCGGTGCCGTCGTCCTCGCGCAGCCGCACGGCGAGCGCCGCGAACAGGCCGTGCGCGGCGGCCACGGCCCGGCGGCAGTCCTTGGGCAGCAGCGGGATGCACGCGCGGGCCGCGCGCAGGTCGCGGTCGATGCGGTCGAGGACGGCCGCGCGGGCGTCCGGGGCGTCGTCCACGCCGAGGTAGTCGCGGCCCAGGCGGGTGCGGTCGTGGTCGGCGTCGCGCAGGAAGTTGATCTCCTGGAACGCCGCCCCGAGGCGCCGCGCGCCCTCGCTGATCAGGGGGTCCGCACGGTCGGTGCCGGGGCGCCCGGCGTTGCGGAACACCTGGAGGCACATGAGGCCGACCGCCTCCGCGGAGCCATACACGTACCGGCGCAGCGACCGGTCGTCGTGCTCGGTGACGTCGAGGTCGGCGCGCATCGACGCGAAGAAGGGCCGCACCAGGTCCGGGCCGATGCCGCACTCGCGCGCGGTGAGCGCGAAGGCGTGGACGACGAGGTTGGTGCTGAAGCCCTCATCGATCGCGAGGAGCGTGTGCGCCTCGAAGTCGTCGAGCACGTGGCGGGTGGCGGCCGGGTCGAGCCCTGCCGCCGCGGCGGGGCCGTCCACGACCTCGTCGGCGACGCGCACCAGCGCGTACACGGCGCGCACGTGCGGGCGCACCCGCGGTCCGAGCAGCCGGCAGGCGAGGCCGAAGGACGTCGAGTACGCGGCGATGACCTCGGCGGCGGCGCGCATCGCGGTGCGGTGGTAGAGGTCGAGTCCGTCGGGGTCGTTCACGGGGTGCGCTCCTCGATGACGTCGGTGAGGTTCCCGAGCATCCGCTTGGACGCTTCGGGAACTGGGGCGCGGGACCAGCGCTCGCGGGCGGCGTCCAGGGTCTCCTCGATCAGGGCGTGGACCCGCTTGCGGGCCCCGCACGCCTCCAGGGCCTCCCGCGCGGCCCGCACCCCTGCGGGCCCGTCGGGCGCCAGCGCGAGCGCGGCCTCCACTTCGGGCCAGGAGCCGCTCTGGCGGGCCATCGCGACGAGCGCGGTGTGCTTGCCTTCGCGCAGGTCGGCGCCGGGGGCGCGGCCCGCCTGGCCCGCGGTGCCGAACGCGCCGATGAGGTCGTCGGCGAGCTGGAACGCCAGGCCGAGGGCGCGCCCGGCCGCGCCGAGCGCGTCCACGGCGTCATCGGGGGCGCCCGCGAGGATCGCGCCCGCTTGGAGCGGGGCGCTGATGGAGTAGACGGCGGTCTTGTCGCGGGCGGCGGCGAGCACCGCTTCGGGGGCGGGCGGGGCCGGGAGGGTCGCGTACTCGACGTCGGCGAGTTCGCCTGCGGCCGAGAGGAGGATGACGTCGTCGAGGAGGTCGAGGAGTCGGCGGCGGGGCCCGGCGGGGAGGTCGGCGGCGGCGATGAGGCGCACGGCCTCGTAGAGGAGGACGTCGCCGACGAGGATGGAGGCGGCGTCGCCGTAGCGCGCGGCGCGGGCGGGCGTGGCCCCCTCGGCGCGGGCTCCGGCGCGGAAGAGGCCGGAGGTGTTGGGGCGGCCGCGGCGCTCGGTGTCGCCGTCGATGACGTCGTCGTGGACGACGAACGCGGTGTGCAGCAGCTCGAATCCAGCGGCGACGTCGGCGACCGCGGCGTCGGCGGTGCCGCTGCCGCCGAAGGCGCGGTGGGACTCGGCGACCAGGCGGGGCCGGAACCGCTTCCCGCCGGAGGCGGCGTCGCGGGCGGCTTCGGCGAGGACCGCGGAGCGGGCGTCGCGGGCGCGGCCCTGCGCGACGAGGCGCCCGAGGGCGCGGTCGACGGCGGTGTCGACGGCATCGTGGACGGCGGTCCGGCCGTCGTCGGGGGTCATCACGGTTCACCTTCGGGGCGGAGCAGGTCCAGGCCGGGGGCCTGGAGGACGAGCCAGGGGCTGAAGGCCCAGGGGGCGGCGGCGATGGCGGCGGCGAGGTCGCGCGGTTCGGTCCAGGCGGTGTCCATGACCTCGGCCGGGTCGGCGTGGACGGGGCCGGCGGCAGTCGCGGTGTAGACCGGGCAGACCTCGTGCTCGACGATCCCGGAGGGGTCGACGGCCCGGTAGCGGAAATGGGGGATCGCGGACGCGACCGCGGTGACCCGCAGGCCGAGTTCGCGTTCGGCGTGGCGCGCGATGGCGTCCTCGAAGGACTCGCCGGGCCGCGGGTGGCCGCAGAACGCGTTGGTCCACACGCCGGGCCAGGCTGTCTTCGCCAGGGACCGGCGGGTGACGAGCAGCTTCCCGCCGGGTCCGGTGACGTGGCAGGAGAACGCCAGGTGGAGCGGGGTCGCGCGGGTGTGGACCGTAGCCTTCGGCGCGGTCCCGATCGCGTTCCCGGCCTCGTCGAGGAGGATCACGTCGTCGCCCATGGCGCCCGTCCCCTCCCCGCGTCCCGTGCCGCGGTTCCGTCCATGACTCACGTCCTCTCCTGGATCTTGAGCACCCATTCGGAGCCGGCCGGGTTTCGGATTGGTCCCGGACCGGATTTTTTTCCGGCGGGTCCCGTCGCAGCTCGCGGGCCGTCACGGCTCGCCGGCGGGGCCCTCGGTCTCGGCGATGGCGACGATGCGGCGGGCCATCCCCGCGAACACGAATCCGTGGAAGGGGAGCACCGCGAGCCAGTAGAGGCGCCCGGCGAGGCCGTGCGGGAAGAACACGGCGCGCTGGCGGTAGCGGGTGACTTTGCCCGTCTCGCAGGCGAAGTCGAGCCAGGCGAGGCCGGGGAGGCGCATCTCGGCCTTGAGCCGCAGGAGGCGCCCGGGCTCGCACGCCTCGACGCGCCAGAAGTCGATGCTGTCGCCGACGCGGATTCGGGTGCGGCTGCGGCGTCCCCGCTGGAGGCCGACGCCGCCGAACGCGCGGTCGCCCCAGCCGCGGGCGGCCCACAGCAGGGGCGTGGAGTACCAGCCGTTCTCGCCGCCGATGCCCGCGATGACGCGCCAGAGCGCCTCGGGGCTCGCGGTGGTGGCGACGGTGCGCTCGTCGGTGTAGACGACGCGCCCGGCCCAATCGGGGTCGCCGGGCAGGGGGTCGCTGGGGGCGTGGGCGACGGTGGCGTCGACCCAGCTGGTCTCGACGCGGTCGACCTCGATGCGGCCGAGGGCGAGTCGCACCGCGTCGCCGTAGCGGACGAGGCCGCCGGGCGGGGGCGGGATGAGGTCGTCGATGCGGTGGTCGTGCATGACGCAGTCGTGCTGGAGCGATTCGACGAGGGGGCGCGCGAGGTTGCGGGGCACCGGGGTCACGAGCCCGACCCAGTGCGAGGCCAGGCGCGGGGTGAGGACGGGGAGGGCGAGGATGCGGCGGGGCGGGAGCCCGGCGACGCGGGCGTAGCCGTTCATCATCTGGTCGTAGCGGAGCACGTCGGGGCCGCCGATGTCGTAGGCGCCGTTGGCGTCCTCGGCGCGGAGTGCGGCGAGGAGGTAGTGGAGGACGTCGCGGATCGCGATGGGCTGGATGCGGTTGCGGACCCAGCGCGGGGCGGTCATCACCGGGAGGACCTCGGTGAGGTGCCGGATCATCTCGAAGGAGGCCGAGCCCGCTCCGATGACGACGCCCGCCTGGAGGATGAGGACCGGGACACCGGACCGCTGGAGGATCTCGCCGACCTCGCGACGCGACGCGAGGTGCTCGGAGAGCGGGCCGGTGCGCGGCGAGAGCCCGCCGAGGTACACGATGCGCTCGGTTCCGGCGGCCGCGGCGGCGCGGGCGACGTTGCGGGCGATGAGCCGGTCGCGCTGCTGGAAGTTGCGCCGGTCGGTCATCGAGTGGATGAGGTGGTACGCGAACCGGGCGCCTTCGGCGGCCCGCCGCACCGCGGCCGGGTCGGCGGCGTCGCCCTTCACCACTTCGACGTCGGGCGAGGCGAGGCCGCCGGCCCGCTCGGGCCGCCTGGTGAGGACCCGGACGCGGTACCCGGCGTTGAGGAGCCGCGGGAGGAGGCGGCCGCCGATGTACCCGGTCGCGCCGAGCAGCAGCACCAGCGGGCGGGGCTCCCCCGGAGTCGCGGGGGTCCAGCGGTACTCGGGCTCGCGCCCGCTCGGCGCCGTCAGATCCGTCCCGTCCATCCGTGCCCCCCAGCCGTCCCGAGCAGCCTATGGGAGCGGACCGCCGACCGTCCCGATCACGGCGGGATCGGCGTGGCCCGGTCAGCGCAGGACGGCCGCCAGGAGGTCGGTTCCCAGGCCCGTGAGGTCGGGCAGGTTGAGGGTGTAGCGGACGTAGCGGCCGTGGCGCTCGGCCGTGAGCAGGCCCGCGCGGCGCAGGACGGCGAGGTGGCGGGAGACCTCCGGGGGCGAGAGCTGCCAGGCGTTCGCGAGTTCGCCGGTGGTGTGCGGGCCGCGGGCGAGGGTGCGCAGGAGGCGCAGCCGCACGGGGTGCGCGAGGGCCTCCAGCCGCAGCGTGACCGTCTCCAGCGGGACGGGCTCGGGCGAGTCCGGCTCGGCAACGGGGTACTGGACCACCGGCCGCCACCCGCGCGCGTACACCGCCACGAGGTGCGGGCGGCCGAAGACGGTGGGCAGGAACGTGACTCCGGCGCCGTCGGCGGCGGTCGCGGTGTCCTGCAACTTGTCCACGACGATGGCGCCGCCGCCGGGCGCGAGGGCGACGGCCCCGGAGACCGCGGCGAGCGCCGCCTCGACCCCTCGGTGCGCGAGGAGGTCGTTCTTGAGGCGCCGGTCGTTGGCGAGCTGCACGGCGACCCGGCTCCAGGCGGCGTCGAAGAACGCCTCGGCGCACTGTTCGAGGGTGTCGCGCACGCGCGCCCGCACGGCGGCGGGGTCGGCGAGCAGCCGTTCGGCGAACGCCTCCTGGACCGCGCCGCGGGCCTGCGCGAGGCCCAGGGCCCGGTCGCGGCCGGCCGGGTCGGCGAGCGGCGACGCGCCGGGGAAGTGGACCCGGTTGCTGCCGCAGGTGGTGACCAGCGCGGCGGTCACGTACGCCTCATCATCGATCTTGTCGACGTCGTCCAGCTCCTCGGCGAGGGTGGGCCGGGGGCGGGACGGGACGAGGAAGTCGGCCCGTGAAGAGCGCCAGAGGAACTCGGCCTCCTTGAGCCGGTCGGCCAGCTCGGGCCGCAGGCGCGCCCAGACGCCGCCCGCCCAGCCGGACAGCTGCGGGTGGTGCGCGGGCTCGGCGAGCACGTGCAGCATCGCGGTCAGCTCCGCCAGCGGGGAGACGGCGAACCGCAGCCGCTCGGGCGGCGCTCCGCCGATGTCGATCCTCAACGCCATGCCCCCATTCTCCGCGCTCGCGGCCGCGGCGGCCGCGTCGGTTGACGAACACCGTCAATCGACGCGGCCGGTCTTGCGCGCGAACGCATGTTTGACGCCATGGCAACCACCGTGAAGATCCGGCCGCGCGGCCTCGTCCGCGCCTCCGGCGGCCCCCGCTACGCCGCCGCCCTGGCCGTGGACGCGCTCGGCACCGGCCTGCTCCGGCCGTTCCTGCTGCTCTACGGCGTGACGGTGCTGGGCCTGTCCGCGCCCGCCACCGGCCTCGCGATGACCGCGGGCATCGTCGCGGCCCTCGCCTGCACGCCCGTAGTGGGCCACTGGCTGGACCGGGGCGCGCGGAGCACGGTCGTGGCGGCGTCGATGCTGGTGCGCGTGGTCGGCGTGGCGCTGCTGCTCGCCGCCCCGGCGGGGAACGTGTGGACGTTCGCCGCTGCGGCGCTGTTCCTCGGCGTCGGCAACCAGGCGTGGCCCGCCGCCCACGCCGCCGTCGTCGCCACGGTCGCACAGGGCCGCGAGCGCGACGCCGCCCTCGCGGCGGGCCGCGCCCTGCGCAACGCGGGCATGGGCGCGGGGGCGCTCCTCGCGCTCGCGTTCCTGACCGGCGGCGCCGCGGCGTTGCAGGCCCTGGCCGCGGTCACGGGCCTCGCCTACCTCGTCGCGGCGGGCCTGACCTGGTCGGTCCACCTGCGGGCGGACGATGCCGTTGCGCCGGAAGGGGACCGCCCCGAGGGTCCGGCGCCGCGGATGCGTTCGCTGCTCGCCGCGAACGTCGTGTACACGTTCTGCCTCAACGTCCCCGAGATCGCGCTCCCCCTGATCCTGGTGACCCAGCTCGACGCGTCCCCCGCGTGGGCGGCGGCCGTGTTCGTGGCGAACACGGTCCTGGTGGTCACCTTGCAGGTCCCGCTCACCGTCCTGCTGTCGCGCTACCCGCGCCGGTCGGTGCTGGCGTGGAGCGGCGTGATCATCGCCGCGTCCTACCTCGGCTTCCTCGCCGCGGCCTCGCTGGGGCACGGCTGGGCCGCCCCGGCCGTCGCGGCGGTGTCCGTGGTCTGCACGCTCGGCGAGATCCTGTACGCGGGCAGCGCCACCGCGCTCGTCACGGCGCTGGCCCCGCCCCGCGCGATGGGCCGCGCCCTCGCCCGCTTCCAGTTCTCCACGGGCCTGGGCCTCGCCGTGTCCCCGGCGGTCATCACCGCCCTCGCCGCGCTCGGCCCGCTCGCGCTCTGGGGCGGCCTCGCGGCGGCGACCCTCGTCTCCTCCGCTGCCGTTGCGGCGGAACAGGATCGAGAGGGCCGGAGCGCGAGCGACACCGGTCGTCGGTCCCGGCGCTTACGATGGCGGGATGACCGATCGCGAGGGCGCCGCCGCCGAGTACTTCTCCACTCTCGACGCCCGCGACTGGGCCGCGTTCGGCGCCCTGCTCGCGGAGGACGTGGTGTACGAGATGCCGCAGACGAGGGAGCGGATCGTCGGCCGCGAGCGGTACGTCCGCTTCAACCGGGAGTACCCCGGCGAGTGGCGCCTGGAGGCGCGGCGGGTGGTCACCGAGGGGCGGCACGCCGCGGCCCTGGTGGACTTCTGGATCGGCGAGGACCACCAGGCCGCCTGCGTCTGGCTCGACTTCGACGAGGCCGGCCTGATCATCCGCGTCACCGACTTCTGGCCCGAACCCTACGACCCGCCCCCGGGCCGCGAGCACCTCGTCGAGCGGTACTGAGGGGCCGCGGGCCGGCCCCTCCCCCGCTACATGCGCACCACCAGTTTCCCGGTGGTGTGGCGGCCCGCGAAGTCCGCGATCGCCTGCGGCCCTTGGTCGAGGGTGTAGCGGCGGCCGACGGTGACGTCGAGTTCGCCCCGCACGGCGGCTTCGGCGACCTCGCTCATGCCGCCGAAGCGGCCTTCCATGTCGAGCACGAACCGCAGGTCGACGTCGGTGCGGCCCAGCGACTCCGGTTGCGTGACCGGGAAGGTGATGGTCACGAGGCGACCGCCGGGGCGCAGGGCCGCGCCCAGGGCGGCGAGCCGGTCTCCCGGCAGCACCAGGTTGAAGGCGACGTCCACGTCCGAGGGGTACCCGGCCGGGTCGTAGCCGATGACCGAGGCGGCGCCGAGGCTCCGGAGGAGCTCCTCGTCGGCGGGGGTCGCGGTGGCGATGACCTTGGCGCGCTTCGCGAGCAGCGGCACGACGGTGGTGCCGACGCCGCCGGTGGCGCCGACGACGAGCACCGTGGCCCCGGCGGGGACCTCGGCCGCGGCCATGAGGGCGCGGGCGGTGAGGCCGACCGTGGGCAGTGCCGCGGCGGTCTCGACGTCGAGGCCCGCGGGCCGGTGGGCGATGAAGGGCGTGTCGGCCTCGTAGACCGCGTACTCGGCGAGCGATCCGGTCCCCAGCGAGACCCGGCCGGGCCCGGCCAGCGCCTTCAGCGCCCGCGGGACGGCCTGGCCGAAGACCTCGTCCCCGACGCGGTAGGCGTCCACGCCCGGTCCGACTTCGCTGACGGTGCCGGCGAAGTCGTTGCCCGGGACGTACGGGAACTCAAGGGGGAAGTCGCGGCGGAACTCGCCGCTGGGGACCTTGACGTCGGCGGGGTTGACCGAGGCCGCGGCGATGCGCACCTGGATCTGGCCGGGGCCGGGCACCGGGGCGGGGAGCTCGGTGACGGTGTAGCCCTCGGGCGGGCCGTAGTCGAATGCGGCGACTGCCTTCATGATGCGTCCTCCAGTAAACGGACCGTTCGGTCACTTTATTCGAGGGACGCTAGCATTAAACGGACCGCGCGGTCAACTTGGTAGGGTGTCCCCATGACCGCCGCTGCCCGACCGCCCCGCGCCGACGCCGTGCGCAACCGCAGGCTCCTCCTGGCCGCGGCCGCCGACGAGTTCGCCGAGCACGGCCTCGACGCCTCGGTCGCCGACATCGCCCGGCGCGCCGGGGTCGGCAAGGGCACGGTCTTCCGCCACTTCGCGACCAAGGACGACCTGGTCGCCGCGATCCTCACCGACCGCATGGACGAGCTGCACCACCGCGGCGAGGAGCTGCTCGCCGCCGCCGACGCCGCCGCGGCCCTGCACGAGTTCCTCACCGCCGCAGCGGGACAGCGCCAGGAGCGCGACCTCTCGTTCCTGGCCGAGGCCGCCGGGTCGATGCCCGAGGTCGCCGCCGCCCGCGACCGGATGACGGGGACCATCGACCGGATCGTCGACCGGGCCCGCGAGGAGGGAGTGCTCCGCGCCGACATCACGGGGACCGACGTGTTCCTGCTGATGTGCGCGCCGAACTACATCGCCGGGTACGTCCCGGACGCCTCGCCGGACCTGTGGCGCCGCTACCTCGGCGTCATCCTCGACGGGCTGCGCCCCGAAGGGGCCCGCCCGCTGCCTGCCGAGGCGCCGACGCTCGCCTGAGCTTGGGCCTCAGCGCCGTTCGAGGGCGTCCTGCCTGGCCGTGGTCGCGATGATCCCGGTGAGGAGCAGGACCTCGAAGACGTTGGTCGCGGCCGCGCTGGGGACGGGGATCGGCAGGCCGGAGCCGAGCGCCATGAGGACCGCGCCCGCGAGGAGCCACGGCCAGGACTGGCGGCGCCACACGATCGCGCCTGCGATGACGAGGACGGCCGCGACGACGAGGACCATGAGCGGCGGCCCGCCCGCGTGGTCGGAGGTGTAGCTCAGGGCGCCGTGCTCGTCGCGGACCCGCAGTTCCAGTCCGGCCACGACGGTGACCAGTTCGATCGCGACCAGTGCGAGCGCGAGGCCGATCGCGGCCCACCGGGCCCGTGCCTTCGCGGCCCAGGGCGATCCGGCCCGGCGCACCGCGTCCCAGGACCAGATCACGAGCAGCGGCGTCACGAAGGCGTGCAGCCAGAACCGGCCCGCGTTCAACCCCTCCAGCAGGGCTCCCTCGCCGATCGCTCGGCCGACAGCGATCATGCCGTTGTCGTACACGAGCGCGGCGACGACCAGCACCGGCAGGTCGGCGGCCCGCCATCCGGACCGGGCGGCGAGCCGCAGCCCCCAGACGAGCAGGGCGAGGTGGGCGAGGGCCAGGAGGAGGAACAGCAGGGAGTCCACGCCCTATTCTCAACCGCCGCAATCGTTTCGCGCAACAGCACCCCCGTCCACCCCGGTCGTCAGGGGCCTTCGAGGGCGGTCATGCGTTTGCGGAGGTCGTCGAAGTGCTCGCGCATGCGGCGGACGGCGAGGTCCTCGTCTCCGGCGGCGAGGGCGTCGATGATGCGGGCGTGGAGGAGGCCGCGGTCGGGGGCCGGGTCGAGCATGCGGCCGCCGACTTCGCGGCTGAGTTCGCCGAAGAGGCGCCAGAACAGGTCGATGAGGTTGTCCACCAGCGGGTTCCCGAGGCCCGAGTAGAGGGTGCGGTGGAACTCCTCGTCGAGTTCGCGGGAGTCCTCGCCGCGCTCGTCGCGCTCGGTCATCTCGCGGGCGAGGTCGGCGCAGCGCTGGAGTTCGGCGCTGAGCCCGGCGCGCGCGACCGCGGGCATGAGCCCGGCCTCCATCGCCTCGCGGGCGGTGAGCACCTCGACGACGGCGGTGCCGGTCCCGGCCAGGCCGTACGGGAGCTGCTCGATGATCGGCTTGAACGAGAACTCGGAGACGAAGAGGCCGTTGCCGTGCCGGGCCTCGATCACGCCGAGGGTCTGGAGGCTGCGCGTGGCCTCGCGCATCGAGAGGCGGCTGACGCCGAGCTCGGCGGCGAGGTCGGCCTCGCTGGGGAGCCGGTCGCCCGCGAGCAGGTCGTGCTCGCGGATGTAGTCGCGCAGCCGGCGCTGCGCGGCGAGGTAGATCGGGCCGCCTGCTCTCATGAGACGACCGTACCGGGCACTGCGGACGGTGCGGCGCTCGCCGCTGCGAGCGCGTCGCGCAGGAGCGGCACGAGCCGGTCGATCGCGGCGCGGTCGGCGTCGGTGGCCGGGCCCCAGGGGGTGCGGGCGGGGCCGACGTCGGGGCCGAGCCGGTTCATGAGCTCCTTGACGAAGCCGGGCCCGGTGGCGGCGCGCGCGATGTCGCGGAAGGGCCGGTGCAGGTCGTGGGCCTGGGCGATCTCGCCGCGGTCGAAGGCGTCCACGACGGCGTGGGCGAGGGGCGCGAGGCCGTTGTAGAGGCTGCCGATCGCGGCGTCCGAGCCGGCCGCGAGCGCGGCGGGCAGCAGCTCGTCGCGTCCGAAGTAGACGCGGAGGTCGGGGCGGGCCAGGCGGATCGCCTCCAGCTCCATGAGGTCCTCGTCGGTGAACTTCAGCGCGGCGAGGGTGGGGATCTCGACGGACGCGGCCGCGACGACCGCACTGGGGCGCGGGACCGGACCGGTCATCGAGGGGATCTGGTAGTAGCAGAACGGGACGCCGTCGGCGGCCTCGGCGACCTCGGCCAGCCACCGCACCAGGTGGGCGAGGGTGGGCGCCTGCCCGTAGTAGGGCGCGACGGTGGCGACGAGGTCCACCCCGAGGCCCTTGGCGTGGGCCGCGAGTTCGCGGGTGGTCGCCAGCGGCAGCCCGCCGACCTGGACGCCGAGCCCGAAGCCCTCCGGTCGCGCCGCCGCCCACGCCTCCAGGACGGACATGCGCTCTTCGACGGTGAGGAACGGGAACTCGCCGCTGGTGCCGTTGACGAAGGCCCCCCGCACCCCGGTCGAGCGGAGGTGCCCGAGCTGCTCGGGGATGCGCGCGGGGTCCACGCGCCCGGCCCCGTCGTAGGGGGCGAGGGCGGCGGCCCAGAATGCGAACCGGCTCATGAGCTGTCCTTTCGTGCGCGTGTCACGCTTTGGTGGCGCCGTCGGTGAGCCCGGCGACGATGTACCGCTGGAGGAAGACGAAGGCCGCGATCACGGGGAGCGCGACGACCGCGGAGACCGCCATGAGGTCGTTCCAGCGCACCCCGAACTCGTTGGTGATCTCGGCGAGGACGATGGTGACCGGCTGGATGCCCTCGCTGGTGGCGAGGGAGAGGCCGAAGACGAACTCGCCCCAGGCGCCGAGGAAGCTGACGACGGCGACGGTGACGATGCCGGGCACCGAGACCGGCAGGGCGATGCGCACGAACGAGGCGAGCTCGCTGCAACCGTCCATCTTGGCCGCTTCGACCACTTCCTCGGGGACGCTGAGGAAGTACGGCCGCAGGATCGTGACCGCGAGCGGCACGGCCAGCGCGCAGTTCGCGATGATCAGGCCCGCATAGGAGTCGACCAGTCCGGCGCCGCTGAAGAGCACGAACATCGGCAGGGCGAGGTTGACCGAGGGGACCATCTGCACGATGAGCATGAGCATCATGACCGCGCCGATGCCGCGGACCTTGAACTTCGCCAGGCCGTACGCGGCGGGGAGGGCGATGAGCAGGGTGAGGACGGTGGTCCCGACGGCGATGACCGCGCTGTTGGCGAGGCCGCGGGCGATGTCGGGGTCGGAGAAGACCGCGCGGGTGTAGGACTCGACGGTCGGCGGGAGCGGGACCAGGTCCGGGGGCACGCGGAAGACCGCGTCGCCGGCCTTGAGGGAGGTGACGACCATCCAGTAGACGGGGACGAGGTAGACGGCGGCGGCGAGGACGCCCGCGGTCGCGAGCCAGCGCCGGGTGAGGCGGTCGCGCCGCGAGCCGGTCGCAGGGGTGTGGGTCGCGGTCATGCGTCGCGCTCCTTCCGCAGGGCCCGGAAGTAGAAGAGGGACAGGGCGATCGGCACGATCATGAGGACCGTGGTGGCGACCGACGCGGTGTCGAAGCGGGAGAACTCGAACGCCTCGTTGTACGCGTAGACCGGGAGGGTCGCGGTCGCGCCGCCGGGGCCGCCCGCGGTCATGAGGAAGATCGTGTCGAAGTTCTTGAACGTGTAGATGAAGACGAGCAGGAGCGCGGCGAGGGAGACCGGGCGCAGCTGCGGGAGCGTGATGTGCCGGAACTGGCGCCACGGCGAGGCGCCGTCGATGCGCGCGGCCTCGTACAGCCGCTTGGGGATGCCTTCGAGGCCCGCGGCCAGCAGGATCATCGCGAACGGGGCGAAGCTCCAGGCGGTGGCGAAGACGACCGCGGCGACGGCGGCGCCGGGCCGCCCGAGCCAGAACAGGTCGCCGTCGATGAGCCCGAGGGCGCGCAGCATCGCGTTGAGGAGGCCGTAGCTGCCGTCGAGGAGCCACCGCCACACGTTCGCACTGACCACTGTGGGCAGGACCCAGGCCACGAGGATGAGCGCCCGCAGCACGTCGCGGCCGCGGAAGGGCCGCCGCAGCAGCAGGGCCAGGCCGAGGCCGATCGCGAAGGTGAGCGCCACGCTCGCCACGGTGTAGACGACCGAGACGCCGAAGGAGTCCCAGAAGCGCGGGCGGGCGAACTGGTCGGCGTAGTTGTCCAGGCCCACCCATTGCGCGCCGCCTTGGACGACCTCGCGCAGGCCGATGTCGAAGAAGCTCTGGAGCACGCTGTACAGCAGCGGGTAAACGACGGTGGCGCCGACGAAGAGCACTGCGGGGGCCGTGAACAGCAGGGGCGCGAGGAGGCGGCGGGCCCGGCCCCGCCCGCGGCCGGTCGGGACCGGCCGCGGCGGGGCGTCGGCGCGCGGTGGGACGGCGACGGCCACCGGTCAGCGCCCCATGGCCTCGTCGATGGCGGCCTGCGCCTCGGCCGCGGCCTCTTCGGCGGTGGCCGAGCCGCTGACCACGGCCTGGAGCGCCTGCTGGACGATGGTGAGCGCCTCGGTGGAGTGGAGCGCGGTCTCCCCGGTCGGGGCCCAGGCGTTCACGAGCTGGTCGGCGAAGACGGCCCGGACCGGGTCGGTGACGGCGCCGGGCACGTCGGAGCGCGCGGGGAGCTTGTTGCGCTCGGGCAGGTACTCCTCCAGGACGCTCGGCTGCTGGAGCCACTCGATGAGGTCCCATGCGGCGTCGGCGTCGCCGCTGCCCGCGCCGATGGCGAGGTTCTCGGCGGACAGGAAGGTCGCCTCGGTGGCGTCGGCGGGCAGCGGGGCCACGTTCCAGGCGAGGTCGGGGGCGTTCTCGCGGACGACGGTGACGGCGCTGGCGGAGTTGATCGCCATGGCGGCCTCGCCGTTGGTGAACGCCGCCATCGCGTCGTCCTCGTTCCAAGTGAGGAAGCCCTCGGAGAGCCCGCCCGAGGCGGTCATGCGCTGGATCGACTCCAGGGCGGCGACGCCCGCTTCGCCGCCGAACCCGGCGAGGTCCCCGCCCGCGGCGAGGGTGCGCAGGAGGATGCCGGTGGCGCCCTCGGCGCCTTCGATGCCGGACATGGCGAGCCCGTAGGAGGCGGCGCCGCTGTCGGCGACGGCGGCCGCGGCGGCCTCCATCTCGTCCCAGGTGGTCGGGACCTCCACGCCGGCCTCGGCGAGGGCGTCCTCGTTGTAGTAGAGCGCGTAGTCGTCGGCGAGGTGCGGGATGCCGTACGTGGCGCCGTCGACCTGCCCTGTCTCCCAGCCGGCCTCGTAGTAGGCGTCCTGCTGGCCCCACTCGTCGGCGTAGGCGCTGAGGTCCTCGATGATCCCGGCGCCGGCGAGCTGGCCGGTCTCGTAGGCGTTGATGAGCGCGATGTCGGGGAGGCCGCCCGCGGCGGCCTGCTGCTGGAGCGTGCGGCTGAAGTCCTCGAAGGGGATGAACCTCGGCTCGACTTCGACGCCGGTCTCCTCGGTGTACTGGGCGAGCGCGGCTTCGAGGGGAACGCCGTGCGGGTCGCCGTAGTAGTGCCAGAAGGTGATCACGCCGTCTCCGGCGGCGGACTCGTCGGTGCCGGTGCCGCCGCCGAACGCGCCGCACGCGGCGAGGGAGAGGGCGGCGGTGCCCGCGGCTGCGGCCGTGGCCGCGCGGCGGAGGGGTGCTCGCGTCATTGGTCCTCCAGGAGTTGCTTCGTCGGAACTCGCGATCGGAGGAGTAGATCAGATATCTGATAACTTGTCAATCGAGCCCGGGCCGGGCGTCGGCCAGCACCTCACGGTGGCGCACGACGCGTGGGACGGCTACGGCGCAGGGTACGAATCGTCCTGGTATGCCGACCCCTCCTACACGTGGACCGGGGAGCTCTTCTAATCTCCGAGAGGCTCACCGCGGCAACACCTCCGGCCGCGATCTAATGTCCAGAAGGGACTCACCAGTGCCTCGATACCACGTCAGCGCCACGACCTCCGCCCCCGTCTCCGCCGTCTGGGCACTGCTCGCCGACGGACGCGCCTGGCCGCGCTGGTCCACGGGTCTCGACGAACTGGTGGAGGAGCGCTCCAGCGGGCTAGCCTCCGACGGCCGCGACGGCGTCGGCGCGGTCCGCGCCTTCCGCACGGGCCGGACCGTCACGGGCGAGCGCCTCACCGAGCTGGTGCCCGAGGAGCGCATGTCGTACGAGGACGCGTTCAACCTGGCGATGAAGGACTACCGCACGGCCATCGAGCTCGCGACCACCCCCGAAGGCGGCGCCCGCATCGAATGGCACGGCACCTGGCGCGCCCGTCCGGGCATCGGCTGGCTGACGCCGCTCTTCATCCCGATGATCATGCAGCGCATGGCGGACGACCTGGCGTCCTACGCGCAGCGCCTCGACTAGGGAGGGCGCCGCATTGCCGCGGCGTTGCCGTTCACGTTTACGCCCGGGCAATGCCCGGTGCGGTGGACTGGACCCATCGGACGGGACCCCTCCCGTCCGGGTCGAGAGAACGGATCGCGATGGGCACCTTCAAGAAGACCGCCATGTGGACGGGCATCGTCCTCACCGGCCTGTGCGGCATCGTGCTGCTCGGGGGCGGCAAGATCGTATCGGGATCCCTCCTGATCGTCACGGCCTTCGTCATGGCACTCCTGGTCGGCCGCTCCAAGATCCCCGTCTGGCTCCGCGCCGTCATCCTCTGCGCCATCTTCGCCCTGGTCATCTGGAACATCTCCACCACCGAACTCCCGGACCCCAACGACCCCATCGCCATGGGCTGCGGCGAACTCGCCTTCGACTACGAACCGAGCGGCATCAAATTCCTCGACCAAGTGGTCCGAATCTTCAACAGCTTCCTCGCCCAGGCGGCCCCCTCGTAGCGCCGCCCGGGGCTCCCTACCAATGAATTGAACAATTCCCATAGGATAAGTTGACTATGGGCTCGGGCGGGCATAGGCTGGGGCCGCACCGCACCCGACTCACTCCAGGGAGCCCCATGGACCCGTGTTGCGCCCCAGGTCATCCGGCCCGGTCGGCCGGTCGTGCGCCGGTGGGCGTGGCGCTTGCGCCGCGCCGGGCGGAGTTGATCGGGCTCGACGGCGGGGCGTTCCTCATGGGGGCCGAGGACGGGATCGGGCGTCCGAAGGACGCAGAGGGGCCGGTGCGGCAGGTCGTGTTGTCGCCGTTCCGG
Organism: Glycomyces sp. NPDC047010; assembly: GCF_040644205.1. Taxonomy (NCBI): domain Bacteria; kingdom Bacillati; phylum Actinomycetota; class Actinomycetes; order Glycomycetales; family Glycomycetaceae; genus Glycomyces; species Glycomyces sp. NPDC047010. The sequence continues at coordinate 269,132 of NZ_JBEYVY010000004.1, read as the reverse complement.
ATCGCCGCCACGGCGGTCACGGTCGCGCAGTTCGGCGCCTTCGTCGAGGCGACCGGGTATGCGACCGAGGCGGAGGGCTTCGGGTACTCGTTCGTGTTCGACGGGTTCCTGGACCCGCGCATCGCCGAGGTCTCGCCCCGCGTGCCGACGGCGCCGTGGTGGCGCTCGGTCGACGGGGCCACCTGGCGGGCGCCGGAGGGGCCCGGCTCCGACACCGGGGAGCGCGGGGACCACCCCGTCACCCACGTGTCCTGGAACGACGCGCAGGCGTACTGCGCCTGGTCGGGGACCCGGCTGCCCACCGAGGCCGAGTGGGAGTACGCCGCCCGCGGCGGCCTCGAACAGGCCGTCTACCCCTGGGGCGACGAGTTCGAGCCCGACGGCCGGTACCGCGCGAACATCTGGCGCGGCGACTTCCCCAGGGAGAACACCGCCGCAGACGGGCACCTCGGCACGGCCCCCGCGAAGTCGTTCGAGCCCAACGGGTTCGGCCTGTACAACACGGTCGGGAACGTGTGGGAGTGGACCGCCGACTGGTTCGGCCGCGAGCACCATGCCGGCACCGACCCGCGCGGTCCCGAGCACGGGCAGGCCAAGGCCATGCGCGGCGGCTCCCACATGTGCCACGACTCGTACTGCAACCGGTACCGGGTCGCGGCCCGCTCCGCGAACACCCCCGACAGCTCCAGCGGCAACATCGGCTTCCGCGTCGCCGCCTGACCCCCCCGACCACAACTGAAGGAATCCCCATGCCGCACAAGACCTCCCGACGCACCGTCCTCGCCCTCGGCGGCGCGATCGCCGGGACGACCGCCCTGCCCGCCGCGGCCGCCGCGCAGGGCGCCGACCGGCCGAACGTCCTGTGGCTCGTCGCCGAGGACCACAACCCGTTCCTCGGCGCGTACGGCGACGACCAGGCGCAGACGCCTACATTGGACGCACTCGCCGAGCGCGGCGTCCTGTACGCCAACGCCTTCTCGACCTACCCGGTGTGCGCCCCGACCCGCTTCTCCATCATCACCGGCAAGGCCCCCGAGTCCTGCGGCCCCGCCCACCACATGCGCGCCTCGGGCCTGCGCCCCGACTGGCTCCTGGGCTTCCCGCAGTACCTGCGCGAGGCCGGGTACTACACGTCGAACAACAACAAGACCGACTACAACACCGACATCGACCTGGACGCGACCTGGGACGCCAACGGCGCCAGCGCCTCCTGGACCCGGCGCGCCCCCGGCCAGCCGTTCTTCGCGGTCTTCAACCACATGACCACCCACGAGTCGTCGCTGTGGTCGAGCGAGCCCACCGGCGTCCACGACCCCGCCGACGCCGAGCTCCCCGAGTACACGCCCGACACCGAGGCCACCCGCGCCGACCGGGCCCACTACTACGACAACATCACCCGCGTGGACGCCCAGGTCGCCGACCGCCTCGCCGAGCTCGAAGCCGCCGGGCTCGCGGAGGACACGGTCGTCTTCTACTACTCCGACAACGGCGGCGTCCTCCCGCGCTCCAAGCGCTACGCCTACGACTCGGGCCTGCGCACCGCGCTGATCGCGGTCTTCCCCGACAAGTGGGCGCACCTCGCGCCCGCCGCCCCGGGCTCGGTCGTGACCGACCCGGTGACGACGCTCGACTACGCGCCCACGGTCCTGGAGGTGGCCGGGCTCGACGTCCCCGGCCACTTCGACGGGACCTCGCTGCTGGAGCGGGGCCGCCGCCCCGAGTACGCCTTCGGGGCGCGCAACCGCATGGACGAGCGGTACGACTTCGTGCGCACGGTCAGGGACGGGCGCTTCCGGTACATCCGCAACTATGCGCCGCACCGGATCTACAACCAGCACGTCGGCTACCTCTTCCAGCAGCTCGGCGTCCTCGACTGGGAGCAGGCGCACCTCGACGGCGCGCTGGAGGAGGTCCAGGAGCGCTGGTGGGGCCCCAAGCCCGCCGAGGAGCTGTACGACCTCGACGCCGATCCCGACGAGGTCGCGAACCTCATCGACGAGCCGCACCTGCGCCGCGTGCGCCGCCGCCTCGCCGCGGCCCTCGACGAGCACCTGATCGCGGTGCACGACAACGGGTTCATCCCCGAGGGCGCCGCCGCGGAGGGCTACGACCGGTCCCGGGCGCGCGGGGCGTTCCCGATCGGGCGGGTCAAGGCGCTCGCCGACCTCGCGATCCAGCGCAGGCAGTCGAACACGGCGAAGTTCACGCGGGCGCTGCGCGACGGCAACGAGGTCGTCCGCTACTGGGGCGCGCAGGGCCTGCTCATCCTCGTTGCCGCGGATCGCTTGCACCGCAGGGACGTCGAGGCCGACCTGGACGCCGTCTTGAACGACGCCGAGGAGATCCCGCAGGTGCGCATCGCCGCGGCCGAGACCCTGGCGCGGCTGGGCCGCGGCGGCGCCGCCGTCGAGTACCTCATCGGCGTCCTCGCGGACACCGCGGCGCCGAACCCGGTCCGGCTCCAGGCCGTCGAGGCCCTCACCTACAGCCCGGCCGAGGACGCCGCGGCCGCGCTCGACGTGCTCGACACCGTCTCGGCCACGGCCACCGGAACCGACCTCGGCAAGGCCGTCAACTACCTGCGCTTCGTCCTTCGCGGCCAGTACGCGCCCACGCCGGAGGTCCAGGCCGCGATCCTCGGCCTCGCCTAGCGGTCGCTCCTCAAACCGCTGACGGCTCGGCGGCGCTGACCAACTCTCGTGCCAGGTCCGCTGTCTCGGCCAGCGTGTCGAACGGCAGCGGCCTGGTGGCGAGGGCGCCCTCGTGGAGGACGAGCAGCCGCGTCGCCAGCGCGTCGGGCCCGGCGCATCCGGCCGCGGCGGCGAGGCCGCGGAACAGGTCGAGGAGCCAGCGCTTCTGGTCCTCGGCGACGCGGTGGGCGGGGTGCGCCGGGTCGGGGAGTTCGGCGAGGGCGTTGATGAAGGCGCAGCCGCGGGGGCTGGTCGCCGTCCAGGTGCGGAGGGCGTCGAACGGGGCGGTGACCGCCGCGACGGGGTCGTCGCTCCGGTCGACGGTCTCTTGGACGAGGGTGCGCCAGCGCCGGTCGCGTTCGGCGAGGTAGGCGGCCACGAGCTGGGCTTTCGATCCGAACTGGTTGTACAGGGTGCGTTTGGTGATGCCGGAGTGCTCGGCGATGAGGTCCACGCCGACCGCGGTGATCCCCTGGTCGTAGAACAGCTCCTCGGCGGCGGCGAGGATGCGGCCGCGGGCGGGGCTCGCGGCGTGCGGTGCTGGCATCCGGCAGTCCTTCACAGATCGGTGTACCGTGGTGGGTTCACCGATCAGTATACCCAGGGAGGCGGACATGACGCAGCGGACGATGCGGGCCGTGCGGATCACCGGACACGGCGGCCTGGAGGTCCTCGAACCGGCGGAGGCGCCGGTCCCGGTCCCGCGGGCGGGCGAGGTCCTGGTGCAGGTGAGCGCCGTGGCGCTGAACAACACCGACCTGTGGACCCGCGAGGGCTCCTACGGCCTGCCGGGCGACCCCGGCGCTTTGGCGGGCTGGCGCGGCCCGGTCGACTTCCCCCGGATCCAGGGCGCGGACGTCGCGGGCCGGATCGCGGCGGTCGGCCCCGGCGTCTCGCCGGACCTCGTGGGCCGCCGGGTCGTGGTCGACCCCGCGCTCTACGACGGCGTCGGTCCCGACGCGAACCCCCTGGGACTCATGGGCAGCGAACGCGACGGCGGGTACGCCGAGTACGTCACCGCCCCTGCGGCCCGCGTCCACGACATGACGGCGTCCCCGCTCTCGGACGACCAGCTCGCCGCGCTCCCCACGGCGTACGGCACCGCGCTGGGCATGATCGAGCGGGCGCGCCTGGCCCCCGGCGAGACCGCCCTCGTCTCGGGGGCGTCCGGCGGCGTCGGCCTCGCCCTCGTCCAGATCGCCCGCGCCCGCGGCGCGACGGTGCTCGCGATCAGCAGCGGCGCCAAGCTCGACGCCGTCCACGACGCGGGCGCGCACACCGTCCTCGACCGCGCCGGCGACCTCCCCGGACAGGTCCGCGCCGCCGCACCCGACGGCGTGGACATCGTCCTCGACGTGGTCGCCGGAGACCTCGTCCCCGCCCTCCTGCCGCTCGTGCGCGAAGGCGGCCGCTGGACTGTGGCGGGCGCCCTGGGCGGGCACGACATCAACATCGACATCCGCCGCCTCTACCTCCACAACATCACCCTCATCGGCTCGTCGATGCACACGCCGACCCACTTCCGGCACCTCATGGACATGGCCGCGAACGGCGACCTCAACCCGGTCATCGCCGCCGCGTACCCGCTGGACCAGGCAGCGGCCGCCCAAGCAGCCCTCGCCCAGCGCACCCACGTCGGCAAGATCGTGCTCCGCCCCTGAGGAACCGGGGTCGGCTGTGGCACGATCGGCGGAACTGCACCGATCCCGACTGGAGCCTCCGATGCCGCAGCCGCCCGCGCCCACCCCTGCGTCCCTTGACGAGTCCGACGCGGGGAAGGCCAGATCTGCGTTCAGGGCCGCCATCCGTGCCGGCGGGATGGGCGACGCGGTCGCGGCGGCGCTCCCGGAGCAGTCGAAGGCAGTGCGCCTGGCCGCTTACGCGGTCCTGCGCAGGGACCGGGACGAATCGCTGGCCGACGAGCTGCTGCCGGTCGTCAAGGAGCGGTACGGCATGCAGGAGGCCGAGCGGCTGCTTCCCGCCTGCTCCTCGGCCGTGGTCGCCGCGGCGCTCCCCGCGTTCGCCGCGTGCATCTCCACCTGGTCCACCTACGCGAAGCACCACACCGAGGTCTTCACCGCGTACGCAGCCGCGGCGCTCGGCGCACGGAGCCCCGAGCAGCGGTCCGACTGGTGGAACCGCCACTCGAACGGACTGGGCGCGGCATTGGAGCACGCTCCGGAGGCCTGGCTCGACCTGCTCGAACGCCATCCCGCATCCGATGTCGGCGAGACGGCGGTGATCAAGGCCCTCCCCGTCCTGCTCGCGGCGGTCCCGGAACGCACCTGGGCCTACCTGCTCGATCCGCGCCGGGAGGGCATGCTCGCTTCGCTGTTCCACCGCAGCGCCCACCTGCGGCGGATCGCCGCCGAACCCGCCGATCGCATTGCGGCCCTGGTCGTCCGGGCCGGGGACCGCGCCGACGTGCCCGGGGTCCTGCGCCGGGTCGCGCCGTCCCGCCGGATGGAGGTGCTCGGTGCGATCCGCGGCGCGGGCGTCCACGTGGACGACCAGAGCGTCCTGGAGGTCCTGCCGCACCCGGCCCGGGCCGAGGCGGCGCGGCGCCTCCTCGGCGACCGCCGTGCCGCGGGCAACGCCGTCAAGCGGGAGTCGATCCGCGCCCACCTGCCGTATGAGGAGGTCCGGGACGACTTCACCGCCGCGGCAAGGCGATCGGACGTCGAGGAGCGGGCTCGGGCGTACGGCAACCTCGTCGCTGCGGCCGTCCTCCAGAACGACCCCGAAGCACTCGCCGACCTGTTCGGGCGCCTCAAGCGCGCCGCCGGGGATCAGGGACTCGTCCACGAGGCGATCCTCCAGGGCCTCAAGAAGGTCCGTCCGCAGGACTGGACCCCGGCGTTGCTGGACGAGCTGGCGGCCCTGACCGAGTCGTTCCGGACCGGCCCGACGCACTCCCCCGATGCCGTCTCGCTCAGCCTCGGCCTGGCCGCCCGCGCCGTCAACGCTGGCCTGAGCGCCGGTCGGCCCGACCTCGTCGCCTACGGCGAGAACGAGTTCGACCGCCTGCTGCCGGAGACCACCCGCTGGGAGCTGGCCGCCGCCCTGCGCGGACTCCCCCGCCGGTTCACCGTCGGGATCGCCCGACGGGCCACGCCCGTGCTCGCGGTCAACGCCGAGGTCGGGGAGTACGCGCTGCTGTGGGGCCTCGCGGAGACGCTCGGCAGGAGGCTCGCCGACGTCCCCGAGCTGGTGGCGCTGCTGCACCGGGCCTCGGCGTCGAAGGACCTCTCGCACGCCCGCACCGCCGTGCGCCTCCTCGCCGGAATCAGCAGGGGCCGCCACGACCGGCTCGCCGAGCTCGCCGCCGCCCGTCCCGGTCTGCCCGAGCTCTTCCCGGCCCTGGTCCACCACCGCGGCGACCTCGTCCCGGCCTGGCTCGCCGCCGAGCGCGAGACCGTTCCGGACGTGCTGTTCGCGCCCTGGAATCCGGCGGTCCTCGGCCGCTGGCCCCGTTCCGCGCTCGACGCCTACAGCGCGACGCTGCAAGCGATCGCGACCGACGTGCGCCGCACCGATGCCCACCGCGCGATGGCCGTGCGGCCCCTCACCAGGATTCCCGGTCTCGCCCTCGACACGCTGCTTCCCCTGCTACGCAGCGACAATCAGCACGTCAAGGCCGACGCGCTCGCGGACCTCCATCGCGCGAACCCCGCCGAGGCCGTCTGGGAGGTCCTGCCCTCCTACCTCGACTCGAAGGACGCGCCCGCCGCGGCCGCGGTCATGGACCGGCTCGCGCACGTCTCCCGACCGGCGGTGATCGCCGCTCAGGCGGTCCGGATGCTCGACTCGCCCAAGGTCACCGTCCGCAAGCAGGTCGTCCGGGTCCTGTCCCGCTACCGCGTGGCGGGCGCCGACGCGATCCTGACCGGGCTCTGGGCCGAGGCCGACCTGAACCCAAGCGTCCGCGAAGCCGTCGCCGGGGCCGCCGCCGACCGCCTCGCCGAGTCATGGGCGCAGGCGATCGTCGCCTCGGTCGACGAGCACGGCCCCGACGTCCAGGCCGTCGCGCTCGACCTCGCGCCCGAGCAGGTCCCGGACGGATTCCGTTCCCGCTACACCGAACTGCTCACCGCCGCGGCCTCCGACGACGACGCGCGGCTCCAGGTGATCGGCTCCGCGGGCCTGGCCCGTTGGGCCCGCTACGAACCCCGCGCAGCCGATGCACTGGTCGACCTCGCGACCGGCCTCGACCAGACCGACGTGTGGGCCGCCGCGATGAACGCCCTGTGCGCCAACGTGACCGCGGGCGGCGACCCCGGTCCGCTGCTGCGCGCCGTCGACGCCTTGAACAACGAGGCCGACGAGCCCAACGCCGACGAGGACCGCGACCTGCCCGTACGCCAGCGCTTCGAGCGGATCGTCTCGGTCATGTCCCCGCTGTACGGCGGCCCGGTGCCGCCCGCTGCCGCGGTCGAGGCGATCGCAGAGCGCCTGCCCGCGCACCTGGGTACGAAGCTCCTCGCGGGCACCCTCGACTGGGCCGCGGGTCCTGAAGCGGCACTCGGACTGGCGGGCCGCGTCCAGGACCCGATGGAGGCCCGGCTGATCGGCGAGGTACTGGACGAGCGGATGGACTACGGGTCGCACACGTTCACGCTCGGCTTCGTTGCGGCTCTGGTGCACTCCGGGGACCTGCACGGCTCGATCATCGCCGCCAGCATCATCGAAAACGCCGCAGCCGTCGATGATTGGGACACTCCTTGGCGGGAGCTGCTGCGCCGCATGCGCGCCCATCCCTCCACCATGGTGCAGGTGTTGGCGTTCAGCGTCTACACGGCCGAGGAGTACGACAGCGGAGACTGACACCGCCGCCCGTACCTCAGCGGGATTCGGCGAGCAGTGATTCGATGGCGGCGGTCGCGTCGTGCGCGATCCGCTCGGGTGCGGGGCCGCCGGGCCAGGCGCGACCGCGATCGATCCAGATGGTGCGCAGCCCGGCCGACCGGCCTCCGCCCACATCGGCTTTGGCGCTGTCGCCGACCATCCATCCGCCGGATCCGAGTTCGGCGCCGCAGCGGCGCGCCGCGATGGCGAACAGCTCGGTCTCGGGCTTCTTGACGCCTTCGGCGCCCGAGACGGCCCAGCCGTCGACCAGGTCGCCCAGCTGCGCGTGCATGATGGTGGCGGTCTGGGTGTCGTCCCGGCCGTTCGTGACGATGCCGATCCTCCAGCCGCGCTCCCGAAGCCGCACGAGCCCGGCTTGGGTGTTGTCGAGGTCGAAGAGCGCGAGCGGTGCTGTCACACAGGGGATCCTAGTCAACTCGCCATTCGGGGGACGGGGGGTCGGGCGGGGTGGTCCAGGTGTCTTTGAGGGTGGCGGCGGCTCGGAGGGCGAGGTAGGCGAGGAGGACGATGAGGGCGCAGATGCCGATGACGACGACCACCCAGCCGTTCTGGTCCCACCAGAGGGCGCGGGCGGCTTCGGGGGATTCGCCGGTGAGTTCGTACATGTCGATCGACTGGTCGGCCGTGAAGAGCGCGTACGGGATGAGGCACGGGGAGCACAGGAGCAAAGGGACGGTCACGAGGGTCGCGGGCCCGGCGTACGCCCCGGCCGCGAGCCAGAGGCGCCAGCCGCGGGGTTCGCTCCGGTAGGCGAGGAAGAGCATGGCGGCCATGACGATCAGGTAGCTCCCGGTGATCCAGTTCGGGAGCAGGATGGGCCCCAGGATCTCGTGGACCTCGTCGTGGAGGCCGGGATCGGCCTGGTCGAGGCGGGTGAGGCGGCCTCCGACGTCGTTGAAGAACGTGACCAGCGCGGCGAGCAGGTAGCCGAGCAGGGCGGTGAACGCCTGGAGGCCGACGACGGCGCCGGTGACCGGGAGCTTGCCGAGGAGGGTGCGGGGGCGGTAGCGCCGGACGTGGAGGAAGGCGCTGCGCAGAGCCCTGCCGACCTTCTGGCCGGTCGCGGTCATCGACTTGACCTGGTCGATCCAGGCTTTGGTGAACCACCACAGGGCGAGCACCGCGATGAGCGCGGCCGGGACGCCGACGGCTTGGAGGCCGTCCTTGATGAGGTTGTTGGGGTCGAGCTGCTCTACGAAGTCCATGCTGTTGTGGGCCAAGCCATTCAGTTAGAGGGGTGGGGGCGGGCCACAGTCTACGACGGCCGGACACGCAGTAGGGGTCCCGCGCCCGTGCCGTCCTTACTGGAGGAAGTCGAGTCCCGGTGCGTCGGTGAGGTCCCGGGCGACGGACCACAGGGACGCGGCGTAGTCGGGGCCGCGGCGGGCGCTCTTGGGGAGGGCGATCCGCTTGGTGGGGCCGGTGAGCATGTGCTGCGGGCCGTAGTAGGCGCCTTGGGCGGCGGCGGGGTCGGCGGCGGCGAACAGGAGCGGTTCGGTGCCTTGGACGACGTCCTGGGAGGGCAGGAAGGTCCGGTCGGACGGCTGCTTGGCGTTCTCGGGGCTGCGGGCGAGATTGAGGCCGGCGGTCTGGAGGTTGGTGCGGGTGTAGCCGGGGTGCGCGATGGCGCTGAGCAGGGGCCAGCCGCGGGCTTCGGCGATGCGGGCGAGGTGGACGCCCATGAGCATGTTGCCGAGCTTGGACTGGCCGTACGCGCCGAACGGCCGGTAGGAGGCGCGCGATTGCAGGTCGGCGAAGCGGATCTCGGCGCGGTGGGCGACGCCGCTGGTCATGGTGGCGACGCGCGCATCGCCGGATTCGAGCAGGCGCGGCAGGAGCAGGTTGGTGAGCAGGAACGGCCCGAGGAAGTTGGTGCCGAACTGGAGCTCGAACCCGTCGGCGGTCTCCAGGCGCTTGGGCGGGCGCATGACGCCCGCGTTGTTGACGAGTGTGTGAATGGGGCGGCCGTCGGCGAGGAGGTCTTCGGCGAAGCGGCGGACGCTCGCGAGGTCGGCGAGGTCGAGGCGGCGCACGTCGAGGTCGGCGTCGGGGACGGCCGCATTGATCTCGTCGCGGGCGGCCTCGCCCCGCTCGGGCGAGCGCACGGCCATGACGACGCTCGCGCCCGCGGCCGCGAGCCGCTTGACGGACTCCTTGCCGGTGCCGCTGTTGGCGCCGGTGACGACGACGCGCCTGCCGGTCTGGTCGGGAACCTGGTACATGACTGCCCCTTGCACTAGATTAAGAGCCCGGTGGTCTATTAAGCCGAATATAACAGACCGCCGGGCTATTAACCAGGAGCTGACGTGAACCACGAATTCCGCCGCGCCCGCACCGAGGAGCAGCGCGCCGAGCGCCGCACCGCCATCCTCGCGGCCGCCCGCGGCCTGCTGTACGACGTGCGCGTCGCCGACCTCACCCTCACCGAGCTGGCGAAACGCTCCGGACTCGCGAAGTCGAACGTGCTGCGCTACTTCGAGTCCCGGGAGGCCGTGCTCCTGGAGGTCTACCACCTCGACTTCGTCGACTGGCTCGACGAGCTGGAGCGCACGCTCCCCGCGACGGCCGCCGACGCCGAGTCCGTCGCCGCGGTCCTCGCCGAGTCCGCCGTGCGCCGCTCCCGCATGTGCGAGCTGGCCGCGAACTCCCCCAGCGTCCTCGAACGCAACCTCTCCGGGGACGTCGCGGCCGCCTACAAGCTGTCGTTCGTCGCCAACGCCCACCGGTTCGGCCGCATCGTCGGCGAACGCCTCGGCGGCTACAGCGACACCGCCTCAATGGCCCTGGCGGCCATGGTCATCCTCGGCGTCGGCGGCATCTGGGCGGGCACCCAGCCCTCCCCCGGCATGGCCGCCGCCTACGCCGCCCACCCCGAACTCGCCGTCATGAGCCACGACACCGAGCGCTCCCTCCGCGAGTACATCGCCACGGTCCTCACCGGCCTCGCCCACCGCGAACCCCAATCGGTCCTCAAGCAGAAGGAGACCGGGGCCTGAGCATCCGACCGAAGCGGCGTCACGGTCCGTAGTGAATGTACGGAGCCCATTGCAGAGCCGCGAGGGGGCGGGCGTCGCGCAGCTCCTTCACGATGTCGTGGAGGGCGCGCGCGGTGCCGGAGAAGTCGGGCCCCGTCCCCTCGCCAGGTGCGACAGTGCGGTAGACACGCTCGGAGACCAGCCGGGAGACGCGGTCGCGCACCGCCCAGAGTGTACCGACAGTATGCGGAAAGCCGCCGATCTGCATGGCCGAAGCGAGATGGATCGCCTCGTCGGCCAGGTATACGCCGCCGCGGCCGGTGTCGCACGCCGAAAGGTACGCCATCCGGTTCGGCAGCCGCCGGTTGGCGAGCAGTTCTTCGACGGTCAGTACACCACCGTGGAGGACCAGACCGTTCGAGGCGGGGTCGGTGATGTCGCTGGTGGCGTGGCAGGCGAAGTGGACCCAGGTGTGGGCAGGCAGCAGTTCCAGCACGGCTTCGGGCGTCGCATCTGGTCCGGAAAGGATGGTGGCACCCGGGAACCGCTCATGAAGTTGGGCGACTTCGAGCGCGACACCGGGAAGGTCCGGCACGCCTGCATGTGATGAGTCCACTGCGACGATGAGCCCGCGGCCCGAGTCCGGGCCACTCGACGCGAGGCGGCGCGCATGGGCGAGTGCGCCGATACTCGCCGCGTACGAGGAGACGCAGCGGTCGAGCACCGTCGGAGAAGTCTGGTCAGCGGGCCGGTCGTGATGGCCCGCGGCGTGGATCGGGAGAAAGCTGAGGGCACCCGTCGGGATCCACCACACCCGCGGCGTCTCGCCGCCGCCGACCGCTCCGATCCCGAGCGCGTCGAGCGCCGGTTCGGCGACTGCGTCCCAGAGCCAGCGCAGGACCGCGTCGGCGCGCCGACCGGCCAGCGCCTGATCGATCCTGCGGATCCGGATCGCCTCGTCGAACATGTCGACGTGAAGGGTGAGACTCGTTTCGGTCAGATCGGGGAGTGGGACCGCCTCGGTTCCTCCAGACGTGGTGAGTAGTGCTGAGGAGCCGTAGCGGGAGAAATTGATGGTGACGACGGGTCCCGCCTCGGTCGAGGCAGGTGGTGCGGTGCCGCTGGGGGCATGGAATGCATCGAAACCCTCGATCGTCCTGATCCGGGCCACCACAGCGGCGAGTTCGTTCCGCAGTGCAGGATAGCGGCCGGGCCGAACCAGTGACCTGGCTGCGTCGGGTCCGTTGAGTGCTCGGATCTCCAGTTGCAGTGCTTCGTATTCGGCGGCAAGTTCCGGGAAGCGGTCACGCAGGCCGTCGAGCTGGGCGTGGGTGTGCAGCATCCGGGCGCCGAGGATGTTCCTACCGCGTTCGAGGATCTGAAGCGCCGCAGCCGGGTCCCGGGCGCGGATCGCGCATGCCGCGGCGTCGGTGGCCGCGCCGGGCATGCGTGCCAGTCGCCGTTCCTGATCCTGCCTTTGCAGGTCGGGACCGGACATGAGGGGCATCTGGTCGACGGCGATGGAGAACAGGCGGAGCGCCTCCGTGTACCGGCCCGCGTCGGCTGACCGGGTGGCGCACACGGTGGCGGCAAGGTAGCGGTCATCGGGTTCGGCGTCGCTGTCATCCGCGACGAGAGCCAGGATCGCCAATGCCTCGTCCGCCAGCCGCGGGTCGCCGATGTCGGTCGCCAGGTCGAACAGGATCGGAGCAGAGGACAAGAGTGATCGGATCCGGGCGTTCCCTGGAGGTATCCCGTATGCGGCCCGCAGGTGGGACAGCAGCGTCGTCGTGTCGATCTCGCGCTCGCCAGCGGTTCTGAGGGCCCATTCGAGTGTGCCGAGACTGACTTTGAGGATTCCGGACACGGCGTCGCCGTCGGGAAGCATGCCGATGACCGTTCGGAGGAGTCCGCTCGCTGCGCGGACGATCCCGACGTCGTGATGCTGTTCGTGCGCGCGCAGGGCCGTGGCTGCGAGCCCGGCGAAGATCGTGGTACGGGACAGCGTCAGATGGAGGCGCAGCTCGGTGTCCGCTTCAGCGAGCAGGTCGGCGATCGTGCCCGGCTCTGCCGCGTAATTCAGGTCGTGCAGGTGGACCAGGCAGAATGCGACGAGCACCATCCGCTCCGGCCGGTACGGGTGACCGGCCGGCGTCTGTTCGAGCGCGGTCCTGGCGGCGAGGAATGCTGAGTGGAGGGCGTTGGAGTCCCCTTCGAGCATCCACTTCGTCTGAAGCCCGATGCCCAGATGCCAGTAGTAGCGCCCTGCCTGCGGATGGTTCTCGTCGATCCGCTCGACCGCGCGGGAAGCGGCGAGGATCGCAGCGTCGATCGCCTCGCGGTCGCCGAAGAGCTCGAACGCCTTCAGATGGGCCAACGCCAGATTCGTCCAGGGCATGCCCGGGGTCGTAAGGTCAGGGCTGTGATCGTCGGCCGCAGCGGCCTCCCTCAGAAGGTCGGTGCATTCCTCGAGACTCGCTCGGTCGGGTTCGTGCTGTTGGGACGACAGCAGCGCGGCGGCGAGGTTTCCACGCCGTACGAACCAGTTGGGGTCGTCCCTCGGAGTGGCGGCGACGGCGCGGCGTGCCAGGTCGACCGCGTTCTTCGCGTCGGCGGGGTCACCCGATGCCTCGAACCGGTGGCGATAGGCGGCGCCGAGCATCGACAGGCAGGCCGGATAGCGGCTGCCGAGCCGCTTCCGACTTTTCTGGGCCCCCTTTCCGACCTCGATGAGCTCGTCGAGCACGTCCGAGTCGCCGGTGAAGTCGTGCGTCGCGGTCAAGACCAGCAGATGGTCCGGGTAGAGGTGCACCCCGCGACGGGGAAGCCGATCAGGGTGCTGGAACGCGAACCTGAACATCGCGTACGCCTCGATGAGGCTCGCGGTGTCGGCGGTCCGCTCGTAGTGGGCGTAGAACAGTTGGCCCGCTTCAGCATGACGCTCGACCTGCTCAATCTGCATCGCCGCAGGCATCATGCATGCGATAGCGAGGGTCATCTGCGCGGCGCGCTCGACAACGACGTGCTCCTGGGTAGCGCGGGCGAACAGGACCAGCTGGTCCCGAACGACGAGCGCATGCGTCAGGTCGACGGCTCGATCGGCGGCCAGGAGGCCGAGGGCATCGACCGGCTCGGGAAGGACGCGCCCATCGTCCGCCGGATCGAAGGCGGCAAAGGCGAGGCGGAAGTACTCGGGGCTACGGAGGTGCCGGTATGCGCACCAGACGGCCCAGGCGAATGCGTCGCACAACCGGGTCCGGGTGGGAAGGGTCCCGTCGTTGAACGCGTCTTCGAGTACGGTCAGCAATTCGTTGACCTGGTCGGACGCGATCACAGAGAGGTCGCCCTCTTCCAAGTACGCGGCGACGGCGGCCTCGATGAGTTCGCTGGCCGCTTCGGTGTCGGAGGGAAGCATCCGCCTCAGTCCCCGGCGGGGACCGGTACGCCGTCTTCGGGCCGCGCCTCGACGACCTGGAGCGTCCAATCCGACCCTGCCGAACCACGGCTGACGAGGACCCAGTCCGTGCCGTTCGCCAGTGCGAGGAGTCTGCCGATCTCAGCCAGGTCGTCTTGCCCGAGATTCCGGGGTACGCGCAATGCCGCTTTCATCGGCTCGTCGATCAGGATCAGCCCGGCGTCCGAGTGCTCGCTTCGGGGGTCGGACCGGCGCTCGGCGAATCGGCGCTTCAAGAGCGCGTAGAGGTCTTCGCCGGCCTTCACTGCGATCGTCTGGATCAAGGGGATGAGCACCGTCGCCGCGGCGGCGCCGAGCACCACGTCGGACAGGCTGCGTTCGTGATCATCGACCGCGTCGAGGACGGAGGCCAGTGCATCGGTGTCAATCGCGTCCGGCTCCGGATCGCTTCGACTAGTGCCCATTGAAAAACGGTAGCAGCTCCCGGCCCGTGAACGGGGCCGCGGAAACGGGCTGCTGCGCACGGCCGCAGGCTGCGCTAGCCGTGCCGAATCCGTGCACGATTCGTGCGGCACCGCGGCATGCTCACCGCACCAACGGAAACTCACACCAGGAGTGCGATGTGAACATGCTCAAGTGCCTTCGCGGGGCGGTACTGGCCGCCGCGGTCGTTGCCGCAGCAGTATTGGCAGCGGCGCCCGCACAGGCGATCCCCTCAAGTTGGAGCGGCCCCGATGGGCACTGCACCTACGACACCCCCGACCCTGCACCTGAATGGTGCTCGGGGACCTCTGCGCCGCAGGGTGACATGGCGGCCGCGGCGGCCTACTCCGCACGCGTCGAGAGGCAGGACACCGACTTCTGCCCGTGCACGCTGCCCGACGCATGGGACGGTACCTACTTCGAGCACGATGCCGATGCGTGGGCCGTCAAGATCACCCTCTACACCCCGAACGGGCAGATCGCCGGCAAGATCGAGTTTCACCCCCAAGGGGAATACGTGTACGTGTACGACACCCTTACCGACGGGGTGTCCCTCTTCGCGACGATCAACGGCGAGATCTACCACCCGCAGGGCGGCTACCGCTACGACCTGTCCTTTGCCGAGGGCGCGAACGTCATGGTGTCGATCCACACCTCGAACGGCATCTTCACGTCCGGGCTGGGGAACGCCTGACCGCCCCGGGCGGGCGGATACTGGGCTAGCATTCGTTCAGAGCGAACGGCACCCCCAACAGGGTGCCGTTTCTCGTTCCGGTCGAGGAGAGGGGTCGGGCAGTGGGGGTCATTGCGGTTACCGGGGCCACCGGGCAGTTGGGGGGCCGGGTGGCTCGGGTGCTGGCCGGGCGCGGGGTCGCGCAGCGGCTGGTGGTGCGGGACGCGTCGCGGGCGCCGGTGCTGGCGGGGGCCGAGGTGGCGGTCGCGTCGTTCGAGGACGAGGGGGCGCTGCGGGAGGCGCTGGCGGGGGTGGACACGCTGTTCATGGTGTCCGCGCACGAGAGCGAGGACCGGATGCCCGAGCACCGGAGCGCGGTGCGCGCCGCGGTGGCGGCGGGGGTCGAGCGGGTGGTGTACACGTCCTTCATGGGCGCGTCGCCGCACGCCACGTTCACATTCGCGCGGGAGCACTCGCTGACCGAGCAGCTCATCGTCGAGTCGGGACTGCGGCTCACGGCGCTGCGCAACGCGCTGTACGCGGACATGCTGCCGCTATTCGTCCAGGATGGAGTGATCAAGGGCCCGGCAGGGAAGGGCAGGGTCGCCTGGGTCGCCCGGCACGACGTGGCCCGACTGGCCGCGCAGGTGCTGGTGGACCCGGCGCACGCCAACCGGATCTACGACGTCTCGGGGCCGGAGCCGCTGAGCATGGACGAGTCGGCGCGGATTCTCGGCGGGGTCGTCGGGAGCGAGATCCGGTACGTGGCCGAGACCGACGAGGAGGCGCGTGCGTCGCGGGCCGGGGCCGAGGAGTGGCAGATCGACGGGTGGGCCGGGTCCTACAAGGCCGTCGCGACCGGCGAGACCTCGGTGACCAGCCATACGATCGAGAAAGTGACGGGGCAGCGGCCCTGGACGCTCGCGGAGTTCCTGGACAACGAGCCCGATTCCTGGGCGCACCTTCGCGGCTGAGCGTCAGTGCGCGGCCAGGTGGCAGCGGAAGACCATGCCCATGACGACCGTGCCATCGGGGCGGGTGAGCGAGGTGAAGAGGGTTCGCAGCGCGGATTCGACTGCGGCGCTTCCTGAGTGGCGAACCGCTGCGATCACCGGTCCTGCAGGGAGTTGAGCACCTATGGCTTCCTCAATGGAGGTGTAGTCCACGTCGAACGCGATGTCGAAGGTGGTCGTCGTGGCGAATCCGGCCCGGCGCAGGGTGTCGCCCGCGGCGTCGGGGTCGGTGAGGTCGAACTCGTCCGCGTCCGGGACCTCGTCGTGCGCGGCCAGCGGGTTGATGAGCGCCGCGCTCCGGGCCTGGTCAGGGCCAGCGCCGACTGTGAGGACCGCCCGGTCGGCGCTCACGCGCGCGATCTCGGCGAGGGCGCGGTGCGGGTCGGCGGCGTAGTGGACGGAGTTGAACGCGGTGACGGTGTCGAAGGCGTTGTCGCGGAACGGGAGGCGGCCGAGGTCGCCGACGACGTAGCGCGGTCCGGGGCGGTGGGCGCGGGCGTAGGCGATCAGGCCGGGGGCCGCGTCGAGGCCCGAGACGTGGGCCCCGGTGCGGGCGGCGAGGTCGGCGAAGAGGCCCGCTCCGCAACCGGCGTCGAGGAGGCGAGTGGCCGAGTGCGGTTGCAGCCGTTGCAGGATGCGCTCGTAGAGGGGCAGGATGCGGCCCTCGGCGGTCTCGGCCCAGGACTGCGGGTCGCCGCTCCAGAGCTCGCCCTGGGCCGCTGCGTTCGAGATGGTGTCGGACATGGTTCGACCGTACGGCCGCAGGCCGCTCCCGGTCTTGAACGAACCAGGCGTGGATACTCGGAGGCGTGAACACCCCCGCCGGCGGGCAGAGCCACGTCGAGCGCGCGCCCGGTCCGGCCCTGCGCGGGCTCGTGGCCTCGGCCTGGGTGCAGCGCGTCGGGGCCGGCGCGGCACCGTACGTCCACCGGCACCTTCCCAACGGCGCCATCGAACTCGCCTGCACGGTCGGGGCCGCGCCGCGGGTGGTCGGGCCGCTCACCGCGCCGCTGACGGAGACGATCGCGCCTGGGGCGACCGTGGTCGGCGTCCGGTTCGCGCCCGGCGCGTTCCCCGCGGTCGCAGGACTTCCGGCCTCGGACCTGACGGGGTTCGACGTTGCGGCGGAGGCGGTCTGGGGCCGCACGGCGGTCGAACTCGGGGAGGCGGTCGCGGAGGCCGCGTCGCCGCAAGAGGCACTGGCGGCACTGGAACGTCACGTGTTCGAGCGCGCCCGGGACGGCGGGGAGCCCGATCAGCTGGTGTCAGCGGCGGTGCGAGGCCTGATGCCCTGGCGTGCAAACGATGTGGCCTCGCTACGGGCGACGCTGCACATCTCGGAGACGCAACTGCGGCGCCGCTGCCTGAGCGCCGTCGGGCTCGCACCGAAGGCGCTGCACCGGATGCTGCGGTTCCAGGGGTTCCTGGCCCTCGTCCAGGAGTCGATCGCGCGGCACCGCGCGCCGACCGAGACCCTCGCGCGGCTGGCGACGCGGATCGGGTACGCCGACCAGGCGCACCTGTCGCGCGAGTGCGTGCGGCTCACCGGCGTCCCGCCGCGGGTGTTCCTGGCGCAGACGCGCCTGACCTGCGCTGAGGGGCACGACCATGCGGCCTCGTTCGCGCCGCTGCTCCGGGCCGAACCGGTCACGTCGCGGGGCCCGCGGCCTTGAGGTGCCGGGCGAGGTAGGCGCCGGTGAGGCTGTCCGGTTCGCGGGTGAGGTCGTCGGGCGTGCCGGTGGCGACGACGGTCCCGCCGCGCGTGCCGCCGCCCGGTCCCATGTCGATCACGTAGTCGGCGTTGGCGATCAGGTCCAGGTCGTGCTCGATGACGAGGACCGTCGCGCCGTGCCCGGTGAGCCGGTCGAGCACGCCGAGGAGCGTGCGCACGTCGAGCGGGTGCAGGCCCACGGAGGGCTCGTCGAAGACGAACAGGGCGTCGGTCTGGTCGCGGCCGAGTTCGGAGGCGAGCTTGAGGCGCTGGGCCTCGCCGCCGGAGAGCGCGGGCGTGGCCTCGCCGAGGGTGAGGTAGCCCAGGCCCAGGTCGGCGAGGGTCCGGAGGCGCGTGCCCACCTTCTTCAGGCCCTGGACGCGGTCGAGCGCCTGGGTCGCGGTGAGGGTGAGCAGGTCGGGGAGGGCGATCCCGTCGCGCTCGTAGCGGTGGGCCGCGGGCGCGTAGCGGCAGCCTTTGCAGTCGGGGCAGGCGATGTCGACGTCGGGGAGGAACTGGACGTCGAGCGAGATCTCCCCGGTCCCTTCGCATCTGGGGCAGCGGAGCGAGCCGGTGTTGAAGGAGAAGTCACCCGCGGTGAGGCCGTTCGCCTTCGCGTCCGGAGTGGCGGCCCAGGCGCGGCGCAGGTCGTCGAGGATGCCGGTGTAGGTGGCCACGGTGGAGCGGACGTTCGCGCCGATGGGCGAGGAGTCCACGGTGTGGACGCGGCGGACCGGCCCGGCGTCGACGGCCGCGACATGCGCCGGGAGCGGTTCTTCCGCTAGGCGCGCTTGCAAAGCGGGGATGAGGCTTTCGAGGACCATCGTGGTCTTGCCCGAGCCGGACACGCCGGTGACCGCGGTCAGGCGCCCGGCCGGGAAGTCGAGGCCGAGGGCGTGGACGGTGTGGATCGGCCTGGTGGACAGGGTGATGCGACCAAGAGCGAACACGTCGTCGGCGCGGGCGCGGACGACCGAGGGTTCGCGTCCGGCGAGGAACGGGCCGATGAGCGAGCGCGCGTCGGCGGCGAGCGCGGCGGCGTCGCCGGTCGCGAGCACCTGCCCGCCTTGGGATCCCGAGCCGGGGCCGATCTCGATGAACCAGTCGGCCTCGCGGAGCACCTGGACGTCGTGGTCGACCATGACCACGGAGTTCCCGTCGGCGAGGAGGTCGCGCATGACGGTGATGAGGCCGTCGACATTGGAGGGGTGGAGGCCGATGGAGGGCTCGTCGAGGACGTAAAGCACGCCGGTGGTCTCGTTGCGCACGGCCCGGGTCAGCTGCACGCGCTGCCGCTCCCCCGTGGACAGGGTCGCGCCCGCGCGGTCGAGCGAGAGGTAGTCGAGGCCGAGTCCGATGAGCCGCTTGGCGATCTCCAGGAACTGCGCGGTGATGGTCTCGCCCATCCGGGCCATGTCGGCGGGGAGCGCGGCGACCACCTCGGGAACCCACGTGACGAGTTCGCCGAGGGTCTTGGCGGTGGCCTCGGCGAGGTTCACGCCGTCGACGGTGGTGGAGCGGGCCCGCTCGTTGAGCCTGGTGCCGCCGCATTCGGGGCAGGTCTGGGCGGAGATGAACCGGTTGACGCGGGCGAGGCCCTTCTCGCTGGCGGCGTTGCGGACCGCCTCCTCGACCGCACGCCGGGCGTTGCGGTAGGTGAAGTTCAGGTCGAACAGCTTGCCGCTCTTGGAAGGAACGCGGATCTGGCGCTTGACCTCGGGGCCGTGCATGACCGTGTCGCGCTCCTTCGCGGTGAGGTCGGCGTACGGCACGTCGGTGCGCACGCCCAGTTCGGCGACGACCGCGGGCATGACGGTGAGCCCGAACATGGACCACGGCGCAACCGCACCGTCCTCAATGGTCTTGGACGCGTCCGGAACCAGCGCGTTCTCGTCCACCTCCCGGACCACGCCGGTGCCCTCGCACCGCGGGCAGGCGCCGTCGGAGTTGAACGCGAACGACTCCGCACCCGGCGGCGTGAACTCGGCGCCGCACACCGGGCACGTCAGGTCGGCGCCCGTGGCGACGTCGATCGTCGGCTCCTGCCGGTGCCCGTTGGGGCACAGGTGCGCGCCGAGCCGGGAGTACATGAGCCGCAGGTAGTTCAGCAGCTCGGTGGAGGTCCCGAAGGTGCTGCGCACGGACGGCGCGCCGGGGCGCTGGCGCAGGGCCAGCGCGGCCGGGACGTGCTCGACCGAGTCGACCTCGGCGCGCGGGGCCTGGGCGAGGCGGCGGCGCGTGTAGGTGGAGAGGGCCTCCAGGTAGCGGCGGGAGCCCTCGGCGTAGAGCACGCCGAGCGCGAGCGAGGACTTGCCCGACCCGGAGACGCCCGCGACGGCGACGAGCCTGCGCAGCGGCACCTCGACGTCGATGTCCTTGAGGTTGTGGACCCTCGCCCCGCGCACCGCGATACGCACCGGTGCGCCGTCCCCGTCTCGTCCCATGTCCAGGCCGCCCCTTCCGCCTAGGCCATCTTCGCCGCATCGCGGCCCGAAGGGGCGGTTTTCGTCGGGGCTGGCGGCTAAATCGCTTGCCGCCCCCGGGCGGGGCCGGTTGAATGGCCGGTTATGGACGTGACCGGTGTGGCCGAGCAGCTCGATCTGGGGCGGCCGACACTGCCGCCGACCATGCTCAAGGACGACGAGCAGAACCCGGTGTGGCGGGTCGAGACCGCTTCGGGCCCTTGGGTCGTGAAGGTCATCAAACCGTGGGGCGACTTCTGGCTGCGGATGTCCGCGCAGTCCGGCGCGCTCGAAGCCGCCGCGTGGGATTCCGGCGTCGCGATGCCCGAGCCGCACACGACCGAGCTGGGCGAGGCGGGCCTGTGGCGCCCGATCGACGGGGGCCGGTACGCGCGGGCCGTGCGCTTCCTCGAAGGGGCGCATCCGGAACCGCCCGCCTCGGAGGCGCTCGCCGGGTGGATCGGCGGCGTGGTCGCCGACCTCGCGCGGCTCGGCGTCCCGTCCGACCCGACCGTGGACGGCGACTACCGGACCCACCCGCAGGACGAGTGGGACGACTGGTTCGAGCAGGCCGAGCGCCTCGAAGTACTCAGCGCGGACGAGGTCCGCAGCTTCCGGCGCGCCGTGGACCGGGCGAACGACATGGTCGCGGCCAACCGCGACCTGTGGGAGAAGAAGCAGGTCATGCACCGCGACATGCGGTTCCCGAACATCCTGGTCGGCGCGGACGGGCCGGTGCTGCTCGACTTCGACGCCGCCGGGGCGCAGCTGCCGTGGTGGGAGCTGGTGCAGGCCGCGTTCCAGACCGCGGGGTTCGGCGACGGCTCGCTGGTGCCGGAGCGGCGGATCGTGGCGGCCTGCGTGGCCGGGTACGCGGACGCGGGCGGGGAGGTCGGCCCGGCCGACGAGTCGGCGTTCGCGGGCATGTTCGCGGGCCGGGTGGGCGCGGCGACCTGGCAGATGTGGATGGCGTGCGGGCACCGCGGCGGGAGCCCGGAGTTCCAGGCCGGGTTCGGGCGGATGCTGCGGGAGTCGGTGGCGGCCATGGACGTCACGCTCGCATCGCTCCCGGTCTGGACGGGCTGGCTCGCCTCGTAGCGCCGCCGCGATGAATCCGCGGTGGCCGCCTCGTCTCAATCCGTAGCGCCGGCGTGCAGCCGGCGGTACGACGCGGATTGGAGCGAGGATGAGCAAGGTGCTGAGCCACATGACGATGTCGCTGGACGGCTTCATCGCGCAGCCCGACGACCAGATCGGCGAGCTGTTCGAGTGGTACGGGGCCGGGGACGTGGAGGTCGCCAACCCGAACGAGGGCGTGTCGCTCACGGTGGACGCCGAAAGCGCGGCGTTCCTGAACGAGGTCATCGGGAACTGCGGCGCGCTCGTGGCGGGGCGGCGGCTGTTCGACATGACCAGCGGATGGGGCGACCGGCACCCGGTGGGGGCGCCGGTCGTGGTCGTCTCGCACGGCGTGCCCGAGGACGCCGCGGAGCGGTGGCCGAGGACGGTGTTCGCCGACGGCGTGAAGGAAGCGCTCGAAAAGGCGCAGGAGATCGCCGGGGACCGGGACGTGACGATCGCCAGCGCGAACGTCACGCAGCAGGCGCTGGCGCTGGGCCTGGTGGACGAGGTGTGCGTGAGCCTGGTGCCGGTGCTGTTCGGGGAGGGCGTGCCGTACTTCGCGGCCTTCGACACGGGGCACCTGCTGCTGGAGGACCCGGTGGTGGTCCAGGGGCGGCGCGCGGTGCACCTGCGGTACCCGGTGCGGCGGCCCGCGGGCGGCTGAGCCGGAGCACGGATGCGGCCGGGTGGCAGGCCCGGCCTTTCGGCGTGCCCGTGTGACCGATCCTCGGGCTTACCGGTCGGCCAGTCGGGGCCGCGTGGGGCGCGCCATAGGATGGGCGCATGAAGATCTGGATCGCTCATGAAGCGGGGCTGCCGCACCTCGGAGTCCTCCCCGACGGCGCCGAGGTCGAGGTCTGGGACGGCGGCGAGTTCCCCTCCGACCCGGCCGACGTGAAGCTGCTGGTCGCGGGGGGCGGCGGCGTGGACGAGCGGGCGCTCGCGGCGATGACGGGGCTGACGGCGGTGCAGATCCTGAGCGCCGGGGCCGAGAAGTGGATCCCGATCATGCCCGCGGGGGTCGCGTTGTGCGACAACCGGGGCGCGCACACCGAGACGACTGCCGAGTGGATCCAGGCGGCGACGCTCGCGTCGATCCGCCGGTTCGACGCGTTCGCGCGGAACCAGGCGGAGCGGAAGTGGGCGACGGCGTTCACCGGGACGCTGACGGGCGCGACCGCGGTCATCGTGGGCGCCGGGTCGATCGGCGAGTCGGTGGCGCGGCGGTTCGCGGCGAGCGACGTGAACGTCGTGAAGATCGCCCGCACCGCGCGGCCGGGCGTGGGGACGGTCGAGGACCTGCCCGACGTGCTGCCGAAGGCGGACGTCGTGGTCATCATCGTGCCGCTGACGCCCGAGA
This sequence comes from Glycomyces sp. NPDC047010, assembly GCF_040644205.1. NCBI lineage: Bacteria > Bacillati > Actinomycetota > Actinomycetes > Glycomycetales > Glycomycetaceae > Glycomyces > Glycomyces sp. NPDC047010. The sequence goes on along the minus strand of NZ_JBEYVY010000004.1, from coordinate 246,362 downwards.
CGGACGGCCTGGTGGACGCGGCGTTCCTCGCGCACATGAAGGACGGCGCGCTCCTGGTCAACGCCGCGCGCGGGCGCGTGGTGGACACCGACGCGCTGACTGCCGAGGTGGCCTCGGGGCGCCTGCGGTGCGCGCTCGACGTGACCGAGCCCGAGCCGCTTCCGGCCGACCACGAGCTGTGGGGCCTGGAGGGCGCGCTCATCACCCCGCACGTGGGCGGCGCGGTCGCCGGGTTCGTCTCGCGGGTCTACCCGCCGGTCGGCGAGCAGATCCGCCGTCTCGCGGCGGGCGAGCCGCTCGCCAATACGGTCGTGAACGGCTACTGACCTCAGGCGGTGCCGAAGCGCGCTGCGGAGCGCGCCTTGGCCTTCGCGGCCTCCTCCTCTCTGTCCCGGGGCGGCGCGGCGGTCACGAGGGAGTCCAGCAGCTCCCTGGTGGCGGCGGCGACCGCCTCGACCGCTTTGTCGAACGCCTCCTGGTTGGCCTTCGACGGCTTCGCCGACCCGCTCAGTTTGCGCACGTACTGGAGCGCCGCGGCGGCGACCTCTTCATCGGTGGCGACGGGGTCGAGGTTGAACAGGGTCTGGATGCTTCGGCACATGCCCCAAGCCTGACACGGGCCACCGACAGTCCGCAGCCGCGTCGCTGACCTGCTTCGATACCGGAAGTTTTCAATACTTCTGGTATTCAGTACTTTCGGTATGCTACGGTGGCGGGCATGAGCGACCCTGTCGGCGGCTCTGCCGAACCCGCCAAGCGCCTCCCCCGCGACGAGGTGCGCCGCCGCATCCTGGCCGCGGCCGCGGCCGAGTTCACCGCGCGCGGCTACGACGACGCGCGGCTCGACGCCATCGCGCAGGCGGCCGGATTCACCAAGGGCGCGGTCTACTCCAACTTCGGCGGCAAGCGGGAGCTGTTCGCCGCCGTCCTCACCGAGCGCGCCGACGCCGAGCACGAGGCCGTCAAGGCCGATGTGGACGGCGTCGGGATCGGCGCGGCCGTGGAGGCCGCCGCCGCCCGCGTCGCGGGCCGCATCGCCGGGGACCCCGAGCGGGGCGCGCTCGGCCTGGAGTTCGCCGCGCGGGCCACCCGGGACGAGCAGGTCCGCGAGGTCTTCGCTCCGATGCGCCGCGCCCAGCGCGAGGCCGCTGGCGAAGCGGTGGCCGCCGTCGCCGCGCAGACCGGCGCTCAGCTCACTGTGGACCCTGCGCTCGCGGGGATCATCCTGCACTGCTTGACCAACGGCCTGTCGATGGAGCACCTGGCCGACCCCGAGGCGCTCGACGCCGCGACCGTCGAGCGCGCGCTCGCCGCGGTCATGACCCTGCTGACCGGCGACCAGGAGCGCTGAGAGGACCCTCCCCCACCGCATCCCGCCCCGGCCCCGGCCGGAGGCGCGGCCCGACCTCACCCTCGTTCCGCTGCAAAGGAATCGTCACGTGCGCCACCACTACGTCGACTGGATCAGGAACCTGTGCATCCTGTTCCTGTTCGCCTTCCACACCGCCCGCTTCTTCAACGCCGACGCCACCGAGACCTCCTTCTACCTCAAGGGCGGGGAGAACGCGTTCTCCACGTACCTCGTGTATGCCTCCTCGTTCTGGTTCACGCCGCTGCTGTTCCTCATCGCCGGGATGTCCGCGTACTTCGTGCTCAAGCGCCGCTCCGCCGGGGCGTTCGCGAAGGAGCGGACGATGCGCCTGGCCGTGCCGTTCCTGTTCGGCTGCCTGGTGATCGTGCCGCCGCAGTCCTACTACGCGCTGCGGTTCCACGAGGGGTACAACGGGAGCTACTGGGACTTCCTCGGCTCGTACTTCACCGACTTCGCCGACTGGGACCCGCTGACCGGCCTGTCCCCCGCGCACCTGTGGTTCATCGCGTTCCTGTTCGTCATGAGCGTCGCCGCACTGCCGCTCATGCGGTGGACCGTGAAGCGCGAGTACTCGCCGAAGTGGATGCGCGACCCGCGCCTGCTGTTCGCGGCCAGCGCGGGCCTCGCGCTCCTGGCGCTCCTGCCCGCGCCGGGGGGCAAGAGCCTCTTCGTGTCCGCCGGGTACTTCCTGCTCGGGTTCTTCATCGCCACCGACGACGCGATCACCGCGGGGATCGAGCGGAACCGGCACGTCTTCGGGCTCATCGCCCTCGCGGGGACCGCGGCGATCGTGGTCGAGGAGGCCACGGTCGGGCGCCAGAGCGACCTGCTCTCGGTGCTGTGGCACCACCCGGTGTACTGGGCGGTGCTCCTGGCGTTCCTCGGCTACGGCAGGCGGCACCTCAACCGCCCCAACGCGTTCATCACCTACCTGACGCAAGCGTCGTTCCCCGTCTACATCGTCCACCAGACGTACCTGGTCGTCGCCGCGTACTACGTGTTCCGGGTGAGCGACCACGGCGTCCTCCCGTACCTGGCGATCGCGTTGGGCGCGTTCGCCCTCAGCATCGCCACGTACGAGGCGAACCGCCGCTGGAACCCGGCGCGGGCCCTGTTCGGGCTCAGGAGCGCGCCGCGGCCCGCGCCGGCGATGGCGGAGAGCCGCTAGGCGAGCGCGGCCTCCACGCGGGCCTCGCCGGGTTCGACGAGCGCGACGTCGGCCCGGCGGTCCCCCGCGGTGATCCGGTAGTCCCCGAGGAAGCCGGTGAAGCGCAGGCGGCCCTCGGCGTCCGTGGTGAGCACGGTGCGCGGGGTGCCCCACTCCTCGTTGACGAGGCGGTGGAGACGGTCGTAGGAGGGCTTGGGGGTGCCGTCGGCGCGGACGAGGCCGCCGGGGGCGCCGAGCCACATGCCCGCGTCGTTCATGCCCCAGTAGGTGACCGCCTCGACGGAGGGGTGCGCGAGGAGCGTCCGGTAGTGGCGTTCGATCTCGTCCGCTTGGCGCGCTTCGCCTTCGGGCGTGGAGGGCCACGAGTCGACCACGTGGTCGTTCAGGTCGACGATTTCAGGCGGCATGATGTCGCCCGAGACGATCGTGGTCTCGGTGAAGTGGATCGGGAGGCCGTACCGTGAGAACCGGTCCAGGACCGCCTCGGTCTTCTCCTCGCCCCAGTAGCCCTGGTGCATGTGGCTCTGGAGGCCGAGCGCGTCGATGCGGATACCGGCTTCGAGGACGCCCTCGATGAGGCACTCGTAGGCCGCGGACATGTCGAAGTCGTTGAGCAGCAGCGTCGCCGAGGGGTTCGCCTCCCGGGCGGCGTCGAAGACCATGCGCACCATGGGGATGCGGCCGATGTCGCGGCACAGGCGGGTAATGCCGTTGTCGTACTTGTCGAAGATCGGCATGATCACGACCTCGTTGATGACGTCCCACATGTCGATGGCGCCCGCGAAGCCGCCCACCTCCCGCTCGATGCGCTCGACCTGGGCGCGCGCGATCGATTCGTTGTCGAGGTCGAGGAGCCAGTCCGCGGTGACGGTGTGCCAGGCGAGCGGGTGGCCCTTGACGGGGTGGCCGCGCTCGGCGAACCAGCGGGCGGCCTTGAGGAGGCGCTCGGTGTCGGGCCTGCCGCGCTCGGGTTCGTAGCGGCCCCAGTAGAACGGGAGGGTCGCGAAGTTGAAGACCCCTTCCCACAGCTCGGCGTTGCGGGCGGCGCCCTCGGGGTCGGCGGCGGTGCCGTTCGCGTGGTCGATCAGGTCGAACCCGATGCACCCGAACAGGAACCGGTGCCGGGTCTGTTCGAGGACGACCTCGCGGTCCGCGAGGGGCTCGCCGTCGAGGGTGAGGGCGACCGTCGCGTCGGCGGTCCGGTGCCGGAACCGTCCGGAAGTTTCTGACATCTCGGGGCTGCCTTCCATGGAATTATCGGTGCACCCGTATTCCAGCAGCCGCGCGCCCTCACGTCAAGGGCGGCGGGCGAGGTCCCGCGAGAGATGGGACCGGGCGGGACCGTGCGCGGCGAGGCGCCGGAGGTCGGCCCGGTTGTCGTACATCAGCTGCACGTGGAAGTAGTTGACGTGCTCCAGGACCGCGAACAGCGCGAAGCCCAGGCCGAGGAAGGCCGACCGGCCCGGATCGGCGACCGCGGACCAGCCGGTGAAGAGGACGGCGGCGACGAGCACGGCCGGGTTGGCCCGGAGCGCGGCCGCGAAGACCACCGCCCCGGGCAGGGGGCCGCCCGCGTCGATCTGGCGCAGCTTCGCCGCCCAGTACGCGGCGCCCTGTACCAGGAGCAGCGCGAACGCCGCGAACCCGGTGAGGTTCGCGGCGCTCGCGGGGAGTCCGAGGAGGCCGAACCAGACGAACGCCTGGAGCGGGATGTTCACGAGTTCGAGTGCGGCGAGCGATCGGAGGCGCTTGCGCACGAGGAGTCGGGGAGGCACCCCGCCAACCTACCTACCAGGCGTACGCCTCCGGAGCGGCACCGCCGGGGCCGGGGAACAGCCCGTCGAGGGTCTTCAGGTCCTCGTCGGTGAGCTCGACGTCGAGTGCGGCGACGGCGTCTTCGAGCTGGCTCATGGTGCGGGGGCCGATGATCGGGCCCGTGACGCCGGGCTGGCGCAGGACCCACGCGAGGCCGAGGACCGCGGGCGCGATGCCCTTGGCCGCGGCGAGGGCCTCGTACGCCTCCAGGGCCGGGCGGTGCTCCTCGATGCGGGCGGCCATGTGGGCGGTCGCGCGCCGGCCGGTCTCGGCGGCCTTCGCGAGGACGCCGCCGAGGAGCCCACCCGCGAGCGGGGACCACGGGATGACGCCGAGGCCGTACTGCTGCGAGGCCGGAATGACCTCCAACTCGATGTTGCGGTTGACGAGGCTGTAGATCGACTGCTCGGAGACGAGGCCGAAGCTGCCGCGCTTGGCGGCCTGCTCGTTGGCCTGCGCGATCATCCAGCCCGCGAAGTTCGAGGAGCCGGAGTAGACCACTTTGCCCTGCGCGACGAGGACTTCGATCGCCTCCCAGATCTCCTCCCAGCGGACCGTGCGGTCAATGTGGTGGAACTGGTAGAGGTCGATGCGGTCGGTCTGGAGGCGCTTGAGGGACGCCTCGACTTGGGCGCGGATGCTGTACGCCGACAGGCCGCGGTCGTTCACGGCGTCGCTCATGGCGCCGTACACCTTGGTGGCGAGGACGACCTGGTCGCGGGCCTCGGGGCGGGCGGCGAACCAGCGGCCGATGATCTCCTCGGTCCAGCCCTTGCGGTCGCGGCCGTACACGTTCGCGGTGTCGAAGAAGTTCACGCCGAGTTCGAGCGCGCGGTCCATGATCCGGTGCGCGTCGGCCTCCTCGGTCTCCGGCCCGAAGTTCATGGTGCCGAGGACGATGCGCGAGACCTTGACGCCCGCGCGGCCCAGCTGGGTGTATTCCATGGTTCCTCCATTGGTCAGGACCGATCCTAGTCCGCGCAGAAAGCCCTTTCACGGCGGCGCGAACGAGGGCCCGGACGGCGGTCCTGACGTAGACTGAGGCGGCTCAAATACGCGTCGAGGGGAGTCCCGGTGGCATCCGAGGTCGTTGTGGTGCATGCGAACGAGACGCCTCCTGAGTGGTGGGACGCCGCGGTGTTCCTCGCCGGGCCGCTGCCGCGGGACGCGGGCGTCCCCTCCTGGAACCCCGTCGCCGTCGCGCACCTGCGCGAGCAGTGGACGCGGCCGGGGCGGCTCGTGGTCTTCACGCCGGAGCTGCGCGAGGGCGTCCTCAGCGACTACACCGGGCAGGTCGAGTGGGAGCACCGCGCGATGCACGACGCCGACGTGGTGCTCTTCTGGGTCCCGCGCGACCTGGCGACCATGCCCGCGCTGACCACGAACATCGAGTGGGGCATCTGGTACGCCACCGGGAAGGTGGTCTACGGGGCGCCTCCCGAGGCGGTCAAGAACGAGTACCTGCGGCACCTCGCGGACTCTCGTGGCGTGCCCGTCGCCGAGCGGCTCGGCGACACCGTCGCCGCGGCGCTGGCGATGATCGGGGACGGGGCGCGGCGCGAGGGCGGGGAGCGGTCGGTCCCGCTCCTGGTGTGGCGCACCGAGAGCTTCCAGAACTGGTACCGGGCGCAGGTTCACGCGGGCAACGTCCTCGAAGGCGCGAGTCTGGAGTGGACGTTCCGGGCCGGGGAGCGGCGCGACCACGTCGTGTTCTGGGCCGCACATGTGCGCGTCCGTGTCACCGCCGAGGACCGCGTGAAGACCAACGAGGTCGTCATCTCCCGGCCCGACACCTCGCAGGTGCTGCTGTACCGGCCCGGGGCCACTTTGGACGAGACGGTGATCGTGCTGGTGCGCGAGTTCCGCTCCCCCGCTTCGACTTCCGACGGGTTCGTCCACGAGCTGCCCGGCGGCTCCAGCCGCGGGCCCGCCGATCCGGCGGTCCAGGCCCTCGACGAGGTCCGGGAGGAGACCGGCATGACGTTCACCGCGGACCGCCTGCGGCCCATAGGGGTCCGCCAGGTCGCGGCCACCGTGTCGGCGCACCGGGCGCACCTGTTCGCCGCCGAGATCACCGAGGCCGAGCTGGAGTGGTTCCGCGCGCACCGGGACGAGCCGCACGGCGACGGCGGCACGGAGCGCACGTGGATCGAGATCGCGTCCTACGGGGAGATCCGCAGGCGCGGCCTGGTGGACTGGGCGACCCTCGGGATGATCGCCCAGGCGCTCGGCTGAGCGGACCTCAGTCGCAGACGGTCTCGTCGGTCCCGCTGTAGGAGTATGTGATCGTGATCGTGTCGGCGAACGCGCGCTCCTCCCCCGCCGCCGGGTCCTGCCCGATGACCTCGCAGTCGTCGTAGTACGGGCCGAAGAGGCCCTCCTGCTCGCCCGTGCGCGCGACCGCGGCGAACCCGGCGGCGCCCAGCGCCGCCTCGGCCTCGTTCGCGGTCATGCCCGTGACCTCCGGGACGTCGCCCGAGGTGGGGACCTCGGCGGCCTCGGTCGTCGGGTCGCTCTCCGACTCCTCCTCGGACGCTTCGGACTCCACCGCGTTCGGGGAGCCCGGGGCCTCCTGGCCCCCGGCGCCGCCGGTGTCGCCCTCCTCGTCCGGCGAGGTCGGGGCCTCGCTCGCGGAGGTCGCGCTCGGCTCGGGCGACTCGGAGGCGGTGGCCTCGGGCCGGTCGTCGTCCCCGAGCTGGTTGCCGTAGACGGCGCCCGCGGCGACCAGCGGCACCAGCACCGCGGCGAGGACCACCAGGCGGCGCTTCTTGTTCGGGCGGCCCTTGACGTCCGCGACGGGGGCGTTCGCGAGCGCGACGATCCGCGCGCCGTCGGCCGCGGCGGCCTCGGGGAACGCGGGAAGCACCGGTTCGAGGCCGGTGCGGGCGGCGAGCGCGGTCGCGAGGAGCGGGGTGCGGCTGGCGCCGCCGACGAGGATAAGCCCGGTGACGGCCGTGTCGGCCTCGGCGATGGCCGCGACGGCGAGGTCGGCGGCCTGGTCGACGAGTTCGGCGATGCACGCTTCGAGCTCGTCGCGGGTCAGGTGGAGGTCGCGCTCGCCCACGGGGAGCGGCACGCCCGCCCTGGGGCGCTTGGAGATCAGTTCGCGGGCGCTGCGGATCTCGGCGAGGAGCGCGGCGCGCAGGGCCTCGTCCTCGACGGTCGCCGGGGAGTCCACTTTGTCCCAGAAGTCGGGGTCGGTGTCGCGGTAGCGGCCGGAGAGGTACGCGAAGAGGAGCTGGTCGAACTCGCGGCCGCCGACGGCGGCGGTGCTCGCGGAGGCGCGGTGCTGGAAGTCGTCCTCGCCGCGGACGACCACGGTGACGTCGAAGGTGTTCGCGCCCAGGTCGCACACGACGAGCCCGGCGCCGGTCCCCAGCTCGCGCCCGAGGCCCTCCACGTAGCAGACCGCGGCGGCCTCGGGCCCGGCCATGACCTCGACCTCGCCGAGCCCGGCCTCGCGGGCCAGGTACACGAGCTCCTGCCGCCGGGGCGCGCCCCACGTCGCGGGGACGGCGAACCCGACGGGCGCGGGGACCGACCCCGCGGCCTCGTCCCTGGCGTCGCGGACCCGCCCGAGCACGGCTTCCAGCGTCGCTTCGCCGTCCAGGCAACGGATCTCGGTCTCCTGGTCGCCGCGTCGGACCGACAGCGTGACATTCGGCCCTCCGAGCTCGACGCCGATCGCTGCCATTGCGGGGTTGTGCTGCATGATCCGAGTCTAGAAACTGGAATAGACGCCCTTTGATCTACCTTGCGTCTAATCCCCTTTACCTGCTGAAATACCCGATCCGATCGCTTTGTGTCCGTCCCTTGTCACGCACGGTCCCCCTATTTACCGGGTGCGTCCTGCAATGGGACGGCGGCCGGGCGGGGGCAGGTGCTCTCCACCGTGACTGCGGTGCCCTCGTGGGCCGCCTGGAGGAGGGCGGTCATGGTGTCGAGGACGTGGTAGGCGAGGTCGCCGTTGGCGCGGAAGGGAAGGCCGGGCGGGGTGGTGGCGAGGTCGGCGACGCCGTAGCCGCGGGCGGCGTCGCGGTAGCCCGCGGACGGCGGGAGGGTCTGCCACTCGCCGCCGAGGGGGTGGAGCTGCACGTCCCCGGCGAAGCCGTTGGGGTCGGGGACGACGAGGGAGCCGGTCTGGCCGTGGACCTCGATGTTGGAGGCGCGGGTGGCGACCGAGTCGAAGCTCATGACGAGGGTGGAGAGGGCGCCGGACTCGTGGCGGAGGACGCCGGTGACGTGGGTGTCGATCGTGACCGGGATCGTCTCGCCCGCACGGGGACCGGAGCCGATGACGCGGGTGTCGCGGGTGTGGCTGGCGGCGCCGACGACGGAGGCGACGGGGCCGAGGAGGGTGACGAGCGCGGTCACGTAGTAGGGGCCCATGTCGAGGAGGGGGCCGCCGCCGGGGACGTAGTAGAAGTCCGGGTTGGGGTGCCAGCGCTCGTGGCCGGGGGTGAGCATGGTGGCGGTGGCGGCGACGGGGGTGCCGATGAGGCCGTCGTCCACGGCCTTGCGGGCAGTCTGGATGCCGGTGCCCAGGACGGTGTCGGGGGCGCAGCCGACGCGCACGCCCGCCTCGCGGGCGGCGTCGAGCACGGCTTTGGCGTCGCCGAGGTCGGCGGCGAGGGGCTTCTCGCCGTAGACGTCCTTGCCCGCGGCGATGGCCTTGAGGGCGATGTCGGCGTGGGCGGCGGGGATCGTCAGGTTGAGGACGAGGTCCACGCCGGGATCGGTGAGGAGGGCGTCGACGGTGAGGGCGCGGACGCCCTGGGCGTCGGCCACTTCTTTGGCGCGGGCGTCGTCGAGGTCGGCGACGGCGGTGAGGCGCACGGCGTCGAGGCGCTCGAAGGCGGCGAGGTACTGGCCGGAGATCGCTCCGACGCCGATGATGCCGATGTTCAGCGGCTGGCCCACAGGATGCCCCTTTCGATGATGGTGCGCACGTTGGGGTCGGCGAGGACGCCGGTGTCGTGGCCGGGGGTGGCGACGAAGATGCGGCCCTGGCCCCATTCGCGGGTCCAGACGGCCGGGCAGGTCACGGGCCGGTGCCACGGGTGGTACGGGGTGACGGGGATGGTGGTGGTCGCGAGGACGTCGTTGAGCTCGTCCGAGAGGACCCAGTACTGCTCGGTGTGGAGGTCGAAGTCCTCGATGCCCTGGACGATCGGGTGGTCGGCCTGGTCGGGGACGATGTTCACGGTGTAGTGCGTGAAGCAGTCGCCGGCCTCGCCTTTGAGCTCCTCGCGCGGGGCGCGGGTGGGGTGGGTGGCGAACTGGCCGCCGATGAACTGGAGGTAGTCGGAGCTGTTGCGGTAGGAGTCGGCGATGCCGCCGTGCCAGCCCGCCATGCCGGCGCCGTTCTCGACGGCGGCGATGAGGCCGTGCAGTTCGTCGCGCTCGATGGTGTTCATGGTGTTGGTCTGGACGATCAGGTCGACCGTGGCCATGTACCCGGCGTCGGCGTAGACGGCGGTGGCGTCCTCGACGCGGACGTCGTAGCTGTGCTCTTTGAGGAAGGGCAGGAACGAGTCGGTGGCCTCGACGGGCTGGTGCCCGTCCCATCCGCCGCGCACGACGAGCGCGCGCTTGTTCTCGGCAGTAGGCATTGCTTGGCTCCAAATGTTGCGCAAGTTTCGGCGCCGGTCAGGCGCCATCGGTTCATTATGTCAAGAGTTTCGCGCTATAGCCAGCCCGAATTTCGGCGGCCGAGTTGCGCAAGTTTTCGTGTGCTCGGTATGCTGCGGCCATGCAGGAGAAGGAGCGGCGGACGACGCTCGCCGACGTGGCCGAGGCGGCCGGGACGACGGTGCCGACGGCCTCGAAGGTCCTCAGCGGGCGCTCGGACGTGTCGGCGGCGACGCGCGAGCGCGTGATGCGGGCCGTGGCCGACCTGGGGTACCGGGGGCGGTCGGGTCGCGGGGCGGTGCCGCGGACCGATCGTCCGTCGCTTGTGGACCTCGTGTTGAGCGGCGTGGAGGGCACGTGGGCGAACCGGGCGCTCATGGGCGTGGAGCGGGCCGCTACGGCCGCCGGGGTGGACCTGGTGGTGTCGGTGGCGCGCAGGGACGGCGCGTGGCTGACGCGGCTGCTGGAGCGGAACCTGCGGGGCGCGGTGCTCGCGCTGGTGGACGTGACGGCCGGGCAGTTGGCGACGCTCGCCGCGGCGCGCGTCCCGGTGGTGCTGCTCGACCCGGTGACGCAGCCGCCGTCCACTGTGGCGAGCGTGGGGGCGGCGAACTGGGCGGGCGGCCGGGCCGCGGCCGAGCACTTGATCGGGCTGGGCCACGAGCGGCTCGCGGTGCTCGGGGCCGACCGGAGGGCCCTGTACACGCAGGCGCGCGTGGACGGGTTCCGTTCGGCCGCAGCGCATGCCGACGTCAAGGTGGAGGTGGCGTACATCGAGTGGACCGAGACCGGGGCCGCCGAGGGCGCCGCGGCGCTGCTCGGCGCCGCGCACCCGCCGACGGGGATCTTCGCGTGCACCGACAACATCGCCGCGGGGGTGTACGACGCCGCGGAGTCCCTGGGCCTGCGCATTCCCGCCGATCTGAGCGTCGTCGGCTTCGACGACCTCCCCGAGGTGCAGTGGCTGCGCCCCGCGCTGACGACGGTGCGCCAGCCGATCGCGGAGATGGGCGAGGCCGCGATGCGGATGCTGCTGCGGATCATGGCCGACCCGCCGCGGGACGCCCCGCGCGAGGAGCTGGCGACCCAGCTGATCGTCCGCGGCTCCACCGGACGCCCTTAGAACAGCTCGCCATAGCCCATCGCGACGAGGTTCAGGTACGAGGTCGTGAGGCACTCGATCGCGGTGCGGCCGTAGAACTCGTCCTGCTCGACCAGGAGGTGGTCGGCGCCGATCGCGATGGCGGCGTCGATGATCGACGGGAAGTCGAGGTTGCCCTCCCCCACCTCCGCGAACTGGACGATCTGCTGCATGGCCTCCTGCCACGGGCCGCGGTCGCCCGCATCGAGCGCGGTGTAGACCTCGACGGGCAGGCGCGCGATCCGGTAGTCCTTGAGGTGGACCATGGAGACGCGCCCGGCGTACCTGCGGAGGGTCCGCACGGGGTCGAGGCCGCCGCGCTGGACCCAGTGCGCGTCGATCTCCAGGCCCACCAGCGGGGAGCGCTCGGCGATGACGTCGAGCAGGTACCGGCCGTCGTACTTCGCGAAGTCGACGTGGTGGTTGTGGTAGTGGAGCCGGATGCCCTCGTCCGCAAGGCGAACCGCGACTTCCTGGCAGCCGTCGGCGAACGCCGCCACAGTGGACGCATCGCGCATGGCTTCGGGCGGGAGCATCCCGATGCGGATCATGTCCGCGCCGAGGGCGTGCGCGTCGTCGACGAACTTGCCCAACGCGGTGGTCAGCGACTCCTCGCCGGTGAGCCCGCCCGAGATCGAGGCGAACTCGAAGCCCAGCTCCTCGCGGACGCGCACGAGCTCGGCGACGTTCTCCTTGGTCATCGCCAGCGCGGAGACCTCCGCGGTGCGGTAGCCGATGTCGCGGACCTTCCGGAAGGTCTCGTACACGCCGTGCGCGGGGAACTCGTCGCGCAGGGTGAAGCACTGGACGCCGATCCTGGTCATGCGGGCTCCTTCGTGTCGACGGTGCAGGTCAGCTCGAACGCGGCAGTCATGGACGCGCCCGGCGCGAGCGTCAGCGGCCCGAGCGGGCCGCCGCCGTGCTCGTAGGGCCGGGAGGCCGGTTCGAGGGCGATGGTGTCGGCCGCGCCCCACCAGGGGAATCCGGAGTTGGCGCGGTGCTCCTGCCAGACGTACAGGTAGGGGAACGGCTCCGGGTCCCAGGTGAGCACGGCGGCCTTGGCGCCGTTGCGGATCGCGGCCGTGCCGCGGCCCTTCGCGCGCAGCTCCTGGAAGCCGCTGTGCGAGTCGAATCGCGCGTCCACGCGGTCCTCGCCGATCGTGACGACGGCGTCGGGGCCGATGAGGGCCGGGCCGAACGCCGGGTGCTCGACCCAGGTGAAGGCCGCGTCGGCGGACCCGTAGTTGGCGACGGTCTGGGTCACGCGCACCCCGGCCCCGGTGGCCTCCACTCTGCGGCGCACGGTGAGCGGGGCGGTGCGCAGGACCACCGCGAACTCGCAAAAAGCAGTGTCGGCTTCAACCGGTTGCCAGCGCCGCCATGCGGCCTCGCCGTGGAAGGGGTGGGCGATCCCGTCGACGGTGCGCGCGTCCCCGGCGTTGGGCACGAGCGTGTGCCAGCCGCCCGCGTACCGGCGGTGCCACTCCTCGTTCGAGTTCGCGGACTGGTGGGCGCCGCTCCAGTCCTCCTCGCCCCAGGGGACGGTCAGGAGGAACTCGGTCCCGCTGGGGGCGTGGCGGATCGAGGCGATGCGGGCGCCGACGGGGTCGACGTCCACCGTGTACTCGCCTGCGGCCAAGCGCTTCACAGGCCGTACCCCCGGGTGCGGCGCACGGAGGGCGCGAACGAGGCGTGGAAGATCGTGGAGGCCGCGCCGATGGCGCCGGCCTCGGTCTTCACCATTGAGCGCTCCACGGCGACGTGCCGGGCGTGCCGGGCGGTGGGCATGGTGTTGACGGCCTTGTCGATGGCGTCGAGGGTGAGGGCCTCGATCTGGGGCTCGAAGGCGGGCCCGCCGACGACGAGGAGCGGCAGGTCGAGCAGGTCGATGAGGGCGACCGCGCCGAGCGCGATGACGTCGGCGATCTGCCGGGCCGCGGCGGTGGCGGCCGGGTCGCCCGCGCCGACTTCGGCGCACATCTCCAGGTACGTTGCGGCCGTGCCGGTGTAGCCGAGTTCGCGGGCGATCTCGGGGAGCGCGGCGGTCGGGTTGCATTCGCGCACGAGGCGTGGACGGCCGGAGTCGTCCACGCGCCCGGACCTGACGGCGCACAGCTGCCCGAACTCGCCCGCGTTGGCGCTCATGCCGCGGTAGGTCTCGCCGTTGAGGACGAGGCCGGAGCCGATGCCGGTCCCGAAGTAGAGGTAGACGAAGTCGCTGGCGCGCTCGGTGCGGCCGACCCAGCGCTCGCCGACCGCGGCGGCGGCGCCGTCCTTCTCCAGGACCACGGGGCAGTCGAGCCGTGCGGCGAGCATGGACCGGAGCGGCACGTTGCGCCATTCGCGCGACAGCGGCAGGTCGAGGAGCTCCCCGTCGGTGGTGATCGGGCCGGGGGCGGCGACGCCGGTGCCGAGGAACGTGGACCGGTCGATGCCCGAGGCGGTGACGGCCTCCTCGGTGCACGCGGCGATGGTCTCCACCAGCGCCTCCGGGGAGGTGCCGTGCTCGATGGGGATGCGCTGCTTGTGGAGTGCGGTCCCGTCGAGGTCGGTGAGGACCACGGTGACGAGTTCGGGGTCCACGAGGGCCCCGACCGCGTGGGCGGCCTCGGCGCGCAGCCGCACGGGGGTGCGGGGCTTGCCGAGGCGCTCGGCGCGCTCGGAGGCGCCCTCGGCGAGGAGGCCGCGTTCGAGGAGGATGCGCAGGATGCGCGAGACCGACTGCTGCGTCAGGCCGGTCCGCTCGGCGATCTCGACGCGGGAGATGGCCCCGGCCTGGCGGATCGTCTCGATGATCGTGGCCTCGTTGAACGAGCCGAGGTCGGACTGGTTGGCGCCGGCCCGGTCGCTCGGGCGGGTCGGTGCGGTGTGCCGGTCGGTCACGGGGCCTCCAGTGCGCCGTCGGGTCTGCGGACGCCGGCGGCCCAGGCGTCGTGCCCGGACAGCTCGGCGGGGTACTTGGCGGCGGCGGCCTCGTCCAGGCCGATGCCCCAGCCGGGGGCCTCGTTCGGGCGGAGCCAGCCGTCCTCGATGCGGAGCGTCCCGGGGAAGACCTCATGCACGCGTTCGCTGTACACGTGGCCTTCCTGGATGCCGAAGGCCGCGGAGGTGACGTCGAGGGCGACGTTCGCGGCGGCGCCGATCGGGGACGTGTCGCCGGGGCCGTGCCAGGCGGTGCGCACGCCGCACAGCTCGGCGAGGTCGGCCACCTTGCGGGCGTTCGTGAGTCCGCCGATGTCGGAGACGTGGCTGCGGATGAAGTCCACGCCGCCGTCGCGCACCAGCCGCACCGCGTCCTGAAGGGACGTCGTCAGCTCGCCGACCGCGATCGGGACGGGGCTGGCGGCGCGCACCTCGGGGAGGCGGTCCCAGTGCTCGGGGGCGAGCACGTCTTCGAGGAAGAACAGCCGGTACGGCTCCAGTGCGCGGGCGAGCCAGACGGCCTCTTTCGGGGTGAGTCTGGAGTGGACGTCGTGCAGCAGCTCGACGTGGTCCGGGAGCTTGTCGCGGGCGGCCTCGAAGAGGGCCGGGGTGCGGCGCAGGTAGTCGCGGGCGGACCAGCCGTTCCGGTAGGGCGCGTCCGGGTACTCGGTGGGGACGCTCGGGGCGCCGTACCCGCCGCCGCCGGGCGTGGACATCTGGAGCCGGACGTGCCGCTGGCCGCGCTCGATGAGCCGCTGGGCGTCCTCGACGACCTCGCCGATCGTGCGCCCCGCCGCGTGCAGGTACGTGTCCGCCGCGGCGCGCACCTTGCCGCCGAGCAGCTCGTGGACGGGCATCCCGGCTCGCTTCCCGGCGATGTCCCACAGCGCCTGGTCGATCCCGGAGATCGCGTTGTTCGTGACGGGCCCGCCGCGCCAGTACCCGGTGAACGCGGCGAGGCGGGTGAGGTCGCCGATGTCGCCGGGGTAGCGGCCGACGAGGAGGCGCGCGAGGTGGTCGTTCACGAACGACACCACGGCCTTCCACCGCTGCGTGAACGTGGCGCAGCCGAGCCCGTAGAGCCCGGGCACGTTCGTGTCGACGCGCACGACGACGAGCGCGATGCCGTCGGGCGCGGTGCTGATCGCCCGCACGGAGGTGATCGCGACGTCCTCGCGGGGCGGCCACGGGTTCGCGAACGTTTCAATCGTCATGGGTCGCTGCTCCTTGCTGGGTCTCCATTATGGGGGTCACCGGAACTCGGCCGGGAGGTCGAGCGTCGGCACGAGCAGGTCGCGGTGCGCCTCGAAGCCGATGAGCTCCCGCGCGGGCGTCAGGTCGATCGGGACCTCGCGCTCCACGAAGCGGCGCAGGCGGGGCGCGGCGGGCGCGAACGCCTCCAGCATCGCCTCGGTCCGGTACGGCGCGATCGTGTCGCCCGCGGCCAGGAAGAACGCGTGCGCGCCGGTGGTCTTCGCCGTGAGCGCCAGGACGATCGCGCGGGCGGCGTCCTCGGTGTGCAGGTACGACCACGCCTCCCGCAGGCCCGGCCGCGGGTCCGCTTCGAGCTGCTTCGACTGGGCCATGAGCGCCTCCTCGTCGTGGACGTGCGGGAACCGCAGCGTCACCACGTCGATCCCCCACTGCCGCCACGCCATCCGCGCGGTGCTCTCGCCGTGGTGCTTCGACAGCGAGTACCAGTCGGCGATGTCCACGGGGATGTCGGTGTCGAGCGGGAAGTACGCGGGCGTCACCTCGTGGCGGTTCATCGGCAGCCCGTAGGCGTTGATGCTCCCCGCCACGACCGCCCGGCCGATCCCCGCGGCCCCGGCCTGCGCGAGCACGTTGAACGTCGAGACGACGTTCACGGAGTACACGTCGTAGGGCGGGGCGATGTCGCGGTGCGCGAGCGCGGCGAGGTGCACGACGAAGTCGGCGCCCTCCAGCGCGGTCGCGACGTCCTCCTGGGACCGGGTGTCGCCCACCAGGACCCGCTCGGCCTCCAAGCCCGGGTTCTCCTGTATGGACAGCGTCGTGACCTGGGCGCCCGCGGCGCGCAGGTGCGCGACCGCGACCGGGCCGATGCGGCCCGAGGCGCCCGTGACGAGGACCCGGGCTCCGTTGAGGGACGTCATCCCTTCACACCTCCTGCGGTGCCGACCCCGCGGAGGAACTGCTT
Source organism: Glycomyces sp. NPDC047010 (assembly GCF_040644205.1). Lineage (NCBI taxonomy): Bacteria > Bacillati > Actinomycetota > Actinomycetes > Glycomycetales > Glycomycetaceae > Glycomyces > Glycomyces sp. NPDC047010. The sequence continues at coordinate 230,134 of NZ_JBEYVY010000004.1, read as the reverse complement.
CTGGAAGATCGCGAAGAGCACCACGGGGATGATGATGGACAGGAACACGGCGGCCATCTGGACCGCCAGCGGCGAGTTGCCGGTCGCCAGCCGCGGCAGCATCACCGAGACCGGCTGGAGGTCGGGGTTCGACAGGACCAGCATGGGCCACAGGAACTCCTTCCACGACCCCACGATCGACAGCAGCACGATGACGCCGAGGATCGGGCGCGACAGCGGCAGCACCACCATGGTGAGCACGCGCAGCGGCCCGGCCCCGTCGATGGTCGCCGCCTCCATGTACTCGCGCGGGATCGAGTCGAAGAACCGCTTGAGGACCACGACGTTGAACGCGCTGGCCCCGGCGGGGAGCCAGACCGCCCAGAACGTGTCCTGGAGGCTGACGTGCAGCAGCGGCATGTCGAGGATCGTCAGGTACAGCGGCACGAACGAGACGACGCCGGGCAGGAACAGGGTCGCGAGGATCGCGCCCGACAGCCACGGGCCCCACTTGGGGCGCAGCACGCTGAGCAGGAACGCCGCCGCGACGGAGACGATGAGCGTGGACAGTGTGGACCCGACCGCGAGGACCACGGTGTTGCCCAGGGACTGCCCGATGCGGGCGCCGTTCCAGGCGAGGGCGAGGTTGCCCCAGTCGTTGGGGCTGAACCAGATCCCCATCGGGTCGGACACGATGTCGTTCGAGGGCGACACGGACGCCTTGGCGGCCCACAGGAGCGGGCCGAGGCCGGAGACGATGAGGACGATCAGCAGGACCGTCTGGGCGATGCCGAACCACGCGCGCACGGAGGGGCGCCTGCGGTCGGCGAGGGAGACGACGCCGCGTTCCTTGAGCTCGGTCATGAGGTGCTCCACCGCTTGGTGACGAAGTAGTAGGCGACGGAGAGCAGGCCCAGGAACGCCGCGAGGAGGACGCTGAGCGCGGTCGCGGCCCCGAAGTCGCCGTTGACGAACGCGTAGTTGTAGATCTTCAGCAGGATCGTCTGCGTGGCGTTGTTCGGGCCGCCGCCGGTGAACAGGAACGGCTCGGTGAAGATCTGGAACGTGCCGATGAGCTGGAGGAGCATCATCACGAAGATGACGTTCCGCAGCTGCGGGAGGGTGATGTGCCAGATGCGGCGCCAGATCCCGGCGCCGTCGATCTCCGCGGCCTCGTACAGCTCGGTGCGCACTGTGGACAGCGCGGCGATGTAGATGATCGCGGTGGACCCGGCCCCGGCCCACGTGGCGTACAGGACGATCGAGGGCATGGCGCTGTTCTCGGCGTTGAGCCACGGGAAGGGCCCCAGGCCGATCCAGCCGAGCGCGGTGTTGAACATGCCCGTCGCGTTCGGGTCGTAGAAGAACTTCCACAGCAGGATCGCGGCCACGGGCGGGACGATCGCCGGGAGGTAGGCGAGCGCGTTGTACAGCGAGTCGTACTTGCGCAGCTCGTTGATGAGCACGGCCAGGACGATCGGGATCGGGAAGCCGAACACGAGGGCCAGGAGCGCGAAGTACGCGGTGTTCAGCGACGCCTGGACGAGGCCGGGGTCGGCGAGCACGTACGTGAAGTTCGACCAGCCGACCCATTCGGCGGGCTGGATGAGGTTGGTCTTCTGGAAGCTCAGGACGAGCCCCTGGATCACCGGGCCCCAGCTGAAGTACGCGTACACGAGCACGACCGGGACCGCGAAGAGCACGGCGTGCAGGCCGCCGCCGCGCGCCCAGCGCGTGAGGTTGAACCGCTTGCGGCGCTTGGCTTGCGGCGCCGCTTCGAGCGTGTCTGTCATGGGTGGTCTCCGTTTCCGAGGGCCGGCCGGGCCCGGCGCGGGGCCCGGCCGGCGGCTCGGGGTCCTACCGGGCGGCCTGCGCGATGATCCCGTTGAGGACCTCGGTCGCGTCGGCGACGGCCTGGGCGATGTCGGCGTGCTCGTCGGTGAGGATCTGCTGCACGACGGGGTCGAGGGCGGCGTACGTCTGCTGGGTGCCCGCCGGGGGTTCGGCGATGAGCGGCAGCGTCGAGGAGGTGTAGGACGCGAACTGCTCCAGGGGGACGTTGATGTGCGGTTCGATCCAGCCGAGGTAGCGGTCGTAGATCTCCTGCGACACCGGCGGGAGGCCGGGGAGGCCGACGGGGTTGCCCGCGGCCGCGTTGGTCTCGGCGTCGTCGAGCGCCACGGTCTCGTCGTAGTACTTGTCGAAGTCGTAGTACTTGATCCACTTGGCGGCGGCGAGCAGCTGGTTCGGGGTGGCCTTGGCGTCGAACAGCTTCAGGGTGCCGCCGGTGAGCGTCCCGTTGGCGCCCGAGCCGCCCTGCGGCAGCTGGCCGATGCCGAAGTGGGCGGGGTCGAAGCCGTAGTCGCGCACGAGGGTGTCGTACGCGTCGGGGGCCTGGAGGACCATGCCGATGGTGCCGCCCGCGAACGCCTGCCGCACGCCCTCCTGGTCGAAGAGGAACTCGCGGCCCATGGTGTCGTCGGTCCAGCGCATGTCGTGGAGGAGCTGGAGCGCGGCGATCGTCTCCTCGCCCATGACGGACTCGGTGCCGGCCTCGTCCTGGATGCGCCCGCCGTTGGCGTACGTCATCGTGGTGAGCATCCAGCCGCCGGTGTTGTTGGTGGTCATCTGCGCGTAGGGGGTGACGCCGGGGACGTTCGCCTTGATCTGCTGGGCGAAGGCGCGCACGTCGTCCCACGTGGCGGGCGGGGTGTCGGGGTCGAGCCCGGCCTGCTCGAAGACGTTGCGGTTGTAGGCGATGCCGACCGAGAAGAGGCCGGTGGGGATGGTGTAGACGTTGCCGTCGTCGTCCTTGACGTTGTCGAGGGCGAGGGGGTTGAGGTCCTTGGTGAGGTCGAGTTCGTCGAGGTAGGGGGTCATGTCCGGCAGCTGGCCGTTCTCGATGAGCTCGTAGCTGTAGGTGAGGGACACGCCCATGACGGTGGGGAGGGTGCCCCCGGCGAGCTTCGCCTGGAAGGTCTGGGCCTCCCACACCTCGGCGGACGGTTCGAGGGTGATGTTGCCGTTGGCGGCCTCGAACTCGGCGACGCGTTCGTTGAAGGCCGCGAGCTCTTCGGGCTTGTCCTCGGTCGGCTGGTCGCCGACGGAGATAGTGACGTCGGCCGAGGGGTCGAGCTCCTCGGCCTCGCCGTTGGCGCCGGGGTTCGAGCATGCGCCGGTCGCGGCGAGGACGGCGCCGCTGGAGCCCGCCGCGAGCACGTGGCGCCTGGACAGTTTCATCATTGAAACTCCTGAGAGGGTTCTGGCCCGTGATCCGTTCGGGCCGGTCGTCGTGGTGCCAATAAACTAAATCCATTAGTGTTAGTAAGTCAAGCGGGTGCGGGACGTTAATTTCCGGGCCGCCCCGGGTACCGTTCCCCTCGATCGCCGAATGCCAAGGAGCACAAGCACTGTGAGCACTGAAGCACCCCTTCGCGTGGCCGTCGTCGGCTGCGGCGTCATCGGCCGCCTCCACGCCGAGGTCGCCGCCCACTCCCCCGACCTGGAGGTCGCGGCCCTGATCGACCCGTACGCGCCCGCCGCCGAAGCGGTCGCCGACCAGCTCGCCGCACTCGGGCGGCCGCGGCCCGCCGTCCACCCCGACCTCGCGTCGGCGCTCGCGGCGGGCGGCGTCGACGTCGTCGCCGTCTGCACCCTCAGCGGCACCCACGCCGACCTCGCCCTGGAGGCCCTCGAAGCGGGCGTCCACGTAGTCGTGGAGAAGCCCCTCGACGTCGCGATGGGCCCGGCCCGCCGCCTGCGCGCGGCCGCCGCCGAGCGGCCCGGCCAGGTCGTCGCCGTCATCTCCCAGCACCGCCACGACCCGGCGTCCCTCGCGGTCCACAACGCGCTCAAGGCGGGCCGCTTCGGCACCGTGACCTCCGCGGTCGCCAATATCGACTGGTTCCGCACCCAGGCGTACTACGACTCCGCCGACTGGCGCGGCACCTGGGCGCTCGACGGCGGCGGCGCCCTCATGAACCAGGGCGTCCACACCCTCGACCTGCTGCTGTGGTTCCTCGGCACGCCCGTCGAGGTCACCGCCCACACCGCGCGCCTCGGGCACGAGCGCATCGAGGTCGAAGACGTGGCCGTCGCGATCCTCCGCTTCGAGGGCGGCGCGCTCGCCACCCTCCACGCGACCACCACCGCCTACCCGGACCTCGGTGTGCGCCTTCAGGTCCACGGCACCGACGGCTCCGCGGTGATCGCCGCCGACGAGCTGACGTTCCTGCACACCCGCGACGCCGAGGGCCTTGAGGGCGACCAGGTCGCCCGTGAGCTGCGCGACGCCGCCGAGACCCCGCAGGGCGGGTACGCCAACCCGCACCTGACGCAGTGGACCGACATCGCCGCGGCCGTGCGCGAGGGCCGCGACCCGTGGGTGACGCTCGACGACGGGCTCCTCGCGCTCGCCACGGTGCGCGCGGTCTACCTCTCGGCGACCCTCGGAAAGCCCGTGCTCGTGGCCGACGTCCTCGGCGGCGCCTACGACGAGCAGGAGACGCAAACCGGTTTCACCGCTCCCGTTGGGGAGTAACCGGTTCGCTCCGGTGCATTAGGGTGGAGTACGGCACATGGGGGCTATTCGGGTTATCGGTGGGAGCGGCCAGTGCGCGCTGGGCGGATCGTGGGCGGTCGGTACCGGCTTGAGGAGCGCCTCGGGTCGGGCAGTCAAGGCGAGGTCTGGCGGGCGGCCGACCAGCGGCTCCACGACCGGCCGGTCGCGCTGAAACGGGCCCTGACCGGCGGCGACGGCGCCGCGGCGGCCAAGGTGCGCAAGGAGTCCGAGGCGCTGGCGAGCCTCAGCCACCCCCACGTCGTCACCGTCCTCGACCTGGTCGAGGACGACGGCGACCACTGGCTCGTCATGGAGTTCGTCTCCGGCCGCTCCCTCGCCGACCTCGGCACCGTCGACGCCGACGCGGCCGCCCGGTACGGCGCGCAGCTCGCAGGCGGCCTGGAGGCCGTGCACGCCAAGGGCATCCTCCACCGCGACATCAAGCCCGCCAACGTCCTCGTCACCGAGCAGGGCCAGGCGAAGCTCGCCGACTTCGGCATCGCCCGCCAGGTCCACGCCGAGACCACGCTCACCGGGACCGGCGCCGTCACCGGCACGCCCGGCTACGTCGCCCCCGAGGTGGTGCGCGGCGGCCGCTACACCGCCGCCGCCGACGTGTTCTCCCTGGGCGCCACCCTGTTCCACGCCGTCGAGGGGACCACCCCGTTCGGCGAGGGCAACGCGCACGCGCTGCTGTGGCGCACCGCCCAGGGCGACCGCGAGCCCGCCAGGCGCGCCGGGGCCCTCGGGCCGGTCCTCGAACGGCTCCTCGAAGCCGACCCGAAGCGCCGCGTCCGCATCGGCGAGGCGCAGGCCGCGCTCGCCCGCCTCTCCGGAGAGCCCGTCACCGGCCGACGCCGCAGTCCCATGCGCCGCAAGTGGATCTGGGCCGCCGCGGCCGCGACGGCCCTCGTCGTCCTCACCGCGGTCCTGTGGCCCGCGCTCCGTCCCGCGGAGTCCGGCGGGAGCACGCCCGCCGACGTCGCCCAGGACTACATCGGCGACGCGAAGAGCGCCGACCCGTGCTCGCTGCTCGACCTCGACGCCCTGAGCGCGTACGGCACGACCCGCCTGGACTCGAACCTCGGCGGCTGGCGGCACTGCGACGTCGCGGTCGACACGGACCAGGGCTTCGTGGACGTCGAGCTGTACTTCTACACCACCGAGCAGGAGCCGGAGCAGGGCGAGGCCGAGATGTTCGGCCTCATCGGCCTCATCCGCAACGAGTCCGACCACGAGCAGTGCGAGCGCAGCCTCGTGCTGCCCGACGGCGACAACATCATCTCGATCGACGCGGAGCAGTACGAGAGCGGCGACGCCGACCTGTGCGCCATCGCCGACACCGCCGCCGAGGGCGCGCTCACCGTCCTCGCCGACGGCCCGGTCCCCCGCCGCGCCGAGATCCCCGGTCCGCTCTCGACCTATGCGCTCGACGCCTGCGACATGCTCGACAACGAAGCGCTGGAACTGTTCCCGGGCGTCAACGCCCACGAGCCGTGGCAGGGCTACGGCGAATGGGAGTGCGAGTGGTACTCCACCACCAGCGAGGACAAGATCCGCGTCGAGTTCGACTTCGACGACCCGGTGAGCGCCGACGAGGGCGAGCTGACCGAGCTCGACGGGCGCACCGCCGTCGTCGAGGGCGACCACTGGGCGGACTACTCCTGCCTGGTCACCATCGTCAACCGGCAGTACCCGAGCCCCGACGGCGACGGCACCACCGTCGCCGAGACCGTCCGCGTCATCGCCTACGGCGACGAGGCGGACGCCCAGGAGGACCTGTGCGCGTTGGCCCTCGACCTGGCCGGGCCCGTCGCCGAGGCCCTCCCCGACGCCTGATCCGGGAGTGGTCCCGGGCGGGGCGTGCGATGGTGTGCGGGAACAAGACCGGAGGCCGAGATGACGGACATTCCCCAGGTGGAGGGGCTCGAACCCCTGCCGCCCGACCATGCGAGCCTGGCGTTCGAGGTGGCCGACGCGGTGCCGGGGACGATCTACGCGCTGTCCGTCTCGGGCGGGGTCCGGTTCCGCCCCAAGGAGGACCGGGTCGTCCTGTTCGGACGGAACCGGCCGGAGGTCCACGTGTGCGTGGGCGAGGACGACCGGCGCGTCAGCCGCGCGCACGGCCGCGTCGCCCGCATCGGCGGGCACTGGTGGCTCGCGAACACCGGGCACCTGCCGCTCCAGCTCCCCGGTTCGCGCACGCTGTTCCCCGAGGACGAGCCGGTGCCGGTCCTGACCGGCTACACGCCGGTGTTCATCAGCGGCACCGCGCGGCGCAGGCACCTGGTGGAGCTGTTCGTGTCCGGCGACGACGGCCGGCTGCCGCCGCCCGCGCCCGGCGCGGCGACGCTGAAGGACCGGCCGTGGCGCCTCGCGGCCGACGAGCGGATGGCGCTGGTGTGCCTGGCGCAGCGGTACCTGCTGCACGAGGCGTACCCGCAGCCGGTGTCGTGGAAGCAGGTCGCGGTCGAGCTGAACGGGATCGGCGGCGAGGAGTGGCGGCCGAAGAAGGTCGAGCACCTGGTGGCGAACGTGCGCAAGCGCCTGTCGGGCGGGGGCGTGCCGGGCCTGACGCGCGAGGAGGTCGGCGAGCCGGTGGGCAACATGCTCAACCACAACCTCATCACCGAGCTGCTCCACACGCGCACGCTCGTGCCCCCGGACCTGCGCGTCCTCGGGGACGACTAGCGCACCCGCAGGCCGCCCGCGTAGCCGATGACGACGGCGGTGATCACGAGCGCCACTGATCCGAGCACGAATCCCCCGGTGCCGTAGGAGACGGCGACCGCGGCGAGGACGGGGCAGAAGAACGCGGGCCAGGCGGCCAGGCGCAGCCTGCGGGCGATGAGGGGGCCGGCGACGGCCGCGGCGAGGGGTCCGACCGCGATCGCGGCGAGGACCCACTCGAAGCCCTCCCAGTCGGTGTCGTCGGGTTTGGACCCGCTGCCGACGGCGGCGCCGATGAGGACGAGGGCGATCGCCACGACGGCCGCGACGGCGATCTGGGCGAGCGCGGTCCACAGGCCCATGAAGGCGGCCTGGATGCGCTCGTCACGGGTCTTCCCCGTCGCAGGAGTGTGATCGCGGCTCATGGGCACCAAGCGTAACCGGCGGGTGCGACCACCGCTTCGACCTGGAACACTGGCGCGGCGGGCGCGGATCGGCGAGACTGCTTCCATGCTTCTGGCCGTTCAGATCCTCGCCGCCCTCGCCGGGCTCCTCCACGTCTACATCTTCGTGATGGAGAGCGTGCGCTTCGCCGACCCGAAGGTCCACCAGGCGACCTTCAAGACCGACCCCGCGGACCTGGAGGCGGTGAAGCCCTGGGCGTACAACCAGGGCTGGTACAACCTGTTCCTCGCGGTCGGGGCCCTGCTCGGCGCGGTGCTGGTGCGGGTGGAGCCCGCGGTGGGGTGGACGCTGGTCGTGTCCTCGTGCGGTTCGATGCTGCTGGCGGCGCTGGTGCTGGTGGCGCGGGACCGCTCGATGGCGTCGTCGGCGCTCAAGCAGGGGCTGTTCCCGCTGCTCGCACTGGTGTTCTCATTGACGCAGCTTTAGTCTTGTAGGCTGGCGGCGCCCCCTTCCCCGAAGACTGGAGTGCCCCGATGGCGTATGCCCCTGCCCCGCAGACCCTGAAGATCCGCTACAAGACCTGGTACCCGGTGCTGTTCACCGTCGTCGGCGCCGTCTGGGCGGTGGTCGGCGTGCTGAACCTGGTCGCCGGCGTGTTCGCGCTCGGCATCATCACCGGCCCGCTGTTCCTGCTGATCGGCATCCTCACGTTCTCGAACCCGTTCGCGTCGTACGAGGCCGGGACCATCTCCATGCACTCGCCGCTGGGCTTCAAGGTCTCGGCGTACGGCGCGGCCAAGGGCGAGCGGCTGTGGTTCGACGGCACGAACGTGCTGCGCGTCCAACCCGACGGCAGGCAGAAGAAGGTCAACCTGAAGATCGGCCGACCCGAGGAGGTCGCGCTCGTCGTGCAGGCGATCGGCGCCGCCCAGCAGCAGGCGCAGCAGTAGGTCCGATGGACGACCGGCGGCTGGTCAAGGTCTCGAAGTACCTGTCGCGGCACCTGCGCCACGACCCGCATCGGCTCGGGATCGAGCTGGACGCGCAGGGCTGGGTGGACGTGGACGTGCTGCTCGCCGCCCTGGAGCGGCAGCACTTCCGGCTCACCCGCGCCGAGCTGGACGAGGTCGTGGAGCGGAACGACAAGCGGCGGTACGTGATCCGCGACGGCCGCATCCGCGCGAGCCAGGGCCACACCGTCGATGTCGACCTGGGCCTGGAGCCCCTCGACCCGCCCGCGGAGCTGTTCCACGGGACGGCCGAGGGGTTCCTGGCCGCGATCCGCGCCGAGGGCCTGAAGGCGATGGACCGCCACGACGTGCACCTGTCGCCCGACTACGCGACGGCCGTCCGCGTCGGCTCGCGCCGCGGGCGGCCGGTCGTCCTGGTGGTCGACGCGGCCCGGATGGCCGCGGAGGGCCACGAGTTCTTCCGCTCGGACAACGGCGTGTGGCTCACGGAGTCCGTGCCGCCGTGGGCGATCGCGTTCCCCGACTGAACATCTGGACACCGCAAGGCCGCCGTCCCTCGTTGGGGACGGCGGCCTTGTCGTTCTTTTAGGCGACGGGGACCGGTTCGGGCTGGGCCGCTTCGGTCTTGCGGACCCGGATCACGGTGACCGCCACAAGGAACGCGACGGCGACCATGACGGCGGCGATGGTGTAGCCGAGCCGGTATCCGGCGGTGAGGGCCTCGGCCTGGGCGGTGCCGCCGTCGAGGAGGGCGGCGGTGCGGGCGGAGACGGCGGTGCTGATGACGGCGAGGCCGACGGCGCCGCCGACCTGCTGGGCGGTATTGAACAGGCCTGAGGTGACGCCGGCGTCCTCGGGCTTGGAGTCGGCCATGCCGAGGGTCATGAGGGCGGGCATGGTCAGGCCGAAGCCGAGCGGGGCGGTGACCATGCCGGGGAGCACGTCCGTCAGGTAGGCGCCGTCGGCGCGCATCTGGGCGAAGAGCACGAACCCGAGGACCATGACGGCGAGGCCGACGATGGCGATCCTGCGGGGCGCGAACCTGGTGAGCAGGCGCGGGGCGACCCACAGAGACACGGAGGCGATGACCAGCGGGGCGGGGAGGAACGCGAGGCCCGCGTGCAGCGGCTGGAAGCCGAGCACCTGCTGGAGGTAGAGGACGGTGAAGTACATGAACCCGAACGCGGCGCCGACCATGAGGGCCTGGGCGAGGTTGGCCCCGGCGACGCTGCGGGAGAACATGATCCGCAGCGGCACGAGCGGTGTGGCGGCCTTCGCCTGGCGGACGAAGAACCCGGCGAGGAGCAGCGCGGCGAGGGCGCCGAAGCCGATGGTGCGCATGGAGTTCCAGCCCTGGTGCTCCACCTCGATGAGCGTGTAGACGGCGAGCATGACGCCCGCGGTGACGAGGACGGCGCCGAGCACGTCGGCCCCGGCCTTGAGGCCGATGCCGCGGTCGTTCGCCAGCAGGCGCCAGGCGAGGACGCCGACGATCACGCCGAGCGGCACGTTGATGAAGAAGATCGACTCCCACCCGATCGACTCGGTGAGCACGCCGCCGACGACGCTGCCGAGCGCGCCGCCTCCGGCGGACGCGAACCCGAAGGCGCCGATGCCCTTCGCCTGCTCGGCGGGTTCGGGCAGGAGCATCACGACCATGCCGAGGAGGCCCGCGGAGGCGACGGCGCCGCCGATGCCCTGCACGAACCGTCCGGCGAGGAGCAGGCCCTGCGTGTCGGCGAACCCGATGGCCGCCGAGGAGATCGTGAACAGGGCCAGTCCGGCGATGAAGACCCATTTGCGGCTGAGGAGGTCGCCGAGGCGCCCGGCGAGGAGCAGGAGGCCGCCGAAGGGGATCACGTAGGCGTTGACGGTCCAGACCAGGTTCGACGGGGAGAAGCCGAGGTCGTCGCGGATCGCGGGGAGGGCGATCGTGACGATGTTCTGGTCGAGGATGATCATGACCTGGGCGGCGAGCAGGACCATGACGGTGAGCCAGCGGCGGCTCAGGCTCGCTTCCGTTGCGGTGGACATTCCGGGGCTCCTTCAGCTCTTGGGGAACGATTTGTTCCTGGAGCAATCATGTGTTCCAATGGAGCCGTCCGTAAGAAGGCACTTTCATGTACCGGGGGATACACGGATGTTCCTCTCCAGCTCATCCCCCTCAAGTGCCGCTCTGTGAAGTGGAGCACATGCCATGGCGAACGAATGCGACGACGTCCCGATGTCCGACGTGCAGGTCGAAGCCTGCCCGATCGTCCAGATCATCGACCGGGTCGCCGGCAAGTGGTCGGTCTCGATCCTGGTCGCGGCCATCCGCAACCCGGTCCGCTACACCGAGCTGGAGCGCAGCATCCCCGGCATCAGCCGCCGCATGCTCACCCTGACCCTCCGCAACCTGGAACGCGACGGCCTCCTCACCCGCACCGTCTACCCGACCGTCCCGCCCAAGGTCGAGTACAACGCCACCGACTCCGCCCGCGAGCTCTACGGCCACCTCACCGGCCTCCTCGAATGGGCCGAACGCCACCGCCCCGACATCATCGAGGCCCGCGAACGCTACGACGCCCTCGTCGCCGCCGCCTGATGCACTGAGCGGCGCTCTCGGATCGACGAGATCCGGGACCGCCGCCCGCGTCTCGCCTAGGACTTCGGCCCGCAATGATGGCCTTCGCTGCCTGCGTTCGTCAGGCAGGCGCGCACGTAGAGGCCCTTGATGTTGCTCTTGCTCCAAGGGCCCCAGGCGTACTCGCCGTTGGCCCAGGCGCGGGGGTCCGCGACGTCGTAGTGGGTCTCGCCGTCGATCCCAGTCCACTCCATGCGGATGGCCGCGCCTGCGCCGTTCGCCTCGGTGTCCTGGACGAAGTAGTAGACGTACGTCGAGTAGTAGCCGTTGCCGAGCGGCTTCCAGCACAGGTCGGCGAGCACATAGGCCCCGCCGCCGTTGTCGTCGTTGTCGGTGCGCGCGATCCGACCGTTCGTGTAGCCGCGATCGGTGCACGATTCCGGCACGGCTTGCGCCGGGGAGACGACGGCCAGACTGGCCACCGCACCCAACAGGGCCGCCAGCACGCTGACGACAGCACGTCGAAGTCTCATGAGCACTCCTCCTTCTTCGAGTTGCACTGGGCTGCAACCGATCCAGACTAGACGAACCAAGTGATCTGCGCCACACCCCAGTCCATGGCCCACGCGAAACCCGCCGCCCGGGACCGCCGCCCGTAAATCCGTTTCGCACACCGCGCGCGGCCCATACGATGCGGCAATGAAGGCACACTTCGAATGCGTCGTCCTCGACTGCCCCGACCCGACGGCCCTCGCCGAGTTCTACCGCTCGATCCTCGGCGGGGACGTCGACAAGCCGGACCGGCGCTGGTCGCTCGCCGACGGCAGCGCGACCCTGCACCTCGAATCGGGGTTCGCGCTGCTCTTCCAGCCGGTCGCCGACTACACCCCGCCCCGATGGCCCGATCCCGTACGCCCGCAGCAGATGCACCTCGACTTCGCCGTCCCCGACCTCGATGAGGCCGAGGCCGAAGTCCTCGCCAAGGGCGCCACCCTCCTCGACGACCAACAGGGCTGGCGCGTCTACGCCGATCCGGCAGGCCACCCGTTCTGCCTGGTGCGCGACTGGTGGTCCGCCAAGGGCGGCCCGGACATCGACGCATGACCGCCCCGTTCGCCGACCCGGCCGGGGCCTGGGACCCGCCGTCACTCCACGAGATCCAGGCCCTCCTCGCCGGCCTCGACGCCCCCTGGTGGATCGCCGGCGGCTGGGCGATCGAACTCGCCGTCGGGCGCCCCGTCCGCCCCCACAACGACGTCGACGTCCTCATGCTCCACCGCGACCACCCCGCCATCCAAGCGGTCCTCCCCGACTGGGAATGGTGGGCCGCCGACCCGCCCGGCACCCTCCGCCCTTGGCGCCCAGGCGAAATCCTCCCCCACCACATCCACGACATCTGGTGCCGCCCCACCGCCGACCACCCCTGGTCCTTCCAGTTCATGCTCGACAACGCCGACGGCGACCACTGGGTCTCCCGCCGAGACCCCAGAATCCGCCGCCCCATCCCCGACATAGGCCGCACCACCCACGACGGACTCCCCTACCTCGCTCCCGAGATACAACTCTTCTACAAATCCAAAGGCCCCCGCCCCAAAGACGAACTCGACTTCAAGGCAGCCCTACCAATCCTCACCCCCGAACAACGCCAATGGCTCGACAGCGCCATCAACCTCACTCGCGGACCAGGTAGATGACCTCAAGCGGCTCGCTACCTTTGAGCCGCGCTTGATACCAGGTGATGTAGAACGCCACTTTGAGTAGTTCGTCCGCGGTCGTCATATCGCCCTGCTCATCGGCCTCAGATGCGAGATCGACCGCCGAAAGCCGGATGTGAGCGAAGTCTTCAGGCTGCGGAACCGTCCTACGTTCCGCGGAGCCGACGGCTTTTTCTAGGAGCCGCTCTACCGATTCTATGAATGACTGCGGAAATGTTGCCGAGTACGATGCCTGACGAGCCTGTCCGAGATGCAAGACAATCCAGGAAGGATCAAGCGGAACATCTACCATCATTCCCGCTCGTTTCCTCTCAACGAGGTAGTTGATCGCAATCTCGGCCATAGATTCTGAGAGGAACCCATCGTCCCGGTCAGCCTCGAAGTTCGGCACCAGCGTCCATCCGAACGCACCGCGCACCAGCCCCTCTGTAAAGCTATACGGCACCAGATCATGTGAGTCCGCTTCCGGAGCTACCCAAGCCCGTTGCCAATGAGATGCGGACCGCATCGTAAAGAGCTCTTCGGGTGTGGGGAACCGAAACATGGTCCTGTTCTCGGATACGGCAAGGCTGTTGGCCCAGTCAAGGAATTCCAAAGCCTCTCTCGCCCACATGCCCGCGGCCGGAGCCGGAGACAAGTGATCTAGGCCGCGGAAGCCGTCGGGTGGGAGCACTGAGTTCCAGTCCTTCGTGAAGAGCCAGTAGAGATCGTCCGGAATCGGGTTCGCGCATATCCAGCTGCCTCCTTCAAGCTGGATCACCTTGTTGGTATGGCTGGAGAACAATGCTCGGGCAACTCGGAGTCGATCCTCGCGACTCGCGCCTACGCGGAATGCTCCCTCCTGGATTCGCTCGATGACGTCTCGAAGACCGCGGTCAATCTGAGCATGATGGTTCAGGCAGTCGAAGGCGAGGGAGAGCGAGTCGCCGGTGTCACGGGCGACCGCAGCAGAGACGATCCCGGTGGCGTCGTTGTCCGCGACGTAGAGCAGCGTCGTCTCGCGCCACCAAGGATTGCCGACCACTTCCTCCAGCTGGGCGCCGAGCCCGTTTGCTCTGATATGGACCGATGCCAGGTACTCGCAGAAGGTGTGGTGAGAGAATGAGAACAGATCGCGTTCGCGCTCGATGAGGAGACCGCTCGAATTCACGATGCTCTCAAGCAGATCCTCGGCACTGATCTCGGTGTCGCCGCTCTGGAGCATTCGGCCGAAGACAGAGATCACTTCGCTTCGGGGGAAGTCGCGGGTCTCTTCGCGCATCATGTTGTAGGCGAGCTGGGAGAGGATGCGCTGTCGGACGGGCCCTCCGGGTCTGACTTCCAGCTTCTTCGACTCCATGCGACGCCAGAGCATGACGTCGCAGACCTGGTTGTAGAGCTCGGCGCGGCCTGTGGGCAGGGCTCGGCGCTCGCGGTGGACCGTGACCATCATCGTGAGGAGCAGCGGGTTGACCGCCAGCTCATAGAGGACCGGCGCCGAATTCAGCTGGACGAGGATGTCTTCCGCGTCCTCTCTAGCGCGGTATTCGATCTCGGAGCCGGACTTGCCGGTGGCGAACTGCTCGGTCGCCACACACCAGGCGTGTACGAACTTGGTGATCTGCCGGGAGGTGAACGGCCGGACTTGAAGCACGACCGCCTTCGGAATCACCGCCGTCTGGTAGCCGTGCGGACGGGAGGTCACCACGAAGTCGTTCCCCGGGTGCTTGGCGTTCTGCATCGCAATCCACTCGGAGACCGCGAGCCGGTCCTCGTTGCGGGCGACCTCGTCGAGTCCGTCGAAGAGGATCAGGCAGTTGCCTTCACGGAGTTGGGTTTCCCACCACCCTGCGGGTTCGAGGACGTCGAGCCTGCCGACGCTCGCGCGAATCACATCGGCCAGCGACAGGTCCGGGTCCTCGGCCAGCTCTTCGGAGTGGTCCCGAAGGGCCAGCACGACGGGAACCCGGCGTCGCTGATCCCTCTTGTTCGCCGCGGCGGCCCGGCTCGCGGTGTGGCGCAGCAGAGTGGTCTTGCCCCCGCCGGGGGCGCCGATTACTGCCAGGACTGCGGGTTCGCTGCGGTCGAGGAACTCGTGGATGGGGCGACGGGTACGACCGTCGTCGCGCCCGATTGGCAGCAGACCTCCGGGCCGCTTGGAGGGCGAGTCGGGGACCAGGCCGACGTCGACGTACACCGCGTCGAGCTCCGGAATATGACTCGGCGTGTGGGCGAGGTCCCGGGCGTTGATGTGGGCGTTCTGCTCGATCACATAGCGGCGGTAGTGGCGGGCGTAGCGGGAGACACGGCGGCCCAATGCGAGGTCGGTGAAGTTGGCAAGTTGCTCTAGTCGAGTGCGGACCGTCTGTTGGGCGACGGAGAGCATCATTGCGCCGAGACCGATCACTGCCTCGTACAGGACCAGGAGGAGAACCGCCAACCAGGGTTTGGCCAGGTTCTGGTCGATCACCAGCCAGGTGAGGGGCAGACCCGACAGGCCGAGTATTGAGGTGATCGCTCTACCTGCGACGGACATTCGCGGGCTCCTATGGGCTCAGGGGTTGAGTCGAGGGTATCGGAGTGTCGCCCTTGCGGAGGGTCATGAATAGGAGCATCGCGGCAATCACCAAGGCGGCGAGCGTTAGTCCGAGGGCCGGGTGGTCGGCGACTGCGAGGGTGAGGCCGAGCCAGACTCCTGTGAGGGTTCCTGCGGCGGAGAAGGAGCGGCTGGTTCCTATGGCGCTGAGGAGGGTGGGGCCTTTGAGGCGGGCTTGGCGGGCGGAGGCGTAGAGAACCATGGCGGCAGAGCGGGCGAATGCGGCGCCGAGGAGCGCTAGCCAGGTGAGGGAGGTCGTTGCGGTGGAGTGGGAGGGGAGGGCTGTGGCGGCGATTAGGGCAATGGTGAGGCTGGCGAGGAGGATCGCGGCAGCGGTGATCATTGCGGTGGAGTATTCGATTCGGCGGATTGCGTGCCTGGCGGTGAGGGGGCCGATGGCGGCGCCGAGGCCGACGCAGAGCAGGCCGATACCCGTCTGTGCCAGGAGGTTCGATCCGCTGCTGGCCGCCCAGATGACGACGTAGCCGCCGATGATGCCGTTCGCCAGCGCGAGCGAGCCGGAGATGATCGGGGAGATTGTTCCGAGGCTGAATGCGAACACCGCCTTCTGCCGCAGAGAGATTCGTTGACGATTCCGGTCTCTCCCTGATTCGGTCTGCTCGAACGGGGTCGTCGGGAGCATTCGGTTGGAGATTGTGCGGGCCGTGAGCGCGACGGCTGAGAGTGCGGTGTTGGCGATCAGGAGCAGGACAACCGACTGCTCTGCGATGAAGGCGCCGAGCGGTTGGGCGATGACGAAGCCGAGGAGTGCGGTCGAGGAGGAGATGGCCGCGTTGTAGCGGACGGCGGCGTCTTCGCTGGCCATGGAGACCTGGGCGATGTAGAGCTCTTCGGCGACGTCGACGACCAGCGGGAGGATCGTCGTGGCGAGGAGGTACACGATGATGACCGCGGCGATCGGGACGTCGAGGGCGGTGATGAGGGCCAGGGCGGTCAAGCAGAGGGCGATGTCGATGAGTTCGCAGGTCTGGAGGAGTCGGCCGGGACTGAAGCGGGCCAGGAAGCGCATTGCGAGGGGCGTGCCCATGTCGAGGACCATGCCCGCGGTGCGGAAGAGGGTCAGCGAGACGACCGGCAGGACGCCGACCGCGATCAGGGCGGGGAGCGCGCTTTCGGCGAACATGCTGCCGGTGAATGAGATCAGGAAGCCGCTGATCATCCATTTGGAGGCGCGCAGGGCGGCGAGGGGCCGCCCTGCGGTTGTGGCGGTGATGGTCAGCTTCCGCTGGCGGGGAGGCGGTAGACGGATACGTGGGATGGGGAGTCGGCGGTGAATTCGGTGCCTTGCCAGTCGGCGTGGCGGGATTCGAGGTGGAAGCCGGCGAGGCGGGCCATGAGGTCGAGCTCGGAGGGCCAGATGTAGCGGTGAGGGGAGCGGCCGAGGCGGGCTTGGCGGGACTCGTCGAAAGTGAAGTGGTGGGAGACGAAGTGCTGGGTGAGGGGGTCATAGGTGTCGAGGAGGATGTAGCCGTCCTCGACGATGCCGACGGTGGCCTTGCGGCCCGGCGGGAGTGCGCGAAGTTCGGGGACCCACAGCTCGATCACGAAGCGGCCGCCCGGGACGAGGTGCCGGGCCGCGTTGCGGAAGCACTCCACTTGCAGGTCTTGGGTGAGCAGGTTCGAGATGGTGTTGAACACTAGGTAGGCGAGGGTGAATTCGCCGGGGGCCCGGACGGTAGTCATGTCGCCTTCGAGCACCGGGAGCGCCTCGTCGTCCACTTTGGTGCGGAGCTGGGCGATCATGGCCGGGGACAGCTCGATCCCGGTCACGGGCACCCCGCGCTCGGCGAGCGGCACGCCCACGCGGCCGGTGCCGATCGCGAACTCGACGACGCGGCCGCCGTCGGCGAGCCCGGCGAGGCGGTCGAGCGTCGGGTCGAGGACCTCCGGCGCGAACATGCCTTCGCCGGGCGTGTCGTACCTGTGGGCCGTCTCGGCGTCCCAAATGTCGTTCGATTCCATCGCCCCAGGATTCCGCACGCCTGCGGCCGTGTCGAACCGTTTGCGGCGCGGAAGCCCTCGGGATGGGTCAAGAGAGCGCGCGGGTGAGCATGTGGGCCTTGCGCATCCGGCCGTCCGTGGTGAAGCTGCCGAAGAAGTGGACGTCGATGGAGACGTCCTTGCCGCGCTGCGAGGAGTGCAGGGTGTACCGGGCGGCCAGGAGGTCGCCGTCCAGGACGGCGTCGTGGACCTCCATGCGGATGGTCGGCCGGTTCTTGCGGACCGGCCGCGTGTGGTCGATGAGCTTCTGGCGGTCGATGGGGTTCCCGTCGGCGACCTGGACGATGTCAGGGGTGTGGTAGCGGTCGACGACCAGCGCCGCATCCTCGTCGCCGGCGAGCAGGTCGCGGGTGAAGCCGATGTAGAAGTCGGCGATGAACTGCTTGGGATCGGTGCTCTTGAGCTGCTGCATGGTTCCCAAGCCTGCCCGCGGGACGGCCCGGCGGCGTCGGCCGGAGGTTTGCCTTTGCCCATACCCCCTGGGGCGTACGCGTCAGCGGGACGGGGCCCGTACGTCGGTTGTGGCGAGGAGGCGGATGGTGAGGGACGGGGGGAGGGTTCGGGTGACGGCGGCTATGAGTTTGTTGTGCCAGCCGGGGATGCTCAGGGGTTTGCGTTTGCGGAGGTCGCGGAGGGCGGTAGCGGCAACCGTATCGGGGGTCATCCAGAGGGCGGCCGGGACTTTAGTCATGTCCATTCGGGCGGTGTCGTGGAAGCCGGTTCGGGTGAAGCCGGGGCAGAGGGCCATGACCGTGACGCCTTGGGGGCGCGCCATTTTCGCCGTCGCCTGGGTGAAGTTGATGACCCAGGACTTCGACGCGGAGTAGGTCGAGCTGGGGAAGAAGCCGAGGAGCGAGGCGGTGTTGACCACTTCCCCGCTGCGCCGGTCCAGCATCGCCGGGAGGGCGGCGTGGGTCAGGCGCAGCACGGCCTCCATGTGCAGGCGGGCCATCGCGATCTCGGCTTCGATGGGGGTTTCGAGGAAGCGGGTCGGGTGGCCGAAGCCCGCGTTGTTGATGAGGAGGTCGAGGCCGGAGCGGCAGCGGTCCTCGATCAGGGCGAGGTCGCCGGGGTCGGTGAGGTCGGCCCGGATCGACTCCCCACCGGAGGGGGACGGTAGGGGTTCGCGGTCCACCAGAATGAGCCGATAGCCCTCGGCGGCAAGGAGTTCGGCGAAGGCCGCGCCGATTCCTGATGCGGCGCCTGTGATCAGGGCCGTCGGTCGCGGTGCCTCAATGCTCATACGCCGGAGCATACGGACGGCAGGCCGCCCGCGGGCGGCCTGCCGGGTTCAGCGACGTGCCGAGGTCAACAGGATATGCGTTTGGTGGTGTCGTGGAAGGCGTTGAAGGTGTCTCCGATGATCTGGAGGGAGACGTAGTAGGAGCCGGAGCGGCAGGTGACGTTCATGGTGAGCACGTAGTTCTGGTCGCCGCGGAAGGTCTTGGTACGACCGTTGTCGGAGGCGCCGGGGCCGCTGACGTTGGAGTACTCGGTCCAGTACTGGCCGGAGCAGCCGGAGACATGGACGCGGAAGCGCACCTGGACGATCGTCTGGACCTTGTCGGGCCCGTTGATGCCGCTGGCGACGATGCCGCAGGCGGCCTCGGCCGAGGGAGCGGCGGCGGCCTGGGAGGCCGGGACGGCCGCGGCGAAGGCCCCGGCGGCGACCAACATGAAGGTCACCGCGGCGCGGGTGATCCATTGTCGGAGTTTCATGGTCTGGTCCTTTCCGGGCCTCAGCACGAGGTCACGTTCAGGCGGGTGTCACTGAAATCGTCGGAGTTCTTGCCGTGGCCTTGGACGATGATGTGGGCGACCCATTGGCCGCGCTTGCAGGGCGTGGCGATGCTGTAATAGGCGTCGTACGGTCCGGACACCGTCCAATTGACGGTCTTGACCGGCACATACACACCATTGGTGAGGACCGACAGGTGGAGCTTGACCGTGAAGTTCCCGGAGCAGCCGGACCCGCTGAGCCAGATGTGGCCCGAGCCGCGGATGTTCGAGCCGGACTTGGTCGCGTTGTTGGCGATGGAGCCGAGATCGCAATCGGCGGGCCCCTGGACGTCGGCCGCTACGGCGTGCCCGTCGGCACCTGACGGGGCGGCCGTCGCGGTTCCGGCGACGCTGAGGCCCGCTAGGACCATCGCGAACGCCGCGAGCAGCGACATCAGCAGCCTGGATTTGGTAGTCATGGACTGTCCCTCCTTCATTGCAGGGTGACTTCAGTCCATCGTTTCGGATAGAGACGCCGATCACGAGGCAGAACGGCGGCAGGAGCCCGGCGGTCCTGCGCTGGCGCGTCGACAGTGCGGGCGGGTCTCGCGTCTGCGCGTCTAAGGTGGTGCGGTGCATCAGAGGCGAGCAGTGCTGTTGGGCGGGACCGGGGCTGTCGGCGGGGCTACCGCGCTGCGGTTGGCGAGGGCCGGGTGGGACGTCGCCGTGACCGGGCGGGACCCGTCGCGGATGCCCGCGGAGTTGACGGAGGCCGGGGTCCGGTTCCGGCAGGTCGAGCGGGGCGACGTGCGGGAGGTGGGGCGTCTCGTCGGGGACGGGGTCGATCTGCTGGTCGATCTGGTCGCGTACACCGGCGAGGACGTGGCCGCGATGCTGCCCGTCATGGGCGCGGTCGCCTGCCCGGTGGTCGTCTCGGGGCGGGCGGTCTACGTCGATCGCGAAGGGCGGGACCTGAACGGGGAGGTGCCGCCGCGGTTCGACGGTCCGCTCACTGAGGACGGACCCACGCTGGCGCCCGCGCCGCCGGGGACCGATCCGTTCACAAGGGAGGGATACGGTCCCTGCAAGGCCGCGGCCGAGCGGGTCGCGCTCGATTCGGGGCTTCCCGTCACCGTGCTCCGGCCGTCGAAGGTCCACGGCCGCTGGGCCCGCAACGCCCGGACCCGGGCCGTCATCGAGCGGATGCGCAGCGACGCCGACCGGTTCGACCTCGCATACGGCGATGTCACCGACCACCTCTCGGCCGCTTCCAACGTCGCCGCCCTGATCGAGGTCGTCGCCGCGAAGCCCAAGGCGCGCATCCTGAACGCCGCCGACCCTGACACTCCGACCGCCGAGGACATCGTGCGCGCCGTCGCCGCCGAGATCGCCTGGGACGGCACGATAGTGCGCACCGAGGACGCCGAGCGCGGGCGCCACCCCTGGCAGACCGCCATGGTCCTGGACACGACCGCCGCGCTCGAACTCGGCTACCGGCCCGTCGGGACGGCGCTCGACCTGCTGGCCGAAGAGGTCCGCTGGGTCGCTTCGCGCTAGAGCGACAACGTGTGAGGGTGGGGCCGGGCAGGTTCCACCAAACCTGCCCGGCCCCTTGGGGAGGGAGTGCGGATCAGGTCAGGTGTCGGGCTTGGTGATGAGGGCGAGGCATTGGGCCATGATCCAGAGGGTCCACTCGTCGCCGTCCCAGGCTAGGGCCCATTCGGGGGTGTCCTCGGGGTCGTCGGTGAAGCGGCAGCATTGGCGGGGGCCAGCGCCGTCCTCGACGTCGAGGAGGTAGTTGGTGACGCGGGGCGTCTGGGCCGGATGGGAACCGAGCGTGTAGAGCGTGAAGACGGCCGGGCCGCGCTGGAAGTCGCCGAGGTAGCCGTCTATGCCGGGCTTGCCGTCGGAGCGGAGGTTGTAGTCGTCCTCGCTAACCATTGCAGAACCTCGCCTCGCGGTAGAAGATCCGGAACGCCTGCTCCTCGACCCAGATCTTCGCGTGAGGCTTGAGGCCGTTCCAGAAGCGGCCCCAGGTGGCCTTGAGGTCGCCCGAGTTGAGGCCGGAGACGACGAGCACGACGTCGGTGTTGCCGGGGCCGGTGAGCACCTGGAACGAGTCGGGCTCGACCGGGCCCGCGGCCCGGACCGTGTAGGTCCGGTACTCGTCGGCGAAGGTCCCGCGGACGAGGCCCTGCGACTCGGGTCCTTCACTCGTAAGGTGTACTGTTCCCATCGTAAATCCCTTTCGGACTGTCAGCTTTCCGACACTTGCTCGCGCGCTTCTCCCGCAGCGGGCACCATTTCGAGAGCGAACGGGCCGAATCCTGAGCCGCGATGCCTCTCGACAGCCATGACTCTAGACGGTAAAATCGCAGGTCACAATATGTAATCCCTTGCGGCACAGCGGAACTGTGATCCGAGGACCGTGGACGACTCACAGTGGCAATTGCACGGTCGGAACACCCCGCAGCGTTTCTCACAGAGGCGCAACAGGACCGGCGTGTGCCATAGTGATGGTCCGAACACGTCAAGGACCACCACCTTGGGAGCTGCGATGGCGAAAACGGAATCGGGAGCCTGGTTCATCCGCATGATGCTGCGGACCGGTCGAGAGAAAGTGGGGAAGACGCAGGAGCAGATCGCGCGCAAGTGCCACGTGTCCACCGATACCTACCGCGCGTACGAGGCGGGCCGATCCAGCCCGCACGCCCGGATCATGGGGTCGCTGGCGAAGGAGTGCGGCTACGACGAGGAGATGGCCGAGTACATGGTCAAGGCGTCCGACGCCCGCGCGGAGGAGTGGGAGGCGCTGGAGGCGGACCAGCGGTTCAACGCCCTGTACATCTCCCTCGCCGAACGCTTCTACGGCGAGATCTTCAAGTTCGACGCGCTCATGATCCCCGGAATCCTTCAGCTCCAGGGCTACCACTACCTCGTCGTCCGCCTGGCCGAGCCGCTCGCAAACGACGAGTTCATGGACGGCGGCTGGGACTTCAAGGAGATGCGCATCGAGGACATCGGAGCCCGGACCGACCGGCCGCAGATCCAGATCCTCATCGGGGAGACCGCGCTCCTCCAACTGCGGATGATGGACGAGGAGCTCTACCAGGAGCAGCTGGCGCACATGCGCCGCTTGGCGAAGAAGCCCGGCATCCTCATCCGCGTCCTTCGCGGCCCGGTCCTCGCCCAGCGGAGCAACTTCAGCATCTACAGCGTCGGCAACAGCAAGCTGGCCGGGCCGGACATCGCCTACGCCGAGATCGCCGACTCCAGCTGGCTCATAGATGACCCCAACCGCATCGCAAGTTACGATGAGATCCGCAAGATCCTTTGGAAACAGGCGATCCGGATCGAGGTCTACAACGATGACTACTGGCGTTACCGTCTGGCGTAAGAGCACCCGCAGCGGCGGCGGCAACAACTCCGACTGCGTCGAAGTCCGCCGGGCCTGGCGCAAGAGCACTCGTAGCGGTTCTGGGAACAACTCCGACTGCGTCGAAGTCGCGTTCTGCGCCGACGACGCCGGTTTCCACCTGCGGGACTCGAAGCTCGACACCGAATCCCCGGTGTTCGACCTGACCGCCGCCGACTTCACCGCTCTGGCAAAGGCCGCGGGCTAAGCGAATACAGACCCGAACGGGAGAGGCGACCGCGCTGCGGTCGCCTCTCCCGTTTTCGGTGTCTAGAGGGCCGCCAGCGCGCGGGCTCTCGCGTGTTCGGCCTCTGTGATGCCGGTGTCGGCGTCGCGGAAGCGGAGGGCGGTGTCGAGGGCCGTTGCTGAGAAGGTGTGGGCGAACGGGTCGCGCAGCGGGGCCGGGTCGAGGGGGAGGGACTCGGGGTCGAGTTCGGCGAGGATCGTCCAGGAGACGGCGCGGTCCACGGCCGGGTCGCCCGCGGCGGCGTTGGTCCAGTCGATGACCACCGGGCCATCGGCGGTCCCGATGATGTTCTCGGGGTGCATGTCGAGGTGGAGCACGCTGCGGCCGTTGAGGTCCAGGCCGCGGGTCTCGCCGGGGAGCCAGTCGGGCGCGGGGATGCGGTGGAGGCGTTCGAGGAGGTCGAGCATGAGCGCGGCCGCTGCGGGCGGGGCGACGCGGCCCGCGAACAGGTCCTCGGCGAGGGTGGGGCCGTGGAGGCGTTCCATGGTCATGTCGTTGCCGTCGATCCTGAAGACCTCGGGGACGGGATATCCCTGGTCGCGGAGGTGGGCCATGAGGCGGGCTTCAGGTTCGAGGTCCCATGAGCAGCGGCGCAGGACCCGATTGTCGGACAGGGCGTATACCTTCGAGGCCCTGCCCGACGAGAGGAGGTGCATTACGCGATCTCGGCCAGGAGCGCCCGGTGGAGTTCGGGGTTGCAGGCGAGGATCGAGGTGGCGCTGGTGTCGTAGTCGACGCCGTCGATGTCGGTGACGAGCGCTCCCGCTTCGCGGGCGATGACGACCCCGGCGGCGACGTCCCACGGGTTGATGAACGAGTGGTAGGCGGCGTCCACGCGGCCAGCGGCGGTCCAGCACATGTCGAGCGCGGCGGTGCCGAGCATGCGGACCCGCTGGATCTTGGGCACGAGGCGGCGGAACAGCTCCAGGCGCTGGGTGTTGCGGCGGACCGACTCGGCGGTGACTCCGAAGTCGCCGAAGGCGACCACGGCGTCCGAGAGTTCTGAGGGCCCGCGGAGGGTGAGCGGGTGCTTGTTCAGGGCCGCGCCGTGGCCGAGGGCGGCGGTGAAGCGCTCCTCGCTGACCGGGGCCTCCACGACGCCGACGACGGAGATGCCGTTGCGGGTGAGGGCCAGGGACACGGCGTAGAGCGGGGAGCCGTGGGCGAAGTTGACGGTGCCGTCGATCGGGTCGAGCACCCACTCGTAGTGGGACTCGGTGTTGCCCGTGCGGCCGCGCTCCTCGCCGAGGAGCGGGATGTCGGGGGTCTCGGCGGCGAGGAACTCGCGGACGGCGTCCTCGACGGCGAAGTCCAGGTCAGTGGCGTAGTCGCGGTCGCCCTTGCCGCTGATGGAGCGCTCGCGCCCGAGGCCGGTCCGGATGACCTCCGATGCGGTCGCGACCGCCTGCTCGGCCGTGCCCAGGAAATCCAGAAGATCGCTCATTATTCGGTTCCTCGTCTCGTCAAACCCACCCGACGGACCACATCCTAGACGTGCAAGACCAAGCGCCACTTGGACTCCCAGTGCGATTTTTCCGACAATCGCGGCGAATCCGGGGCCGGTGCGCCCGCAAAGCGGGGCGCACCGGCCTAAAACCACTCAGGTGACGGGCAGCCACACCCGCATCGCGGCGGGTCCCCGCGTGGCGCGGAGTCTAAACGGCAGGAGCGGGACCTCCGCGGCCTTGCCGTCGTCGTCGGCCGCGGCGGGCCCGTACGGCCAGGCGTCGGCGCGGTCGTGGACGCGGGCGGCGACGTGGACCGCGCCGTCGCGCAGGACCGGGGCGACGGAGGTGTCCACGGTGAGCTCGTCCAGGTCACCGCCGGGGAGGTCCACGGACTCGGCGCAGAGCACGACCGGGCCGCGCTCGACGGCGGCGCAGCCGCGCACGGCGTCCACGCGCGGGTCGGGGAAGGTCCAGCGCGGGGCGACCGAGAACTCCAGGTGGAGCTCGTCGCCGGGGCTGAACTCCCCGATGCGGCCCACCGAGACCGCGGCGGGGTCGACCTCGTGCACGGAGCCGTCGGGGTGGACCAGCCGCACGTCCTCGGCCCAGGCCGGGACGCGGAAGGTGATCTCGCGGGTGCCGCCCTCGTTGGCGTCGACGCGGACGGTGACGCGACCCTCCTCCGGATAGTCCGTCTCGACGGTGAGCGCGAGGCGGGAGCCGTCGACCACGGTGTCGATCGTGCAGGGCGTGAACTGGTGGATCTGCACGCCGTGCTCGCTGGTGGTCGCGACGTACACGGCGAACTGGGCGAACGTGCGGGACAGGTTGGTCGGGCAGCAGGACACGTCGAACCACTGGGCGCGGCGCCCGCCCGCCTGGACGTGCGAGAGGGCGCGGTCGCCGGGCGGCTCGGGGTCGGCGGTGCGCTGGTGGAGCGGGTTGGCGTAGAAGAACGACTCCCCGTCGGGGGCGACCGCGCCGGAGAGCACGTTCCAGGCGATGCGCTCGATCATGTCGCCGTAGCGGGAGTCGCCGGTGGCGAGGGTGAGCCGCCACGCGGTCATGACCGCGGCGATCCCCGCGCAGGACTCGGCGTAGGCGCGGTCCGGGTTGAGCGCGAAGTCGCGGCCGAACGCCTCGTCGGCGTACTGCGAGCCCATGCCGCCGGTGAGGTGGGTGCGGCGGGCGACGGTGCGGTCCCATTGGGCGCGCACGGCCTCCAGGAGCTCCTCGTCGCCGGTCTCCACGGCGACGTCGATGGCGCCGGAGGACAGGTAGAGCGCGCGAACCGCATGGCCGCGGAGGACCTCGGCGTCGCGGACGGGGGTGTCGTCCTGGTAGTAGAAGCCGTTCTCCTGCAAGGTCTTCTTGCCGTGCCGCTCGATGAACAGGCGGGCCTGCTCCAGGTAGCGGGGCTCGCCCGTGGCGCGGGAGAGCTCGGCGAGGGCCACCTCGATCTCGGCGTGGCCGCAGATCCGCTCGATGCCGCCGGGGCCGAACGTGTCGCAGACGTGGTCGGCGACGCGGCGGGCGATGCGGGTGAACTCGTCCTCGCCGTGGTTGCGGAGGCGGGCGACGGCGGCCTGGATCAGGTGGCCGGCGCAGTAGAGCTCGTGGCCCCATTCGAGGTTGGAGTAGCGGGGCTCCTGTCCGGGGTTGCCGAACGCGGTGTTGAGGTAGCCGTCCTCGTGCTGCGCGGCGCCGATGCGGGCCGTGAGCCTCTGGAACTCCTCCTCCAGGCCCGGGTCGCCGGTGCGGCCGATCTCCCAGGCCATGGCCTCGGCGAGCTTGTAGACCTCGGAGTCGGAGAACTCGCGCCCGGCGCGCTGGAACGGCCGCCCCGGCTCCTCCCCCGAGGCCGTGCGGTCGAAGTTGCCGATCCAGTCGAGCTCTTCGAGCCAGTGCAGGCAGTGGCGGATCGTCGCCGCGGCGTTCACCGCCTGCCGCTCGCCCCAGTGGCCGCCGGTGAGGCGCACTTCCTCCGTCCCCAGGGGACGGAGTTCGCCGGTGGAGGGCATTACGGGTGTTCTCATATTCATCCTTTAATAGCTCCGGACATGAATCCTCGGACATAGTGGCGCTGGAGCAGTGCGAAGAGCACCAGGCACGGCAGCGCCATGACGACCACGCCCGCCTGGGTCGCGCCGAAGTCGACGGCTCCCATCGACTGCTGGCGGAGGTTCGCGATCGCCACCGGCAGCACGGCCTTGTCGGCCGAGCTGACGAGAATGAGCGGGGCGATGAAGTCGTTCCAGGCGGCCAGGAACGAGAAGAGGCCCACGGTGATGAGGCCGGGCCACACGCTGAACAGCATGATGCGGGTGAGGACGCCGAAGGTCCCGGCGCCGTCGCACATCGCCGACTCCTCGATCTCCTTGGGGACCGCCTCGAAGGAGATGCGCATCATGAACACCGCGAAGGGGAGCTGGTAGAGGGTGAGGACCAGGGCCAGGCCGGTGAGGGAGTCGCGCAGGCCGAGGTCGCCGAGCATCGAGTAGAGCGGGATCAGCAGGGTCGAGTACGGGACCATGAGGATCGCGAGGGTGAGCAGGAACAGGGTGTCCTTGCCGCGGAAGGAGAACCGCGCGAAGGCGTAGCCCCCGGCGATCGAGAGGGCCAGGGTGAACACGACCGTGAGCACGGACGTGTAGGTGGAGTTCCAGAGGTACTGGAGGAGCCCGGCGTCGTAGTCGAGGAGGCTCGCGTAGTTGCCGAAGCCGTAGCCCTCCTGCTGGTTCGTGGCGCCGTGCGGGGAGACCGAGGCGTAGCCGGTCCATATGAGCGGGAACAGGAACAGGACGGCGAGGGCCCCGGCCAGGACGTAGTAGGAGGTGCTCCAGAGCTTGGTGCTCATCACGCGTCCTTTCTCAGGGCCCGGAACTGGACGATGTTGAGGACCAGGAGCGCGGCCAGCACGACCACGGAGATCGCGGCGGCCGCGCCGAGGTCGAAGCGCTGGAACGCCTCCCGGTAGATGAGCTGCACGACGGTGACCGTGGAGTTGTCGGGGCCGCCCTTGGTGAGGATGAAGAACTGGTCGAAGGCGAGGAGCGAGCCGGTGACCGAGAGGATGAGCACGAGGCCGAGCGCGGGCCGCAGGAGCGGGATCGTGACGTGCCAGAACGACTGCCAGCGGTTCGCGCCGTCGAGGCGGGCCGCCTCGTAGACGTCCGGCGGGATCGACTGGAGGCCCACGAGCAGGATGATCATGAAGAACCCGGCGAACTTCCACACGATGAGCACCACTGTGGACCAGAGGGCGGCGGTGGGGGTGCCGAGCCACGAGACCGGTCCGACGCCGAGCCACTCCATGAGCGGGTCGAGCGGGCCGATCGCGGGGCTGTAGAAGCCGAAGAACAGCAGCGAGGCCGAGGCGAGCCCGAGGGTGGTCGGCAGGAAGTACGCCGATCGGAAGAACCCGGTGCCCTTGCGGCGGTCGGCGACGATGAGCGCCAGCAGCAGCGAGAGTCCGATGAGGATCACCACGACGATGCCGGTGTACTTCAGGGTGAAGCCGACCGCGGGCCAAAACAGCGGGTTGTCGGCGATCCCGGCGTAGTTGTCGGGCAGGTTGATCCCCCGGTCGCCCGCCAGCAGCGGCCAGTCGGACGCGGACATGCGTCCGACCAGCAGCAGCGGCGCGACGAAGAAGACCAGCACGAAGACCGCCACGGGGGCGGCGTACAGTGCGCCGGCCAGCTTGCGCGAGTGTCGCATCGGGTTCCTTCTAGCTCGCGAGGGAGGCCGTGACGTCGTCGTTCAACGCGCTCAGGTCGGCGTTCGGATCGCCGTAGACCGCCTCGCGGACCAGCGGGAGCCAGGGGCCCTGCGGGTCGTTGAAGGTCTGCCCGAAGTTGAGCGAGTAGGGCGTGCGGCCGACCTGCACGAGGTCGTTCATGATGACGGCGTTCGGGTTCGCTGCGTAGTACTCGTTGTCGGCGAGGTCGGTGCGGGCCATGACGTCGCCGTTCGCGGCGAGCAGCTCGACCTGCTGCTCCTCTTCGAGGCTCCAGCGCAGGAAGTCCCACGCCTGGTTCGGGTGCTCGGAGTTCGCGGCGATGCCGATGGAGTCGCCGCCGACGAACGTGGACTCGCCGCCGTCGATGCCAGGGATGGGCGCGACGCCGATGTTCATGTCCGCGGGCATCTGCCCGAGCATGGTGGAGGGCATGGGCATCACGCCGATGTTCCCCTCGGGGAAGTACGACACCCAGGTCGCGCCGGTCTCCTCGTTGTGGCCGGGGGCCACGACCTCGTCCTCCACGAGGCCGCGGTAGGTCGAGTACACCTCGCGGGCCTCGTCGGAGTCCAGGAGGGACTCGGTGCCGTCCTCGTTCATGACCTCCGCGCCGGAGGCCCAGATGCTCGGCCACCAGGTGAAGACGAAGCAGCCGCCGCAGTTGCCGCCGAAGAACGTGCCGTTGACGTCCCCGCCGAGGGCGTCCACCGCGCGGGCCTGCTCGGCGAACTCGGCGAGCGTGGCCGGGGGCGCCTCGGGGTCGAGGCCCGCCTGCTCGTAGAGGTCCTTGTTCCAGAACAGGACCGAGAGGTCCAGGGTGTGCGGGACGAGGTACTTCGCGCCGTCCACGGTGCCGACGTCGATGTGCGAGGGGGCGAGCGAGTCGGCGAAGTCGAGCGCGTCGATCCGGTCGGTGATGTCCAGGTAGGCGCCCGCGGTGGTGAAGTTCGGGGCGAACACCACGTCGAGCGCGAACAGGTCGGGCAGCTCCTGGTTGCCCGCTGCGGTGCCGACGCGGGTCTGGTAGTCGTCGGTGGGGATGACGGTGAGCTCGATCTGGTTCTCGTGGCTCGCGTTGTAGGCGTCCACGAGGGCCTGCGACTGGGCCTCGGTGGCCGCGCGGGTCCACATCGTCAGCGTCGTGCCGTCGTCGACGCCTTCGAGGACGACCTCGTCGTCGGACCCGCCGCCCCCGCCGCTGCAAGCGGAGGCGAGCAAGGCGGCAGCGGCGGCGACCGCCGCCGCCCCTTTCACTCGGGCTGGGAATCTCATTGCCTACTCCTCGGTGAATAGGTGTGAAGGGTTTCGGCGGACGGCTCGTGCCGCCGCCAGTAGAGGTGGTACGGGTCCTGGTCGCCCAGGTGGAGGGGGGCGAAGGTGTGGCCGTCGGCGGTGAAGTGGAGGGGGACGCCGGTGGGCTCGAACGCCGCTTCGAGGTCGTCGCCGACGGCGATGGAGATGAGGCCGGTGGCGAGGTCGGTGCCGACGGGGTCGTGCTTGATCGCGAGGACGGTGGGTCCGCAGTAGACGGACTGGATCGCGGGGTCGTCCAGGGCCGCTTCGGTTTGGAGGCGCAGGGGCATCGCGATGTCGACGGTGTCGCCGTCCCTCCAGCGGCGGGAGACGACGGCGTAGGTGCCGGGCGTGGTGCGGATCGACTGGCGGCGGCCGTTCACCTTGACGGTGAAGTCGGTGGCCCAGGCGGGGACGCGGAGGCGCAGGTCGAAGCGGCCGCCGCGGCCGGAGACCTCGATGCGGCTCGCGCCCTCGAAGGGGTAGTCGGTGGTCTGCACGATCTCGGTGCGCCGCGCGGTCCAGTCGAGAGTGGACGGCATGTAGAGGTTGACGTACAGGCCGTCGCGGTCGGCGAAGTAGACGGACTCCTGGTGCTTGGTGTGGTTCTCCATGCCGGTGCCGCCGCAGCAGGTGCCGGTGTTGCCGTAGCCGCGGGCCTGGCCGGGGCGCACGGGCACGAAGTAGGTGACCTGCGGGTCCGTGGCCGAGTCGGCGTCGCGGCGGGAGGCGAGGATCTGGTTGAACAGGGCCCGCTCGACGTACTCCATGTACTTCGGGTCGCGGGTGTGGAAGAACAGGTTGCGCGCCAGCTTGATGAGGTTGTAGACGCAGCAGGTCTCGGCGTGGTTTGGGTCGTTCGGGTACTGCCACAGCGACCCGGCGATCACGTCGCGGGCGCGGAAGATCTCGCCGACGCCGGTGCCGCCGTGGGCGTAGGCGCGGTGCGGGATCGCCATGTCCCAGAACCGCTTCGCGGCCGTGAAGTAGTCGTCCCCCGCGCCCTGCTCGTACATCCGGAGGTAGCCGGTGAACTGCGGGATGTGCTGGTTGGCGTGCTTGCCGTCCAGGAGGTCCTGGCCCGCGACGGTGGCGGCGAGGAGCGCCGTGTTGTCGAACAACTTCGCGGTCTGGAGGAACTCGGGGCGGTCGGGGTGGAGCGCGGCGAGGTTCGCGAGGGACTCGTTGACGCCGCCGTACTCGCCCGCGATGTAGATCGACCACA
Source organism: Glycomyces sp. NPDC047010 (assembly GCF_040644205.1). NCBI lineage: Bacteria > Bacillati > Actinomycetota > Actinomycetes > Glycomycetales > Glycomycetaceae > Glycomyces > Glycomyces sp. NPDC047010. The sequence goes on along the minus strand of NZ_JBEYVY010000004.1, from coordinate 199,581 downwards.
TCCGGTCGAGGCGGGACCGGTCGAGGACCGAGAGCCGCGAGTGGACCCACTCGCCGATCCCGGTGGCGATGTCGAGCGCATCCCCGTTGCCGCCCAAGCGGTGCGCGTCGAGCAGGCCCGCGAGGATCTTGTGGGTCGTGTAGTACGGGGCCCAGATCCCGGCGTTGCCGCCGTACGTGGCGAACTCCTCCAGGCGCAGGAACTGCGTCTCCGGGTAGGCCGCGAGGAAGCCGGGGTGGCGGCGGCCGTCGGTGGGGGCGAGGACGTGCGCGTCCGCACCGCTCCCGGAGGCGTCGGCGCAGACCGCGCCGGGCGCCTCGTCGAACCGGTAGAGGGCGAGGTCGCCGCCCGGGCCCGCTCCCGCGGCCAGGGCGGCGACCTCATCTGCTCCCAGCGAGGTACTGAAGACGTGGAACTCGTCCACGTCGGCGCCGAGGTACTGGACGCTCCCCTGCGGGAACTGGCCGCGGCCGATCCAGTTCGCGGCCGTGGCGCCGAGGTCCGCGGGCGTGAGCGCGACCGGGCCGGAGGCCGCGGCGGTGCCGTTGACGTAGAGGGTGGCGGTGCCGCCGCCGAGGGTCACCGCGAGGTGCGTCCACGCCCCCTCCGGGATCGCGGAGGTCGCGGTGACGCGCTGCTCCCCCGCCGTGCCGGAGGTGGTGATCGCGAAGCGCGGGAACGGGTTCGCGTTGTCGGCGCGCAGCGTCAGGTACAGGTGGTGGTCCGCGTCGGCGCCGAAGTCGAAGACCTTGACGCCGTTGCGCAGCGGCGCCGGGTCCGCGTTCGGGTCCGGCAGGCGGGTCCGGTCGACGGCCGCGAGGTTGAGCCATACGGCGACGGTGAGCTCGGTGAGGCCGTCGATGAGTCCACTGGGGAGTGAGACGTGCTCGGCGTGGCCCAGCGGCGAACCTGTCAGGCGCAGCGCCGTGCCGGTGCGGCCCGCCACCCGCGGGGTCGCCTTCGCGGCCGCCGCGGCGAGGGCGTCGCGGGACTCGCCGAGCCCGGCCACGAGGTGGTCGAGCTTGCGGCGGTACAGGTCGTCGCCGGTGCCCGCGTACGCCTGCGCGAGCATCGACAGGAAGTGCCCCGAGTAGTGCCCGCGCAGGTACCCGTTGCCGTCGTCCCAGCTCCCGGGCGGGCGGATGCCCGCGGGATTCGCCAGGCCCGCGTTCGCGCGGAAGTTGAACAACATCCGGTCCGGGCCCGCGAGTTCCCCGCGCCCGGCCTCGTAGCCGCTCGCGTAGTGGAGCATCCGGTCCCGCTTGCCGGCGAAGATCCCGTCCCCCAGGGCCACCGCGTCGAGCCCGAAGGGCTCCACGGTGGACGCTGCGGGGGCGGCCCCCGCCGGGATCTGGTGCATGATCCCGACGGGGGCCACGGACGCCAAGGCGCCCAGGCGAAGTGCGTTGCGGCGGTTCAGGTGCATCAGGCGCCTCCCCTGGTCTGCACGACCAGCTGCATCGTGCCGTCGGCGTTGAAGTACAGCGGGTCGATCGCCACCGAGCGGCGGAAGTTGCCGCCTCCCGGCGCGTCGGCCGTGTGGTAGACCATCCACCACTGGCCGTTGAACTGCTCGATCGCCGGGTGGTTCGTGGTCGACGTGACCTGCCCGAGGACCACCCCGCGGTGCGTCCACGGCCCGGCCGGGTTCGAGGCCGTCGCGTACCTGATGCACGCGTACGCGGAGCTGGTGACGCAGCCCGAGCCGCCGTTCGAGGCGTAGGCCATGTAGTAGACGCCGTTGCGCTTGAACATCCACGGCGCCTCCCAGAACTCGGTGAGGCCCGTCGGGGTGGTGACCGCGCTCGCCAGGGACGTCATGTTCTGGTTCAGCTTCGCCATGCGCGGCTGCCAGTACGAGCCCCAGTAGAGGTAGATCTGCCCGTCATCGTCGATGAACACGGTCGGGTCGATGTTCAGCGCCGAGGAGTTCGGCGTCGAGTCCGAGATCAGCGGGGCGCCGATCGCATCCACGTACGGGCCGAGCGGGTTGTCCGAGACGGCCACGCCGATGTTCATCCAGCCGTTGTCCGTGGCCCCGTCGACCGAGACGAACCAGTAGTAGCGCCCGTCCGGGCCCCTGACCACTTCGGACGCCCACGCGTTCGCCCCGGCCCACGCGAACGTCGACAGGGAGAGGCGGGCGCCGTGCGCGGTCCACGCCGCCGGGTCGTTGTCCGGTGCGGTGGAGGAGAAGGCGTGCCACTCGTCCATGACGAACGACTGCTGGCCCGCGGCGGCCTCGTCGCGGCCCGAGAAGATGTACATGGTGTTGCCGACGACCAGCGTCGCCGGGTCCGCGGTGTAGATGTTCGTGACGATCGGGTTGCCCGCCTGGGTGGCAGAGCCGGAGCCCCAGACCTTCCATTCGAGGACGCCCACGGAGGCGGCGCCGCTCTGGAGGACCGCGCGGACGGCCGTGGTGGTGACAGCGTTGAAGTTGGTGTGGTTGTAGGCGTTCGCGTTGACGCCGTAGGCGCTGGCGCCGCTCACGGCGGTCCAGGCGCCGTTGTTCAGGTACTCGATGCGCCAGCTCGCCGGGACGCGCACGCCGCCGGGGCCGGAGTTGTACGAGTCGTCGAAGAAGTAGAGGTCCGAAGAGGACACGGTGACGGCGCTGCTCCAGGTCAGCTGCACCCATTGGGACCCGGTCTGGGGCCAGGTGCCCCAGCGCGGGTTGGCGGTGTCGTTCGAGCCGGGGGGCTCGATCCCGTCGTTGACCGCCGCGACGGACTCCCACGAGGAGGTGTAGGAGGCCGTGGCGGTGGCCGAGCGGGCGACGTTCACGGCCTGCGCCTGGGCGGGGCTCGCGAACTGGAGGCAGGTCCAGGCCAGGGCCGCGGCGAGCGCGGCTGCGAATGTTCTTCTGAGGGCGGTGCGGTTCATGGTGCTCTCTCCTTGTGCCGGTTGGAGATCAGACGACGGTGACGGTGGCCTCGGCGCGCAGCGAGGTGCCCGCGATGGTGCCCTGGACGGTGAAGGTGCCCGGCGAGGCGTAGTCGGCCGGATCGACCGCGTCCCAGGTGACCGCGGTGGTCACGTTGTCCTTCGAGCCGTCGTTGTAGACGGCCGTGACGGTGGACGGGAACTGCGGCGGGCGGCCTGCCGGGGTGGTGACCTCCTCGGTTTCGAGCGCGGTGACCTCCACGGCGCCGGTGAGTCTGACGTGGACGGTGGCGCTCGCGGGGAGGGCGAGGCCGGTGACGAGGCCCGAGACCGGGACCGCGGTGGCGGGCTGGTCCACGTCGTCGGCGGTGAGCGGTCCCCACACGACGGGGAGGTCGAGGCGGGTGCCGTCCCCGTAGACGCAGGTGACCGTGTCGGGGAGGTCGGGGACGACGCCGACGGTGGTGGGCTGGTGGACGGCCCGGACCTGTTCGGGCGCTTCGGCGAAGACCTTCCATTCGAGGACGCCGACGGAGGCGCCGCCGCTCTGGAGGACCGCGCGGACGGCGGTGGTGGTCACGGGGTCGAAGGCGACTTCGTTGTACTGGTCGGTCTCGGTCCCGTAGGTCGCGTCCACATCGGTCCAGGCGTCGCCGTCGAGGTACTGAATCTTCCAGGAGGCGGGGGCGAGGACGCCGCCGCCGTCGTCGAAGAAGTACATGTCGGAGGCGTCGATGCGGACCGGGTCGTCCCAGGTCAGCTGGACCCACTGCTCGCCCTGTTCGGGCCAGGTGCCCCAGCGGGGGTTGGCGCCGTCGTTGGAGCGGGGCGGGTCGATGCCGTCGTTGATCGCGGTGGTGTTCTCCCACGGCGAGGTGTAGGAGGCCGTGGGGGTGGCGAAGAGGGCGGCGTTGACGCGGTCGTCGGGGGCCGCGACTTCGACGTCCACTCTGGAGGTCGAGACGGCGGCGCCGTCCCCGGCGGTGAGTTCGAGCGTGTACGTGCCGGGCTCGGTGAAGGTGGCGACGGTGCTCGACGCGGTCGGGTCCTCGAATACGACCGCGCCGGGCCCGTCAACGGCCGCCCACGAGGCGCTGAGCGCCCCGTCGAGGGGGAGGCCGTCGTCTTTGACCGTGCCGGTGAGCAGCGCCTGCATCGGCTGGCGGAACGCGAGGTCCTGCCTGGCGAGCGCGTAGGGCGCGGTGTTCTCCGGCGGATCGGCGTCGTGGTCCGTCAGTAGGACCTGGACTTCCTTGAGTCCGGTGACGTGCCCGTCCTGGTGGTCGAGGAGGACGCGCACGCGGTCGGTCTCGACCTGGGGGAACTGGACCTGGTTGTAGTTGGCGCGCGGGATGGCCGGGGTCTTGGTCTGGTCCTCTATGGTCACCCAGTCGGTGCCGTCGTGGTACTGGACCTGGTAGACGGCGGGTTCGGCGAGGCCGCCGGCGGTTCTGTCGCGGTAGAAGTAGAGCCGCAGCTCGTCGATGTCCTGGGACTCGCCTAGGTCCACTTCGTACCAGTCGGTGTCGTTGCCGGAGCCTTCGCTGGACCAGATGGGCGCGTTGATGGTGGTGCCGTCGACGGCGCCCGCGGTGGTGGTGCCCTCGGCGGTGTAGGACGCCGTGGCCGTCTGGCCCTCTGCGAGGTTCTCGGCGTCGGAGGTGAGGTCGGCCCCGGCCTTGGCGAAGACGTCCACGACGCGGCCGTCGAGTTCGACGTCCTCGGGGGCGGAGAGGTGCTTCATCTTGCGGCTCTTGAGGACGCAGCCGTCCTCGGCGAGCTGGACGCGGCCGGTGTCGGGGTCCCAGACGGCGGGGACGAGGCTGTCGAGGGTGAAGGCGCGGGTGCCGTCGATGTAGACGGAGTAGCCCTCGGGGACGCCGGGGTAGTGGTCGGTGCCGTCGCCGGGCTCGTCCCACACGATGGTGAGGTCGGAGTCGCGCCAGCGCAGGTCGTTGACGGTGAAGTGGTCCCAGCCGATGTCGATCGGGGACAGCTCGATCTTGTCGTCGGTGCGGGGGCGCAGGCCCGCGACGTCCTCCACGTAGGTCCAGATGCTGGAGCCGAGGGTGGTGTGGTGGATCCAGGAGCGGTAGTCGATCTCCTGGTTGGCGGGGTCCCAGTCGGCCCAGAACTCGTTGGAGTCGGGCCAGGCGGTGTCGCCGTCGATGTAGGTGGACCAGGCGTTCCAGTACAGGAGCTTCTTGTAGTCGTCGGTGGTGATGGCGTCCTGGTCGTAGTCGCGCAGCACCGAGGAGAAGAGTCTGAACTGGACGGTGGAGTTGATCTGGGAGAAGTTGTTGGAGCCGGGGTTGCCCTGCTCGGCCGCTTCTTCCTTGTCGGCCTGGTTGGCGGTGTAGAACGGGTAGACGGGGTACTCGTCGGGGTCGGCGAAGAGGCGGAGGGCGTCGGTGTAGGGCTCCTCGTTGGGGACGGCGCCGACGCTGAACGGGTAGTAGTTGTTGATCTCCTTCCAGGGCACGTGGTCCCCGGAGGCGACGTGGACGTGCTCGAAGAGCTGGGTGTCGGGGTTCCAGAGGACATCCGTGATGGCGTTCTTGATGTTCTCGGCGAGGGCGCGCATCTCGTCGGCCTTGGCGGTGTTCCCGGCGAGCTCGTAGGCTTCGGCGGCGGCGAGGGCGCCGGAGTACTGGTAGGCGGACTCGGCTCGGTCGAGGTCGCCGTCCCTCCAGTGGAAGGAGACGGCGTCGGCGTCGTTGCCGGTCATCGCGCCCCAGTCGTACTCGATGAGGTAGTTGCCGTTCGAGTCGAAGGTGTCGAGCTGGCCCTTGACGTCGCCTTCGGCGTAGCGGGCGAGGTTCTCGGCAATGTCGACGGGGCCGCCGTGGACCTGGTAGGAGCGCCAGGCGGCTTCGGCGATGTACTGGGTGTAGGAGTTCGACCAGTTCTCGGGGTCGCCGGGGTTGTCCATGAAGCGGCCGCCCTGGGAGGACTCGCCGGTGGAGACCCAGGGGCCGTATGAGTAGGCGGGGTCGCGCAGGTACTTGAGGTCGTCGATGAACATCGGGACGGTGAGCGCGATGGCGTTGTTGTACCCGGTGACGCCCTCGATGGAGGTGGGGAACTGGAAGTCGTTGCCGGGGATGTCCGCGTCGAGGTAGTTGTAGCGCATCAGCCACCAGCGGTAGTAGATGAACTTCTTGTGGGCCTCGTCGGGGACGTCGAAGTAGGGGACGTTCTCGGCCCACCACGCGTTGTACGTCTGGACCTGGGCGGTGAAGGCGTCCGCGGGGGCGGCGTCGCGGTAGGCGGCGTACTCGGTGGCGGACTCGGGGATCTCCTCGGCGATCATGCCGAGCTGGACCTTGATGGTGGCTGACTCGCCTTGGGCGAGTTCGAGTTCGCCGGTGAGGGCGCCGTCGTCGGGGGCGAGGCCGGTGCCGGAGAGGCGCGGGAAGACGGTGGTGAGGCGTTCGAGGCGGGAGTTCTGGACGTCGAGGACGCCGGTGAGCTCGTCGCCGTCGGCGGTCCACGCGAAGTCGGACTCGACGCTGATGGGGACGGTGGTGGCGCTGCCGCCGTTGGTGACCGTGATGTTCGCGACCGCGGTGTTGTTCTGGGTGATGAACTTCTGGACCTGGGCGGTGAGGGTGCCGTTCTCGTGCACGGAGGTCCAGTGGCTGGGGGTCTGGCGGCGCTGCGCCACGTCCTCGGTGAAGTCCCCGTCGCCGATGTCGACGGTGAAGCCGTCGGTGTTCGAGGCGCGGTCGTAGGTGGGGTCGTAGTAGGCGAACTGGCCGCCGAAGCCGATGACGTCGGGGTCGTGGACGCGCATGAGGAGGGCCCGGCCGCGGGTCATGAGCCACTGGTCGCCGGCGGGGTCGGCGCCTTCGCGGGCGAGGAGGCGGTCCATCCAGAAGTCGGTGCCGTCGCCGCCTTGGAGCTCCTCCTCGTACATCGCGGCCATCATGCCGTCGACGTCGTAGGGGACGGGCTCGTCGGGGACGGCGTCGCCGCCGGTGAACTCGGGGTAGCCGATGGTCTGCTGGGCGGCGGCGGGGGACGCGCCGACGACGAGGAGGCCGGCGGTGAGGGCGGCGGCCGCTGCGGTGGCGAACAGGGTGGACGGGGGGCGTAGCTGCATCGCGTGCCTCCGTGCGCTTGAGGTGTGCCGGGTGTGGGGGGACCGGGGAACCGAAAGCCTCCGAAAACCTTTTCGGAACGCCGTCGAGACGATGTTAGGGGTCTCATCCCGGCCGTGTCAATGCATAGATCGAGGAGAATCAATTCCAGGGCGGTGGCCTGCGGCGCTGTGACCGAAAGCCAGGTTCGCAGGATTTCCCTCCGTCGGCTACAGTCGATCCGTTCCGCACCGAAGGAGGACGAGGTGGCCCGAACCCCGGCGCCGCGCGGCGCCCGCGCCGCGACGCTGACCGACGTCGCCCGGCTGGCGGGCGTCTCCGTCGCCACCGCCTCGAAGGCCCTGAACGGCCGCAACCACGTCAGCGCCGCCACCCGCCAGCGCGTCGCCGAGGCGGCCGCGCAGCTCGCCTTCTCCCCCAACTCGCTCGCCCGCGGGCTCCTCGCGGGGCGCACCGGCACGGTGGGGCTCCTGACCTCGGACCTGGTGGGGCGCTTCAGCCTCCCGATCCTCATGGGCGCGGAGGACGCGTTCGGCGCGGGCGAGATGTCGGTGTTCCTGTGCGACGCGCGCGGGGACGCGATCCGCGAGCGCCACCACGTGCAGGCGCTGCTCAGCCGCCGCGTGGACGGGCTCATCGTGGTGGGCTCCTCGACGGACCCGCGCCCGCCGCTGGCGGCCGCGGTGGACGTGCCGGTCGTGTACGCGTACGCACCGTCGGAGGACCCCGAGGACCTGTCGATCGTGCCCGACAACGTGGGCGCGGGCCGGATGGCCGTGGAGCACCTGGTCGCCTGCGGGCGCACCAGGATCGCGCACATCTCGGGCGACCGCGGCTACTCGGCGGCGCGCGACCGCGTGACCGGTTCGCTGGCCGCGATCGAGGAGGCCGGGCTGTCGCTCGTGGGCGACGTCGCCTACGGGTCCTGGGAGGAGGGCTGGGGCCGCGCGGCGGCCGGGATGCTCCTGGACCGGGAGCCCGATGTGGACGCCGTGCTGTGCGGCTCGGACCAGGTGGCCCGGGGCGTGCTCGACACGCTGCGCGAACGGGGCCGCCGCGTCCCGGAGGACGTGGCGGTCATGGGCTTCGACGACTGGGAGGTCATGACGACCGGCGCCCGGCCGAAGCTGACCAGTGTGGACATGAACCTGGAGGAGCTGGGGCGCAGCGCGGCGCGCGCGCTGTTCGAGGCGATCGGCGCCGAGCACGGCCGCGGCGTGCGGACCGTGCAGTGCCGGGTGGTCGTGCGCGGGTCCACCGTGGCCGAGGGCTAGGCTCCGGCGCGCGGGCGGGGCGACAGGAGTATCTTCTCCGGTCGTGACCGAACAGATGACCTCCGACCGCCACGCGACCTGGCTCGAACTGTTCTTCGACCTCGTCGTCGTCGCCGCGGTCGCCCAGTTGACGCACCTGCTGGTCCACCCCAGCGGGCTGCACGTGGCGGCGTTCTTCACGCTGTACACGGCGATCTGGCTGGTCTGGACCTCGTTCACGGTGTACGCCAACGTGGCCTCAGAGCGGACCCGCACCCGGACGATGCTGCTGGGCATGGTGGGCCTCGCGGCGATGGCCGCGGCCGTCCCGGAGGCGACCGGCGCGCACTCGGCGGTGTTCGCCGCCGCGTACCTGTACACCACCGGGATCGCCTCGCAGGGGCTCACGCGCTCGGGGCGGATGGTCATGAGCTGGTCTGCGGCGCAGCGGAACGCGGGCCTGCTGCCGTGGATCCTCGCGTTCTGGGTCGACGACCCGCGGTGGAAGCTCGCGCTGTGGGCGCTGGGCGTGGCGATGACGCTCGCCGGGGCCGTCCTCGTGGGCGACGACGAGGACCGGATGCAGGAGTTCCAGGACCGGCTGCGCGAGCGCGCCGAGCGGAGCAGGCGCCCGGCGCAGGACTTCGAGCTGTCGGACGTGCAGGGCTCGCACCTGGGCGAGCGGCTGGGCCTGTTCATCATGATCGTGCTCGGCGAGGCCGTGCTCCAGCTGGTGACCGCGATCGGCGAGGTCGAGTGGGGCCGGAGCCAGGTCGGCATCGGGCTGGCCGGGTTCGGGCTCCTCATCGGGCTGTGGTGGCTGAACTTCCGGTACGGGTTCGACGAGGAGAACCAGACCGCGCCCAGGTTCCTGCTCCCCGCGCACCTCGTCGTCGCCATGTCGGTGACGCTCGTCGCGTTCGGCCTCGGCGCGGCCGCCGAGCACGCCACGGCGCCGCTCCCGGACCTCCACCGGTGGCTCCTGTGCTCGGCGCTCGCGGTGTGCCTCGGCCTGTGCGCGCTCGCCAACCGCGCGTGGTGGCTCCTCGCCGTCCTCGCGGCCCCGATCGCCCTGGCGGCCTTCGGGTCCCTGTTCGCGGCCGTGTACACCGTGCTCGTCCTGGCGGCGTCGGTGGGCGCGTTCGCGCTCTACTTCCTGCGCCGGACGGCAACCTCGCGGGCATGAGGGGTCCATCCAGAGTTTGGCATTAATTTTCGGGCCCTGGTCTACCCATGAAGGGGATTTTCATGGGATCTTCTGGAGGACCTCTGTACCCGAACTCCCCCGAAGGCCAGGTCCCACCGTGCGCACCACCGCTCCCTGGATCCTCGCGGCCGCTGCTCTCGCCGCGCTGTTCGTCCCACCGCCGGCCACCGCCCAGACCGGGGAGGTCACCGCCGTCCCCGTCGACGGCGAGAGCCGCCCCATCGCCCCAGACATCGAGCTGGCGTCCTTCGACCGCTGGGAGGACCAGGGCTGGATCCGCGGCGACGCGGCCACCGTGGACCTCACCGGCGGCGCCGTCCCCCACTACCTCGACCCCGGCACCATCGCCGACTCCGCGCCCGTGCGCGACCAGCTCGGCGGCGTCGAGGACGCGGTCCTCGCGTTCAACGCGGACTTCTTCGACATCAACGACACCGGCGGCGCCGAGGGCGCGGCCGTCGCGGACGGCGAACTCGTCAAGTCCGCCGCCTCCGGCACCTCCAACGTGATCGCCTTCGACACCGACGGCACCGCCTCCGTGCAGCGCATCGGCTTCGACGGCACCGCGACCACGCCCTCCGGCACCCTGGACCTCCACGGCCTCAACACGACCGCGCTCCCCGCGAACGGCGTCGGCGTGTACGACGCGCACTGGGGCGAGGCGAGCCGCGTCCGCGTCGCCGACGGCGCCATGGACGTGGTCGAGGCGACCGTGGTCGACGGGATCGTCACCGCCGTCACCGACGACCCGCAGGCCGGGCCCATCGCCGACGGCGCGCTGACCCTCGTGGGCCGCGAAGCCGGGGCGACCGCGCTCGCCGCACTCCAGATCGGGGACGCCGTCGCGATCGAGTACGCCGCCGTGACCGAAGGGGACCTCCCGCAGACCGCCGTCGCGGGCAACCAGCTCCTCATCGCCGACGGGCAGCCGGTGAACCAGACCGACCAGGCCCGCCACCCGCGCACCGCGGTCGGCGTCTCCGAGGACGGCACCCAGCTCTACGTCCTCACTGTGGACGGACGCCAGGCCGCCAGCGGCGGGTACACCCTCCGCGAGACCGCCGAGGAACTGCTCGCCATGGGCGCCTACAGCGCCCTCAACCTCGACGGCGGCGGCTCCTCCACGCTCATCGCCCGCGCGCCCGGCACCGAGGACCTCGTCACCGTCAACAGCCCCTCCGACGGCACCGAGCGCTCCGTGGGCAACGCCCTCGCGTTCACCGTCCCGGACGGCGACGGCGACGCGGACGGGTTCGCGGTCGAACCGCAGGCCCCGTTCAACCCCGGCGCAATCGAAGGCGCCGACTACGACCGGGTCTTCCCCGGCCTCACCCGGCCCCTCTCCGTGGCCGCCTACGACGACGCGTACGGGCCCGCCGACGCCGACCCGCGCTGGAAGACCGACCCGTCCCGCCTCGGCTGGGTCGACGACGACGCGGTCTTCCACGCCCGCAACCGCTCCGGCGACGCCGTCGTCACCGCCAGGGACGGCCGGGCCACCGGTTCCACCGGACTGACCGTGCTCGGCGCGCTCGACACGATCGCGCCCTCGCAGCGGCTCCTCGCCCTCCCCGACGCCGCCGCGACCACCGGGTTCCAGGTCATCGGCACCGACGCGGACGGGTTCACCGCCCCCATCGACCCCGCCGACGTGGACCTGTCCTACGACGGCGACCTGTTCGCGATCGAACCGGACGGGCTCGGCGGCTACACCGTCGCCGCCAAGGCCGACAGCGGCTCCGGCACCGTGGAGGTCACCGTGGCCGGGAAGACCACCGCGCTCGCGATCACCATCGGGCTCGACGAGCAGGCCGTCACGGACTTCAGCGACGGCGCCCAGTGGATCTTCTCCACCGCCCGCGCCACCGGCTCGATGGCGCCCGGCGAGGGCCACGACGGCGACGCCGGGCTCACCCTCACCTACGACTTCACGCAGTCGACCGCGACCCGCGCCGCCTACGCGCGGCCCCCGGCGCTCATCCCCGTGGACGGGCAGCCGCAGCGGTTCGGCATGTGGATCGAGGCCGAGGGCCTCGGCGAGTGGCCGTCCCTGCAGCTCAAGGACGCCAACGGGACCGACGTGGTCCTGCGCGGCGACTACCTCACCGAGCCCGGCTGGAACTGGGTCGAGTTCGACGTCCCGCAGGGCACGAACTACCCGGTGTCGGTGTACCGCTTCTACGTCGCCGAGACCCGCCCGTCCGTGACCTACCACGGCGAGGTGACCATCTCCGGGCTCACCGCGTACACCGCGCCCGACGTGGAGATCCCCGCCGCCGAGCCGCGCGCCGACACGATGGTCGCGAGCGACCTCGACGGGGCCGACTGGACGTTCGCGGTCATGTCCGACGCGCAGTTCACCGCCGAGAACCCCGACAGCGCGATCGTCGCCTCCGCGCGGCGGACCCTCCAGGAGATCAAGGCGTCGGACGCGGAGTTCGTGATCGTCAACGGCGACTTGGTGGACGAGTGCGAACCGGACGACCTCGCGCTCGCCGAACGGGTCCTGGACGAAGAGCTCGGCGACGAGCTCGACTGGGTGTACGTGCCGGGCAACCACGAGGCCATGGGGTGCAGCGTCGCCGACTGGTCGGCGGTCTTCGGGCCCGCGTACCAGACCTTCGACCGCGGCGGCACGCGCTTCATCACGCTCGACACGTCCGGCCTGACGATCGGCAAGGGCGGCTGGGACCAGGTCCTCATGCTGCGCAACGCGCTCGATGAGGCGGCCGAGGACCCCGACGTGGACTCCGTGGCGGTCGTGGCGCACGTGCCCACGAACGACAAGAGCCCGCAGGCGGCCTCGCAGCTCGGCGACCGGCTCGAAGCCGAGGTGGTCGAGGAGTGGCTCACCGGGTTCGAGGCCGACAGCGGCAAGGACGCGGCCTACATCGGCGCGCACGCCGGGTACTTCGACGCGTCCCGTGTGGACGGCGTGAACTACTGGGTGAACGGCAACTCCGGGAAGGCGCCGTCCACGACGCCCGAGGACGGCGGCTTCGTCGGCTGGACCCAGTTCGGCGTCGAGGACTCCGGCCGCGGCGACTGGCTCAGCGCCCTCGTCCGCCCGCAGGTCGACGCGCTCACCGTGGCCGCCGACGACCTCGCGCCCGGCCGCACGGTCACCGTGGCGGCCGAACTGGCCCAAGGGAGCACGACGATGCCGGTGGTCTACCCGATGGGCGTCGAATGGACCGGGTCGAACGTCTACATCGGCGACCGTCCGGGCCCGCTCGCGTGGCTGCGCTACGCCGCCTGGTTCGACCCCGAGACGCGCGAGCTCACCGCGTGGCGCCGCGGCACCGTCGAGCTGACGGCCACCGTCAACGGCGTCGCCGCGACCGACACCGTCACCGTTCGCTAGCAAAGGGGGCCGCCGCGGCGGCCCCCTTCACTGCCGCTCGGGGACGTGGCAGTCGGCCAGGTGGTCGTCCACCATCCCCACGGCCTGCATCATCGCGTACGCGGTCGTGGGCCCCACGAAACCGAAGCCCTGCTTCTTCAACGCCTTCGACAGCGCCTTCGACTCCGGCGTGACCGCCGGGACGTCCGCGAGGGTCTTCGGGCGCTCGCGCCGCTCCGGCGCGAAGGACCACACCAGGTCGCTGAGGCCGCCGTCCATCCGGGCGGCGGCCTTCGCGTTCGCGATGGTCGCCGCGATCTTCAAGCGGTTGCGCACGATCCCCGCGTCGCCCAGCAGCCGCTCGGCGTCCTCGTCAGTGAACTTCGCGACCTTCGCGATCCTGAAGCCCGCGAACGCCTTCCGGAACGCCTCGCGCTTGCGCAGGATCACCAGCCACGACAGGCCCGACTGGAACGCCTCCAGGCTGACCCGCTCGAACAGCGCGTCGTCGCCGCGGACCGGGCGTCCCCACTCCTCGTCGTGGTAGGCCCGGTAGATGTCCGGCTCGGCGCCCCACGGGCACCGCGCCAGCCCGTCCGCCGACGTCACCGCATCACTCACTCGACTCCCCCTCCTGGACCGGCCCTCCTGAACCGGTCGCGAGCCTACGCGCCGGGTCCGACACGTCCCGGGGACCGGGATGTCGGTGGCTTGTTGCAAGATACTTGCAATAGAGTCCCCACGTCCCCTACGAAGGAGCACCCATGGACGCCTCGCCCACCGGCCACCCGATCCCCGACCTCGTCATGGCCTGGGGCCGCGGCCGCGCCCACTCGCGCACCACCGCCCAGCCCGAGCCGATCGACGGCGGCTACGAAGTCGCCGTCGGCCCGCCCAGCACCGAGGTCCGCAAGGTCTACCACACCTACACGCCCGAATTCCTCGCCGCGACCGCCGCCGCCCTCGACACCCCCGGCAACCAGCTCATGATCGCCGGACCCGACGCGCTCCTGCGCTCCGCCATCCCCGCGACCTGGACCATGGACCAGGGCGGCCACCTCATGACCGTCGTGTTCAGGCCCGACCCGTACACCGTCCCCGCCGGATACCGGCTCATCGTCGAGACCGAGGGCCCGCTCACCGTCGCCCGCGCGTTCCACACCAACGGCGACCACGCCGCCTCCGCGCGCCTCGGCCGCGACGGCGACTTCGGCGTGTTCGACAAGGTCGTCACCGCCGACAACCACCAGCGCCGCGGCCTCGGTTCGACCCTCATGCGGGCCCTGACGCTCAACGCCCACGCCCTCGGCATGCGGTACGGGCTCCTCGTCGCCTCCGACGAAGGACGCGCCCTCTACGAGCACCTCGGCTGGACGTTCGTCTCCGACTTCCCCGGCGCCCGCTCCAAAACCGCCTAAACCACTTGCCGGTCATGCGGTCCGCTGCGAGAGTGGCCGCATGACCACCGACTCCGCCTGGCGCGACGCCAACCGGGCCATGTGGGACGAACGCGTCCCCATCCACGCCGCCAGCCGCTTCTACGACCAGGACGGGTTCCGCGCCGGAGGCGGCGACGTCAACGCGTTCGAGGCCGAGGAGGTCGGCGACGTCACCGGCAAGCGCCTCGTCCACCTCCAGTGCCACATGGGGCAGGACACCCTCTCGTGGGCGCGGCGCGGCGCCGCCGAGGTCGTGGGCCTCGACTTCTCCGAACCCGCCGTCGCCGTCGCGCGCGGCCTCGCCGCGGAACTGGGGCTCGCCAACCGGGCCTCGTTCGTCGCCGCCGACGTCTACGACGCGAAAGAGGCCCTCGGCGAGCGGACCTTCGACGTCGTCTACACCGGGCTCGGCGCCCTCTGCTGGCTCCCGGACGCCGAACGCTGGGCCGACGTCGCCGCGTCCCTCGTCGCGCCCGGCGGGTTCCTGTACCTCGCCGAGTTCCACCCCCTGGTCGACGTGCTCGACTGGGACACCGGGACGCGCATCGAGCGCAGCTACCTGCACGGCGAGCCGATGGTCTTCGACGAGCCGGGCACCTACACCGACGGCGACGCCGAAACTCAGAGCAATCTCAACTTCCAGTGGACACACCCGGTGAGCGAGGTCGTCTCGGCGCTCGCCCGCAACGGCCTGCGGATCGAGTTCCTCCACGAGTTCGACTGGACCCTGTTCCAGCACCTCGGCCCCGTTGAGCAGCGGGAAGGCCGCTACCGGTGGCCGGAGGGGGCGCCGCGCACGCCGCTGATGTACTCGCTCAAGGCGTCCCGGGTGTGACGGCTGTCGCGCGCTAGATTCCGATATTGCTCTGACCTTTCCTCCAGTGGATGCCGGGTTCGTCCCTTAAGAATGTTGAGGACGAACCGCCAAGGAGGAATGCCGTGAAGACGAAGCAGCAGAAGACGCCGAGCTACGAGGGCCGCCCGTACGCGAAGCCGGAGGAGGAACTGGTCGACCAGGGCCTCCAATTCGACATCGGGACGCTCCTGAGCCGGCGCGGCGTGCTGTTCGCGGGCGGCGCGGCGGCCGCGGTGGGGCTCGCGGCCTGCACCAACTCCGCCGATGCGACGGGCACGGACACGAGCGCCTCCACGGACGTCTCGGACCTGACGGAGATCCCCGAGGAGACCGCCGGGCCGTACCCGGGCGACGGGTCGAACGGCGCCGACGTCCTGGAGGAGAGCGGCGTGGTCCGCAGCGACATCCGCTCCAGCTTCGGCACCGGCTCCGCCACCGCCGAGGGCGTCCCGATGACCCTCGAACTGACCATCTACGACATGGCGAACGACAACGCCCGCTTCGAGGGCGTGGCCGTGTACGTCTGGCACTGCGACCGCGCCGGCGAGTACTCGATGTACAGCGAGGGCCTGGAGGACGAGAACTACCTGCGCGGCGTGCAGGTCGCCGACGCGGACGGGGTCGTGACGTTCACGAGCATCTTCCCGGCCTGCTACTCGGGCCGGTGGCCGCACATCCACTTCGAGGTCTACCCGGACGTCGACTCGATCACCGACAACACCAACGCGATCGCGACCTCGCAGGTGGCGCTCCCGCAGGACGTGTGCGAGACCGTGTACGACGAGGAGGGCTACGAGCAGTCGATCACGAACCTCGCGCAGGTCTCCCTCGACTCCGACAACGTCTTCAGCGACGACGGCGGCGCCTCGCAGCTCGCCGCCGTGAGCGGGGACGTCTCCGGCGGGTACACCGTGACGCTCCCGGTCGGCGTCGACACCTCCACCAACGCGGGCGGCGGCGGCGCCGCCCCGTCCGGCGGCGGCGGTGAAGGCGCCCCCGACGGCGGCGGCGAGGGCGGCCCCGGCGGGACCCCGCCGGGAAGCGAAGAGACCACCAGCGGCAGCTAGGAGCAGGGGAAAGGCCCGCGACCGGAATCCGGTCGCGGGCCTCGCTGCATCTGCGGCCGCGTCTCAGATGAGGACGACGAGCCCGGACTCGCCGAAGAGCGTCGCGGCGAGCGCGCCGCGGTTGGCGGCCTTCATGGGGAGCTTCGCGCCGACGGCCTCGATGTGCGGCTCGACGCGCTCGGGGTGCGGGTGGACGGCCTCGATGCTCACGAGCGGCACGACGGGCAGCCCCTCGGCGGGGTGCGGGGTGCTCCCCCAGTCGATGAGGAACGGGACGGGGCCGCGGTGGCGGCCCTCCTTGTCGAGGGTGAGGCGCCACGAGAGGGTGGCGCCGTCGGGGGTCTTGCGGGTCATCTCCCACGGCTCGCCCGGGTCGTACCCGGCCTCGCGGGAGGCGGCGACCGCACCGTCGACGTCCTCGGTGCGCACGGCCCAGGTCACGAGGCGGGCCTCGGTGAGGGTGTCGATGCCGAAGGGCCGCCACCGGTCGGGCGCGGGCTGCTCGGGGTCGGGGCCGACGATCTCCAGGTAGGCCCCATCGCCGACGCCGAGCAGGAAGTTCCTGGTGCCCAGGCCCTGGTGGACGCCGCCGGGGACGGGTCGCGTCCCGGTCAGGCGGGCGACCTCGTTCACGGTGGCGGCGAGGTCGGGCGTGGCGAGGACGAGGTGGTCGAGTGAGGACATGGGCCGGAGTCTAGTCACGAAGCGCCACAGCCGTAACCGCCGTCCTGAAACCGCACCGGCCCGGTCAGGTGCGGCGGGGGTCCACGAGGGCTTCGAGGACCTCGTCGCCCGCTTCGGCGAGGACGCGCTCGGCGGCCTGTTCGAGCACCCGTTCAGCCTCCCCTTGGCCCGGGTCGTAGCCGACGCGGCACCCTTCGGGCGTGAACGCCGGGTCGGGCGCGGGCGGCTCGGTGTCGCGGCGCATGACGTCCCCGATGCCGTTCTCCAGCAGCCCGAACGCGTGGTGCGCGGCCGAGACGGCCATCGCGGACACCTCGTAGATCGGGCGCCCTTCCAGGATGAGGTGGACGTTCGCCTCGACGAGGATGTGCTGGGTGTGCAGGAGCTGCGAGGAGACCAGGCGCGAGATGAGCTTGGGGTTGCCCTCGTCCATGAGCACCTCGGCGAGCAGCGCACCCGAACGGCGGCGGTAGTCCATGGCGCTGACCATGAGCGTGGGGGTGGCCTGGATGAGCTGCTGCACCTGGAGGAACAGCGGCTTGTCGCTCAGACCGGTCTGGGGGGCGCGGTGCTCCAGGAGCTCGATGAAGCGGTCGCGCAGGACCGCGTGCGGGGTGGTGCCGCGGGGGCGCTCGCGCACGACGCGGGCGGCGTCCTCGATGTGGTGGCGCATCCCGCCGATGACGAGGTCTTCCTTGGTCGGGAAGTAGTTGAACACCGTGGCCTTCGAGACCTCCGCGGCGGCGGCGATCTCGGCGACGGACACGTTCTCGTAGCCGCGCTCCAGGAACATCTGGAGGGCGGTGGCCTTCAGCAGGCCCCACGTGGCGTTCTTCTTGCGCTCGCGCAGCCCTCGGTGTCGTTCCATCCCGCAACTGTACCAGCACTCCGTTGACCCGGGCAAAAATTCTTCCCGGAAAAAAGTTGTACCCGGTCAAAATCGAGTGCTACGCTCGCCGACATGACAGGAAACCCACCCGCCGACCCGCCCCGCAAGACGGCACCGGACGTCGGCGAGGAGGCAGCACCCGAGGCATCGATCCTCCGCCTCCTCGCCGACTACCTGCGCCCCCACCGCAAACCGCTGCTCCTCGCGGTCGCCTTCCAACTGGTCCAGACCGTCGCCTCCCTCTACGTCCCCACCCTCAACGCCGACCTCATCAACAACGGCGTCGCCACCGGGGACACCACCTACGTCCTGCGCCACGGCGGCTTCATGCTCGCCGTCACCGTCGTCCAGCTCGTCGCCGCCGGATTCGGCGTCTACTTCGGGGCCCGCGCCGCCATGGGCCTCGGCCGCGACCTCCGCGCCGACCTCTTCACCCAGGTCCAGCGGTTCTCCTCCACCGAGATGGACCGCTTCGGCGCGCCCTCGCTCATCACCCGCACCACCAACGACGTCACCCAGGTCGTCACCATGCTCGTCATGGGGCTCACCCTGTTCATGATCGCCCCGATCACCGCCATCGGCGGCCTCTCGCTCGCGCTCACCCTCGACGTCCCCATGACCGGCATCCTCCTCGCCGCCATCCCGATCATGGCCGCGATCATCTACTTCATCGTCCGCGCGATGGTCCCCGCCGGACGCGCCATGCAGCGCTCCATCGACGGCATCAACAAGGTCATGCGCGAGCACATCACCGGCATCCGCGTCATCCGCGCGTTCGTCCGCGACGACCACGAGCAGGACCGCTTCAACGAGGCCAACGGCAAGCTCACCGCCGCCTCGCTCCGCGTCGGCCGCGTCCAGGCGTTCTTCGGCGCCACCGCCATGGCCAGCGGCAACATCACCTCGATCGTCATCGTGTGGATCGGCGCCGGGCGCATCGCCGACGGCAGCCTCCAGATCGGCGACCTCATCGCCTTCCTCACCTACGCCGGGCTCATCCTCGGCTCCGTGATGATGTCCATGGGCGTGTTCATGATGGCCCCGCGCGCGAAGGTCGCCGCCGGGCGCATCCGCGAAGTCCTCGACACCGAGCCGACCATCACCGACCCCGCCGACGCCGTCCGCGACCTCCCCGGCCGCGGCGAACTCGACGTCGACGCCGTCACCTTCCGCTACACCGGCG
This sequence comes from Glycomyces sp. NPDC047010, assembly GCF_040644205.1. Taxonomy (NCBI): domain Bacteria; kingdom Bacillati; phylum Actinomycetota; class Actinomycetes; order Glycomycetales; family Glycomycetaceae; genus Glycomyces; species Glycomyces sp. NPDC047010. The sequence continues at coordinate 180,671 of NZ_JBEYVY010000004.1, read as the reverse complement.
CCGAAGAACCCGTCCTCCGCGGCGTCGACCTCATCGCCCGCCCCGGCCAGACCACCGCCGTCATCGGCTCCACCGGCGCCGGCAAGACCACGCTCCTCAACCTCATCCCCCGCCTCTTCGACGTCGACACGGGCGCCGTCCGCATCGACGGCGTCGACGTCAGGAGCATGGACCGGGCCCTCATCGCCCGCACCGTCGGCCTCGTCCCCCAGCGCGCCTACCTGTTCTCCGGCACCATCGCCGCGAACCTCCGCTACGGCAACCCCGACGCCGACGACGAGACCCTCTGGCGCGCACTCGAAACCGCGCAGGCCGCCGAGTTCGTCCGCGACATGCCCGACGGCCTCGACACCGTCCTCGGCCAAGGCGGCACCACCGTCTCCGGCGGCCAGCGCCAGCGCCTCGCCATCGCCCGCACCGTCGTCGCCGCACCCCGCATCTACCTGTTCGACGACTCGTTCTCCGCGCTCGACACCGCCACCGACGCGGCCCTGCGCGCCGCGCTCGCCCGCGACATCGCCGACGCCGCGCAGGTGATCGTCGCCCAGCGCGTCTCCACCATCCGCGACGCCCACCGCATCGTCGTCCTCGACAACGGCCGCGTCGTCGGCACCGGCACCCACGAGGAGCTCCTCGAACACAACCCGGTGTACGCCGAGATCGTCAACTCCCAACTCACCCTTCAGGAGGCGCTGTGACCATGCGCGGACCCGCCGGCCTCGCCGGACCGACCCTGAAGAAGGCGGACGACTTCCGCGGCACCGTCCGCCGCATCGTCGGACTCCTGTGGCGCGACAAGATGCGCCTCACCTCCGTCATCGGCTTCGGCGTCCTCATGGTCCTCGGGATGCTCGCCGTCCCCACCGTCCTCGGCCGCGCCACCGACCACGTCATCGCCGGCGCCGCCGCCGGGGACGTCGACTTCGCGGGCCTCGCGAAGATCCTCGGCCTCGCCATCGCGATCGCGCTCGCCACGTTCGGGATCACCGTCTCCAACGGCCGCACCATCGCCAAGATGGCCCAGTACATGGCCTACGACCTGCGCGAGGAGGCCGACCGGAAGGTCGCCGCGCTCCCGCTGTCCTACTTCGACTCCCGGCCCCGCGGCGAGGTCCTCTCCCGCGTCACCAACGACATCGACAACCTGACGCAGACCATCGGCCAGGTGACCCAGCGGATCGTGCAGGGCCTGCTGTTCCTCATCGGCGTCCCGATCATGATGCTCACCATCTCGCCGCTGCTCACCCTCGTCGTGGTCCTCACGCTCCCGCTGACCGTGCTCGCCGCCCGCGTCATCGGCAAGCGCAGCCAGCCGCGGTTCGCGCAGCAGTGGGCCACCACCGGGAAGCTCAACGGGCACGTCGAGGAGATGATCACCGGCCACCAGCTGGTGACCCTGTTCGGCCGCCGCGCCGAGGGCGCCGCCGTGTTCAAGCGGTACAACGACGACCTGTACGAGAACACCGTCCGGGCCCAGTGGGTCTCGGCGCTCCTCGGCCCCGCGATGGCGTTCCTCGGGCTCGTCACGTACGTGCTCGTGGCCGTCGTCGGCGGCCTCCAGGTCGCGGCCGGGCTGCTCAGCTTCGGGCAGATCCAGGCGTTCATCCAGTACACCAACCAGTTCTCGAACCCGCTGAACATGCTCGCGGCGATGTTCGGTCAGGTCCAGTCCGCGGTCGCCTCAGGCGAGCGGGTGTTCGAGCTCCTCGACGCCGAGGAGCAGTCCCCCGAGCCGGAGGCCGCGCCGGAGGCGCTGGCGTCGGTGGAGGGCCGGGTGGCGTTCGAGGACGTGTCGTTCCGGTACCTGCCTGACGAGCCGCTCATCGAGCACCTGTGGCTGGAGGCCGAGCCGGGGAGGACCGTGGCGATCGTGGGGCCGACGGGCGCGGGGAAGACCACGCTCGTGAACCTGCTGATGCGCTTCTACGACCTGGACGCGGGCCGGATCACCGTCGACGGCGTGGACGTGTCCACGGTGGAGCGGGAGCGGCTGCGGCGCCGGATCGGCATGGTCCTCCAGGACACGTGGCTGTTCGAGGGCACGATCGCGGAGAACATCGCGTACGGCAAGCCCGAGGCGGGCCGGGAGGAGATCGAGCGGGCCGCGCAGGCGGCGCACGCCGACCACTTCATCCGGACGCTCCCGGACGGCTACGACACGGTCGTGGGCGCGAGCGAGGAGAGCGGGCTGAGCGCGGGCGAGCGGCAGCTGGTGACGATCGCGCGGGCGTTCCTCATCGACCCGTCGATCCTGATCCTCGACGAGGCGACGTCCTCGGTGGACACTCGCACGGAGATGCTGGTGCAGCAGGGCATGGTGGCGCTGCGGCAGGGCCGTACGAGCTTCGTGATCGCGCACCGGCTGTCGACCATCCGCGACGCGGACGTGATCGTGGTGATGGAGCACGGCACGGTGGTCGAGCAGGGCCCGCACGAGAAGCTGCTCGCCTCGGGCGGCGCGTACGCGCGGCTCTACGAGGCCCAGTTCTCGCAACCCGCGATCGAGGAGGAGGCCGGAGCGGCCGCTCCCGTTCGCGCATAAGACTCGGTGCACTGCAAGGGAAACCAGGGCCCGAATGACGGCGGCGCCCGGAGCCTGGAGGCTCCGGGCGCCGCTGCGTGCACGGTCCGGTTCACACGGTGGCGGTCTCACCGTTGGGAATGCGCCGGTAGGAGTCGCCGACGAGCAGGGGGAACAGCCGGTCGGGCAGGCCCATGCCGATGTCGCTGAGGATGGCGTCGTGGATGGGGTGGACGGCCTCGGCGTCCACGGCGCGGGCGAAGTCGATGGCCTCGGAGAGTTTCAGCCAGGGCGCGGCGACCGGCGCGAGGAGGGTGCGCACGGGCATGTCCGGGACCGTGAGGGAGTCGCCCGGGTGGTAGACGCCGTCGACCAGGTAGCAGACGTTGGCGACGAGCGGGATGTCCGGGTGGATCACCGCGTGGCGCTCGCCGAAGACCTTGACCTCGGTGCCCGCCACGGGGATCGCGTCGCCCGCGCTCACGCACGTGAACTTCAGGCCCGTCAGGGTGGCGGCGAGGGATTCGGGCCCGTAGACGGGGACGTCGGGGCGCTTCGCGTGGAACTCGCGGAGGCGGGCCTCGTCGCAGTGGTCGGCGTGCTCGTGCGTGATGAACACGGCGTCGGCCCCGTCGAGGGCCGCCTGGTCGGAGTACGCGCCCGGGTCGATGACGATGAGGCCCTGACCGGTGTCGAGCCTGACGCAGGAGTGGCCGAACTTGGTGAGTCGCATGGTCACACAGTAGGACCCGCGGCCGGGGCGCGGCGGGCCGTTCCCGCAAAGCCCTAGACGGTGAAGATCCCGGCGGCGGCGCTCACGGCGACGGCCGCCGCACCGGCCGCGATAGCGAGTGCCATGACGGCCCAGTCGGCGGGGCGCATCCGCTGCTCGCGGGCGTGGGTGCGCGGGATCTCGGTGTCGAAGCCGCGCGCGTCCATGGCGGCGGCCAGACGGCCCGCGCGGCGGATCGCGCCGACGAGGAGCGCGAACATGGTCGAGGCGAACAGCCTGGTGCGCCGCACCGGGTTCCATCCCCCTTCGAGGCCGCGGGCGCGGCGGGCCGTGGTGATCTGCCGCCACTCGGCGGCGAGCAGCGGCAGGAGCCGCAGGGCCGCGAGCGACCCGATCGTGAACCGGGCCGGGGCCCTGAGCTGCTGGGTGAGGGCGTCTGCGAGGTCCGTGGGGTCGGTCGTCGCGAACACGAGGACGCCCGCGGTGGCGGCGACGCACACGCGCAGGCCGATCGCGGCACCGTCCAGGAGCGCCCCGGTGCTCACCTCCACGGGCCCGAACGCGAACAGGATGCGGCCGGTCTGCTCGGCCGCGAAGACCGCGTTCACGACCACGACCGTGCCCGCCGCGACCCACAGCCAGCGCAGGCGCCGCGCGAGCGGCCCGAGCCGGATGCCGGTGAACGGCAGGACGAGGAACAGGAACGCGAGCAGCAGCAGCGGGGTGAGCCAGTCGGAGGCCACCAGCGCCACCGTCGTCAGCAGCACCACGGCGGCGAGTTTCGCGACCGGGTTGGCGCGCGCGATCGGCGCCTCGGGGCCGCAGACGGGCACGAGCGTCAGCACGGGGCCTCCCTTCCGTCCTTGAGCACGAGTTCGCGGGCGCCGAGGGCGGCGGCGAAGTCGCGGTCGTGGGTGACGGCGAGGAGCGCGGTGCCGTCGTCGCGGATGTCGGCGGTGAGGTCCACGAGCTCGCCCCAGGTGCGGCGGTCCTGGCCGAACGTGGGTTCGTCGAGCAGGAGCACCCCGGGGGCGGCGGCCAGCGCAGAGGCGACGGAGAGGCGGCGGGCCTCGCCGCCGGAGAGCGTGTGGGGGTTGGCGGCGGCGAGGGGGGCGAGGCGGAGGCGTTCGAGGAGTTCGGCGACGCGGGCGTCGATGCGGGCCTTGGGCCAGCGGGCCTGCCGGGGGCCGAAGGCGAGTTCGTCGCGCACGGTGGCGGTGACGAACTGGTGCTCGGGGTCCTGGAAGACCGATCCGACGCGGGTGGCGAGGCGCCGCGCGGGCAGTCGGTGGAGGGGCCGCTGCTCGCCCGGGACGGTGGCGGCGCCGCGGTCGGGCCGGGTGAGGCCCCCGGCGAGGAGCGCGAGCGTGGACTTCCCGGCACCGTTGGGGCCGGTGACGGCGAGGAGCTCGCCTGCATGGAGGTCGAAGGAGACGCCGTCGAGGGCGGGCCGCGGGGCGCCGGGGTGGGTGAGCGCGAGGTCCGCTGCGTGCAGGGCCGGGTTGCCGGGGGTGCGCGGGGGCCGGTGCGGGAGCGGCGCGCCGGGAACCCATACACCCTGCGCCGCAAGCGAGTCGCCGTGCTCGGCGAGGACGCGGGCGGCGGGCCCGTCGGCGATGAGGGAGCCGTCAGGTCCGAGGGCGACGACGCGGTCGACCAGGTCGAGGATGTCGGCGACGCGGTGCTCCACGACGATGAGGGTGGCGTCGGTGTCGGCGAGCGCGGTCCGGAGGGCGTCCCGGACGTCTTGGGCGCCTTGGGGGTCAAGGTTCGCGGTGGGCTCGTCGAGGAGGATCAGCTCGGGGCGGCGGGCGAGGACCCCGGCGAGGGCCAGGCGCTGCTGCTCGCCGCCGGAGAGGGCGTGCGTGTCGCGGTCGAGTCCGTAGGGGAAGCCGACGGCGCCGAGGGCACTGTGGACGCGGGGCCAGATGTCGCCGCGGGGGACGGCCTGGTTCTCCAGGCCGAAGGCGACGTCGTCCCCGGCGCGGGCCATGACGAGCTGCGTCTCGGGGTCCTGGAACAGGATGCCGACGCGGCCGCGCTGGTCGGCGGCGGGCTTGCCGTCGAGGAGGACCTCGCCGTCCTGGTCGCCCGCGTCGGCGGTGAGGAGTCCGGCGAGCGCGGCGAGCAGGGTGGACTTGCCCGACCCGGAGGGGCCGAGCAGGAGCACCCGCTCGCCGGGCTCGACGCGGAGGTCGACGCCCGTGACGGCCTGGGCTCGGCGTCCGGCGTGGCGCCAGGCGAAGCCGCGGAACTCGACCGGGATCACGGGGTCAGATCCGGGCCCGTTCGCGCCCGGCGGGGAAGCGGTCGAGGACGCCGGTGGGGAGCATGGCGCTGACGAGGGCCTTGGAGCCGAGTCCGGCGACGATGGCGCCGGAGAGGGCGGCGAAGGCGATGTAGGGCAGCTGGAACGACCAGAGTTCGGTGCCGGGGTACCAGACGACGATGTCGAAGAGGGTGGCGGCGACGCAGGCGAGCGCGCCGGCGGCGACGGCGGTGGGGGTGCCGAAGCGGCGGTAGCGTCCCGCGGCGAAGACGAGTTCGCCGCCGAGGCCCTGGATGAGGCCCTGGTAGATGACCAGGACGCCCCACACGGAGCCGAGGAGGGCGGAGACGGTGGCGGCGAGGGCCTCGGTGAGGAGGCCGGCGCCGACGCGGCGGACGATGAGCGGGGCGAGGACGGCGGGGATCAGCCAGACGCCGTACAGGATGCCCTTGAGCGGGGGCAGGAACGCGAGGACGGGGTCGAGCCCCGCCCACACGAAGTTCCAGGCCCAGAAGACGACGCCGAAGGCGACGGCGAGGACGGCGCAGGTGAGGATGTCGACGGTGCGCCAGCGGCCGGGGGCGTTGAGGGTGCTGTCGGTGGGCATGGGCGTTGCCTTCCAAGTGCGATGGGACTGAGCCCTTCAAAGGACATTGCGCGACAGCGGCACACGACGACTTCCTACGCCGGTATTACCCGGATCAGGTGTGAGGGTCTGCGGTCGGTTCCGCACTCTCAGCCATTCGGCTCCCCTGTCTGCATCGACGTTAACACCAAGTGGGGCGCCGGTAGCGGGCCGCGGTCGGCCCAGTGGCGCCCGGCGCCCGCCGGGGCCGGGCGGGCCGCGGCCCGGTCGGGGGTGTCGCCGCGGGCCGTTAGGCTCGCGGGCATGACGAGCGAGCAGGATTGGGACCTGGTGAAGCGGGTCGTGGAGGCGCTGCCGGACGGCACCTGGACCTCGTACGGCGACCTCGCCGAGCTCATCGGCACGGGGCCGCGGCAGGTCGGGGCGTACATGCGCGACGGCGACGTGTCGCGGGCCTACCGGGTACTGACGGCGGGCGGCACGGTCTCGGACGGCTTCCGGTGGGCCGACGGACGCTCGGGCCGCAATGTCCCCGACCTCCTCCGCGAGGACGGCGTGACGGTGAACACCCGTGGCCGGGCCGACAGGTCGCAGCGCATGTCGGTCTACGACCTGAAGCTCCTCGCAGCGGAGCTGGACGAAGAGGCACCCGATGACACGGATGACCGGCCATAACCCGATAAATCGTGATTTGCCCGGTCTAAGGGACCCCTGGCGCAAAAGTACCCCAGGGGTCCGACATCAAGCGCCGCAACGGAACGCGAGCAGCACTCGCCGAGAGGCGGGCGGAGCCGCGAAGCGCGCGGCAGCGGCAGGCCGGCACGGCTTCGCGCCCGGGGCAGCCGCCCCGGCGGCCGGGTGGTCCAGCTCGACGGGCGGTCAGTGCAGTTCGGCGTCCGGTTCGGTGAGGCGCCATGAGGTGAACTCGACGGTGAGGCCCGCGCGCGAGGGCGCGGCGCAATAGGGGCCGGCCGAGGCGGTGGCGTCGGGGTCGAGGGGGGCGAGGCGGACCAGGCGCCAGGGGCCGGGTTCGCCGTCGGCGGGGGTCGCGCGGGCGCGGACGGCGACCGCGTCGGCGAGGCGCGTCGCGCGCATCGTGACCTCCAGGCCCGCCCACTCCGGGACCGGTGCGGTGGACCAGTCCGAGCGGCCGTCGGTGACGACCGCGCCCAGCTGGAGCGCGCCGTCGGCGTACTCGACGCCGGTCTTGATCCACCGCTCGGCGTCGATGCGGACCATGAGGCCCGCCTGGTCGAACTGCGCGTCGTAATCGGCGATGAACGCGACCTCCACGGCCCGCTCCCGGTCCCACTCCTCCAGCAGCGCGTGCTCGTTGTCGTGGACGAACCCGTAGGCGGTGTGCCGCCACGCGTCGCTGCCCTCGGCCGCGGTCACCCGCAGCCGCCCTCCCGCCTCCTCCGCCGACACCGGCAGCGCCGTCCAGGCGCCGGACTTCCAAGGGACTTCGATCGGTGCGTCGATGTGCATCGGTCCGAGCCTAGCGACCGCATCGCCGTCACACCAGTGCTGTACAACGGAGCCCATGGGGGAATCCACCGAAACGCTCAGGAACGAAGCCGAAACCCTGCTGCGCGCCCTCGCGGGCGAGCACGCGCGCCTGCGCGAGGACCAGTGGCGCGCCATCGAGTCGCTCTGCACCGCGGGCCCGGACGAGGCGGGGCGCCGCGTGCTCCTGGTGCAGCGCACCGGGTTCGGCAAGTCCGCCGTCTACTTCACCTCGACGGCGCTGCTGCGCCGCCGCGGCGCCGGGCCCACGGTCATCGTCTCGCCGCTCCTCGCGCTCATGCGCAACCAGATCGAGGCCGCCGAGCGCGCGGGCATCCGCGCCCGCACCATCAACTCCGCGAACCCCGAGGACTGGGACGCCACCGCCGAGGCCATCGCCGAGGACGCCGTGGACGTGCTGCTCATCAGCCCCGAGCGCCTGAACAACCCGGCGTTCCGGGACTACCAGCTCCCGAAGCTCGCGGCCGGGTGCGGGATGCTCGTCGTGGACGAGGCCCACTGCATCTCCGACTGGGGCCACGACTTCCGGCCCGACTACCGCCGCATCGCGACGTTCATCGAGGACCTCCCCGAGCGGGTGCCGGTCCTGGCGACCACGGCCACCGCGAACGCCCGCGTCTCCGACGACATCGCCGAGCAGCTCGACCGCCCCGGCACGCCCACGCTCGTGCTGCGCGGCACCCTCGACCGCGAGTCGCTGCACCTGTCCGTCGCCGACCTCCCCGACAACGCGCACCGCCTCGCCTGGTTGGACGAGGCCCTCCCTCGCTTCGCAGGGTCCGGGATCGTCTACACGCTCACCGTGGCCGCCGCCGAGGAGGTCAGCGACTACCTCGGGAGCCGCGGCCACACCGTCGCCTCCTACACCGGCCGCACCGACAACGCCGAGCGCCTCGCCCGCGAGGACGACCTCCTGAACGACCGCATCAAGGCGCTCGTCGCCACCAGCGCGCTCGGCATGGGCTTCGACAAGCCCGACCTCGGGTTCGTCGTCCACTTGGGGGCGCCGTCGTCGCCGGTGGCGTACTACCAGCAGATCGGTCGCGCGGGCCGCGCCCGCGACCGGGCCGAGGTGGTGCTCCTGCCGGGCGCCGAGGACCGGGCCATCTGGGACTACTTCGGGTCGCTGTCGTTCCCAGCGGAGGACGCGGTGCGGCGCACGCTCGACGTGCTCGCCGCCGAGGGCCGGGCGCTGTCCACCGCGGCGTTGGAGACGCGGGTCGACCTGCGGCGCACCAGGTTGGAGATGATGCTGAAGGTCCTCGACGTGGACGGGGCGGTGCGGCGCGTCAAGGGCGGCTGGGAGGCCACGGGGGCGCCGTGGACCTACGACGCCGAGCGGTACGCGAAGGTCGCGGCGGCCCGCCGCCACGAGCAGCAGCGGATGCTCGCGTACGAGTCGACCGACCGGTGCCGCCTGGAGTTCCTGCGGACCGAACTGGACGACGCCGAGGCCGCGCCGTGCGGGCGCTGCGACAACTGCACGGGCACGCGCGCGGAGTCGGCCGTGTCGTCGGAGGCCGCCGAGGGCGCGGCGGCGGCGCTGTCGAAGCCCGGGGTCGCGGTGGAGCCGAAGCGCATGTGGCCCACGGGGATGCAGGCGATGAACGTGGACTTGAAGGGGAAGATCGCGCCGGAGCTGGGCGCCGAGCCGGGGCGGGCGCTCGCGCGCCTGTCGGACATCGGCTGGGGCGGGCCGCTCCGCGCCCTGCTGGGCGACGGGGCCGACCGGGACGTGCCCGACGACGTGTTCGGCGCGGTCGTCAAGGTCCTGGCCGCGTGGGACTGGGCCGACCGGCCCGCGGCGGTCGTCTCCACCGGGTCGCTCTCGCGGCCGCGGCTGGTGAACGGGCTGGCCGAGCGGATCGCGCGGCTGGGCCGCATGGAGTACCTGGGGGCACTGGGCCGCACGCCGAGCGCGGTGTCGGGCCAGCACCGGGCGAACAGTGCGCAGCGGCTGCACCAGGTGCTCGACGCGTTCACCGTGGACTTCCCGGTCCCGGCGGTGAGCGTCCTGCTCGTGGACGACGTGCGCGACTCCGGCTGGACGGCGACCGTGGCGGCGATGCGGCTGCGGGAGGCGGGCGCGGTGGCCGTGCACCCGCTGACGCTCGCGCTGCAGGCGTAGGCGACCGCGGGCCCGGACGCCGAAGCGCCCGGGCCCGTTCTTCGGAGGAGGAGAAGGGTTCTGGGAGGCGCCGCCTAGAGGGCGCCGAGGAGCGCCGGGTAGTAGCCGGAGGCGTGTCCGGCGGCGTTCGGGTGGTAGGGGACGTCGAGGAGCGTGAACCCGTGCAGCCACGGTGTGCGCGAGCAGATCTCGTGGCCGGTGAACTCGTCGCGCACGTCCACGTAGGTGAACCCGTGGTCCTCGGCGGCGGCCTGGATGACCCCCGAGAGCAGGTCGGCACCCTGGTTCATGCGCACCTGCTCGGCGATGCTGATCGACCCGAGCGCGTCGCAGGTGTTGCGGGCGGCGAACAGCCGCGGGTAGCCCGTGACGAGCACTTCCGCGTCGGGGGCGCGGGACTCGATCTCGGCGTACACCGCGTCGAGTTTCGCGGGGAGCTCCTGGGTGGCCTGGCGCTCGGACTCCTCGATCGCGGGGGTGCAGTTCCGGAACGGGGTGATGCACGCGATCACGGCGTCGGTCCAGCCGATGTCGTTGCCGCCGATGCCGATCGTGACAAGGTCGGTCCCGGCGTCGAGGGCCTGGACCTGGTTGGCCAGGACGTCGTCGGTGGTGGCGCCGCCGCAGGCGACGAAGGTGAACTCGGCGCCGAGCTCGGCGGCGAGGAGCGCGGGGTGGGCCTTGTTCGAGCGCTGGCAGGCGGCGTCCGTGTAAGGCCCGGCGCCCGAGCCGGAGGAGTAGGAGTCGCCGAGGGCGACGTACTCGGTCTGCTGGGCCTGGGCGGCGGCGGGGGCGATGAGGATGGCGGCGAGGGCGGCGACGACGGTCACCGTTGATCGTCTGAGTCGGTCCATGGGAGGTCCTTCGCGAGTCGGGGGAAGACTTGCCACATATTGTGAACTCGCGAGTAACTTGCGGGGAACCCTCGGACGCTAACAAATCGGAAAATTTACACATCTCGTTCTGCGGGTTGCGCCGGAGGCGGGGCGGCCGGGCCGCCCCGCCGCGACGTCAGAGCGCCCCCGCGACCGCCGGGTAGTACCCGTTGGCGTGGCCGAGAGCATTGGGGTGGAACGACTCCGCGGTCGGGTAGCGCAGGCCGTGCAGGTACGGCACGTCGTCGCACACCGCGTGGCCCTCGAAGGACTCGCGCACGTCCACGTATTTGAAGCCGTGGTCCGCGGCGGCGGCGTCGAGGACGCCCGCGAGGACGTCGGCGGCCGCGTTCATGCGGGTCTGCTCGGCGACCGAGGGCTGGTGGAGCGCGCCGCACGTGGTGCGCGCGTTGAACAGCCGCGGGTAGCCCAGGACGAGGACCTCGGCGCGCGGGGCGCGGTCGGCGATCGCGTCGTAGACGCCGTCGAGCAGGCCCGGGAGCTGGCCGCGCATGAGCGCCTCGGACGCCTCGATCCGGCCGGTGCAGTCCATGAGCGGCGTCAGGCACGCGGCGACGGCCTCGGTCCAGCCGATGTCGTTGCCGCCGATGGTGACCGTGACGAGGTCGGTCCCGGCGTCGAGCGCGCCGAGCTGCTCGGCGAGGAGGTCCGCGGCGGTCGCGCCGGAGCACGCCGCGAACCGGAGGTCCGCGCCGAGGCCGTTGGCGAGCAGCCGCGGGTAGGCGAGGTCGGAGCGCAGGCACTCCTCGTCGGCGTAGTCCCCCGCGCCGGTCCCCGACGAGTACGAGTCGCCGAGTGCCGTGTACTCCATGGGCCGGGGGGCGGCCTGGGCGGCGGCCGGGGTGAGGGCGAGGGCGGCGGTGGCGGCCAGCGCCGCGGCCGCGAGGCGCGCAGGGTTCATTCGGGCTCCGTTCCGAGTCGGTATGGGAGGGAACTTTATTGCCCGTAGTTCGCGTGAGGTGATGAAACCCCCCTTATGCGGAGGAATCACGTTTTCGAGTGGCCCGTGAGGGGTGCGGTCTTAGGCTGGGCGCATGGGTGATGCGACGGCGCGGCGGCGGGATTCGATGTCCGATCAGGCCCTGATCGAGGCGACCGGGGCGGACTGGCGGACGTGGCTGGGGCTGCTGGACGAGCGGGGCGCGGCGGAGCTGGGCCACGCGGCGATCGCGCGGCTGCTGGTGGGCGAGTTCGAGATCGACGGGTGGTGGGCGCAGTCGATCACCGTGGGGTACGAGCAGGAGCGGGGGCTGCGGGAGCCGGGGCAGCGGCCGGACGGGACGTTCAGTGCGACGGCGTCGAAGACCGTGGGCGCGCCGGTCGGGGCGGCGTTCGAGCAGTTGGCGGACCCGGAGGCGCAGGCGGTGTGGCTGGGGGACGTGGAGTTGACGCAGCGGAGCGCGTCGCCGCCGAAGTCGGTGCGGTTCGACGCGTCGGACGGGTCGCGGGTGAACGCGAACCTGGTGGCGAAGGGCGACCGGACGGCGGTGCAGGTGGAGGTCGCGAAGCTGCCTTCGGCGGAGGCTGCCGCGGCGGCCAAGGCGGCTTGGAGGGAGCGCCTGGGCCGCCTCGCGGAGCGGTTCGAGTAGTGCGGTTGCGCGCCTTAGGTGGTGGTGACCTCTTCGGCGGGTGCGGCGGGCGGTGCGGCCTGCTTGCCCTTGCGGCTCCCGGAGCGGGAGATGGCGACGCCGACGAGGGCGAGCGCGCCGCCGGCGAGGGTGAGCCAGGTGGGGATCTCGCCGAGGAGCGCCCAGGACATGGCGACGACGATCGCGGGGACGACGTACGTGGTGGCGCCCAGTTTCCCGGCCGTGGTGTAGCGGAGGGCGTAGCCCCAGGTGAGGAATGCCAGCGCGGTGGGGAACAGGCCGAGGTAGAGCACGTGGAGGGTGGCGGAGGCGGGGGCGTCGCCGAGCTGGCGGAACAGCTGCGGGGCGAAGGGGAGGCACAGGACCGCGGCGATGGCGTTGCCGAAGGCGGTGAACTGGAGCGAGGAGCAGTGCTTGAGGGTGGGCTTCTGGACGACGACGCTGATCGCGTAGGTGATCGCGGAGACGAGGCACAGGAGGACGCCGAGGACGGAGGCGGTGCCGTGGCGGCCCATGGAGAGGCTGACGACGGCGACGCCCGCGAAGGCGACGGTGATGCCGAGGAAGAGGCGGGGCGGGAAGCCCTCTTTCAGGATCCAGCCGCCGAGGAGGGCGATGAGGATGGGTCCGATGTTGACGATGAGGGCGGCGGTGCCGGCGTCGACGAGCTGCTCGCCCCAGTTGAGGGCGACCATGTAGACGCCGAACCAGAGGACGCCGGCGGTGGCGATGCCGGGCCAGGCGCGGCGGCCGGGGAGTCCTTCGCGGCGGAGGGCCCAGACGGCGAGGAGGACGACGGCGGCGACGCCGGCGCGGCCGAGGGTGAGGGGGCCGGGGTCGAGGTGCTGTCCGGCGTCGCGGATGGAGACGAACGCGGAGGCCCAGCAGAGGACGGTGACGGCGATGGCGAGGGCGGCGCGGGTGTTCATTCGCTCGCTCATGGGCGGGTGCTCCTCGGGGCGGACGGGCCGCAGGTCGGGTGGGCTGCGGGCGCGGGCGGGCGCGGTTCGCGCCGCGCTCAAGGTAGCACCGTGATCCGGTGGGCGTATCTGTCGATCGACTGGGGCGCGGGGGGCGGGGGTGGCGGTGCGGGGGCGGGGCCCCTAGGATGGAAACCGGTATCTATGCGGTCGGCGCCCGCCGGACCTGGGCGGATGCGGTCGCCCGGATCATGGCGGACAATGGTCGGACTCCTCCCGTCGGACCGAGACGAGGCGGCCGTGCTGGAGCGCGGCAGCCCGGCGGGAATGTTCCGTTTACTGGAGAGGGATTCTGATTCATGAGTCAGACCGGTTTCACCTACGTGGAAAGCGTTAGCCCCGGGACTGGGCGGCGCGGACCGCGGGCGGCGCTGGCCTCCGACGCCGCCGCGATCAGCCTCGACGGCGACTGGCGGTTCCGGCTCGGCGCCGGACTGCACGACCTCGCCGAGGGGTTCGAGGACCCCGCGTTCGACGCGGGCGCGTGGGACGTGCTCGCGGTGCCGTCGATGTGGCAGATGCACGACCTCGACGGCGAGGCGCCCTACGGGAAGCCCGCGTACACCAACGTCATCTACCCGTTCCCCGTCGACCCGCCGCGGGTCCCGGACGCCAACCCCACCGGCGAGTACCGCCGCACCTTCACCCTCCCCGCCGGGTGGCCCGCCACCGGCCGCACCGTGCTCCGCTTCGAGGGCGTCGACTCCGCGTTCGCCGTATGGGTCAACGGGGTCCGCCTCGGCGACGGCAAGGGCTCGCGCCTGCCCACCGAGTTCGACGCCACCGATCACGTCCATGAGGGCGAGAACACCGTCGCCGTCCGCGTCCACCAGTGGTCGGCCGCCTCCTACCTGGAGGACCAGGACATGTGGTGGCTCTCGGGGATCTTCCGGCCCGTGTCGGTGATCCACCGGCCCGAGGGCGGGATCGAGGACGTGTTCGCGCACGCCGACTACGACCACCGCACCGGCAAGGGGACCCTCCGCGTCGAGGCCCCCGAAGGCGCCCGGGTCACCGTGCCCGAGCTGGGGATCGACATCGCCGCGGGCGAGTCCGTCTCGCTGGCGGTGGAGCCGTGGACGGCCGAGACGCCCCGCCTGTACGACGCCGAGGTCGCCACCGGGAGCGAGCGCGTCTCGCTGCGGATCGGCTTCCGCACCGTCGCTATCGAGGACGGCCTGCTCAAGGTCAACGGCAAGCGCATCCTCCTGCGCGGCGTCAACCGCCACGAGTGGGACCCCGACCACGGCCGCACCCTCTCCGTCGCCACCATGCGCCGCGACCTGGAGGTCATGAAGCGGCACAACGTGAACGCCGTGCGCACCAGCCACTACCCGCCGGACCGCCGCTTCCTCGACCTGTGCGACGAGATCGGCGTCTGGGTCGTGGACGAGTGCGACCTGGAGACCCACGGCTTCGTCTTCTACGAGTGGCGGAACAACCCCAGCGACGAGCCCATGTGGCGCGAGGCGTACCTCGACCGCATGGCCCGCATGGTGGAGCGCGACAAGAACCACGCGTCCGTCATCATGTGGTCCCTCGGCAACGAGTCCCACACCGGGCAGAACCTCGCCGCCATGTCCGCGTGGGCCAAGGACCGCGACCCGGGCCGCCCCATTCACTACGAGGGCGACTGGGACTCCGGGTACGTGGACGTCTACTCCCGCATGTACGCCGACCACGCCGAGACCGACCGCATCGGCCACAAGACCGAGGAGTCCACGAAGGACCCCGCGCTCGACGCGCACCGCCGGAACATCCCGTTCATCCTCTGCGAGTACGCCCACGCCATGGGCAACGGCCCCGGCGGCATGAGCGAGTACCAGCGCCTCTTCGAGCAGCACGAGCGCTGCCAGGGCGGGTTCATCTGGGAGTGGATCGACCACGGCGTGCGCCGCCGCACCGAGGACGGGCGCGAGTGGTTCGCGTACGGCGGGGACTTCGGCGAACCGCTCCACGACGGGAACTTCGTCGTGGACGGCCTCGTGTTCCCCGACCGCGAGCCCTCCCCCGGCCTCGTCGAGTTCAAGAAGGTCGTCGAGCCGCTCCGCATCACCGTCGACGCCGGGTCGCGGCGCATCACCGTCGAGAACCTCCGCGACTTCGCCGACACCGGCGACCTGGAGTTCACATGGGCCGTCGAGGACGGCGGGGAGCCCGAGCACCAGGGCCGCCTCGACCTGCCCGCGCTGGCCCCCGGGAACGCCGCGATCGTCCCGTTCCCGGCAGGGATCGGCGAACTCGCCGACCCGCGCGGGGAGCGGTGGCTGACCGTGCGGGCCGTCCTCGCGAAGGACGAGTCCTGGGCCGAGGCCGGGCACGAGATCGCCTGGGGCCAAGGGCAGTTGGCGAGTACTGCGGCTCCTTCGCCTGCGGCCTCGTCCGGTGCAGCCGGCGCCGCCGACGGCGGGTACCGGCTCGGGGACGCCGTGTTCGACGCGTACGGGCGCCTCACCGCGCTCGGCGGCCTGGAGCTCGAAGGGCCGCGCCTGGACCTGTGGCGCGCGCCCACCGACAACGACCTCCGCAGCTGGCACGCACCCCTCGCCGACAAGTGGCGCGACCGGGCCGCGGGCCTGTACCGCCTGGAGCACAAGGTCCTCGGGATCGACGCCGGGGACGACGGCCTCGCCGTCACCACCCGCGTCGCCGCCGCGGGCGCCGAGATCGCCATGGCGACCGTGTACCGGTGGCGGCACGAGGACGGCGTCCTGTGGCTCACCGTCGAGGTGAGTCCCGAGGGCGAGTGGGACTTCCCGCTGCCGCGCCTGGGCGTGCGCGCCTCCCTGCCGCGGGCGTTCGACGACGTCACGTGGTTCGGCGGCGGGCCCGGCGAGGCGTACGCCGACACGCGCGACGCCGCCAGGGTCGGCCGGTTCCGCTCCACTGTGGCCGGACTCCAGACGCCGTACGTGTTCCCGCAGGAGAACGGGTCCCGCATCGACGTGCGCTGGGCGCGCCTGGCCGCCCCGGAGGGCCCCGCGCTCACCGTCCACGGCGGACCGCTGTTCGCACTCACGGTGCGGCCGTGGACGAGCGAGGACCTGGAGGCGGCGCGGCACCGCACCGACCTGGTCGAACGCGACCGCGTCTACGTGAACCTGGACGCGGACCTCCAGGGCATGGGCTCGGCCGCGTGCGGCCCCGGGGTGCTCCCCGAGCACCGCCTGCTGCCGCGCGCCACCGCGTTCACGCTGGGCTTCCGAGTGAGCGAGTAATGCCATGCGGCGGGTCCGTCCCCAGTGTGAACTACCCTGAGTGCGGACCCGTCGCATCCCAACCGGTGAGAGAAGGACCCCTGTGCCCAAGAAGTCGAATGCCGACACCGCGAAGCGCCCCACCATCAGGGACGTGGCCGCGCGCGCGGGCGTGTCGGTGCCGACGGTCTCGCGGGTCCTCGCCGGGAACTACCCGGTGGCGCCCGCGACCCGCTCGAAGGTGCTGCGCGCCATGCGCGACCTCGACTACGTGGTGAACGCCCACGCCAGGGCGCTCGCGGGCGCGACCACCAAGACCGTCGCGTTCGTCGTGGACGACGTGACCGGGCCCTTCTACGCGTACATCGCGCGCGGCGTCGAGCAGCAGGCCGCCTCCGAAGGGCGCCTGTGCCTCCTGTGCACCACGCACGGCGACCCCGAGCGGGAGCTCGCGGTCGTGGAGCTCATGCGCGAGCAGCACGCCGAGGCCGTGATCGTCGTCGGCGGCGCCTGGGACAACGAGCACTACCAGGAGCGCATGCGCTACTTCGCGACCGCGCTCGACCGCTCCGGCTCGCGGCTGGTCCTGTGCGGGCGGCCCTCCCCCGGCGACGACGTCCCCGCCACGGTCGTCCACTACGACAACGAGGGCGGCGCGTACGCGATGGCCTCACACCTGTTGTCGGCCGGGCACCGCCGCATCAGCTACATGGGCTTCGGCGAGGGCCTGACCACCACCGACGAGCGCATCCGCGGGTTCAAGCGCGCCCACGCCGACCACGGCGTGGAAGTCGACGAGTCGCTGATCCTGCCCGGGTCGTTCTCCAAGGCCAGCGGCCACGAGCTGACGCGGAAGCTCATCGCCGAACGCGACGACGTCACCGCGGTCTTCGCCGCCACCGACATGGTCGCCGCCGGGGTCCTCAAGGCCCTGCGCGAAGCGGGCGTGAGCGTCCCCGACGACATGTCCGTGGTCGGCTTCGACGACATCCCCCTCGCCTCGGACCTCACCCCCGCGCTGACGACCGTGCACGTCCCGCACGAGCAGCTCGGCCGCGAGGCCGTGCGCCTCGCGCTCCACCGCGGCCCCGAAGTTGAGGACCGAGTCGTGCTCGGCACCCACATCGTGGTCCGCGAGACCGTGGCGCCGCCGCGCCGCAAGTAGACGGACGCGAGGGGCCGGGACGATCACGTCCCGGCCCCTTCCGCGTCTGGGTCAGCGCTCGTCCCGGTCCTTGCCGGTCATGCGCTCCTTGGCGTCGTGGAGCTTGTCGCCGGCCTTCTCCTTGAGGTCGTACCACTCCTCCTTCGCCTTGCCCTTGAGCTCGTCCGCGCGACCCTCGTTCGCGAGGCTCTCGTTGTCGGTGGCGTCACCGACCTTCTCCTTGGCGCGGCCCTTCATCTGCTCGGCCTGGTCCTTCGCTTTGTCGAAAGCGCCCATGGTCTCCGTACCCCCTTCGGTGCGGTCATACCTGGGGTTACCCGTCCGGGCGCCGATCATGCATCGCCGCTCTGACCTGGGGTCCTGTACGCGGCGTAGTCGAAATCGGCGAAGGCGCCCTCGGCGGCGCGGTCCTGCACCCACAGGCCCGCGAACGCGCCGGTGAACCCGAACGCGTGGAGGAGCCCGTCCGCGCTCCACGTCGCGTACTCGTCGGACAGGACCGTGGCGTCCCGTTCGAGGCCCGTGCCGGTCCACCCGCCGGTGCCGTAGCCGAACCGGACCGTGGGGCCGTCGAACTCGATGCGCAGGTCGAGGCGGGCGGGCGCGGGCGCGATGCGGACCAGTTCGCGGTGGCCGCGGTCGGAGGAGTCGAGGGACAGCCACGGCTCCCCGTCGTCAAGGGCCACTTGGAGGAAGTACCAGTTGTAGGCGTTGTAGTAGGCGCAGATCCCGGCCGCCTGATGGACCGAGGTGGGCGTGAACTCGATACCGGCCTCGAAGACGCCGCGCTTGTGGGTGAGCGGCTGCGCGACCAGGCTCGGGGTGCGCTTCCCGAACGGCGACTGGCCGCCGGTGATCCGCAGGTGGGAGGGCCGCTCGGCGGGGCGCAGCCACGACGGGTCGGCGTGGCGGCGCAAGGTGCTCCAGCGCGGGTCCAGGGCCGGGCCGTCGAAGTCGTCGCGGGGGTCCGCGGCGGGCCACGGATGCGCGGGGAGGTCCGGGGCCGGGACCTCCAGTGCCGGTGCGGCACCGTCGATCCGGGGCCAGCCGTCGACCCACTCGACCGGGGCGACCGCGGTCTCGCGGCCGAGGACGCACCGGCCCGTCGCGTCCCGCGCCCGCGGGTCGTCCGGGACCGACGCCTCGACCTCCGTATACGGGCGCGAGACCAGGTAGGTCATGAACCACTCCCCCGCCGGGGTCGCCACGAGGCAGCCGTGCCCGGCCTTCTGGAGCGGCGAGTGCGGCTTGTCCCGCGCCGTGATGAGCGGCCCGTTCGGGTCGATCTCATAGGGCCCCAGCAGGTCCCGCGAGCGCGCGACGATCGCGCCGTGGTTGAACCCGGTCCCGCCCTCCGCGCACAGCAGCACGTACCAGCCGTCCACTCTGTAGAGGTGCGGGCCCTCGGTGAGCCCGGCCGGGCTGCCCTCCAGGAGCAGGACCGGCTCACCCACGGCCTTCCCGTCCACGAGCCGCTGGATCTCCACACCCTGGAAGCCGGTGATCATGTTGAGCAGCCACGTCGAGCCGTCCTCGTCGTGGAACAGCGCCGCGTCGAACCCGCGGCCGGGCAGCCGCACCGGCTCGCTCCACGGTCCTTCGATCCTCTCGGCGGTGACCAGGTAGTTCGCGCAGTCCTTGTAGCCGTACGCGTAGTTGTCGACCACCGAGAACAGCAGGTGGAACCGGCCGTGCGCGTACGTGAGGTCCGGCGCCCACACCCCGCCCGAGTCCGGGGCGCCCGCGAGGTCGAGATGCTCCGGCCCGAGGACCCCGCCGAGGTCCCGCCAGTGCCGCAGGTCCTTCGACCGGTGCAGCCGCACGCCCGGCGCCCACTCGAACGTCGAGGTCGCCACGAAGTAGTCCTCCCCCACCCGCACGACCGACGGGTCGGGGTGGAAGCCGGGCAGGATCGGGTTGCGGATCACGTCAGTCATAGAAACCGATTCAACCTGGCAATCCTTTGCTTTGCAAGCGCTGTCCCACGCCTGCCGGGGCCCGACGAACCCCGTCGCTTTCCCGATGGCGGATACCGGCCCGGCGGGGCAGAATCTTGTGGTGACTTCTGACAGCGCGATCCAGATCCGCGAGGTGCTCCCGAGCGAGCACGCACTGCTCGGCGACCTCACCGTCGACTCGTACCTCAAGGGCGGCTTCCTCATCGGGGGCCTCGAAGACGGGTACACGCCGCACCTGCGCGACGTCGCGCACCGCGCCGCCCACGCCACCGTGCTCGTCGCGGTCGACGGGGAGCGGCTGCTCGGCGGCGTCACCATCGCGTTCCCCGGGAGCCCGCTCATGGAGCTGGGCGGGGACGGCGACGCCGAGATCCGGATGCTCGCGGTCGACCCGGCCGCGCACGGGCGCGGCGCCGGGTCGGCGCTCGCCGCGGCGTGCGTCGAGACGGCGAAGGCGGCGGGGACGAAGCGGATCGTGCTGTGCTCGCAGCAGGAGATGACCGCGGCGCACCGGATCTACCGGCGGCTCGGGTTCGAGCGCGAGCCCGCGCTCGACTGGGAGCCGCTGCCCGACGTCATGCTCTGGGCGTTCGCCCTGCGGCTCTAGAGGCCCTGCTGCTAGAGGAACGCGCCGTAGATGCGCTTGTAGTCCGCCAGCGCGTAGTCGACCTCCGCCTGCCCGAGGCCGTAGCGGGCGAGGTCGTAGCGGTGGCCGCGGGGGCGGGTGGCGAGGGCCGCGTCGAGGGCGGCCTGCTCGGCGAGCCCCCAGGGGAGTCCGAGGCGCTGGAAGAGCGCGGGGACCTCGCGGGGCGCCTCGGTGGTGAGGTGGCGGTAGGGCACGTCGTGGACGGCGTAGGCGGGGATGCGGGCGCGTTCGGTGCGGGCGCGGTCGGTGCCGGTGGCGATGAGGCCGAGCCACAGGCGGCCGATCTCGACGGGGTCGGCCTCGGTGGTGTTGACGGCCATGGCGGTCTCGGTCATGGAGCACAGTGACGCGAGGGCGTCGGCGGGTTCGCGGTGGGGCCAGACGATCTGGGCGTCGGGGAAGGTCTTCATGAGGGGCCCGAGGCTCCAGAGGTGGGCGGGGGCGCGCAGGACCCAGCGCTGGCGGGGGCTGCCGTGCTGGAGGACCTGGAGGGTCTGCTTGAGGTAGCGGTAGTCGGGGGCGGCGTCGCGGTCGAGCATCCACTGGACGTAGCCGGGCGGGTGGATGCGCACGAGGTGGCCGATGCCGTGCGGGAGGACCCAGACGCAGGAGTCGGGCTTGTCGGGGTGCATGTCGTAGAGGGCGCCGAAGGTGGGGACGGCCTTGTGCATGGCGTCGACGGTGCGTTCGGTGCGGCGGCGGTGGTCGGGGGCGCCCGGGAGGTCGGGGTGCATGAGCTGGTGGAGCAGGGGCGCGCGGTGGGCGGCGGGGGCGGCGAGGAGCCGCTGGAGCAGGGTGGTGCCGGTGCGGGGGACGCCGGTGACGACGATGGGGCGGTCGATGCGCTCGTCGGCGATCTCGGGGTTGAGGGCGTGGAGCTTGCGGATGCGCAGGCGGTTCTCCAGGCGGTCGGTGACCTCCTGGATCGCGCCGAGCCAGCCGACGGGGGTGAGTCCGGGGACTTCGGCGTAGGCGTGGAGGAGGGTGCGCATGTCGTCGGTGAACTCGTCGTCGCCGCGGGCGGTGGAGCCGGTGCGGTGCTCGGCGTCGCGGACGGCGCGTTCGATGAGGCGGTCGACCTTCTTGCGGCGTCCCGCGATGGCGGGGGTGAGGACCGTGTTGACGGCCCTGAGCCAGGGCGCGACGCGCTCCATCCGGGTTCACTCCTTTTGTGCCGCTTGTGAATTGAGGTGAGCCTACCGTCGGGTGGCGGTAGGCCCGCCCCGGGTCCTGCCTGTGCAGGTTGTCGCTGCGGTTCCTATTGCGACTCGGCCGGCTCCAGCGGGATCGCGGCGGCGAGCTGCGGCGCGAGCTCGGCGACGAAGCGGGCCGCGAGGTGGTTGGAGTCGCGGTAGACCAGGAGGTTGCCGACGACGACGGGGCAGGTGCCCTCGTCCACGTCGCACATCCACGGGATCGGGTCCACGACGCGGGCGCCCGTATCGGCTACGGCCGCTTCGGTGTCCTCGCGGCGGTCGGGTTCGATGACGGCGTCGTCCAGGTCGCCGACGCAGGTGCTGGCGTCCTGCGGGTTCTCGGCGAGGCAGTCGGGGACGTCCTCGCCGAGGTCGGGCGAGTCGGCGAGGTAGTAGACCTCGCCCGCGGACTCCTCCAGGCGCTCGACGCTGTCGACCCACCCGTCGGTCCACGCCTCGTCGGGGTCGTCGGCCATGACCTCCTTGTCGTCGTAGGTCGCGGCGACGACGGCGTCGGGCTTGACGTCGTCGAGGAGGTCGTAGACGCCGTCCTTCCACTCGGGGCACTCGGTGTACTCGCGTTCGAGCTTCGGGTCGTACTCGCGCACGTCGGGGACGGAGCAGTTGGCCTTGGTCATGGCGAGGAGCCGCCACCCGGCGGCCTCGGCGAGCTGGTTGACGGCCGGGAACCACTGGGCGGCATGGGAGTCGCCGAAGAGGACGAGGGTCTTGTCGCCGTCGGGGTCGCCGTACCAGCAGTCCTCGTCCACGTCCGGGTCGTCGCGCTCGACCACGCAGCCGTCGTCGTAGAGGGCGGGCTCGTCGAGCTTCGCGTCCTCCAGTGCGGGCGTGAGGTTCGCGGGGACGGTGTCCACGTCGGAGGACTCGTCCAGGAGGTCCCAGACGGTGGCGTCGTCGCCGGTGATCTCGGCGGCCTCCTCGTTGGAGGCCGCGGGCATCGGCTGGAGCGAGGCGAGGATCGACAGCGCGAGCGCGCCGGTGATGAGCCCGCCGCCCATGGCGAGGGCGCGCGAGGGCACCTGCACGAGGTTCTTGCGGGTGCGGATCGGGTGCTCCACGATGTGGAACGTGGCGACGGCGAGGAGGAACGCGGCGGCCATGAGCACCAGGTAGTGGCGCAGGCGCGGCTCCTCGACGCCGAGCATCGCGGGCCCGATCATGACCAGGGGCCAGTGCCACAGGTACAGGCCGTAGGAGATCTTCCCGACGTACTGCGCGGGCGCGATGCCCAGGATCATGGTGGCGCCGAAGCGGTGCGGGGCGCAGCCCGCGGCGATGACGAGGGCGGTGCCCGCGACGGGGAGGGCCGCGGCGGTGCCGGGGAACGTGGTGCGCTCGTCGATGAGGAACACGGAGGCGACGATGAGGCCCAGGCCCGCCCAGGAGCCGACGGCGGCGGCCCATGCGGGCAGGCGCTTCAGGTGCGCGGCCGCGACGGCGACTCCTCCGCCCGCGGCGAGTTCCCATGCGCGCGTGTGGATGCCGAAGTACGACCAGACCGGGTCGGGCCCGGACTGCGTGGCGCTCAGGTAGAGCGAGGCGGCGCCGATCGCGGTGAGCACCACGGCGATCGCGGCGGTGCGGCGGCGGCGCAGTTGGTCGCCGGGGGCGAAGCGCCCGCCCCAGACGCGGCGCGCGACGAGCGCGACGGCCAGGAGCAGCAGCGGCCAGAAGATGTAGAACTGCTCCTCGACGGCGAGGGACCAGAAGTGCTGCAACGGGGACGGCACCGCGTCGGCGTTGAGGTACTCGGTGCCCTCGCGGGCGAGGCGGATGTTGATGACGTTGAGCGCGGCGGCCGCGGCGTCCGTCGCGATGCCGGGGAGCCTGGTGCGCGGCAGCCAGATCCAGGCGGCCGCGAGGGTCGCGGCGAGCACGACGGCGGCGGCGGGCAGGAGGCGCACGGCGCGGCGGGCGTAGAACCCGGTGATGGAGACGCGGCCGGTGCGGTCGATCTCGCGCAGCAGCAGCGAGGTGATGAGGAAGCCGGAGATGACGAAGAAGACGTCGACGCCGACGAATCCGCCCTCCGAGTAGAAGAACCCGATGTGGGACGCGATCACCGCGCCCACGGCCAGGGCTCTCAGTCCTTCGATGTCGGGCCGCCAGTGGCTCGGCCGCGACGTGGTCGGTATGGGGGCGCCGCTTCGGGGCGTCGCCTGTTGTTCAGCGTTGGTCAGACGCATAGATCGGGTCTCCGCAATGGTTCACCGGGCAGGACGGGCCGGTCGGGCAGGACCGGCCGATGACGATGGGGGTCGGTACCGGGGACGAACGCCGACCATAGCATTCGGCCCTTACCGGTACCGACCCCCTCGAAATCGGTGAAATCAGCCTCAATCAGCTGCTCACCGTCCGTCAGATCGCTCCCGCACTGCGGGACCGCGCCTAGGGGACCCCGGGCGCTTCGGGGGTCTGCCGGAGCAGGCCCTCCTGCGTCGCGGAGGCGATGTGCAGCCCCGCGGCGTCGTAGAAGCGGCCCTGGGCCAGGCCGCGGCCGTCGGCCGCGGTCGGGGAGACCGCGTCGTACAGGGTCCACTCGTCGAAGCGGAACGGGTGGTGGAACCACAGGGCGTGGTCCAGGCTCGTCCCGAGGTACCCGCCGGGGCCCCAGACCGCGCCGTGGCGCGACAGGACCGAGTCCAGGAGCGTCAGGTCCGAGGCGTACGTCAGGACGCACACGTGGATGAGCGGGTCGTCGGGGAGCTTCCCGTCGGCCTTCATCCACACCCGCTGGTGCTCCAGGGCCGGGCGCTCTCCGGACGCGGAGAAGCCCGAGCCGCCGATGTACCGCACGTCGATCGGGCGCGGCTTGCGCGCCCAGATCCCGAGCCGCTCGGGGTGGGTCTTCAGCTGCTCGCTCAGCGGCGGGACCGAGTCCGGCCCCGGCACGTCCGCCGGGGCGTGCCCGGAGTGCTCCAGGCCCTGCTCGCCGGTGTGGAACGAGGCCGACATGAAGAAGATCGTCTGCCCGCCCTGGAGCGCCACCGTGCGGCGCACCGAGAACGAGCGGCCGTCGCGGATGTTCTCCACCTGGTAGATGATCGGCTTGGTCGAGTCGCCCGGCCGCACGAAGTACCCGTGCAGCGAGTGGACCCGCCGGTCGGCCGGGACGGTGCGCCCGGCGGCGACGAGCGCCTGCCCGGCGACCTGCCCGCCGAAGACGCGCTGGAGCCCGCCCTCGGTGCGGGGGCCGCGGAACAGGCCCGCGTCGATCGGCTCCAGGTCGAGGACGCCGAGGAGCGAGTCCACGGCGTCCTGTCCCACGAGGACTTCGACCATCTACGAGCCGATCTGGTGGACCCGGACCGTGTTGGTCGAGCCCGGCGTGCCCGCCGGGGTGCCCGCCACGATCACGACGAGGTCGCCGGGGGCGGCCAGGTGGTGCTCCTGCAGCGTCTTGTCGACGAGCTGGAACATCGCGTCGGTGTGGTCCACGTGCTCCACGAGGTACGAGTCGGTGCCCCACGAGAGCGCCATCTGGTTGCGGACCGACTCGATCGGCGTGAGGCCGTAGATCGGGCGGTTCGGCTTCAGGCGGGCGAGGCGCTTGACGGTGTCACCGGTCTGGGTGAACGCGACGAGGGCCTTCGCGCCGATCGCGTCGGCGATGTCGGCGGCGGCGTGCGTGACGGCGCCGGACTTGGTGCGCGGGTCGTGGAGCAGCTCGCGCAGGCCGATCGGGCCGCACTCGGTGGTCTCCACGATCTTCGCCATGGTGCGGACGGTGCCGATCGGGTACTTGCCGACCGAGGTCTCGCCGGAGAGCATCACGGCGTCGGTGCCGTCGAGGACGGCGTTGGCGACGTCGGAGACCTCGGCGCGGGTCGGGCGGGCGTTCTCGATCATCGAGTCGAGCATCTGCGTGGCGACGATGACCGGCTTCGCGTTCTCGCGGCAGAGGCGCACGATCTCCTTCTGCACGATCGGGACCTCGTCGAGGGGCATCTCGACGCCCAGGTCGCCGCGGGCGACCATGACGCCGTCGAAGGCCAGGACGATCTCTTCGAGGCGCGCGACGGCCTCGGGCTTCTCGACCTTCGCGATGATCGGGCGGCGCACGCCGACCTCGTCCATCACCTTGTGGCCCAGGCGGGCGTCGTCGGGCGTGCGCACGAACGACATGGCGATGAGGTCCACGCCCAGGTTCAACGCGAACTTCATGTCCGAGATGTCCTTCTCGGAGAGTGCCGGGACGCTGATGTTCACGTTCGGGAGCGACAGGCCCTTGTTGTTGGAGACCGGGCCGCCCTCGACGACCAGGCACTCGACGTCGGTGTCGTCGGCGCCGAGCACTTCGAGCGCCAGCTTGCCGTCGTCCACCAGGAGGCGGTCGCCCTTGGTGACCTCGGCCGGCAGCTTCTTGTAGGTGCAGGACACGCGGTCGTGGGTGCCGTCGACGTCGTCGGAGGTGATCTTGATGCGGTCGCCCGCGTTCCACTGCTCCGAGCCGTTGGCGAAGGTGCCCAGGCGGATCTTGGGGCCCTGCATGTCGGCGAGGATCGCGACGGGCTTCCCGGCGGCCGCGGCGGCGTCGCGGACCATCTGGTACACGGCCTCGTGGTCGGACTGGGCGCCGTGCGAGAAGTTCATGCGGGCGACGTTCATCCCCGCGTCGATCAGGCCGGCCATGCGCTCGGGCGTGGCGGTCGCAGGCCCGATGGTGCAGACGATTTTTGCTCTACGAGTCACCCTGCGATGTTATATCGGACGCTCACTCGCACTCAGGGGGTCACCGCAGTTGAGAGCTGTGATTCACCGTATGTGAATACGAAAAAAGCGTAGGCGGAATTGAGCGCAGTGCGTCAGGGGCGATTGTGCCCGAGCATATTTACTGCGCTCAATTCCGCCTATTGCACGTTATGCGGCGAGCGGTTGTGCGGAGGCCGCGACCGGCGCGGGGAGCGCCGTCTGGCCGCCGAGGTACCGGTGCGCGGCGGCGGCCGCGGCGCGGCCCTCCGCGATCGCCCACACGATGAGCGAGGCGCCGCGGTGGGCGTCCCCGGCGACGAACACGCCGGGCGCGTCCGTCTGCCAGTCCTCGCCGCAGTCGATCACGTTGCGGCGGGTGCGCTCGATGCCGAGCTGGCGCAGCAGCGGCTGCTCCTCGGTCCCGGCGAAGCCGATCGCGAGGAGCACCAGGTCCGCGGGGACGAGCCGCTCGGTGCCGGGCACCGGGACGACGTCGCGGCGGCCCTGGGACTTGTCGACGGTGACCTCCGAGAGGCGCATCTGCCGGACGTGCCCGTGCTCGTCGCCGACGAACTCGGCGGCCGCGGAGCCGTAGTTGCGCTCGCCGCCCTCCTCGTGCGCAGGGTAGTTGCGGACGATGACCGGCCAGGTCGGCCACGGGTCCTTGCCGTCGTCGCGGTCCGAGGGCGGCATCGGGTACAGGTCGAGCTGGCGGACCGAGGCCGCGCCCTGCCGGTGGGCCACGCCCAGGCAGTCCGCGCCGGTGTCGCCGCCGCCGATGATGACCACGTGCTTGCCCTTGGCGTCGATCGGCGCGAACGGGGCCTTGCCCGCCGCGACCTGGTTGGCGCCGACGAGGTGCTCCATCGCCTGGTGGATGCCCGCGAGCTCCCGGCCGGGCTGGTCGGTCTCGCGGCCTTCGAGTGCGCCGACGGCGAGCACGACCGCGTCGTGGCGCTCGCGCAGGTCCTCGGAGGTGATGTCGACGCCGACGTTCACGTCGCAGAGGAACTCCACGCCCTCCGCGCGCATCTGGGCGACGCGGCGGTCGATGTGGCGCTTCTCCAGCTTGAAGTCGGGGATGCCGTAGCGCAGGAGCCCGCCGGGGGCGTCGTCGCGCTCGTACACCGTGACCGAGTGGCCCGCGCGGGCGAGCTGCTGGGCGGCGGCCAGGCCCGCGGGGCCCGAGCCGACCACGGCCACCGACTTGCCGGTCGCGAACGCGGCCGGGCGGGGCTCGACGTTGCCGTCGTCGAAGGCCCGGTCGATGATCTCGACCTCGATGTTCTTGATGGTCACCGGGTCGTCGCCGATGCCGAGGACGCACGCGGCCTCGCACGGCGCCGGGCACAGCCGCCCGGTGAACTCCGGGAAGTTGTTCGTGGCGTGGAGCTGCTCGATCGCGGCGCCCCACCGGTCGGTGCGGGCCAGGTCGTTCCACTCGGGGATGCGGTTCCCGAGCGGGCAGCCGTTGTGGCAGAACGGGATGCCGCAGTCCATGCAGCGCGCGGCCTGGGCCGTCACGAGGTCGCCGGACGTGCGGGTGTACACCTCGCGGTTGTCGAGGATGCGCACCGGGATCGGGCGCTTCTTGGGGACCTCGCGCTGGTGCTGGAGGAATCCGCTGGGGTCAGGCATTGCCGGCCTCCGTCTGGGCTTGCTGGAGGGCGAGAACGGCCTTGTACTCGCGCGGGATGACCTTCGTAAAGCCGCTGGCGGCCTTGGGCCAGTTGCCGAGCAGCTCGGACGCGACCGCCGAGCCGGTGGCCCGGCCGTGGCGCAGCAGGAGCGAGTGGACCAGGTCGATGTCGGAGGCCGACAGCGGGTCGAGGTCCGCCAGCGCGGTGTTGGTGCGGGACTCGTCCAGGCGCCACACGTAGGCGGTGCCGCCGGACATGCCGGCCGCGAAGTTGCGGCCGGTGGGCCCGAGGACGAGGACGGTGCCGGCGGTCATGTACTCGCAGCCGTGGTCGCCCACGCCTTCGACGACGGCGACGGCGCCGGAGTTGCGGACGGCGAAGCGCTCGCCGACCTTCCCGCGGATGTACGCCTCGCCGGAGGTCGCCCCGTAGAGGAGCGTGTTCCCGGCGATGACGTTCTCCTCGGCGGCGAAGGGGGCCCCGGCGTCGGGGGTGAGCACGAGGCGCCCGCCCGAGAGGCCCTTGCCGACGTAGTCGTTGGCGTCGCCGACGAGCTTGAACGTGGCGCCGCGGGTGAGAAACGCGCCGAAGGACTGCCCGGCGGTGCCGCGGAAGGTGAGCTTCACGGTGTCGTCGGGGAGGCCCTCGCGGTGGGCGCGGGAGACGGCCGCGCCGAGGAGCGCGCCCACGGACCGGTCGGTGTTGCGGATCGGCAGGTCGGCCTCGACGCGCTCGCCCCGCTCGATCGCGGGGCGGGCGAGGTCCACGAGGGCCGCGCCGAGGGTGGCGTGGACGCCGTGGTCCTGGACGGTGGCCTGGACTCGGGGGCCCTCGACGGGCGCGGCGATGACCTTCGCGAGGTCCACGCGGGCGGCCTTGCGGCCGGGCGCGGGGAGCTGCTTGAGGCGCTCGACGTCGCCGATGGCCTCGTCCAGCGAGCGGTAGCCGAGGTCAGCGAGGATCTCGCGGACCTCTTCGGCGATGTAGCGGAAGAAGTTCTCCACGAACTCCGGCTCGCCGGTGTACCGCTTGCGCAGGACGGGGTCCTGGGTGGCGACGCCGACGGGACACGTGTCGAGGTGGCAGACGCGCATCATGACGCAGCCGGTGACGACGAGCGGGGCGGTGGCGAAGCCGAAGCCCTCGGCGCCGAGGAGCGCGGCGACGACGACGTCGCGGCCGGTCTTCATGGCGCCGTCGACTTCGAGGCGGATGCGGTCGCGCAGGCCGTTGCGGACGAGGGTCTGCTGGGCCTCGGCGAGGCCGATCTCCCACGGGGTGCCCGCGTGCTTGATCGAGTTCGCCGGGGACGCGCCGGTGCCGCCGTCGTAGCCGGAGATGAGGATGGTGTCGGCCTTGGCCTTGGAGACGCCCGCGGCGACGGTGCCGACGCCGACCTCGGACACGAGCTTCACGTGGACCTCGGCGTCGCCGCCTCCGGCGTGCTTGAGGTCGTGGATGAGCTGCGCGAGGTCCTCGATGGAGTAGATGTCGTGGTGCGGGGGCGGGCTGATGAGGCCCACGCCGGGGGTCGAGTTGCGGGTCTTGGCGATCCACGGGTGGACCTTGTTGCCCTGGAGCTGGCCGCCCTCGCCGGGCTTGGCGCCCTGGGCCATCTTGATCTGGATGGCGTCGGCGGTGGCGAGGTACTCGGAGGTGACGCCGAAGCGGCCGGAGGCGACCTGCTTGATCGCGGAGCGCCGCTCGGGGTCGTAGAGGCGGTCGACGTCCTCGCCGCCCTCGCCGGAGTTGGAGCGGCCGCCGAGGCGGTTCATGGCGATCGCGAGGGTCTCGTGCGACTCGATGGAGAGCGCGCCGTAGGACATCGCGCCGGTGTGGAACCGCTTGACGATGGTCTCGACGGGCTCGACCTCGTCGAGCGGGACGGCTTCTCGCGTGTCGTGGAAGCCGAGCATCCCGCGCAGGAGCCCGGAGTCGGCGGCGATGGCGTTGACCTTGTCGGTGTAGCGCTTGAACACCTCGTACTGGCCCGAGCGGGTGGCGTGCTGGAGCAGGAACACCGTCTCGGGGTTGAACAGGTGCACCTCGCCTTCGCGGCGCCACTGGTAGTCGCCGCCCGGGGGCAGCGGCTCGGAGATCTCGATCTTGCGCTCGTAGGCGGCGCGGTGGCGCTCGGCGACCTCTTTGGCGAGGGTCTGGAGGCCGATGCCGCCGATGGAGGAGTCGGTGCCGGTGAAGTAGCGGTCCACGAAGTCGGTGTCGAGGCCGACCGCCTCGAAGATCTGCGCGCCGGTGTAGGACGCGATCGTGGAGATGCCGATCTTGGACATCACCTTGAGCACGCCGTTGCACAGGCCGTTGATGTAGTTCTCGACGGCCTGGGCGGGTTCGACGTCGACGACGCCCTGGGCGGCCAGTTCCTGGACGGAGTCGAAGGCCAGGTACGGGTTGATCGCGGCGGCGCCGTAGCCGAGGAGGACCGCGGCGTGGTGGACCTCGCGGCAGTCGCCGGTCTCGACCAGGAGCGCGACCTTGGTGCGGGTCTGCTCGCGGACGAGGTGCTGGTGCACGGCGGCGGTGAGCAGGAGCGAGGGGATCGGGGCGAGGTCGGCGGTGGAGTCGCGGTCGGAGAGCACGAGGATGCGCACGCCGTCCTCGATGGCCTCGGAGACGTGGCGGCAGATCTCGACCAGGCGGTCCTTCATGCCGCGGGCGCCGTGGCGGGCCTTGTAGAGCCCGGAGACGCGCACGGCCTGGAAGCCGGGCATGTCGCCGTCCTCGTCGATGTGGAGGATCTTCGAGAGCTCCTCGTTGGAGAGGATCGGGCGCGCGAGCTCGATCTGGCGGCACGAGTGCGGGCCGGGTTCGAGCAGGTTCCCCTCGGGGCCGACCGTGGTGCCGAGCGCGGTGACGAGCTTTTCGCGGATGGCGTCGAGCGGCGGGTTGGTGACCTGCGCGAACAGCTGCGTGAAGTAGTCGAACAGGAGCTTGGAGCGCTTGGAGAGCCCGGCGATGGGCGTGTCGGAGCCCATCGACACCAGCGGCTCGGCGCCGGTGGCCGCCATGGGGGCGATGAGGAGGCGGAGCTCTTCGTCGGTGTAGCCGAAGGTCAACTGGCGGCGGCGCACGGTCTCGCGGTCGTAGGTGCGCGGCTTGCGCTCGGGCAGCTCTTCGAGGCGGATGAGCCCGGCGTGGAGCCAGTCCCCGTAGGGGTGCTCCTTCGCGAGCGAGTCCTTGACCTCTTCGTCGTCGACGATGCGGCCGGCCTCGGTGTCCACGAGGAACATGCGGCCCGGCTCCAGGCGGCCCTTGGCGGCGACCTTCGCGGGGTCGATGTCGACGACCCCGGACTCGGAGGCGAGGACGACGAGGTCGTCGGTGGTGCGCCACCAGCGGGCGGGGCGCAGGCCGTTGCGGTCGAGCACCGCGCCGATCTGCACGCCGTCGGTGAAGCAGACCGCGGCCGGGCCGTCCCACGGCTCCATGATGGACGCGTGGTAGCGGTAGAAGTCGCGGCGCTTGGGGTCCATGGTGGCGTTGTGCTCCCACGCCTCCGGGACCATCATGAGCATCGCGTGCGGCAGGCTGCGCCCGCCGAGGTGCAGCAGCTCCACGACCTCGTCGAAGTTGAGGGAGTCGGAGCCGCCGGGCGTGTTGATCGGGAACAGGCGGCGCAGGCGGCCGGGCAGCGCCGCGGTCGCGAGGTCGGCCTGGCGGGCGGTCATCCAGTTGCGGTTGCCGCGGATCGTGTTGATCTCGCCGTTGTGGGCGACCATCCGGAACGGGTGGGCGAGCGGCCACGACGGGAACGTGTTCGTGGAGAACCGGGAGTGGACGAGCACGATCGCGGAGGTCAGGCGCTCGTCGGCGAGCTCGGGGTAGAACTGCGGGACCTGCGCGGGGGTGAGCATCCCCTTGTACACGACGGTGCGGCCGGAGAGGCTGACGATCGCGGCGCCGTCGAGCTGGCGCTCGCGCATCTCGCGCTCGGCCTGCTTGCGGACGCAGAACGCGAGCCGGTCCAGCTCGATCCCGGAGGCGGCGGCGTCCTCGGCGGCGAGGAACACCTGGGAGACGCGGGGCTTGGAGGCGAGGGCGGCGGCGCCCAGGCCGGAGCCGTCGGTGGGCACGTCGCGCCAGCCGAGGACGCGGCAGCCCTCGGCCACGGCGTACTTCTCGACGATCGCGCGGGCGCGGAGGGTGGCGTCGTCGTCCTCGGGGGTGAAGACGAGCCCGGCGGCGTAGTGGCCGGCCTCGGGGAGGGGGAAGTCGACCGTGTCGCGGTAGAAGGCGTCCGGGATCTGGAGCATGATGCCCGCGCCGTCGCCCGAGTCCGGGTCGGGGGCGGTGGCACCGCGGTGCTCCATGCGCACGAGCGCGGAGAGCCCGCGCTCGATGACGTCGTGCGCGGCCCTGCCTTGCATGTCCGCGACGAAGGCGACGCCGCAGGCGTCGTGTTCCCAGGCGGGGCGGTAAAGACCGGGCTCAGAGTTCAGGGCAGAACGCAACCTTGGCCTCCTTCGTCGTCGAGCGCTCGCAGCAGGTGGGGGCGCTGGAGCACAGCGGTGTTTCATACGGGACGACGTCGGCCCGAGAGAATGCAAAGTGTCAGACGAGTGTAATGCATCGCTCATCTGTCAGACACCATCGTCCTACGATCCGAGCAGGTCGGGCCGTTTTTCTGAACGAACCCTCAGGCGGGCTCCCGAGTAGTGCGCAACCTTCGCGTAATGGGGGTGTAACAGCACCTCCACCCGAGGCCGGGCCGTGCGGACCGGTGGACGCGGGTGGTTAGAGTGATCCCATATCGCACGGTGCCCATCCCGTGCAGCCACCCCCTCGACCAGAGTACGTTCGCAAGGAGTCTTCTTCCAATGACCTATCCCCCGCCCCCTGGCTACGGACAGCAGCCGCAGCAGCCGGGCTACCCGCAGCAGCAGCCGGGCGGGTACGCCCCTCAGCCGCAGCAGCCCGGCTACGGGCAGCCGTCCCAGCCCCAGTACGGGCAGACCCAGCCTCCCGGCTTCGGCCAGCAGCCCGGCTACCCGCCGCCTCCCGGAACGCCCGGCGGCCCCTACGGCGCCCCGCCGCCCATGCCGCCGTCCGGCGGCGGCGGTGGCGGCGGCCTCGTGTGGAAGATCCTGGCGCCCATCGCGGTCGTCCTCATCATCGGCGTGATCTTCATCGTCCGGCTGGTCGCGAACGACGGCGACGCGGGCAACGCGCTCGACGACCTGACCGACTCCGACTCCTCGACGTCGGTCGCCGAAGGCGACTGCCTCATCGAGGACCTCAACGCGTCCACCACCTCCGAGGACCCGACCGCGGAGCTCACCGCCGAGTGCGACGCGGCCGAGTCGTACTGGACCGTCAACAAGGTCGTGGACGACCCCGACCTGCGCGCCGACTCCCTCGGCGAGCTGGAGGACTACGCGGGCGTCGAGGCCGAGTGCGGCGCCGTGGCGCTGCGCGGCGCCTTCGGCGAGGTCTGGCAGTCGTACTTCTACGTGTACGACTGGGACGGCGGCAAGGTCGACTACCTGCTGTGCCTGACCGCGATCGAGAAGGAGAACGCCGACGGCGCCCTCCCGGTCACCCCGAACACCGGCGACTGCACCGACGGCAGCGGACTGAAGATCGACTGCTCGGCGCCCGGCGCGCTGTACACCGTCGAAGAGGTCGAGGCGTACGACCCGCCGCTGGAGGAGTCCGCGTTCGACTCCACCACCGCGCTGGGCGGCTGTCCGAACTCGGGCTACTACGCCGCCGCCCTGTACGGCGGCGACGGGCTCATCTGGGGCGCCTACTGCTCCAGCGACAACCTGTAGCACCGCAACGACACCGAGGGCCGTCCCCGCACCGCGGGGGCGGCCCTCGCCGTTCCAGGACAGGGGCGCGCTCGCCGGGTCCGCCTATGATGGAGGGGAACCGCCCCGAGTACGGCCACCCGACGGAGAGCCGCCATGACCTACCCGCCCCCGAACCCCTACGACCCCTCGCAGCAGCAGCCGGGCTACGGCCAGCCCTCGGCGCCCCAGCACTACACGACCGACGCCGACCCGTACTCCCGCCCCGACGTGTACGGCCCCGGCACCGGCTACGGCAACCCGCCGCTCAACGTCCAGCCCGGCAGCGCCCCGCCCGGCCTCCCGTACTCCCCCGCCGCCCCCGGCTACGTCCCCGGCCAGCCCGCCGGGTACCAGCAGCCGCCCCCGCCGCCGCCCGGCCCGCCCGGCGGCGCGTTCATGGCCGGGCAGGCCGCGCCCCCGCCGCCCCGCACCGGCGGCAACACCAGGCTCATCGTCACCCTCGTCGTCGTGGTCCTCGCCGTCGCCGTCGGCGGCACCGTCCTCGCCATGAACCTCGGCAAGGACGACGGCGACCCCGTCGCCGAGGAGTCCACGAGCCAAGCGGCCGAGGAGACCACCGGCGCCGCCGTCGAGGAGACCAGCGAGGAGCCCACCGACGCCGCGACCAGCGCGGGCGAGTCCGACTACCGCGTGCCCGTCGAAGGCGAGTGCATCGAGAACGTCACCACCGGGTTCTACGTCGTCGACTGCGAGGGCGAGACCGCCTACTGGTACGTCGTGCACATCGTCCAGGCCCCCGCCGACGCCGACCCGAGCGACCCGACCCACGCCGTGGCCGCCGCCGACGCCTGCGAGGGCTACGAGTGGACCCAGTACTACTACACGGACACCGCGATCGCCGCGGGCCGCGACTGGGACCCCGACATCGACTCGATCACCGCGCTCTACTGCGTCCGCGAGGTCGGATAGCCCACGGCCCCAACGAGGCCGCCGCACCGCGCGGGCGGAGCTAGGATCGGGCCATGACCCTGACCCTGGACGACGTCGACCGCTTCGAGGCCGCCAGGCCGCGCCTGGCGGCCATCGCCTACCGGATGCTCGGCTCCGCCGCCGAGGCCGAGGACGCCGTCCAGGAGGCGTTCCTGCGCTGGCAGGGCGCCGAGGTCGCATCTATCGAGGTCCCCGAGGCGTGGCTGACGAAGGTCCTCACGAACCTGTGCCTGAACCAGCTCACCTCGGCGCGGGCGCGGCGCGAGACGTACGTCGGCGAGTGGCTGCCCGAGCCGGTCCTCGGCGGCGACCCGATACTGGGCCCGGCCGACACGGCCGAGCAGCGCGAGTCCGTCTCGTACGCGGTCATGACGCTCATGGAGCGCCTGTCCCCCAACGAGCGCGCCGTCTACGTGCTGCGCGAGGCGTTCGACTACCCGCACCGCGAGATCGCCGCGATCCTCGACATCACCGAGGCGGGCAGCCAGCAGATCTTCCACCGCGCCAAGAAGCACGTCGCCGACGGGCGCGCCCGCACCGAGATCGACCGGGCGGCCGCGCGCCGCATCGTGGAGGAGTTCCTCGCGGCGGCCACCGGCGGCTCGGTCGAGCCGCTGCTGGAGCTGCTCACCGACGACTCGATCGCGATCGGCGACGGCGGCGGGAAGGTCCCGGCCCGCGCGAAGGCGTTCGAGGGCGCGACCGCGGTCGCGAAGTTCCTGTGGGGCATGTTCCGGCCCGCCGCGGTCAAGCGCGACATGATCGGCGGCACCGCCGACCTGTACTCGTGGCCCGTCAACGGAGAACCGGGCCTCGTCGCGGTCGTCGGCGACAAGGTCGTCGGGATCATGGCGGTCGAGATCTCGGCGGACGGCGTCGCCGCGTGCCGCACCCAGGTCAACCCCGACAAGCTCGAACGCGCGACGGCGCTGTGGGCGACGCTCGACCACGGGGAGCCCCTGGTCGAGCAGGCGTTCTGACCTGCCCTCACGTCATGTGACGTGCTTCACTCCTCGTTCCTGTCAGCAATCGCGGGCCCGTCCGGTTCAGGTCGCGAACACGAAGCAGACAGGAGCAAGCCCATGCAGCACCGCATCATCGTCCTCGGCGCCGGATACACCGGCGCGTTCGCCGCCGGCCGCCTCGCGCGGCGGCTGCACGCCGACGACGTCGCCGTCACGCTCGTCAACGCCGAGCCCGACTTCGTCGAGCGCGTCCGCAACCACCAGCTGGCCGCGGGCCAGGACCTCAAGCCGCGCCCGTTCGCGGAGATGTTCGCCGGGACCGGCGTCGAACTCAAGCTCGCGAAGGTCACCGCGGTGGACGCCGACGCGAAGACCGTCGCGGTCACCGGCGCGGACGGCGCCGAGACCCTCGCCTACGACACGCTCGTCTACGCCCTCGGCAGCGGCTGGACCGACCACGGCGTCACCGGCGCCGCCGAGCACGCCCACGAGATCGCGAGCCGCCCCGGCGCGCTCAAGCTGCGGGACCGCCTGGCCCGCATGGACGCCGGGCAGACGGTCACGATCGTCGGCGGCGGCCTCACCGGGATCGAGGCGGCCACCGAGTTCGCCGAGGCGCGCCCCGACCTGGATGTCGCGATCATCGCCCGCCGCGATCTCGGCGACTGGGTCTCCCCCAAGGCCCAGGCGCACCTGCGGAAGGTCTTCGCGAAGCTCGGCATCCGCGTCCACGAGCACACCGACGTCGCCGAAGTGCGCGACGGCGAGATCGTCACCGCCGACGGGACGCGGATCGCCAGCGCGGCGACCGTGTGGACCACCGGGTTCGCGGTCCACCCGATCGCGGCCGCCACGACCATGGAGACCACCGACCGCGGCCAGATCGTCGTGGACGGCGACATGGCCTCCGTGTCGCACCCGGACGTGTTCGCCGTCGGCGACGCGGGCTACGCGATCGGCGACGCCGGGAAGCCGCTGCGCATGTCGTGCGCCTCGGGCATCCCGATGGCCCAGACCGCGGCCGACGCGATCACGACCCGCCTCACCGGCGCGAAGGCCGGGAAGGTGCCGCTGGGGTACTTCAACCAGTGCATCAGCCTGGGCCGCAGCGAGGGCCTGATCCAGTACGTGCACGCCGACGACCGCACCCGCACGGTCTCCCTCCGCGGCCGGTTCGCCGCCCGCTACAAGGAGATCATCTGCAAAGGCGCCGCCTGGGGCGTCGCCAACCCGACCTACGGGATGCCCGTGCGCCGCCGCCGCGTCGCGAAGGCCGCCGAGCACACCGGTACCGCCGTCAAAGCCCTCGCTTAAGTCCCTCCCCAAGGGCCCGGGCGACACCCCGTCCGGGCCCGCTCCCCCACGCGCACAATGCAAAGGAAGATCGTCATGAGCAAGGTCTGGTTCATCACCGGTTCGTCCCGCGGCCTCGGCCGGGAGTTCGCCGAAGCCGCCCTGGGCCGCGGGGACCGCGTCGCGGCCACCGCGCGGAGCACTGAGGGCTTCGGCGAGCTGGCCGAGAAGTACGGCGACGCGGTCCTGCCGCTCGCCGTGGACGTCACCGACAAGGCCGCGGTGGACGCGGCCGTCGAAGCGGCAGTCGCGCACTTCGGCCGCATCGACGTGGTCGTCAACAACGCCGGGTACGCGCAGGTCGGCGCCGTCGAGGAGCTGTCCGAGTCGGAGCTGCGCGGCGAGATGGAGACCAACTTCTACGGCGCCGTGTGGGTCGTCCAGGCGGTCCTCCCCCACCTGCGGGCGCAGGGCTCGGGCCACATCGTGCAGCTCTCTTCGGCGGCGGGCCTCATCGCGATGCCGCTCGGCGGCGCCTACCACGCGTCCAAGTGGGCATTGGAGGGTCTGAACGAGGCGCTCGCGGGCGAGGTCGCACCGTTCGGGATCAAGGTGACCATCGTCGAGCCCGGCGGGTTCGCCACCCGCAAGGGCAAGAACCCGGACCCGCTCGACAACGGCCACATGGCCGCCGCGCACCCCGCGTACGTGCCGCTGCGCGAGCGGCTCGCCGAGGCGGTCAAGGGCCAGCCCGCGGGCGACCCGGCCGCGTCGGCGCGGGCGATGCTGAAACTGGTCGACCTGGAGCGGCCGCCGCTGCGCGTCCTGTGGGGCCTGGGCTTCCACCCGATGCTCAAGCAGGCGTACGCGGCCCGGCTCCAGGGCTGGGAGGAGTGGCAGGAGTTGTCGCTGGAGGCACAGGGCGAGCTGTCGGTCTGAGGGCGTTGAAAAGCGGGCGCCCCGAGGGGCGCCCGCTTTCGCGTGCTTATTCGGCGGTGATCCGCGGGTGGAGGTCCTCCGCCGGGGGGTTCCAGGTGTCGAGGTCGACGGTGGCCTGGTCGCCGGAGCGGATGTCCTTGATCTGGGTGCCCTCGTCGTTGGTGAAGAGCACGAACGGGATGCCGCGCTTGTCGGCGAACTTGATCTGCTTGCCGAACTTCGCGGCCGAGGGCGAGACCTGCACGGGGATGCCGCGGGCGCGGAGGCGCTGGGCGATCGCGTTCGAGGCGGGCCGGTCGTCCTCGTGGTTGAGGGCGACGAGGACGCATGTGGGGACCTCGCGGGTCGCGTCGATCTTCCCGGCCTGGAGCAGGGGCACCAGGAGGCGGGAGACGCCGATCGACAGGCCCACGCCGGGGTACGTGTTCTTGCCGTCGGAGGCGAGCTTGTCGTAGCGGCCGCCGGAGCAGACCGAGCCGAGGTGCTCCTCCCCTTCGATGAAGACCTCGTAGACCGTGCCGGTGTAGTAGTCGAGGCCGCGGGCGATCTTCATGTCGGCGACGACGAAGCCGGGGGCCGCGGCCGCCGCGGCGTCGACCACCGCGGCCAGCTCGGTGAGGCCCTCCTCCAGGAGCGGGTCGGTGACGCCGAGCGCGCGGATCTCGTCCACGAACGAGGAGTCCTCGGCGCTGATCGAGGCGAGCTTCAGGCACGCCTCGGCCTGCTCGGGAGTCGCGTCGACGCCGTCGATGAGGAGCTTCGCGGTCGCGTCGCGCCCGATCTTGTCGAGCTTGTCGATGATCCGCAGCGCCTCCTCGGTGTCGGCGATGCCGAGGCCCTGGTAGAAGCCCTGCGAGAGCTTGCGGTTGTTGACGTGCATGCGGACCTTGGGCAGCGGGAGGCCCTTGAGGGCGTCGGCGACGACGAGCGCCACCTCCACCTCGTAGTGGGCCGGGAGCTCGCCGAGGTCCACGATGTCGATGTCGGCCT
Source organism: Glycomyces sp. NPDC047010 (assembly GCF_040644205.1). NCBI lineage: Bacteria > Bacillati > Actinomycetota > Actinomycetes > Glycomycetales > Glycomycetaceae > Glycomyces > Glycomyces sp. NPDC047010. The sequence goes on along the minus strand of NZ_JBEYVY010000004.1, from coordinate 141,979 downwards.
GCCAGAACTCGCGGTACCGGCCGCCCTGCGGGCGCTCGCCGCGCCAGACCGGCTGGATCTGGTAGCGGCGGAACGGGAAGTTCAGCTTCCCGGCGTTCTCCAGCACGTACCGAGCGAACGGCACGGTCAGGTCGAAGTGCAGGCCCAGCTCGGCGTCGGAGGCGTCGCGGTCGTCGGCCTGGAGGCGGCGCAGCACGTAGACCTCCTTCGAGGTCTCGCCCTTGCGGAGCAGCTGGTCCATGGGCTCGACGGCGCGGGTCTGGAGGTTCGCGAAGCCGTGCAGCTCGAAGGCGCGGCGGAGATGGTCCACGACCTGCTGCTCGACGATCCGCTGCCGGGGCAGCAGTTCGGGGAAGCCCGAGAGCGGCTGGGGTCGTGACATGGGAGTCTCCTAGCGCGTAGTTCGATCGGAAAAGGAAGCGGGCCGTCCCTAATGGGCGGTCAGGCGCTTCAGGTACGGGTTGCGGGCGCGCTCGGCCGCGATCGTGGTGGCCGGGCCGTGCCCGGGGAGGACGACGACGCCGTCGTCGAGCGGGAGGACCTTCGTCCGCAGCGTCTCCTGCATGGCCGCGTCGGAGCCGCCGGGCAGGTCGGTGCGGCCGATCGCGCCGCGGAACAGCACGTCGCCGGTCAGCGTGTACGCGGCCTCGTCGCCGGTGGTGTGGAACATGGCCGACCCGGCGGTGTGCCCGGGCGCGTGGTCCACGGAGAACCGCATCCCCGCGAGCTCGACGGCGCCGCCGTCGGCGAGGACCTGCACGTCGTCGGGCTCGGTCCAGTCGAGGCCGGTGCCCACGAGGGCCATCATGTTCGCGCTGAAGCCCTGGGCGGGGTCGGCGAGCAGGTGGGCGTCGTCGGTGTGGATGTACGCGGGGACGTCGTTCGCGCCGCACACGGGCGTCACGGAGAACGTGTGGTCCAAGTGCCCGTGCGAGATCAGGACTGCAACCGGCTTCAGATTATCTCGCTTGAACACATCGTCGAGCCTGGCTGCGACACCGATGCCGGGGTCGACCACAACGCACTCGGAGCCGCGGCCTGAGGAGAGCACATAACAGTTCGTACCGAACGCATCGGCTACGACTGTTTCGACGAGCACTTGGCTTCCCCTTTGATAACCCCGCGTCAGCGGGGAACACGTCGTTCTGACCCATGGCCAACTGGACCACACGGGCTCATCCCCGCGCGAGCGGGGAGCGCGGCTCTCCTAGCCGACCCCGGCAGGCACGATTTTACATGCGGCATCCTGCGGTGACGCGTCTGACTTGACCCGGTTAGACTGCGGAACTCGTAACCCCCAACACAAGCGAACGTCATGAGGAGTCCAGGTGCCCGCGAAGTCCAAGCACATGGAGCAGCGCAAGCAGCGCATCGCGAACGCGAAGAAGAACGCGCGACTCGCGGGCAAGCTGCGCAGGCGGCGCCAGCTCCAGGCGCTGGGAGGGCTCCTCGCCGTCGCCGCCGTGCTGACCCTGGTGTACCTCTGGCAGGACGGGTTCTTCAAGGACGAGGAGCCCGCGGCCGAGGAGCCGACGTCCGAGATCACCGAGGACCCGCTGGCGACCGAGGTGCCGACCGACGGCACCGAGGAGACGGCCACGGCCGACCCGACGGCGGAGTCCTCCGAGACCCCGACCGACACCGAGACCGAGTAAGACCCCTAACCGCGCGAAGGAGATCCGACGGTGGCGTCGAAACAGGCTCAGCGACTGGCGGCCCGCCAGCACTTGCAGCAGCGCATGGCCGTCAAGGCCGAGGAGGAGCGCCGCAGGCGCACCGTCGCGTGGAGCGTCGGCGGCGTGGGCGCGCTCGCGGCCCTCGTGCTCCTGGCCTGGGGCGCGTTCGCGTGGCTCGGCCCCGACGACGACAAGTCCGGCGGCGACCCCGACGTGCAGCAGCTCGTGAGCGACGCGCAGGCCGCGGCCGACCGCTGCGGCGACGTCGAGCCCAGCGGCGAGGGCGCCACGGGCACCGCCACCGAGGGCCTCACCGACGGCCGCCCCGTGCAGGACGTCTACCTCGAATGCCTCCAGATGACGGCCCCGGACGCCTCCGAGACCGCCTCGTGCATGTACACCTCGATGGACGGGACCAGCCCGGTCCCGCTCGCGACCCAGCCCGCCGCCGGGTCGCAGGAGATGACCATCGTGACCAACCTCGGCGTGATCACCGCCGACATTGAGACCGCCCAGGCCCCGTGCACCGCCGGGTCCTTCACGTTCCTCGCGAAGGACGGGTACTTCGACGGCCAGCAGTGCCACCGCCTGACCACCGACGGCATCTGGGTCCTCCAGTGCGGCGACCCCGACGCGCGCGCCGCGATCGAGGCCGGCACGCCCGAGATGGCCGGCGCGGGCTCCCCCGGCTACCAGTACGGCGAGGAGAACACCCCGGTCGAGGACGAGGCGAACTACCCGGCCGGGACCATCGCGATGGCCAACGCGGGCGCCGGGACCACCGGCAGCCAGTTCTTCATCGTCTACGAGGACACGACCCTGGGCGCGGACTACACGATCCTCGGCCAGATCACCTCGGGTCTGGACATCGTCGAGCAGGTCGCGGCCGCGGGCGTCATGTAAGGGCGTTCAGGACGCGACGGCGTCCTCGACGTGACAGCGTTTTCGATGTGATCCAGTCGCGGGCGCGGTCGGGGCAGCGCAAGCCGCCCGGGCTGCGCCCCGCGGCTAGGATTAATGCGTATCGGAGCCTTGTTGAGGCTTTGAGAAGCTGAAGTGCCGTGCGATACCGAGGAGGCGTGCGTGGTGACCGAGCGAGCCGCGTCCGGCAATCCCGCTGACGCCGCGCCCACCTCGGGCGGCCCCATGGGCCCGCCGACGGGGCGCCGCATGCGGGCCCGGCTGGCGCGCTTCAACGCGCCGTGGCAGTCCTCGACCCTCCCCGAAGTCCTGGAGCCGCTCGTGGCGGCCCACCGGGCCGCGCACCCCCGCGCCGACGTGCGGCTCCTCCAGCAGGCGTACACGCGCGCCGAGCAGCTGCACAACGGGCAGTTCCGCAAGTCCGGCGACCCGTACATCACGCACCCGCTCGCGGTCGCGTCGATCCTCGCCGAGCTCGGCATGGACACGAACACGCTGGTCGCGGCCCTCCTCCACGACACCGTCGAGGACACGGACTACCAGCTTGACGAGCTCGGCGACGAGTTCGGCGGCGAGGTCGCGCTCCTGGTCGACGGCGTCACGAAGCTCGACAAGGTGAAGCTCGGCGACGCCGCGAAGGCCGAGACGATCCGCAAGATGGTCGTCGCCATGGCGAAGGACCCTCGCGTCCTCGTCATCAAGCTCGCCGACCGGCTCCACAACATGCGCACGCTGACGTTCCTGCCGCCCGAGAAGCAGGAGCAGAAAGCCCGGGAGACGCTGGAGATCCTCGCTCCCCTGGCCCACCGGCTCGGCATGAACACGATCAAGTGGGAGCTCGAAGACCTCTCGTTCGCCACGCTCTACAAGAAGCGGTACGCCGAGATCGCGCGCCTGGTCTCCGAGCACTCCCCGCAGCGGGAGATGCTCCTCCAGCAGGTCGTGGCCCAGGTCAAGGACCACCTGAAGGGCTCGCGCATCAAGGCCGAGGTCTCCGGGCGGCCGAAGCACCTGTACTCGATCTACCAGAAGATGATCGTGCGCGGCCGCGACTTCAACGACATCTACGACCTGGTGGGCCTGCGCATCCTCGTCGAGGACGAGCGGGACTGCTACGCGGCGCTCGGGGTGATCCACGCGAACTGGCAGCCGGTGCCGGGGCGCTTCAAGGACTACATCGCGATGCCCAAGTTCAACATGTACCAGTCGCTGCACACCACGGTGATCGGCCCGAACGGCAAGCCCGTCGAGATGCAGATCCGCACGTGGGCGATGCACCGCACCGCCGAGTACGGCATCGCCGCGCACTGGAAGTACAAGGAGACCAAGAACTCCACGGTCGCCGGGCCCCCCGCGCACATCGACGACATGGCGTGGCTGCGCCAGCTCCTCGACTGGCAGCGCGAGGCCGCCGACCCCTCGGAGTTCCTCGACGCGCTCCGCTTCGACCTCGCCTCCTCCGAGGCGTACGTGTTCACGCCCAAGGGCGACGTCATCGCCCTCCCCGCGGGCTCGACGCCCGTGGACTTCGCGTACGCCGTCCACACCGAGGTTGGCAACCGCTGCATCGGCGCGCAGGTCAACGGCAAGATCGTGCCGCTGGAGTCGACGCTGTCGAACGGCGACGTGGTCGAGGTGTTCACCTCGAACTCCGAGAACGCGACCCCCAGCGAGGACTGGCTCGCGTTCGTCAAGAGCCCGCGCGCGCGCACCAAGATCAAGCAGCACTTCAAGCGCGAGCGGCGCGAAGAGGCCATCGAGCTGGGCAAGGACGAGCTGACCCGCGCGATGCGCAAGCGGCGCCTGCCGCTCCAGCGGATGCTCTCGCACGACAACCTGACGTCCCTCGCGAAGGACCTCAACCTCAAGGACGTCGAGGCCCTGTACGCGGCCCTCGGCGAGCACCACATCTCCGCTTCCGGCGTCGTCCAGAAGCTCCTGGAGGTCCAGGGCGGGGCCGAGGGCGCCGCCGAGGACATGGCCGAGGCCACCGCCCCCACGCAGCCCGCGCGCATCGTCCCCGAGGCGCACGGCGACATCCACGCCGCGGTGACCGTGGCGGGGATGGAGGAGGGCGAGATGCCGGTGCGCCTCGCCCACTGCTGCAACCCGATCCCGGGCGACTCGATCATCGGCTTCGCCACCCGCTACCACGTGATCTCCGTGCACCGCAGGGACTGCGAGAACGCCGAGGAGCGCATCGAGCTTCAGCCGGACCGGGTCCTGGAGGTCCACTGGTCCCACGAGGACGACCAGGCGACGTTCGTCGCCACGGTCCAGGTCGAGGCCCTCGACCGGCACCGCCTCCTCGCGGACGTCACGCAGGTCCTGTCCGGCGAGCGGGTCTCGATCCTCTCCGCCACGGTGACCACGACCCGCGACCGGGTCGCCCTGTCGCGCTTCACGTTCGAGATGGCGAACCCGGAGCACCTCGACCACATCATCAAGGTGATCCGCAAGGTCGACGGCGTCTACGACGCCTACCGCCTCACCGGGGCCGAACGCACCTAGTCCTCGCGATATATGGTGGGCCGGTCGCCAACCCGCCCACCAGAAAGCAAGGTCATGACGGAGCTGTCCCAGTTCGACGACGACGAGCGCGCCCTGATCCTGAACACGCCCGGGGTCGTCCTCAAGGGGACCGTGGTCTCCGACGGGTCCAAGAACGCCCTGGTGTTCCTCAAGGAGGTCACCGCTGGCGCGAAGGTCTTCAAAGAGGCCCGCAGGCACGAGAACCCCTTCGTGAAGTCCGTGGCCCAGACCCTCCGCGAACGCGACCCCGAGTCCTCCGAGGGCGAGCTCCCCGTGGACGACGTCGCCATGTCCGAGGCCCTCAAACTCGCCGCCGAGGTCGCCGACCTCCTCCGCCGCAAAGCGACCCCCGACGACACCGCGGCCTACACCGCCTGGCTCCTCCACCTCGCCACCGAGGTCGCAAGCGCCGTCAAGACCCGCAAGGGCGGCCTCTTCTCCAAGAAAGTCGCCGTCAACGACGGCGAGCAGATGTTCCTCGACGACCTGAAGCAGGCCCTCAACCCGTAGACCGACCCTGAAGGCCCGCACCTCGACAGGTGCGGGCCTTCGGCGTGTCACCACTCGATCGTGTGCGCATACTGCCAGGCGGTTTTCTCCGGGGTGGTGAAGCGGGACATGAAGAAGGGCATGAGGGCGTCTCGGAAGCGGGCGGCGAGGGGGCCCGCGGCCTTGGACTGGTTGGTGCGAGCGGCGGCGGCGATGACGCGTTCGACGCGGGCGCGGCGGCGGTGCTCGTACGCCTTGAACGCCTGGTCGACGGGGAGGTCGCGGAGGCAGCGGGCGAGTTCCACGGCGGACTCGGCGGCGAGGCTGGCGCCCTGGCCGGAGCTCGGGGAGGTGGCGTGGGCGGCGTCGCCGAGGAGGACGATGCGGCCCTTGGACCAGACGGGGACGTGCGGGAGGTCCTCCAGCGGCGAGGGCGGGATGAACCCGTCGGGCGTCACGTGGTCGAGGATGGTCATGGCGGGTCCGGCGTCGTCGGCGAAGGCGCCCCTCAGGCGGGCCATCCACTGGTTGAAGTCGGTGCCGCGGAGGTCGGCGTCGGCGAGGCGCTTGTAGGGCAGGTTCGCGAACCAGCCGGTGCTCTTGCCGTCCGAGAGGTACCCGAAGAAGGCGCGGCGGCCGAAGATCATGCGGAAGTCGCCGCCGGTGGGCTGGATGCCCGCGGGGCCGTCGATGTAGCCGCCGAGGCCGACCAGGCCGGTGTAGCGGGGCTTGACCGCGGGGTCGACGATGCCGCGGACGGCGGAGCGGATGCCGTCGGAGCCGATGAGGATGTCCGCTTCGGCGGTGGTGTGGTCGTCGAAGCGGGCGATGACGCTGTGACCGGTGTCCACGGCGCCCTCGAAGCGCTTGCCGTAGGTGATGGGGACGCCGTCCGCTTCGGCGCGGGCCTGGAGGATCTCGGAGAGGCGGCCGCGCGGGAGCGTCACGTGGCGGGGCAGGTCCGGGTCGGTGCCGATCTCGCCGAGCACCTTGCCCGAGCCTGAGGAGATGACCATGCGGGGGGTGGGGACGCCCGCGGCGGCGAGGTCGGCGTCCGCGCCGACGACGCTGAGGGCGTTCAGGCCGTTCGCGGCGAGGCCGAGGGGGCCGCCCCTGGAGCCGGTGCCGGGTCGGTACGCCTCGAAGACCTGGGCGTCGATCCCGGCCTTGCGCAGGGCCAGGGCGGCGACGGGGCCGCCGACGCCGCCGCCGATGACCAGTGCGGTCCGGGCCTTGCGGTGCTGTTCGTTCGTCATGCGGGGAGCGTAGGTCGCAATCGGCGCGGGCGGCGTCATCCTGGGGTAGCGTTCGGGATTCGACCGGGGTTGTATGGCGAATCCCCGCGGGACTCGGAATCCGCTCTTATAGTGAAACCGACTCACGTAGGGAGGGGTACTCGTGGACAAGTTCAACGAGATGAAGGACAAGGCCGGCGACATGGCCGACGACGCCAAGGACAAGGCCGAAGACCTGTACAACAAGGCCAAGGAGTCGCCGGTGGGCGACAAACTCGACGACGTCACGGACCAGGTCAAGGAGAAGGCCCAGGGCCTGATCTCGAAGTTCAAGGGCGACAAAGGCCCCGAGTGACTCCAGGCTCCCGTAGCGGGCCAGCCAGCTGCAAAGCGGCGGGCGGACCACCAGGTCCGCCCGCCGCTTTCGTGCTGTCTCTAACTAGCGCCGCTTGCGCTTCTTGTTGTTGCCCGGCCGGGACTGCGAGGTCCGGTTGGCACCGGACCTGGCCGCGCCCCCGGAGGCGCCGCTGCCGGACTTGACGGGCTCCTCCAGCAGCTCCAGCGGGAGGTCGTCGATCTTGGCGAGCTCCAGGCGGTCGTCGTCCTCGTCGTCGTCCGCGGCCTTGCGGGCGGGCTTCTCGGACTTCTCGGCGTCGTCCTCGCCGCGGCCGCGGGCCGAGGAGACCTTCTTGTTGTGGCGCTGGACGGCGGCGCTGCGCTCGGCCAGGTCCACCACCCACGGGGCGGCCAGGAAGATCGAGGAGTACGCGCCGACGATCATGCCGACGAACAGCACCAGCGCGAGGTCCTTCAGCGTGCCGACGCCGAGGATGCCCACGCCGACGAACAGCAGCGCCGCCACCGGCAGGACGCCGATGATGGAGGTGTTGATCGAGCGCATGAGCGTCTGGTTGACCGCGTCGTTGACGGCCTCGGCGAAGGTCTGGTTGCGCGACTTGAGCAGCTGCGCGGTGTTCTCCTGGACCTTGTCGAAGACGACGACGGTGTCGTAGATCGAGTACCCGAGGATCGTCAGGAGGCCGACGATCGTGGAGGGCGTGATCTCGAAGCCGACGAGCGAGTAGATGCCCACGGTGATGATGACGTCGTGCGCGAGCGCGCCCAGCGAGGCGATGGCCATGCGCCGCTCGTACCTGATCCAGATGAAGGCCGAGACCAGCACCAGGAACACGATGAGCGCGATGAGCGCCTGCTTGGACACGGCCGCGCCCCAGGTCGCGGAGACCTCGGAGACGGAGATCGAGTCGGCCCCGACGCCCGCCTCGGCGGCCATGGCGTCGCGGATGGCCGTCGACTGGCCGTCCTCCAGCTCGCCGACGCGGATGATGTAGGACCGGCCGTCGCCGCTGCCGGCGACCTGCCCGGTGCCGATGTCGGCGCCCGCGGACTCGGCCGCGCTCTCGACGTCCTCAAGGGACGCCGAGGTGGACGCGGCGGGGACGGCGTACTGAACGCCGCCCGCGAAGTCGATGCCGAGGACGAAGCCCTTGAAGACCATCACGACCGCGAGGGCGGCGATGACGATCGCTGAGGCGAGGTAGAACCGCTTGCGGTTGGCGATGAACTGGAAGTTCGTCTCGCCGCGGTAGAGCTGGCTGAGGACGTTCGGCCGCTTCTCGGTCTGCTTGGTGCTCATCGGTCCTTAGCCTTTCGCGGCCGCGTCGCCGGTGGCCGGGGCGGTCTTGGTGTGCAGGCCGGAGAGGGCCTGGCTGTTGAGGACCCTCCCGCGCGAGAGCCATTCGGCGATCGGGTGGGTGAAGAGGAAGACGATCATGACGTCGACGATCGTGGAGATGCCGAGCGAGAACGCGAACGCGCGGACCGGGCCGATGGCCAGGATGTACAGCACGACCGCGGAGATCATCGAGATGGCGTTCGCCGACATGATCGTGCGGCGGGCGCGGACCCACGCGCGCGGGATCGCCGAGCGGGCCGAGCGGCCCCCAGCCATCTCCTCCTTGATTCTCTCGAAGTACACGATGAAGGAGTCGGCGGTGATGCCGATCGAGACCACGAAGCCCGCGACGCCCGCGAGGGTGAGCGTCAGGCCCACCTGGGAGCCCAGGAGCGCGATCGCCGGGTAGAGCACCGCGGAGGCCACGAGGAGCGAGCCGAGGACCACGAAGCCCATGAGCCGGTAGTAGACCATCGAGTACAGGAACACCAGGATCAGGCCCAGGAGCATGGCGATCATGCCCGCTTCGAGCTGGTCCACACCGAGGGTCGCGGTGACCTCGTTGACGGTCTCGACGACGAACGTCGTCGGCAGCGAGCCGAAGTTGAGCTGGTCGGCCAGCTGGTTCGCCTCGTCGGCGGAGAAGTCGCCCGAGATCTGCGTGGAGTTGCTCGACGCCTCGTTGATCGTCGGCGCGGACACGACCTCGTTGTCGAGGACGATCGCGACCTGCGAGCCGACGTTCTCGGTGGTGAGCGTGCCCCACGCCTGCGCGCCGGTGGACGAGAACTGCACGTTGACGACGAACATGTTCGGGTTCGCCTGGTCGGTGCCGACGTCCGCCTGCGTGACGTCCGAGCCGAGCACGGTGGCCGGCTGGAGCAGGTACTTGTAGGCGACCTTCAGGTCCGGGTCGTCCTGCGAGTACGGCTCGGGGGCCGAGCACGCCACGACCTCGATGTCCGCCTGCTGGACGGCGCCCGGCGGGCGGTTGTCCAGCTGGGTGCAGGTGATCTGGGGGACGAAGAACTGGACGTTCGCCGGGAGCAGCGAGACCTCTTCGGGGGTGAGCTCACCGAACGGCTCCAGGAGCGCCATGGTCGCCTCGTCCGCGGGGGCCGCGGTGAGTGCCTGCGCGGTCGCGGCCGCATCGGCGCCGACCTTCTCCCACACGTCGTCGAGCGTCACGTCCGCGTCGTCCGTGGTCGGCGCCTGGCCCTGGCCGGACGCGTCATCGGAGGTGGTCTCCTCGGTGGGGGTCTCGGAGGCGTCGTCGGTCGGCGTCTCACTGGACTCGGCGGTGGGCGTCTCGGACGCGGTGTCGGACGGGTCCTCGCTCGGGGACTCCTCGGCGAGGGCCTCCTCAAGCGCGGAGGTGTCCATCGTCGAGTTGGTGACGATGCGGAACCGCAGCTCCGCGGGGGCGCCGACGTCGCGGAGCGCCTCCTCGTCGATGTCGTCGCCCGCGACGTTCACCACGATGTTCTCGTTGCCCTCGACGAACACCTCGGGCTCGGAGACGCCCGTGGAGTTGACGCGGCTCTCGATGATCTGGCGGGCCTGCTCCATGGTCTCGGCCGAGGGCGGCTCGTCCGTGCCCTGCTGGTACGCCGTGAGCGTCATGGAGAGCCCGCCCTGGAGGTCGAGCCCCAGTTTCGGAGTGGGGAACTTCCACCCGGAACCCGCCAGCGCGGACACCCACAGGATCGCGAGCACGGCGATCAGCGCCACGAAGTACGGGGCGACTGCCAGGCGCTTGCGCTGGATCTTCTTCCGTGGGCGGTCAGCGCCCGTTACTGAAGCCAATGGTCGGTCTCTTCCTCAGAACTCGGACAGGGGCGGGCGCGAAGCGACCGCGCAGACGGTGGCGGGCGCCGGTCCGCGGGGCGGACCGGAGGGAGTGGGCTCGCACACGCACCTTCGGCGGGGCTCATTCTAGGACGGGTGCCTCAAAGGGCATGCAGGGCCTAGTACTCCTTGCGGTCGGAGTTCCCGGTGTGCTTGTCGCCGTCGGTCTTCTCGTCGCCGTTGGCGAGCTTCTCCAGGTCCTCGTCGGAGAGGGTGGCCTCTTCTTCGGAGACGGTCTCCTCGGCGGTCTCGGCCTCGGTCTCGGCGGGGGTGACGACCTTGGCGACGGCCTGGCGGGCGAAGACGAGGAAGGTGTCGTCGCTGGCCTCGATGGTGATGGTCTCGTCGTCGGAGTCGACGACGGTGCCGTAGAGGCCGCCGATGGTCATGACGCGGGCACCGGGCTGGACGTTGGACTGCATGTCCTGCTGCTCGCGCTGGCGCTTGCGCTGGGGGCGGATCATCACGAAGTACATGAGCGCGATGAAGCCGACGATCATGATCAGGAACATGATGTTGGAGCCGCCGGCGCTTTCCTGAGCGAGGACGTCTGCGGTTGCGAGCACGGTGGTGCCTTTCGTCGTGGTGGTCACGGTCTGGGAGGGTGGCGTGCGCGGAGTCTATCCAATACGTGGTGTCGCCCCGTCTCCACGGCCCACCCTACGCGTCGCCGGTCCGGAACAGCCCGTCGGCGCTCGGTGGCTGGAGGCCGAGGTGCTGCCAGGCCGCGGCGGTGGCGACGCGGCCGCGTGGGGTGCGGGCGAGGAGTCCGGCGCGCACGAGGAACGGCTCGCAGACCTCTTCGACGGTGTCGGGCTGCTCCCCCACGGCGACGGCGAGGGTCTTGGGGCCGACGGGGCCGCCGTTGAAGGTCTGGACGAGGGCGCGGAGGACGGCGCGGTCGAGGCGGTCGAGGCCGAGGGAGTCGACGTCGTAGAGGTGGAGCGCGTCGACGGCGACGGTCTCGGTGATGGTGCCTGCGGCACGGACCTGCGCGAAGTCGCGGACGCGGCGCAGGAGGCGGTTGGCGATGCGGGGTGTGCCGCGGGAGCGCCCGGCGATCTGGACGGCGCCTTCGTCGGTGATGCCGACGTCGAGGATGGCGGCGGAGCGGTGGACGATCGCTTCGAGCTCGTCCTCGGAGTAGAACTCCAGCTGGCCGAGGAAGCCGAAGCGGTCGCGGAGCGGACCGGTGAGGAGTCCGGCGCGGGTGGTGGCGCCGACGAGCGTGAACGGTTCGAGTTCGAGGGGGATGGCGGTGGCGCCGGGGCCCTTGCCGACGACGACGTCGACGCGGTAGTCCTCCATGGCGGTGTAGAGGAGTTCTTCGGCGGGGCGGGCCATGCGGTGGATCTCGTCGATGAAGAGGACTTCGCGGGGTTCGAGGCTGGTGAGGATCGCGGCGAGGTCGCCGGAGCGTTCGAGGGCGGGCCCGGAGGTCTGGCGGAGGCTGACGCCGAGTTCGGCGGCGATGATCATGGAGAGGGTGGTCTTGCCGAGGCCGGGCGGGCCGGACAGGAGGATGTGGTCGGGCGGGGTGCCGCGGTGGCGGGCGCCTTCGAGGATGAGGCCGATCTGCTCGCGGACGCGGCCCTGGCCGATGATCTCGTCGAGCTTGCCGGGGCGGATGCCCGCTTCGGCCTTGCGTTCGAGCTCGGTGGCCTCGGCGGCGGTGAGGGCCCGGTCCCACTCTTCGGTGGTGACGTCGATGTCGAAGTCGTCTTCCATGCGCTACCGCTTCCCGAGGAGTCGGATGGCCTGCTTGAGGAGGGTGGGGACGTCCTGGCCGTCGGCGCCTTCGGCGTCGAGCTGCTCGATGGCGGTCTCCGCTTCCTTCGCGGTCCAGCCGAGGGCCTGGAGGCCCTGGCTGACCTGGGTGCGCCAGCCGCCGGGGCGGCCGCCGGTCTGCTTGGGGACGCCGTGGAGGTCGACGGGGCCGATCTTGTCGGCGAGGTCGAGGACGATCCGCTCGGCGCTCTTCTTGCCGACGCCGGGGATGCGGGAGAGCGTGGTGGTGTCGGCGGTGGCGATGGCGTGGCGGATGACGTCGGGGCGCAGGGCCTCGATGGCGTCGCGGGCGATGCGCGGGCCGATCTTCTGGGCGCCCTGGAGCAGCTCGAACAGGTCGCGTTCCTCGGCGGTGTTGAAGCCGTGCAGGGTGATCGAGTCCTCGCGGACGATCGTGGAGATCGCCAGGACCGCCTCGGAGCCGACCTTGAGGTTGGCGAGGGTGTGGGCGCCCGCGTGGACGGCGTAGCCGACGCCGTTGACGTCGACGACGGCGTAGGCTTCGCCGACGGCGGCGATGGTGCCGGTGAGCTGGGCGATCATCGGTTGCGCTCCTTCGCTGCGGCGACGGCGGCGGCCTGCGAGGCGGCGGCCTGGGCGATGCGGGCCTTGACGCCGCCCCTCCACAAGTGGCAGACGGCGATGGCGAGGGCGTCGGCCGCGTCGGCGGGCTTCGGCGCCTCTTTGAGGCGGAGGATGCGGGTGACCATGGTGGTGACCTGGCGCTTGTCGGCGGTGCCGTTGCCGCACACGGCGTTCTTGACCTCGGAGGGCGTGTACGTGGCGGTGGGGAGGCCGAGGCGGGCGGCGGCGAGGAGCGCGATGCCGGACGCCTGTGCGGTGCCGATGACGCTGGCGACGTTGTGCTGGCTGAAGACCCGCTCGACGGCGACGGCTTCAGGCTGGTGCTCGTCGAGGAGGGCGCGGAGGCCGTCGTCGAGGGCGAGGAGGCGGTCGGCAAGGCCCGCTTCGGGATCGGTGCGGACCACGTCGACGGCGATCATGGTGCCGGGCGCTCCCGGCCGCCCTTCGACGACCCCGACGCCGCAGCGGGTCAGGCCCGGGTCGATCCCCATGACGCGCACGCGCTCCTCCTGTCGCTCAGTTTGCGTCAGCTTATCCGGCCGGTCCGACGTCCGGGTGCAAGCGCCGCCGCGGGCGGTGTTCGAGGCGACCTGGAGCGACACCGGATGGTCGGGAATCGGACTGGTGGCCTTGCCCATAAACCACTTGCCGGTCGGCAGGTCACGTGATTTCGTTGTAGTCGGCCGGTAGCACCGCATCCGCCCCCCATCGGCGCAACGAGGCGACCGCGGGCCCGGCCGTCCTTCCTCCGCAATGACGAACCACTGGTTGGGAACAACTGTGTCTGCTGCCGCCTTCATGCCGCCCGTCGCCGCCGACGGCCACTCCCGACGCTTCATAGCCACGATGGTGTTCGTCCTCGGCGCCCTGTCCGCGACCGCGCCGATCGCCATCGACCTGTACCTCCCGGCCTTCCCCGCGATGGCCGACGCGCTCGGCACCCCCGAGAGCCGCATCCAGCTCACCCTGACCGCCATGATGATCGGCATGGGCGTGGGCCAGGCCGTCGTCGGCCCGCTCTCCGACCGGTTCGGGCGCCGCAAGCCGCTCCTCATCGGCATGTCGGTGTTCACGCTCGTGTCGCTGCTGTGCGCGGTCGCCACGAGCGCCGACCTGCTCATCGCGCTGCGCTTCGTGCAGGGCCTGTCCGGCGCCGCCGGGGTCGTGGTGGCCCGCGCGGTCATCCGGGACCACTTCGCCGGGGACGACATGACCCGGTTCACGGCCAAGATGATGTTCGTCACGATGCTCGCGCCGATGCTCGGCCCGATCGTCGGCGCCCAGCTCATCCGCTTCGGCCCGTGGCCGCTCATCTTCTACTTCATGGCCGCGCTGTCGGCCCTGTCGACGTTCCTGGTGTGGAAGTACCTGCCCGAGAGCCTCCCCGCGGAGGACCGGCGCTCGATGACGGCGCGCGAGTTCGGGTCGACCGTGGTGACGCTGGTGCGCGACGCGCACTTCATCGCGCCCACGATCGCGGTGCTCATGAACTTCTCGATGCTGTTCACGTACGTGTCGACGTTCAGCTTCATCTCGCAGAACGAGCTCGGGGCCTCCCCCGGGTTCTACTCCCTGCTGTTCGCAGTCGGCACGCTCGCGCTCCTGGCGGGCAACCAGGCGAACATGCTCATGATCGACCGCTCCAAGTCGTCCAGCCGCATGATCACCGGCATGGCGATCTCGCTGGCGGGCGTCACGTTCCTGTCCGTGGTGCAGCTGGCGGGCGCGGCGAACCTGTGGACCGTCCCGGCCGGGATCGTCCTGATGATGCTCGGCTGCGGCGTGGTGTTCCCGAACGCGGGCGCCGCGGCGATGTCCTCGCAGCCGCCGCAGATCGCCGGGACCGCCTCGGCGTTCATGGGCGCGACCCAGATGGCCGCGGGCGGCGTCCTCCCGGCTCTCGTCACCGTCGGCGGCGTGACGCTCGCGAGCATGACGTTCGGCGTCGCGGTGTACGCGATCGCGACGGCGGCCGCGGTGGCGTGGACGATCGTCGTCTACCGTCGCGACCCGGTCCCCGGGATCGTCTAGGAGACATGCGGAAGGGGCCCGGAGCGTTCGCTCCGGGCCCCTTCTCGTGCTGCTGCTAGTCCTCGTCGAGCTTCGCGAGGATGTCGTCGGAGATGTCGGCGTTGGTCCACACGTTCTGGACCTCGTCGGAGTCCTCCAGCGCGTCCACGACGCGGATGACCTTGCGCGCGCCCTCGACGTCGACCTCGATGTTCACGGAGGGCTGGAACCCGGCCTCGGCCGAGTCGTAGTCGATCCCGGCGTCCTGGAGGGCGGTGCGGACCGCGACCAGGTCGGTGGGCTCGCAGAGGATCTCGAAGCCGTCCTCGCCGAGGCCGTTGACCTCGTCGGCGCCCGCGTCGAGGACCGCCATGAGGAGGTCGTCCTCGGTGAGGCCGTCGGCGGCGGGGACCAGGATGACCCCGCGGCGGGAGAACATGTAGGCGACCGAGCCGGCCTCGCCAAGGGAGCCGCCGTTGCGGGTCAGGGCCACGCGGACCTCGGCCGCGGCGCGGTTGCGGTTGTCGGTGAGGCACTCGATGAGGACCGCGACGCCGCCGGGGGCGTACCCCTCGTACATGAGGGTCTCGTAGTCGACGCCGGCGCCGTCGAGCCCGCCGCCGCGCTTGACGGCGCGGTCGATGTTGTCGTTGGGGACCGAGCTCTTCTTGGCCTTCTGGATCGCGTCGTAGAGCGTCGGGTTACCGGTGGGGTCGGCACCGCCGGTACGCGCCGCGACCTCGATGTTCTTGATCAGCTTCGCGAAGATCTTGCCCCGCTTGGCGTCGATCGCGGCCTTCTTGTGCTTGGTCGTCGCCCACTTGGAGTGACCACTCATCCCGGCGTTCCTCGTTCCTCTTGCTCGTCCGGTCCGGCGCTCAGCCTCGGACCATGTCCACGAAGTACTGGTGCACCCGCGCGTCGGGGGTCACCTCCGGGTGGAAGGAGGTGGCCAGGCAGGCGCCCGCACGTACCGCGACGATCCTACCGCCCGGCCCGTCGCCTTCTGTTCGACCGCTGTCCACCCGGGCCAGCACCTCGACCCCGTCGCCGACCCGCTCGACCCACGGCGCGCGGATGAACACGGCCCTGAACGGGCCGCCGTCCACGCCGTCGATCCCGATCTCCGTCTCGAACGAGTCGACCTGGCGTCCGAAGGCGTTGCGGCGCACCGTCATCGGGATGACCCCGAAGGAGCGCTGGTCGGGGCGGCCGTCGAGGACCTCCTCGGCGAGCATGATCATGCCCGCGCACGACCCGAACACCGGGAGCCCGGAGTCGAGGCGCTTCTTCACGGGGTCGAACATGTCGAAGATGTCGAGGAGCTTGCTCATGGTGGTGGACTCCCCGCCGGGGATCACCAGGCCGTCGACCGCGTCGAGCTCGGCGGGCCGCCGCACCGGCGCGGCCTCGGCCCCCGCGGCCTCCAGGGCGCGCATGTGGTCCACCACGTCGCCCTGCAGGGCGAGCACGCCGATCCGGGGCACGGTCATCAGAGAACTCCAAAACTAGGCGGCGTCGGGCCGTTCCAGCGTAATCGCGGCCGGGCGGGGCGCCTACCTGGCGGATCGGCGCTGTGACCGAAACCGGCCTGACCACGGTCAGGGGGTAACGATCCGTTAAAGTCACCGATCGAACGTGACGCACCCCTTCATGCCCGGGAGTAAGCAAATGGCGAAGACCTCGAAGCGCAACCCGATGCCCCGCTCGGTGCGGGCCGCGCGGAACACGATGTGGCTGGAGGCGGCGCTCGCCCTCGTCGCCGGCGGCCTCATCGTGCTCCTGCACCACACCGCGAAGGAGTTCGTGCCGCCCGCCGCCGAGCACGACGTCTACCGCGGCGCGGTCGGCCTCGGCGCCCTCGCGGTGTTCCTGCTGCTCTCGACGCTGCTGCTGCGCTTCCAGTGGCGCATCCTGTGGATCCTGAACCTGCTCGTCCAGGTCGCCGCGCTCGCCGGGCTCGGCTGGCTGCTGTTCACCAGCGGACTGTACTGGGCGCTGTGCATCGGGCTCGCCATCGTGCCGATTACGATTCTGGGAACGCTTACCGAGCGCTTCGCCCGCCGGTGGTTCAACCACTAGGGCGCCGTCCGATCCCCGTCTGAGAGGCACGAGATGCTCCCCCAACCGAACTTCGGCCGCGACCGCGATCCAGGCAAGGGCGCGCCCGAGCCAGAGGGGGACGACCCGAACGCGAAGCCCAGGAAGCTGCTGCGCCTCCAGATCGCGCTGTGGGTCGAGGTCGTCAGCGCCGTGATCGCGGGGAACATCCTCGCGTTCTACACGTTCTCGCTGCGCTCGGCCTCGGTCGCGGAGCTGACGGACGTGTACGAGAACTCCGGCATGGACCTCGACCAGACCCCGGCCGAGACCGCCCAGGCCGCGCACGATTTCTACCAGTCGACGAACTTCCTCGCCTCGAACCTGGTCATCGCGGGCTTCGCGCTCGTGGCCGCGATCGTCGCCGCGATGTGCGCGATCCGCCTCAAGTCCCGCCAGAAGGCCGTCCGCTGGTGGGCCGTGGGCGCCACCGCGGTCCTGTTCATCGTCGGCATGTTCATGTCCACGATCTTCGGCCTCTACGTGGCGCCGTGGGTGTTCGCCGCGATCCTGGCCCTGTGGTGGCTGTTCTCCGCCGACATCCGCTACTGGATGGACGGCAGCGCGGCCCCGGTGGAGCCGCGCCGCAGGAAGAGGGCCGAAGCGGACGAGACCGCGGACGAGGACTAGTTCGCGGCGTCGTCGCCGTTCCCGTGCTTCGAGATGTAGTCGATGAAGGCGGCCCGGGCCAGCGGCTCGGCGCCGCCCCAGTCGCCCTTCGTGGCCTCGCGCCAGATCCCCACCAGGTCGTCGATGGCCACGCCGATCTCCGCCACGTCGGGGTCGAGGTCCTCGGATTCGAGGGCGGTCGGGGTGTGCCGGAACAGGTCGATGAAGAACCGCCAGTCGTGGCGGTCGCGGGCCAGCGCGAAGGCGCGGCGCTGGAGGTCGGGAGTGTCGTACTGGTCCAGCTCGGTTGCGTTCATGGCACAAGGGTAGGCGTGTCGGAGCCGGATCGGAGGCGGTCCGGTTCTTAGGATCTGCGGATGCGCAAACTCGCGGTCGGCGCCCTCGGCGCCGCAGCCTTCGCGGTGATGAGTCCCGCTCCCGCACATGCCGAACCGATCCCCGTGGACCCGGGCATCGGCAGCGGCGTCGACACCGGCTTCCTGTACCTGGAGATCGCCCCCGAGGACGGTGCGACCGAGCGCGGGGTGCTGTCGTGCCCCGGCGGGCAGGGGCACTCGCGCGGCGAGGAGGCGTGCATCCAGCTCACCGCGGTGGACGGCGAGATCGAGGCGCTCGAAGCGGCCGACGGCATGTGCAACAAGGTGTACGCGCCGGTGACGCTCAAGGGCTTCGGGCTGTGGGACGGCCGGTTCACGTACTACGAGGAGACGTTCGCGAACCAGTGCGAGGGGGTCCTCGCCACGGGCGGGACGGTCTTCGACATCGTCGAGTACTAAAGCGGCGCAAAGGGCCCGGAGCGGAATGCTCCGGGCCCTTTCGCTTGCGGGCTACCAGCCGCGCTTGGCGAGCTTCTGCTCCTCGGAGAGCGTGTCGACGTTGATGCCGACCATGGCCTCGCCGAGGCCGCGGGAGACCTCGGCGATGATCTTCGGGTCGTCGTGGAAGGCGGTGGCCTTGACGATGGCGGCGGCGCGCTTGGCCGGGTCGCCGGACTTGAAGATGCCGGAGCCGACGAAGACGCCTTCGGCGCCGAGCTGCATCATCATGGCCGCGTCGGCGGGGGTGGCGATGCCGCCGGCGGTGAAGAGCACGACCGGGAGCTTCCCGAGCTTCGCGACCTCGGCGACGAGCTCGTAGGGGGCGCGGAGCTCCTTCGCGGCGGCGTACAGCTCGGTGGAGTCGAGGTTGGTGAGCCTGCCGATGTCCTGGCGGATCTGGCGCATGTGGCGGGTCGCCTCGACCACGTTGCCGGTGCCGGCCTCGCCCTTGGAGCGGATCATGGCCGCGCCTTCGGCGATGCGGCGCAGGGCCTCGCCGAGGTTGGTCGCGCCGCACACGAACGGCACGTTGTACTTCCACTTGTCGATGTGGTTGGCCTCGTCGGCGGGGGTGAGGACCTCGGACTCGTCGACGTAGTCGACGCCGAGGGACTCCAGGACGGCGGCTTCGGTGAAGTGGCCGATGCGGGCCTTCGCCATGACCGGGATCGAGACGGCCTCGATGATGCCGTCGATCATGTCGGGGTCGGACATGCGGGAGACGCCGCCCTCGGCGCGGATGTCCGCGGGGACGCGTTCGAGCGCCATGACCGCGACGGCCCCGGCGTCCTCGGCGATCCTGGCCTGCTCGGGGGTGACGACGTCCATGATGACGCCGCCTTTCAGCATGTCGGCCATGCCGCGCTTGACGCGGGCGGTCCCGACCTCGGCCTCGGTCTTCTGGGTCTCTGACACGGTCACCGGCTCCATCTGTACGTCCACGGGCTTCAGGGGTGCTGACCTGCCCGATTCTACGCCGCGACCCGTCTCACAGGCCCCTTGATACAAACCGGCCGCGGAGACGGGGGTCATTTCACGGGGTCGTCGATGTCCCAGTACTGGGGCCGCGGGAGGCGGAGGTGGAGGCGCAGCACGACCGCGACGGGCAGGGACCGGGAGGCGACGGCGTCGCGCACGAAGTCGGTGTGGATCTGGCGGGCGAGGGCCACGCGGCGGTTGGCGGATTCGAGGTCGTCGGTCCAGACGGGGTCCGCGGCGAGGTCGCGCAGGGCCCGGGTGAGGTCGTTCTCGGCGTACTCGCGCAGTTCGCGCTGGCGCTGGGTGTCGGCGGGGACGGCGACGACGGAGAGGGCGAGGGCCACGACCTCCTCGAAGCCGGGGTTGCCGACGAAGCGGAGGACGGTCTCGGCGCGGTCGTCGAGCTTGGTGAGGAGCGCGGTCTCGGCGGCGCGGGCGCGGCGGTGGAGACGCTCGACCCGCGCGACCGTCCAGGTCGCGTACGCTCCTGCGACGGCCGCGATCGTCACGAGCACGGCCAACCACCACATCGGGATCATCGTACGGGCATACGGCTTGGCGGGCGGGCCGGGATCACCTGCGGCGTTCCACGCCCGCTTCGATGGCGGCGCGGTAGACCTCCAGGAGCCGGGCGGCGACCTCGGGCCAGTCGTACCGCTTGACCCACTCGTTCGCACGCTCCACATAGGCGCTGCGGCGGTCGGGTTCGTCGAGGAGGCGGGCGGCCTTGGCGGCGAGGTCGGCGGCGTCGCCGACGGCGAACAGCTCCCCCGCGCGGCCGTCGTCCAGGACCGAGGAGAACGCCTCGATGTCGCTGGCGAGGACGCAGGTGCCCGCGGCCATGGCCTCGGTGAGGATCATGCCGAAGGACTCGCCGCCGGTGTTGGGGGCGACGTACAGGTCGACGCCGGCGAGCATCGACGCCTTCTCCTCGTCGGAGACGGCGCCGAGGAAGCGGATGCGGGAGGCGATCTCGGGGTCGAGCCCGGCGACGGCCGCTTCGGGGTCGCCGCGGCCGACGACGAGGAGGTGGAGGTCGGGGCGGTCGGCGGCGAGGCGGGCGAAGGCGTCGCGGAGGATCGGGAAGCCCTTGCGGGGCTCGGTGAAGCGGCCCATGAACCCGATGGTGGGGCCGTCGGGCTTGTCGGCGAGGGGCGCGGCCTTGCGGTAGAAGGCGACGGGGACGCCGTTGGGGATCTCGACGGCGCCGCCGCCGAGGTGCTCGACCTGGACCTTCCTGGCGTAGGGGCTGACGGCGATGCGCGCGGAGAGGTTCTCCAGGACCAGCTGGGCCATGTGCTTCCCGGCGGCGAGGATGCGCGAGCGGGTCATCGCGGTGTGGAACGTGGCGACCACGGGGCAGCGGGCGTTGAGGACCGCGAGGCACGCGAGGCTCGGGGTGAGCGGCTCGTGGACGTGGATGACGTCGAAGCCGCCCTCGTTGCACCACTTGCGGACCCGGGCCGCCGAGCGGGGGCCGAAGGCGAGGCGCGCGATGGACCCGTTGTAGGGGACGGCGACGGCCTTCCCGCCGGGGACGACGAAGTCGGGGAGGCCCGCGGTCTCGGTGGCGGGCGCGAGGACGGACACGTCGTGCCCGGCGTCGATGAGGGTCTCGGCGAGGTCGCGGATGTGGAACTGGACGCCGCCGGGGACGTCGAAGGAGTACGGGCTGACGATCCCGATCCTCAGGGGCCCCATCAGGGCCTCGGCGCGAAGTCGGCGGTCCAGAACCGCTGGAGCATGTGCCAGTCGGCGGGGTGGGCGCGGATGCCCTCCTCGAACGCGTCGGCCAGCCGCTGGGTGGTGGACGCCAGGCGCTCCCGGAGGGGCCCGGTGCCGGTGTCGACGGGGCCGGAGATGTGGCAGACGGCCCGGTCGTCCTCGTAGTGGATGGCGGCGGTGAACAGCTCGACGCGGTTGCGGATCGCCAGGAGCGCCGGACCGGACGGGAACGTGGTCGCCTCGCCGAAGAACTTCACCTCGGTGCCCGAGCGGCCCAGGTCGCGGTCGGCGACGAGGGCCACCACGTGCCCGGCGTCCAGTGCCTCCCCAAGGGCCGCTTGGGGGTTGCGGTCGCCGCCGGCGGTCGGGATGATGCGCATCCCGAGGGACTCGCGGTATTCGAGGAACTTCCGGTAGACCCCTTCGGGCTTGAGGCGCTCGGCGACGGTGGTGAGCGGGTCGCCGGAGATGCGCGGCACCCAGGCCCCGGCGAGGTCCCAGTTCCCGCAGTGCGGCAGGGCCACGATCGAGCCGAGGCCCTGCTCGGAGCGTTCGTGGACGCGCTCGAAGCCGTTCATCTCGAACCGGCGCAGCAGGTGCTCGTCGCTCATCGACGGGAGGCGGAACGCCTCGATCCAGTAGCGGGCGTACGAGCGCATCGCGTCCCGGATCAGGTCGTCGCCCGGTTCGCCGCCGACGACGCGGGCGAGGTTCCTGCGCAGCTGCTGCACGCCGCGGCCGTTCTTGCGCGCGGCGCGGTCGGCGAAGCGGCGGCTCAGGCCGTACGCCGCGGACTCGGGCATGAGCCGCACCCCGCGCCAGGCCGCCAGGTAGGCCAGCTCGGTGAGGCGCTCAGGCATCGACGCGCTCCTCGCTCGCGGCGAGGAGCGCGTGCGCCTGGACGAACCGCTGCACCACCGTGACCGTGGAGAGCACGGCGAGCAGGCCCAGGCCCGCTTCGAGCGCGAACGGCACGCCGATCACCTCGACGAGGACGGCGAGACCGGCGATGATGAGCCGCTCGGGGCGCTCGGCGATGCCGACGTCGACGCGCGCGCCGAGGTTCCCCGCGGCGGCCTTGACGTAGGACACGAGCTGCCCGGCGACCAGCGCCGTCAGCGCCAGCGCGGCCCCGAGGAAGCGGCCCTCGGCGAGCAGGAAGTAGGCGAGGCCCGCGAAGATCGCGCCGTCCGCGAGGCGGTCGCACGTCGAGTCGAGGAGCGCGCCGAAGCGGCTGGTGGTGCCCTTGACGCGGGCGATGGCGCCGTCGAGCATGTCGGTGAACACGGACAGGCCGACGACGATCAGGCCCGCGAGCAGGTGCCCCTGGGACAGGAGCAGGACGGCGGCGGCGACCACGATCGCGGTCCCGGTGACGGTGACGGCGTTGGCGGACACGCCGACGCGGATGAGGAGCCTCGCGGCGGCGTCGACGTAGCGGCGCACGCCCGCTCGGCCGGAGGTCCGAAGGAACTTCGCCATGGTCTCCTGTGTTTCTCGGCAGCGCCCAAGTGGGTGTTCGGGCAAGTGGGTGCGGCGCCCGCTCCGGCCGGCCGGAGCGGGGCTGTGCCTTTGACTCTAACCGTGCCCGGCCGGTCACACCCGCTCCCATGCGGCCGCCAGTTGCGCCCGGGTGTCGGAGAGGTACTGCGGGAGGGTCTTGGTGCGGCCGATGATCGGCATGAAGTTCGCGTCCCCGCCCCAGCGCGGGACGACGTGCTGGTGGAGGTGCCCGGCGATCCCGGCGCCCGCGACCTGGCCCTGGTTCATGCCGATGTTGAAGCCGTGCGCGCCGAGCGCCGACCTCAGGACCGTCATGACCCGCTGGGTGAGCGCGCCCATCTCGGCGACCTCGTCGGCGTCGAGGTCGGTGTAGTCGGGGACGTGCCGGAACGGGACGACCATGACGTGCCCGGAGTTGTACGGGTACTTGTTGAGCACCACGAACATCGTCCGGCCGCGGGCCACGATGTTCCCCTCGGCGTCGTCGAGCTTGGCGATCTCGCAGAACGGGCAGCCCTCGATGTCCGCGTCCTCGCCGGTGGGCTTGCCCTCCCCCTGGATGTAGGCCATCCGGTGCGGCGTCCACAGCCGCTCGTACCCGTCGGGGACGCCTGGTCCTTCGCGCTGTTCCACGGGACGATCCTAGGCCACTCCGGTGGAAAGCGGTAACGCGACGAAACGCCCGGGACACTCCACCTCGGATAAGCTCCGATCGTGACGTTGCCCCAGCTGTACCTAGTCGTGCTCATCGGCTGCGTCACCGTGCTCGTGTCCATCGCGGCCATCCGCGCGACCCACCGGCTGGGCCTCCCGGCGCTCCTGGTGTTCCTCGGGGCGGGGATGGTCCTCGGCGAGGACGGGGTGGGCATCCCGTTCGAGGACTTCGAGCTCGCGCAGGTGCTCGGGACGTTCGCGCTGGCGCTCATCCTCATCGAGGGCGGCCTGTCGACCAGGTGGCGGGCGATCTCCGGGCAGCTCGCGCCCGCGTCGATGCTCGCGACGGTGGGCGTGGGCGTCTCGGTCACGGTGACCGCGCTGGGGGCGCACTACCTGCTGGGGTTCGCGTGGCAGACCGCGCTGGTGATGGGCGCGGTCGTCGCGTCCACCGATGCGGCGGCGGTGTTCTCGGAGCTGCGCGGCATCGGACTCCCCAAGCGGCTCAGCGGGACCCTGGAGGCGGAGTCGGGGTTCAACGACGCGCCCGCGGTGATCCTGGTCCTCGCGTTCTCGGCGGCGGAGGGGCTGCCGAGCACGTTCGAGCTGTTCGGGCTGCTGGTGTGGGAGCTGGCCGCGGGGTCGGTGATCGGCCTGGCGGTGGGCGCGGGCGGGGCGTGGCTGCTGCGGCGCCTCGCGCTCCCGGTGTCGGGCCTGTACCCGCTGGCCGTGTTCAGCCTCGGCATGGCGGCGTTCGCCGCCGCGGGATCGCTCCACGCGTCGGGGTTCATCGCCGCGTACCTGGCGGCGCTGGTCCTGGGGAACTCGCGGCTGCCGCACCGGGCCGCCACGCAGTCGTTCGCGAGCGGCCTCGGCTGGGTCGCGCAGCTCGGCATGTTCGTCATGCTCGGGCTCCTCGCGTCCCCGGAGAACCTGCTGCACATGCTCGTCCCGGCGCTGCTCCTCGGCGCGGTCCTGACGTTCGTCGCGCGGCCGGTGTCGGTGTGGCTCTCGCTCATCCCGTTCCGCTTCTCCGGCAGGGAGAAGGCGCTCCTGTCGTGGGCGGGCCTGCGCGGGGCCGTGCCCATCATCTTCGCCACGATCCCCCGCTCCGAGCACCTGCCCGGGTCGCAGTCGCTGTGGGACCTCGTGTTCATCCTGGTGGTCGTGTTCACGCTGTTCCAGGGCCCGACCCTGCCGTGGGTCGCGAAGCGCCTCGGCCTCGCCCAGTCCGGGGTCGTCCAGGAGGTGGACATCGAGACCGCGCCCCTCGACGCCGTGGACGGCGAGGTCCTCACCATCACCGTCCCCAAAGGATCGGGGCTCGCGGGCATCCGCATCTTCGAGCTGCGCCTCCCCGACGGCTCCGCCATCGCCGGGGTCGTGCGCGTCGACCGCCTCTTCGTCCCCGCCAAGGCCGACCGCCTCCGCTCCGGCGACCAGCTCATCGTCGTCACCACCCCGAAGCTCCGCGAGGCCACCGAGCAGCGCCTCACCGCCCTCGCCCGTGCGGGCCGCCTCGCCCGCTGGCTCGGCGAGACCGGCCGCGACTGATCACGCGCCGCACTCGCAGCGGCCGTCGCAGTGGTCGCGCAGGCTGTGAGCGTCGTGCCAGAGGTGGTTGAAGCGGTCGCGCAGCGGCCCGGCGGCGAGGTTGCGGGAGTTGACGTGCAGCGCCCAGAACTCGTCCTCCGCGCCCGACAGGACGAAGTAGAACTCCTCGTCGTCGATGAGGATCATGCTGTAGGAGTCCGTGTTGTGCATCGGCATCCAGGTCAGGACCTTCGCGAGGTAGTTGAAGCCGCCCGCCTCGGCGGCCTCGACGTACTCCAGCTGCTGCTCGCCGAAGCGGCGCCCGGTGGTCATCGGCTCGGCGGCCGTGCCGTTGGACATGATGCGGCGGAACACGTGCCGCGAGTCGCCGCGCGCCCACTCGAAGCAGGCTTCCAGGTGCCGCTCGAACTCCGCGCGCGGCGCCTTCTCCCGGAACTGGCGGATGTAGCTGACCCACACCGACTCCCGGGCGCGGGCCACCGAGCCGCGCACGTCGGCGTAGAAGTCGGTGTCGTTGCGGTAGATGCGGGCGTTGTTGGAGCCGAAGTGGCGGATCTCGTCGCGGAGCCGGTCGACGTCGTCGAAGCGGCGGCGCATCTGGTCGACCGCGGCCAGCGCGAACGCGTTCGCGGCCAGCAGCAGCGGCACCGCGACCGCGAGGCTGAAGAACAGCTGGTTGAGGAGCGCGGCCACCGCGACGACCGGGATGCCCGCGATCAGGCCGAAGTAGAG
The DNA here is from genome assembly GCF_040644205.1 of Glycomyces sp. NPDC047010. Lineage (NCBI taxonomy): Bacteria > Bacillati > Actinomycetota > Actinomycetes > Glycomycetales > Glycomycetaceae > Glycomyces > Glycomyces sp. NPDC047010. The sequence continues at coordinate 116,505 of NZ_JBEYVY010000004.1, read as the reverse complement.
GACCCTCCGGGTCCACCGCGACATCAGCCTCCCGAAGTCGACGTTCATCGCACTCCCCTTCCGGCAGTAGAGGACGGGACGCCGCGGACCGGTCGGGTACGGGACGTCATCACTCAGCGTGCCAGAGTCCGCGCCGCAGAGTGAGCGGGCGAGGACACGGGCCGGAAGGGGGTCGTGATGGCGGAATGCCAAGGGGCGCAACCGATCAGAATCGGTTGCGCCCCTGTAAGGCTGCGGAGGCCCTGGTGTCGCATTGGCGACACCGGGCGTTCCCGGTCTACTCCGCGGCGTCCTCGGAGGCGGTTTCGGCTGCGGCCGAAGGGCCTTCGTTGACGCGCGAGCGCACGACCTCGGCGACGTGGGCCACGGCCTCGTCGGCGGGGACGCCGTTGCGCTGGGACCCGTCGCGGTAGCGGAAGGAGACCGTGCCCGCGTTCTGGTCGTCGTCCCCGGCGATGATCATGAACGGGATCTTCTGGAGCTGCGCGTTGCGGACCTTCTTCTGCATCCGGTCGTCCGAGTGGTCGACCTCGGCGCGCAGGCCCTCGGCGCGCAGTCGCGACACGAACGCCTCCAGGTAGTCGGCGTTCTCGTCGCGGACGGGGATGCCGACGGCCTGGACCGGCGCGAGCCAGGCCGGGAACGCGCCCGCGTAGTGCTCGGTGAGCACCCCGAAGAACCGCTCGATCGAGCCGAAGAGCGCGCGGTGGATCATGACGGGCTGCTTGCGGGTGCCGTCGTCCGCCGAGTACTCCAGGTGGAAGCGCGCGGGCTGGTTGAAGTCGAGCTGGATGGTCGACATCTGCCAGGTGCGGCCGATCGCGTCCTTCGCCTGGACGGAGATCTTCGGCCCGTAGAAGGCCGCGCCGCCCGGGTCGGGGACCAGGTCGAGGCCCGACTCCTCGGCGACCTGCCGGAGGACCGCGGTGGCCTCCTCCCACTGGGCGTCGTCGCCGATGAACTTGTCGGAGTCGCCCTTGGTCGACAGCTCCAGGTAGAAGTCGTTCAGGCCGTAGTCGCGCAGCAGCTGGAGCACGAACTCCAGGAGGCTCCGGATCTCGCCGGGGGCCTGCTCCTGGGTGCAGTAGATGTGCGCGTCGTCCTGGGTCAGGCCGCGGACGCGGGTGAGGCCCTGGACCACGCCGGACTTCTCGTACCGGTACACGGTCCCGAACTCCGACAGGCGCAGCGGCAGCTCGCGGTAGGAGCGCCCGCGGGAGCGGAAGATCAAGTTGTGCATCGGGCAGTTCATGGCCTTGAGGTAGTAGTTCGCGCCTTCGAGCTCGATCGGCGGGAACATGCCCTCGTCGTAGTGCGGCAGGTGCCCGGAGGTGTGGAACAGCTGCTCTTTGGTGATGTGCGGGGTGTTCACGAGCTCGTACCCGGCCTCGCGCTGGCGTTCGCGCAGGTAGGACTCCATCTCGTAGCGGATGATCCCGCCCTTGGGGTGGAACACCGGCAGGCCGGGGCCGATCTCGTCGGGGAACGAGAACAGGTCGAGTTGCTGGCCGAGCTTGCGGTGGTCGCGCTTCTCGGCCTCGGCGAGGCGCGCGAGGTAGTCCTTCTGCTCCTGGACGGTGGGCCACGCGGTGCCGTAGATGCGCTGGAGCTGCGGGTTCTTCTCGGAGCCCATCCAGTACGCGGCGGCCGAGCGCATGAGCTTGACGGCGCCGATGAGCTTGGTGGAGGGCAGGTGCGGGCCGCGGCACAGGTCGGACCAGACGGTCGCGCCGGTGCGGTCGCGGTTGTCGTACGCGGTGAGCTCGCCGCCGCCGACCTCCATGACCTCGTCGGCGTCGGTGCCCTCGCCCTTGGTCTCGATGAGTTCGAGCTTGTAGGGCTCGCCCGCGAGTTCGGCGCGGGCCTCGTCGAGGGAGGCGTACTTGCGGCGGTGGAAGGTCTGCCCCTGCTTGATGATCTGGAGCATGCGCTTCTCGACGGCCTTGAGGTCGTCGGGGTTGAACGGCTCGGCGACGTCGAAGTCGTAGTAGAAGCCGTCGGTGATCGGCGGGCCGATGCCGAGCTTGGCCTCGCGGAGCTCCTGGACGGCCTGGGCCATGACGTGCGCGGCCGAGTGGCGCAGCACGTTGAGCCCGTCGGGGCTGTTCAGCGGGACGGGTTCGACCTTGGCGTCGGCCTCGGGCGCCCAGGAGAGGTCGCGGAGCTGGCCTTCGGCGTCGCGGAGGACGACGATGGCGTGCGGGCCCGCGACGGGGAGGCCGGCCTCGGCCACCGCGTCGGCACCGGTCGTGCCGGCCGTCACCCAGAGGGGTTCGAGGACGGCTGGACTCTGGTTCGGTGCTGCGGAAGCCACGGTTCTCCTCATGGAATGGGCCGGTCGAGCGGCCGGCGCTTGACGTTCGGGTCCATGGTAGTCGCCGTCCGGGGGCGCTTTCGAGCCCATTACCGGCGGGTGAGGAGTGTCGGTGGGGGGTGTCCGGGAAAACTCCGGGATCGGACTTGACCTTGGTCCCGGCACCGGGGTTTACGGTCGTTCCATGACCACCGCGACAGCACCGTTGACCGTGGGCCGGCTCGCCGAGGCGGCGGGCGTGACCACCGACGCCATCCGCCACTGGGAGCACGAGGGCCTGTTCCCCGCGCCCGAGCGCAGCGCCGCCGGGTACCGGCGGTACGGGCCCGCCGAGCTGGACCGGGCCCGGTTCATCCGGGCCTGCCAGCGCGCGGGGCTGCGCCTGGCCGACATCGGCGACCTGCTGGCTGTGCGCGACACGGGCGCGTGCCCGTGCGAGCCCGCCGGGTCGCACCTGGAGCGGCGGATCGCGGAGGTGGCCGCGGAGATCTCGCGCCTGGAGTCGCTGCGCTCGCAGCTGACGGCGATGCTGGGCGCGGTGGAGGCAGGGACCTGCGAGCATCCGCTGCCCGACAACTGGTGTCCCCCGAGAGCCGCTGATGGAGGTGAGTGCGAATGATGAGCGACGAGTGCTGCAACTGCTGCAACGACGACGCGTGCCAGTGTGCGGGCGAGGACTGCTGCCACGGCTGCTGCGAGAAGTAGCGCGCATACGAGCCGAGGCCGGACCCGTTGGGGTCCGGCCTCTGGCGTGTCTCGGCGGTTCTACGCAAATCGGGCATTCGCGGCCGCCCCCGGCTTCAAGGGTGCCGCGGGGGTCCGACAGCCTACTTCGCGGTGAGGACGATCTTGCCGAAGTGGCCGCCCGCGTTCATGAGGCGGTGGGCTTCGGCGGCCTCGCCGAGGGGGAGGCGGGTGGTGACGACGGGCTTGATGTCGCCGGTGTCGAGGGCGGGCCAGACGCGTTCGAAGACCTCGGCGAGGATCTGGCGGCGCTGCTCCAGGGGGCGGGCGCGGAGGGTGGTGCCGGTGATGGTGGCGCGCTTGGCGAGGAGGCCGCCGAGGTGGATCTGGGCGGCGTTGCCCTGCTGGAGGCCGATGATGGCGAGGCGGCCGTCCTGGGCGAGGGCCTTGAGGTTGGGCTCGAAGTAGGCCGCGCCGATGACGTCGAGGATCGCGTCGGCGCCCCCGGCCTCCTGGGCGAGGGCCGCGAAGTCCTCGTTGCGGTAGTCCACGACGCGGTCGGCGCCGAGCGCTTCGAGCTTCTTGGTCCAGTCGCCGCGGGCGGTGGTCCAGGTCTCGGCGTCGGCGAGTTTGCGGGCGAACTGGACGGCGAAGGTGCCGACGCCGCCCGCGCCGCCGTGGACGAGGACGCGGCGCTTGCCGGTCGCGTCCTCCCCGAGCAGGTAGCCGAGGTTGGAGTAGACGGTGGCGGCGGCCTCGGGCAGGCCGGCGGCGTCGACGAGGTCGACGTTCTCGGGCGTGGGCAGGACGAGCCCGGCGTCCACGGTGACGTACTGGGCGTAGCCGCCTCCGGGGAGCAGGGCGCAGACCTCGGCGCCGAGGAGGGTGGCGTTGTCGGCGCTGCCGACGTCGATGATGGTCCCGGAGACCTCCAGGCCGGGCCAGGCCGGGGCGCCCTGCGGGGGCGGGTAGTGGCCGGAGACCTGGAGGAGGTCGGCGCGGTTGACTCCGGCGGCGGCGACCTCGATGAGCACTTCGTCGGGGCCGGGCGCGGGTTCGGGCACCTGGGCGGCGGCGAGGCTCCCGCCGGACACGGTCATGGCAAGCATTCCCGCATAGTATGACTGCCGCTGGAGCCCAAAGCGACATACCCGTCAGTAAGTCATATCAGGACCGCGGAAAGTGCCGGATCTCATTGCGCTGCAACGGTTTACGGGTTCTCGCTGGAGTGGCCGGGGAAGAGGTGCGCGGCGGGGTCGATCGCGACGGCGGCGTTGTTGACGGCCGTTGCGGCCTCGCCGAAGCCCGTCGCGATGAGCTTGACCTTCCCCGGATAGGCCGCGATGTCGCCCGCGGCGTACACGCGCGGGAGGCTCGCGGCCATCGTGGAGTCGACGCTGATCGTGCGGTGGTCGAGGTCCAGGCCCCACTCCCCCAGCGGTCCGAGGTCGGCGGTGAAGCCGAGCGCGGCGACGACGGCGCCGGCGGGGAGCTCGCGCGGGCCCTCGTCCTTGACGTCGATCGCGACGCCCTCGACGTGCGTGGTGCCGTGGATGGCGGTGACCTGGGCGTTCACGATGATCGGGACGCCGAGGCCGCGCACGCGGTCGATCGTGGCGGCGTGGGCGCGGAAGCGCTCGCGGCGGTGGACGATCACGGTGGAGCGGGCGACGCCGTGGAGGGCCAGCGCCCAGTCGAACGCGGAGTCGCCGCCGCCGACGATGACCACGTCCTGCCCTGCGTGGGCGGCGAGTTCGGGGACGAAGTAGACGATCCCGGCGCCGTGGAAGCCTTCGGCCGCAGGGAGGGGCCGGGGCGCGAAGCTGCCGAGGCCGCCAGTGATGAGCAGGGCCTTCGCCTCGATGCGGAGGTCGCCGGTGAGGTCGAGGACGGGCAGGCCGTCCACGTGCTGGAGCTTCTGGGCCTGGTGGCCGAGGTGGTAGACCGGCTCGAAGGGGGCGGCCTGGCGCAGGAGGTTGTCGACGAGGTCGCGGCCCTTGATCTCGGGGAAGCCGCCGACGTCGAAGATCTGCTTCTCGGGGTACATGGCCGTGATCTGGCCGCCCGCTTCAGGGAGCGTGTCGATGACGGCGGTGCGCAGGCCCCGGAAGCCCGCGTAGTACGCGGCGAAGAGGCCGGTCGGCCCGGCGCCGATGATCGCGAGGTCCACTGTGGTGAGGGGCATGGCAGGTACCGGCTTCCCTTGGCGGCAGTTCCACCGATCCTAGCGGCGGAAGCGCCCCGGCGGGGCCGCACAAAGGCGCTCCTGTGCGGCCCCGGTCCGGATCAGAGGCCGCGGAAGGGCCCGGTGACCTCGTAGGTGAGGCCGCCGCTGGAGGAGCCGCTGGTGCCGCGCTGCGACGAGAAGTAGAGGCGGTTTCCCGCCGGGTTGAACGCGGGCCCGGTGATCTCGGAGGCGCTCTGGCCGGTGATGCGCAGGAACGGCGCGACCACGTCGTCGGGGGTGATGATGCAGATCTCCATGTTGCCGCCGTCCTCGGCGACGAACAGGTCGCCGGAGCCGGAGGCGCCGGTGATGTTGTCGACGCCGGTGAGGGGCGCGCCGGAGACGTTGTCGTCGTAGACCGTGGCGAGGGTGTTCGCGTCGGCGTCGTAGGCCCAGACCTTGTTGTCGCCCTTGGTGGTGAAGAAGCAGACGCCGTCGGTGTAGTAGCAGCCCTCGCCGCCGTTGAAGCGCTTGGCGTTCGCGACCTGGTTGCGGGTGGCGGTCGGGGAGCCGTCGGGGTCGGGGACGGTGGCCCAGGCGAGGGCCCCGCCGGTCTCGGTGAGGACCTGGAGGGTACCGGTGGCGAGATTGCCCCAGGTCGTGGGGCGGAAGCGGTAGAAGGCGCCGTCGGTGACGTCCTCGGTGAGGTAGACGACGCCGTGGTCGGCGTCGGCCGCGGCGGCCTCGTGCTTGAAGCGGCCCATGGCGTCGCGGCGCACGGCGGCGTCGTCGCCGAAGGGGTCGGTCTCGTAGACGTAGCCGCGGTCGACCTCCTCGCAGGAGAGCCACGTGTGCCAGGGGGTGGCCCCGCCCGCGCAGTTGGTGCGGGTGCCGTTGAGGGTGCGGTAGGCGTCGACGACGTTCCCGGCGGCGTCGAAGCGCAGCGCGCCGACCCCGCCGCCCGAGGAGACCTCGGAGTTGGAGACGTAGATCCAGCCGTCCCCGTCGGCGAAGCACGCGCCGCCGTCGGGGGCGGCGTGCCAGGTGTAGGAGGTGCCGGTGACGACCTGCGAGGAGCGGGCCACGATCCGGGACGTGAAGCCCGCAGGCAGCTGGATGCCGCGGGCGTCGGCGGCCTGGAGGGCGCCGTAGGGGCTGGTGCCGGGGACGGCGGGGTAGGCGAAGGAGGGGCGGGTCATGGTGAAGCCGAGGGCGACCGATCCGGCGCCGGCCACCGCGGCGCGCATGACGTTCCGTCGTTGCATGGTTGGCAGTCCTTTGGGGGAGGAAGGGACGCAGCGGAACCGCTGCCGCAGGCCAGCGTAGGGACTTTGCGGCTTTTGCGAGTTGACCTCGGAGGGCGATCCGGTGACGTGCGGCCGTCCGTCCGCTGAACGGGCGGGGGCCTCCCGGGCACGGATTAGAATCGGGGCCGTGAAGACAGCGCTGATCACCGGCATCACCGGGCAGGACGGCTCGTACCTGGCCGAACTGCTGCTCGCGAAGGGCTACACGGTGCACGGCGTGGTGCGGCACGCGTCCTCCCTCATCGCCAACACCTCCCGCCTGGAGGCGGTGTACCAGGACCCGCACGAGTCGGGGCGGCGCCTGTTCCTCCACAAGGGCGACGTCACGGACGCGGGGCTGCTGGTCAACCTCATCAGGGACATCGAGCCCGACGAGATCTACAACCTGGCCGCGCAGTCCCATGTGCGCGTGAGCTTCGACCTGCCCGACTACACGGCGAACGTGACCGCGCTGGGGGCGATCCGGCTCCTGGAGGCCGTGCGCGCCAGCCGGATCGACGCGCGGATCTATCAGGCGTCCACTTCGGAGATGTTCGGGACGACGGCGCCGCCGCAGGACGAGACCGCGCCGTTCCACCCGCGGAGCCCGTACGGGGTCGCGAAGCTGTTCGCGCACTGGGCGACGGTGAACTACCGGGAGTCGTACGGGATGTTCGCGGTCAACGGGATCGCGTTCAACCACGAGAGCCCGCGGCGCGGCGAGACGTTCGTGACCCGCAAGATCACGCGCGCGGTCGCGCGGATCGCCGCGGGCCTGGAGAAGAAGGTCTACCTGGGGAACCTCGACGCGGTCCGCGACTGGGGCTACGCGCCCGAGTACGCCGAGGCCATGTGGCGGATGCTCCAGCACACCGAGCCCGTCGACTACGTGATCGCCACCGGGCGGGCCGCGACGGTGCGCGAGTTCGCCGAGGCCGCGTTCGCGCACGCCGGGCTCGACTGGCGCGACCACATCGAGCACGACGACCGCTACGAGCGGCCCGCCGAAGTCCCTAAGCTCGTCGGCGACCCCGCGAAGATCGCCCGCGAGATCGGCTGGGAGGCCCGCGTCCACTGGGACGAGCTGGCCCGGATCATGGTCGACGCCGACCGCAAGGCCCTGCGCGACGGCAACTGACGCGGCTACCATCGCGGGCATGACCCATCTCAGCGACACGGTGAAGCTCAACGACAGCACGGACATGCCGCGCCTCGGCTACGGGACCTACAAGGTCGGCGACGACGAGGCGCAGGAGGCCGTCGAGGCGGCCCTCGCGACCGGGTACCGGCTCGTGGACACCGCCGAGATGTACGGCAACGAGGTGGGCGTGGGCCGCGCGGTCAACGGCTCCGGCGTCCCGCGCTCGGAGGTGTTCCTGACCACGAAGGTGTGGAACGACCACCACGGCGCGAAGGCCGCCCGCGAGGCGCTCGAAGCGTCCCTGGAGCGCCTCGGCACCGACTACCTCGACCTGTACCTGATCCACTGGCCCTCCCCCAAGCAGGGCCTGTACGTCGAGACCTACGAGGCGCTGCTCCAGGCGAAGGCCGAGGGGCTGATCCGCTCGGCGGGCGTCTCGAACTTCCTGCCCGAGCACCTGGAGAAGGTCCACGAGGGCACCGGCGTGTGGCCCACGGTCAACCAGGTCGAGCTGCACCCGTACTTCAACCAGCCCGAGCTGCGGGCCTGGCAGGCCGAGCGCGGCATCATGACCGAGTCGTGGGGGCCGCTCGGCCAGCGCACCGGCTCGGTCCTCGCCGAGCCCGCGGTGACCGCGGCGGCCGAGGCGCACGGGAAGAGCCCGGGGCAGGTCGTGATCCGGTGGCACCTCCAGAACGGGTGCATCGTGATCCCCAAGTCCTCCAAGGCGAGCCGCATCGCCGAGAACTTCGACGTGTCCGGCTTCGAGCTGACCGCGCAGGAGGTGGCCGCGATCAGCGCCCTGGAGACGGGTCAGCGGCAGGGCATCGACCCGGCCAGCGGCGAGCGGTAGACGCAGTCGAGGGCGGCCGGGGTTCCGGCCGCCCTTCGTCATGCTGGTTACGCGATGCCTTCGGCGAGGCGCTTGAGCTCGGCGACGTGCCCGGCGAAGGCGGCGCGGCCGGTGTCGGTGAGCGCGGCCCAGGTGCGGGTGCGGCCTTCGAGGGGCGACTTGCGGACCGTCAGGTACCCGGCGTCCTCAAGGGCCTTGAGCTGCTTGCTGAGGACCGAGTCGCTGACGCCCAGGCCCTCGCGGATCGCGGCGAACTCGACCTCGGTCATGCGGGAGAGCATCGAGCAGATCCGCAGGCGGTTGGGCGCGTGGACGACCTCGTCGAAGCGGGGGGCGGCGCTCATGCGGCCTCGCGGAGGTCGGCGCGCAGGAGCTTGTCGAAGTGGCGGCCCCACACGGTGGTGAGGACCGCGAGGACGAGGCCCGCGGCGACCGAGGGCCACCACAGCTCGAAGCCGAGGCCGAACACGGCGCCGAGGGCGGCGATGGCGACGCCGATGAACGCGGCGTTCACGGCGCTGCGGCGCGAGCGGGGGCCGCCGGAGTAGCCGTCGACCCAGACACCGGTGATGCGGCGGTAGGCACCGGCGAGGAGGTACGCGCCGATCGCGAAGGCGCCCACGGCGCCCCACACGATCGCGAGGCGGGCGCCGCTGCCCGCGACGGCGGCCAGGCCGCCGATGAGGACGCCGAGGATCGGGTGGTACCACCAGGGGGTGTAGAGGCGGTCGGCGATGTCGGAGCGGGTGCGGTCCACGTCGGCGAGGGCGGCCCGGGCCTCTTCGGGGTTCATGCGACTTTCCATGACGGAAACTCTAGCGGAGGACTTTCCATAGCGTCAAGTCGGGGTTTTCCGTCGCGGAAAGTCCGCTGGGCAATCGGTCGCCGGGTGAGTAGCTTTGCGCGCATGAGCGAACTGAGCACGGCAATCACCCTGACCGGCGGCGCGAGCATCCCGCGGTTCGGCTACGGCACCTTCAGGATCGAGGACGGCGACACGCAGGCGGCCGTCGAGACCGCCCTGGAGACCGGCTACCGGCTCCTCGACACCGCGGTCGGCTACGGCAACGAGGAGGGCGTGGGCCGCGCCCTCGCCGCGTCCGGCCTCAAACGCGAGGAGGTGTTCCTGACCAGCAAGGTCTGGGACCACGGCTACGACGACGTCCGCCGCAACCTCGACGAGTCCCTGGCCCGGCTCGGCACCGACCACCTCGACCTGTACCTGCTCCACTGGCCGCGCCCGAGCGTCGACAAGTACGTCGAGTCCTGGCAGGCGCTCCTCGACGCCCGCGACGAGGGCCTCATCCGCGCGGCCGGCGTCTCGAACTTCACGATCGAGCACCTCGACCGCATCGAGACCGAGACCGGCTCGGCCGCCGAGGTCAACCAGGTCGAGCTGCACCCGTACTTCGCCCAGCCCGAACTGCGCGCCTACCACGCCGAGCACCTCATCGCGACCGAGTCCTGGGGCCCCCTCGCCCTCCGCGGCGGCGCCCTCTTCGACGAACCCGCCCTCAAGGCCGTCGCCGACGCCCACGGCCGCACCCCCGCCCAGGTCGCCCTCCGCTGGAACCTCCAGCGCGGCAACATCGTCATCCCCAAGTCCGTCACCCCCGCCCGCATCCGCGAGAACTGGGAGGTCCTCGACTTCACCCTCACCGACACCGACCTGGCGGCAATCGACGCCCTCGACACCGGCACCCGCCAAGGCGGCGACCCCGCAGTCGTCGGCAACTAGCCACGTGAAAGGGCCCCGCGCGATCCGCTCGGGGCCCTTTGCACTGCGGTTTTAGAAGACGAGCTCGCGCTCGGTCGCGGCGGGCGTGTCGACGAAGGCGTAGCCGTCGCCGCCGTCGAGGTTCTCCAGGTCGCCGACCGGCGTGAACACCAGGGTCGCGCCCGCGGCGTCCTCGGGGACGGCGAAGACCGCGGTGTAGCGGAGGTTCCCGGTGTCCGGCACCTCTTCGCTGCTCCAGGCCAGCGCGGCGACCGGGTCGCCGCCCGCCTGGACCGTGAGCGCGGACTCGTCGAGGTTCCAGCGCAGGGCCGCGTCCTCGTAGCTGCACCAGTTGAACCTGACGTCGAGGAACACCGTGCCGGGCTCGGCCCAGCCCTCTTCGGGCCGCCACGCCGAGCGGTCGCTCTCCACGAAGGCGCTGCCGCAGGTCAGGTACCAGGCGTCCGCGCCGTTCGCGACGCCGATCTCCTCGTAGCCGAACTCGTCGCCCATGACCGGGCCGAGCGTGCGGCCGTCGTAGTAGGCGGCGACGGGCTCGACCCGCTCGCCGCTGCGGAGGTTCAGGCCCTGGGCGCGGCCGTCCTCCTCGACCCACAGGACCGCGTCCTCGCCTTTGGGGACCGAGACGGCGAGGTGGCCGCCGGGGGCCGGGACGGCGTCGAGCTCGATCCGCTCCTCCCCCGCCTCGATCCACGCGGCGAGGCCGACGGCCTCGGATTCGAGCGCGGCAGGGTCGTCGGGGTCGATCTGCGACTCTGCGACCAGCTCGGGCGAGAGCGCGAACTGGTTGACGAGCCATTCCACGTCGCCCGCGGCCTCGGGCAGGTCCCCGAGCCCTTCAGCTGCGGCCAGCGCCGCGGGGATCTCGGCGCCCGCGCTGTGGCACAGCAGCGAGAGCGAGAAGTGCGGGCCGACGATCGCCGCGTCCTGGTCGAAGAACCACAGGTCGTCGCCGTTGGTGCAGCGCGCGGAGGCGCCTTCGCCCGTGACGAGCTCGTACGCCTCGGTCTGCTCGCCGAGGAGCGAGCAGCCCGAGGCGGCCAGCGTGAGGAGGGTGAGGGGGATGAGGGGCTTGATGAATTTGTCTTGTGTCCTTTGCACACGGTGAAGATAGTCGAGCACCGTATGTCATGACTCAGTAGACGGTCACGGTTCGCGGTCGCACGGCCCCGGCGTCAGAACAGGGCTTCCCACTCGGTGGTCGCGGGGTCCTCGCGGAAGTCCCATTCGCGGTCCTGGTCGTCGAGGACCCGGCCGTAGGGGGCGAAGGCGATCGTGAACTCGGCGTCGTAGTCGGGGACCTCGAAGACCGCGTAGATCTCGACTCCCATGCCGTCCAGGTCGTTCTCGTGCCAGGCGACCGGTTCGGCGGCCTCGCCGCTGGCGAGGACGATGGCGCGCCGGTCGAGGCTCCAGGTGAACTCGTCGAAGTCGCGGCACCAGGTGGTGCCGACGGTGAGGAACACGGTGCCGTCGTCGGCCCAGCCCAGCTCCTCGTCCCAGGGGTTGCGCCAGGCGCTGCCGCCGTCGTACTCGCAGGAGAGCCAGGTGTACTCGGCGCCGCGGTCGAAGTAGACCTCCTCGTACCGGTAGCCGCTGAACAGGTCGGTGGTGGAGGGGACGCCGTTGTAGAAGGCGAACACCGGGTCGACGCGCTCGCCGGTGCGCATGTCGACGCCCTGGGCGCGGCCGGCGTCCTCGACCCAGAGGACGGCCTGCTCGTCGGCGGGGGCGGTGAGGACGACCCAGTCGCCGGGGTCGGGGGCCTCGCGCAGTTCGAACTCGTAGTCGCCGATGGTCACCCAGGCGCGGGTCGGCGCGTAGCCGTACTGGGCGTCCATGGGTGTCATCGACACCTGGTTGACGACGAACTCGCTGCCGTCCTCGGCCTTGGGGAGGTCGGCGAGGGCGCTGGAGCGGGCGGCGACCTGGGCGGGCAGCTCCTCGCTCACGAAGCGGCAGGCGACGTCGACGGTGAAGTGGGGGCCGAGGATGTGGCGGGCCTCGTCGGTCCAGTAGTCGTCGCCCCTTTCGCACCAGGGGTCGGAGTCGGCGCCGAAGAAGAACTCGTGCGGCGCGGTCCGTTCGAGGACGTCAGGAATCGGTACATATCCGCATGCACTGCTTGCGAGCAGGAGTATCGCCAGTGGGGCGAATATGAGTTTGTGTGTTCTCAGGGGCACCAGCAGACCGTAGGGAATCACTGAGAGTGACAGCACAAGAGACTGTCGTGGATCGAGGTCAGCCGATGCCGTGGCGAACCGCCCAGAGGGCGGCCTGGGTTCGGTCGGCGGCGCCTATTCGGCGGAGGAGGTTGGTGACGTGGGTCTTGACGGTCTTCTCGGAGACGCCGAGGGCGCGGGCGATCTGGCGGTTGGTCTGGCCCTTGGCGATGAGGCCGAGGACCTGGCTCTCGCGGGGGGTGAGGTTGGGGGCGGCGGGGCCGGTGGAGCCGTTCATCAGGCCGCGCATGGCGACCGGGGCCAGGAGGAGCTGGCCGGAGTGGACGGTGCGGATGGCGCTGGCGAGGGCGTCGGGGTCGATGTCCTTGTAGACGAACCCGGCGGCGCCGGCGGTGATGGCCGCGGGGACGCGTTCGGCGTCGGTGGCCGAGGTGAGCACGAGGACCCTGGCGCGGGTGTCGCCGAGGCGGTCGAGGACGCCCTGGCCGTCGAGGCCGGGCATCTTGAGGTCGAGGAGGACCACGTCGGGGTCGAGGGCGGCGATGGCGGCGAGGGCCTCTTCGCCGTCGCCCGCTTCGCCGACGACGGCGAGGTCGGGTTCGAGTTCGAGGTAGCCGCGCAGGCCGCGGCGGACGACGGGGTGGTCGTCGACGAGGAGGAGGCGGATCGGGTCAGTCACGGCCGTCCCTTTCGGTGTCCAGGATGAGGGTGACGACGGTGCCCTCGCCGGGGGCGGTGGCGAGGCGCAGGTCGCCGCCGAGGGCCTTGGCGCGCTCGCGCATCGAGAGGAGGCCGAGACCGCGGGTGGCGGCCTCGTCGGCGTCGAAGCCGAGGCCGTCGTCGGCGACCGTGATGCGCTCGGACTCGATCGTGAGGGTCACGTTGCGGGCCCTGGCGTGCCGGAACGCGTTGCCGAGGGCCTCCTGGACGAGCCGGAGCACTTCGACCTCGCCGTCGCGGGAGAGGTCCACCGGGGAGCGGACCGCGAAGTGGACGTTGGTGTCGTGGAGGCGGTCGAGGAGCGTGGTGTGGCGCCGGAGGGTCTCGACCAGGCCGTGGGCGTCGAGGTCGGCGGGCCGCAGTTCCACGATGACACCGCGGAGCTCGGCGACGGCCTCGGCGGCGAGCTGCTCGACCTCGTCGAGGCGCTCGCGGGCGGCGGCGGGGTCCTCGGGGAGGAGTTTCCCTGCGGCGCGGGCGGAGAGGCGCAGGGAGAACAGGCGCTGCATGACGGCGTCGTGGAGTTCGCGGGCGAGGCGGTTGCGCTCCTCGACCACGGTGAGCTCGCGGCTGCGCTCGTACAGGCGGGCGTTGGTGATCGCGATGGCCGCGTGGGAGGCGAGGAGTTCGATGAGGTCGGTGTCGGCCGCGGTGAACCCGGGCCGCCCGAGGTCGTTGGTGAGGACGACGATGCCGAGGATCTGCTCCCCGTCGCGGATCGGGACGCCGAGGAGCGCACTCATCGCCGGGTGGGCCTTGGGCCACCAGCGGAAGCGCGGGTCGCGGCGCAGGTCGTCGAGGCGGATCGGCTCGGTCTCGGTGAGGATCGCGGCGAGCATCCCGTGCTGGCGCGGCAGCGGGCCGATCTCCAGGCGCTGCTCCTCGCCGATGCCGTCGGTGATGAACTCGGCGAACCCGCCGTCGTCGTCGGGGATGCCGATCGCGGCGTAGTCGGCGCCGACGAGGCGCCGGGCCGAGGAGACGATCACTTCGAGGACCTGGTGGACGGACAGGTGCCGGGTGATCGCGCCGACGGCCGCCGACACCTCGTGCAGCAGGGCGGCGGGATCAGAGTGGGAGGCGGTCACGGCACGAATCTAACCCAGGATCGGGCGCCCGCGGCTCGGTCGCTGGTCTTAAGACCACCGGACCGGGACCGACCGCGACCTCGGGCCGATGTGCGCGGCCCCGGGCGGCAATAGCGTCGGCGGCATGACCGATGAAACCCGAACCGCAGTCGTCACCGGGGCGTCCGCCGGACTCGGCCTGGCCCTCGCCGAGCGGCTCGCCGCCGACGGCTGGAACCTGGTCCTCACCGCCCGCGGCGAGGCCCGCCTCAAAGCGGCCGCCGACCGCCTCGGCGCCGAGTACATCGCCGGCGACCTGGCGTACGACGCCGAGCACCGCGAGCGCCTGATCGCCTTGGCGGACGGCCGGATCGACCTGCTCGTCAACAACGCGTCCACGCTCGGCGAGGTGCCGCTGCCGACGCTCGCCGACGCCGACCTGTCCCGGCTCCCCGAGGTGTTCGAGCTGAACATGCGCGTCCCGCTCCACCTGGTGCAGCTCGCCCTCCCGTCGCTGCGCGAGCGCGGCGGCGCCGTCGTGAACATCTCGTCGGACGCCGCGACCGGCCCGTACGCGACCTGGGGCGTCTACGGGGCGTCGAAGGCCGCACTGGACCAGCTGTCGAACGTGCTCGCCGCGGAGGAGCCCGCCGTGCGCGTGTGGGCCGTCGACCCCGGCGAGATGCGCACGCAGATGCTCGCCGACGCCGTGGGCGAGGCCGACGCAGCCGAGGCCGGGGACCCCGCCGACGCGGCGGCCGCGATCGTGCGGCTCGTGGAGGCGCGACCCGAGAGCGGCCGCTACGAGGCGAATCAGTTCAAAGAGGACAGCCGAGAGGGGACAGGGGAATGAGCACCACGTTGACCGAGCCGTTCGCATTCGCGCTCGACGCCGCCCTGGAGGCGCGCCGGCCCGCCGAAGCCCGCGGCACCGGCCGCTCCGACGTGCGGATGCTGGTGACCGACAAGGCCACCGGCGCGATCACCCACCGCCACTTCGAGGACCTCCCGGCGCTCGTGCGCCCCGGGGACCTCCTCGTCGTCAACAACTCCGGGACGCTCCCGGCCGCGGTCGTCACCCGCCAGGGCCTGCGCGTCCACTTCTCCTCGGTGCGGCCCGACGGGTCGTGGCTCGTGGAGCTGCGCGACCGCGACAAGCCGTACCTCGGGGACGTCCTGGGCCGGATCGTCGACCTCCCCGGCGGCTACCAGCTGTACCTGGAGCGGCGCTTCGGCAAGCGGCTCTGGGTGGTTCGCCCGCCGTTCGCGTCCGTGCCGGACTACCTCGCGCGGTACGGCAGGCCCATCCGCTACTCGTACGTCGAGGAGCAGTGGCCCGTCAGCGCCTACCAGACCGCGTTCGCGACCGTGCCGGGATCGGCCGAGATGCCCAGCGCCGCAAGGCCGTTCACGCCGGAGATCGTCACGCGCCTGGTGTCGGCCGGGGTCGGGATCGCGCCCATCACGCTCCACACGGGGGTCGCGTCGCTGGAGAGCGACGAGGACCCGTACCCGGAGTGGTTCGAGGTCGGCGAGTACACGGCGCGGGCCGTGAACGGCGCGAAGGCCGCGGGCGGGCGCGTCATCGCCGTCGGCACGACCGTGGTGCGGGCCCTGGAGAGCGCCGTGGAGGACGGCCGCGTCGTCGGCACCTCGGGCCACACCGAGCGGATCGTCTCCACCGCCGACCCGGTCGCCGTCGTGGACGGCCTGCTCACGGGCTTCCACGAGCCGCGCTCGACCCACCTGTCGATGCTGGAGGCGATCTGCCCGACCGGCCTGCTGCGCGACTCGTACGCGGCCGCGATCGAGGCGAAGTACCTGTGGCACGAGTTCGGCGACGTCCACCTCATCGCCTGAGCGACCCGTGACCGGGCCCGGGTGAGGGCCCGGTCACGGGGGACCGTGCAGGTCGGCGCCGCGCAGTAGCATCAGGGCATGCCCCGCCGATTCGAATTCGAGAACGACGGCCCGCTGGTCTCGGGCAGCGCGCCCGTGCGGCGGCGCCTGTCGCTCATCGGCGACACGCCCGGCGTCGCCCTCTTCTGCTCGCTGCTCGCACTGGCGATCGCCGTGCTCGTCTTCATCCCGGCGGTGCCCGGCGACGAGCAGGTGCTCATGTACCGGGGCGAGCAGGTCCAGCCGACCGAAGTGTGCGAGACGACCGACGGCGCCGGGGTCGTCAAGGCCGCCTGCATCGAGGTCGGCGAGTTCGAGACGGTGCCCACCGGCTGGAGCGTCCCCGGCGTGATCGTCGCGGCGGTCCTCGCCGCGCTCGCCCTGGTGGTCCTCGCCAGGGTCCCCGCGCAGTTCCGGGCGCATCGGCGCCAGCAGCACAGCGCGCAGGAGACCCTGACCGAATCGGACCGGCGGCAGGCCCGCTAGCCCGCCGCCGCCCCGGTCGGCCCCGCCTCTAGTCGACGTAGATGTCCGGCTGGAAGTCCGTCGTCCCGGGCACGACCGAGTAGCCGTCCAGGTCGGTGATCCCCTCGTCCGCGAGCAGGTCCTCGACCATGACCGCGTTGCCGGTGTAGGCGTTCGGGTCCTTCGCGAGGATCGCCAGCGCCGCGTCGGCGACGATCTCGGGCTTGCGGGAGCGGTCGAGCATCGGCTGCCCGCCGAGGGCGAACTCGACGGCGGCGGTGGCGATGGTCGTCCTGGGCCACAGGCAGTTCGCGCCGATTCCGGGTTCGGTCTCGGAGGCGCCGAGGGTCATGATCGTCATGCCGTACTTGGTGGCCGTGTAGGGGCCGCCGGAGAACCAGCGCGGGTCGGTGTTCAGCGGCGGGCTGACGGTGAGCAGGTGGGCGTGGCCGGATTCGCGCAGGTGCGGGAGGGCGGCGCTGACGGTCGCGAAGGTGCCGCGGAGGTTGACGCCCGCGATGAGGTCGAACTTCTTGAGCGAGAGCTCGCCGATGCCGGTGAGGTCGAGCGCGGAGGCGTTGTTGACGCAGGCGTCGAGCCCCCCGAACTCGGCGGCGGCCCGGTCGACCGCGGCGGCCACGGACTCGGCGTCGCGCAGGTCGCCGACGATCGGGAGGGCCTGGCCGCCCGCGGCCTCGACGGCCTTGGCGGTCTCGTAGAGGGTGCCGGGGAGTTTCGGGTGCGGCTCGCCGGTCTTGGCGAACAGCGCGACCTTCGCCCCGGCGGCGCCGAGCGCGACGGCGATGGCCGCGCCGATGCCGCGGCTGGCGCCCGTGACGAATGCCGCGCGCCCGTTGAGGGGGTGGTCCTTGACCAGGGCGGCCCTGACGTCTAGCTCCATTGCTATGCCTCCATACGTTCGACTCCCCCGAATATTACTGGAAAGTAACTTCAGGGGGAAGCTGGGCGGCGACGACACTCCGGCGGTTTCCTGAACGTCTGCTGTGAGCGGGTGCGGAAGTCCCCTGGAAACGGTCGCTAACCCTGTCACCGCCGGAAACGGTGAAATAGGCTGGGCAACCACAAAGGGTCTTGCACGAGTACTGAGGAGCGGTGGATGACTTCGACCAGCGGGCCAGCCGGTGCCGTACCGCCTGCGGTGCCGCTCCGGGGCGACGGGTCCCCGGCGCGTCTCCTGGTCGTCGACGACGAGGAGAGCCTGGCAGACCTGCTGGTCGAAGCCCTCTCGTTCCAGGGGTACACCGTGAGCGCGGCGCGCAGCGGCACCGAGGCGCTGACCTCGGTCGAGGCCGTGCGGCCCGACCTGGTGATCCTCGACGTGAACATGCCGGGCCTCGACGGCTTCGGCGTCGCCGACCGCCTGCGCGCCTCCGGCGACGCGACCCCGATCATCTTCCTCACCGCCCGCACCGCCCCCGACGACCTGCGCGACGGCTTCGGCTCCGGCGGCGACGACTACCTCATGAAGCCGTTCCGGCTGGAGGAGCTGTCGCTGCGCGTCTCGGCCGTGCTGCGCCGCACCCTGGGCCGCGAGGCCGCGTCGAGCCAACCCGCCGACACCGTCGCGGTCGCCGACCTGATCCTCGACCTCGCCGCGCACCAGGTGACCCGCGACGGCAAGACGATCGACCTGTCCCCCACCGAGTTCCGCCTCCTGCGCTACCTCGCGGCGAACGCCGGGCGCGTGGTGTCCAAGTCCGAGCTGCTCAAGCAGGTGTGGGGCTACGACTTCGAGACCGAGTCGAGCCTCGCCGAGACGTACGTGTTCTACCTGCGCCGCAAGCTCGACAAGCTCGGCCCGCGCCTCATCCACACGGTCCGCGGCGTCGGCTACATGCTCCGCCCGCCCCAGGAGTAGCCCGTGGCCATCAGAACGAAGATCGCCGCAGCGATGGCGGTCCTGCTCATCGTGGCCGTCGCGATCATCGGCTTCGTGACCGTGCAGACGCTGTCCACCAAGCTCACGAACCAGGTCGACCAGAAGCTCCACGGCCTCATCGAGCAGGGCGGCATCCGCACCGACCCGGGCTACGGGGACGCCGACGAGATCCCCTACAACGAGTTCGCGGTCCTGATCTTCAGCGAGTCCGGTGAGCTCCTCGGCAGCCGGTCGGCCGGGTACCGCGATGCACCGTACTCGCTTCCCGACATCGATTCGCCGCCGACCGAGAGCAGCTACTTCACCGTCGACAGCACCGACAAGGACATCACCTACCGCGCGGTGACCCTGGTCGGCGTCGAAGGCTCCTTCAACGGCGTTCCCGGGACTTACACGATCGTGGTCGCCACCTCCATCAACGACGTGCAGGCGTCGATCTCGACCATGACCCGCACCGTCGTCATCACCGGCCTGCTCGTCGCGGTCCTCGGCATCCTCGCCGCATGGGTCATCACACGCCGCGGCCTGCGCGTCGTGGACCGCATGGTGGACGACGCCGAGACCGTGGCCTCCGGGCGGCTCGACCACCGGATCACCGTCGCCGACCCGCGGACCGAGATGGGGCGCCTCTCGTTGGCGCTCAACCGGATGGTGTCGCGGCTGACCGATGCGATCACGCAGCGGGACCGGCAGCACGAGCGGTTGCGGCAGTTCGTGGCCGACGCCGGGCACGAGCTGCGGACGCCGCTGACCGCGATCGGCGGGTACGTGCAGCTGTACCAGAACGGGGCGGCCGCGCAGGGCGAGAAGCTCGACCGGGCGATGGACCGGATCGGGTCCGAGAACGCGCGGCTCGCGAAGCTAGTGGACGACCTCATGGTGCTCTCGCGCCTCGACGAGGAAGTGGGCGGCGACCGGGAGCTGGTCGAGCTGGCGCAGCTCGCGCAGGACGCCGTTGACGACGCCGAGGTGGCCGACGCGACGCACCCGGTGGCGCTGACCGCGGCCGAGCCGGTCACTGTGGTGGCCAACGAGGGCCAGCTGCGGCAGGTGCTCGTGAACCTGCTGACCAACGCCCGCGTCCACACCCCGGCCGGGACCGCGATCGACGTGTCCGTGAAGGCCGACGACGGCTGGGCGGTCGTGCGGATCGCCGACCACGGGCCGGGCATCCCCGCCGAGCACCGGCAGAAGGTCTTCGACCGGTTCTACCGGGCCGACCCGTCGCGCTCGCGCGCGACCGGCGGCTCCGGGCTGGGTCTGTCCATCGTGTCCTCGATCGTCGCCGCGCACGGCGGGGTCATCCAGCTCGACAGCGAAGAGGGCGACGGCACCGTGATCGAGGTCAGACTGCCGGTCGCGCGGCTCGAATAGCCGTCCCGCCGTTCGGACTCCCCAGTGGCCCAAGGGGCGCCAGAGGTCTACGCTGAGACCCGCGGACCCGCCCACCGCTCCCCCTCGAAACGGAGTCCCCCATGGCCGCTGCACGCGTGCTCATCTCCGGTGCCGGCATCGCCGGCACCACCCTCGCCTACTGGCTCGCCGCCGAGGGCTTCGCGCCCGTCGTGGTCGAGCGCGCCCCCGCACTGCGGCCCGGCGGCTACAAGATCGACGTGCGCGGCGCCGCCCTCGCGGTGGTCGAGCGCATGGGCGTCCTCGACGCGATCCGCGAGGCGCGCACCGACATGCAGGAGGCGTTCATCGTGGACGCCAAGGGCCGCAAGGCCGCCGCGATGGACGCCGACACGTTCGGCGGGCGCGTCCACGGCGACGCCGAGATCCACCGCGGCGCACTCGCCCGGCTCATCCACGGCCTGACCGCCGACACCGTGGAGTACCGCTTCGGCGACTCGATCGCCTCCCTGGAGCAGGACGCCGACGGCATCGACGTCGTGTTCGAGAGCGGCCGCAGCGAGCGGTTCGACCTCGTCGCGGGCGCCGACGGGCTCCACTCCAAGACCCGCCGCGCCGCGTTCGAGGGCGACCACCTCGTGGACCTCGGCTACGGCGTCGCCTCGTGCACCGTCCCCAACACGCTCGGCCTCGACCGCTGCGAGATGACCTATGTGGGCGCCGGGCGCACCGCCCTCGTCTACAACACCGCCGGGAGCGACGACGCGACCGCGCTGTTCCTGTGGACCGCAAGCGGACTCGGCGACGAGCGGCGCGACCGCGAGGGCCAGGTGAAGGTCCTGCAAGACGCGTACGCCGGGGAGGGCTGGGAGGTCCCCAAGCTCCTCGAAGCGGCCGCCGACGCCGAGGACCTGTACCTCGACCCGCTCGCGCAGGTCCGCATGGACAAGTGGTCGCAGGGCCGCGTCGTGCTCCTCGGGGACGCCGCGCACGCCGCCTCCGCGGCCTCCGGGCAGGGCACGAGCCTCGCGCTCGTCGGCGCCTACGTCCTCGCCGGGGAACTCGGCCGCGACGGCGGCCACGAGCGGGCCTTCGGGGCGTACGAGGAGCGGATGCGGCCGTTCGCCGAGGCCAACCAGGCGCTCGGCCCGAAGAACGTCAAGAGCATGGTCATGGCGAGCGAAGCCCAGGTGCGCTTCGGCATCGGGTTCCTCAGGCTCGCCTCGCGCCTGCCCGGCAAGGACCGGCTCATGGCGCCCGTCGTCAAGGCCATCCACCGCGCGGCCACCGCGATCGACCTGCCCGACTACACCGTGCACGACCGCGAGAAATGATCGCGAGCCGGGTCACGGCCCCGTGCTAATGTCGGCGACCGTGACCCGACTCCTCCCCCGCTGGTTCGTCGAACACGTCGACCCCGTGCCCGACCAGGACGAACTCCCGGTCTCCACCCTCGAACTGTTCTTCGACCTCATCTTCGTCTTCACCGTCGCGCAGTTCACCGCGATCATCGCCCACGACCCCCTCACCGGCCTGCTCCAGACCGTGCTCATGTTCGGGTTCCTGTGGTGGATGTACGCCGGGTACTCGTGGCTCACCAACGTCATCCCGCCCGTGCGGCCCGCCCGCCGCATCCTCCTGCTGTGCGCCATGGCCGGATGGCTCGTCGTGGCCCTCACCATCCCCGCCGCGTTCGAGGGCGGCAGCGTCTGGATCGCCGTCGGGATGCTCGTCGTCGTGCTCGTCCACGGCCTCATGTACCTCCAGGCCGCCCGCGCGTTCGGTCCGGTGTTCATCGCGAACCTCGCCGCGGTCGCCGCCGTGTTCGCGGCCGAGCTCGGACCCGAAGGGGCGTGGCGCTACTCGTTCTGGGCGCTCGCCGCCGCCATCGTGTGGTCCGTCCCGATCTGGCACGGCCAGCGCGGCCTCAACCTCCACCCCGCGCACATCACCGAGCGGCACGGCCTCGTCGTGCTCGTGGCCCTCGGCGAGTCGGTCGTCGCGATCGGGATCGGCGCCCGCGGGCTGCCCGTGGACGCGGACCTGCTGGTCGCGGCGGTGCTGGGCCTCGCGATCGGGGCGTGCATGTGGTGGTCGCTGTTCGTGCGGGACCTGCCCGCGACCGAGCACGCGCTCAAGGCCACGAAGGACCAGGTCAAGCGGGTCCGGAAGGTCCTCGCGGGCCTGTCGTACGCGTTCATCCCCGTGCTCGTCGGCATCCTCGTGTTCGCCGCGGGCCTGAAGCACTCCGTGGGGCACGCCTTGTCGCCCTTGGACCTTGAGTCGACGCTGCTGCTGTCGGGCGGCGTCGCGGCGTTCCTACTCGGGACGGCCGGACTGCGCTGGGCGATGCGCCTGCCCCGGCCGTGGGAGCGGGTGGCGCTCGCCGCGGCCGTGCTCGCGGTCGCGCCGGTCGGCCTCGCGAACACCGCGCTCCAACTGGCCGCGGTCGTGGTCGTCCTGGTCGGCGCGCTCGCGCTGGAGGGCCGGTCTAGCGCGGCGCCGAGGCCAGCGCCCGCGGGATGACCAGGGGCGTCCCGGACTCGGGGTCGTCGATGATCCGGCAGGGCAGGTCGAAGACCTCCTGGACGGTCTCGGCGGTGACGATGTCGGCGGGGGCGCCCTCGGCGACGACCGCGCCCTCGCGCATCGCGATGAGGTGCGTGGCGTAGCGCGCGGCCTGGTTGAGGTCGTGGAGGACCGCGACGAGGGTGCGGCCCTCGCGGTGGAGTTTCGCGCACAGGTCGAGGACCTCGATCTGGTGCGTGATGTCCAGGTAGGTGGTGGGCTCGTCGAGCAGGAGCAGCGGCGTCTGCTGGGCGAGGACCATCGCGATCCACACGCGCTGGCGCTGGCCGCCGGAGAGCTCGTCGACGCCGCGGGACGCGAGGTCGGCGATGTCGGTGGCGTCCATGGCCTCGGCGACGACGCGCTCGTCCTCGGCGGACCACTGGCGCAGGATGCCCTGGTGGGGGTAGCGGCCGCGGGCGACGAGGTCGGCGACGGTGATGCCGTCGGGCGCGATCGGCGACTGCGGGAGCAGGCCGAGGCGGCGGGCGACGGCGCGGGTGGGCTGGTGGTGGATGTCCTTGCCGTCGAGGAGGACGGTGCCGTGGGAGGGCTTGAGCATCCGCGCGAGGGCCTTGAGGAGCGTGGACTTGCCGCAGGCGTTGGGGCCCATGATGACCGTGAACTCCCCTTCGGGGATGTCCACGGTGAGGTCCGCGCTGATGACGTGGCGGCCGTAGCCGAGGGTGGCCTCGCGGGCGGCGAGCGGGCTAGCGGTCACGACAGGATCCCCTTCTTGCGGTTGGCGATGAGCAGCCAGATGAGATAGGCGCCGCCGACGACGCCGGTGACGACGCCGGTGGGCAGCTGGCGGTCGCCGACGCCGGCGACGGCGATCATGTCGGCGGCCGTCACGATGAGGGCGCCGACGAGCGCGGAGCACAGGAAGCTGCGCGTGGAGCCGGTGAGGCGGGCGGCGATGTGGGGCGCGGCGAGGGCGACGAACGCGAGCGGTCCGGCGACGGCGACGGCCCCGGCGGTGAGCACGGAGGCGGTGACGAGCGCGGTGACGCGGGTGGCGCCGACGTGGACGCCGAGGCCGGTGGCGGCGGCTTCGCCGAGGCGCAGGGAGTCGAGGCCGCGGTGCAGGAACGCGACGACGATGAGCCCGGCGGCGAGGACGATGCCGACGGCGGCGGCCTGGCCGAAGTCGCGGCCGGAGAGGTCGCCGGTGAGCCAGTAGACGGCGCGGAACGCGTCGATGATCGTGGTGCGGGTGAGCAGGTACCCGTTGATCCCGGCGAGGATCGCGGAGACGCCGATGCCGACGAGGACGAGGCGGTACCCGGAGGGGTCGCCGCCGCGCGTCAGGGACCAGATGAGGAGGCCGGTGGCGAGCGCGCCGACCGCGGCGAGGACGGCAGTGGTCTGGAGGGACGCGCCGGTGACGATGATGGCGATGAGCGCGCCGGTGGTGGCGCCCTGGGTGAGGCCGAGGAGGTCGGGGCTGCCGAGGGGGTTGCGGGTGAGGGTCTGGAACAGGGCCCCGGCGAGGCCCATGCAGGCGCCCACGGCGAGGCCGGTGGTCAGGCGCGGGAGGCGGAGGGTCCAGAGGATGAACTCGTCGCCTTTGGTGCCCTGGTCGATGAGGGCGTACCAGACGCGTTCGAGGCCGAGGGACGTGGAACCCGTTGCGGCCGACCACATCGCGACGGCGACGAGCGCGGCGAGGGAGCCGAGGACCGCGGCGAGCAGGCGGTGGCGCAGGCGGATCGAGATGCCGCCCAAGCGAATGACGGTCACAGCCGGGCCACCTTCCTGCGGCTGACGAGGTAGATGAAGAACGGGCCGCCGACGACAGCGCAGACGATGCCGACCTGGACCTCAGCGGGACGGGCGGCGAGGCGGCCGATGACGTCCATGAGGACGAGGAACGCGGCGCCCGTGAGCATCGAGTAGGGCAGGACCCAGTTCTGGTCGGGCCCGGTGAAGGCCCGCACGACGTGCGGGACGACCAGGCCGACGAACACGATCGGGCCGCACACGGCCGTCGCGGTCCCGGCGAGCACGGTGATCGCGGCGATTCCGGCGACGCGCAGGACCCGCGGGTCGACGCCGAGGCCCGTGGCGGTGGCGTCCCCGAGCGCGAGGGCGTTGAGCGGCCGGGCGAGGAGGATGCCGACGACGCCCGCGACGCCGATGAGGATCACGACGGGGAGGATCGGGGCGGTGTGGGCGTTGACGAGCGAGCCGACCGACCAGAACCGCATGGTCTCCAGGGAAGCGGCGTCCATGAGCTGGATCGCGGAGACGTACGCGTACCCGGCGGCGGTGACGGCGGCGCCCGCGAGCGCGAGCCGCGCGGGGGTCGCGGTGGCGGCCCCGGCGATGAGGTAGGTGGCGACCGTGGCGACCGCGGCGCCCAGGAACGCGAACCCGATGGTCTGCGTGAAGCTGGAGAAGCCGAGGAAGTACGCGGCGGTGACGACCGCGGCGGCGGCGCCGGTGTTGACGCCGAGGAGGCCGGGGTCGGCGAGGGGGTTGCGGGTCATGGCCTGCATGAGGGCCCCGGCGAGGCCGAGCGCGGCACCGGCGGCGAGGCCGAGGGCGGTGCGGGGCAGGCGCAGCTCGGTGACGACGGGGTAGGCGTCCGAGCCGGGGTCGGTGAGCCCGGCCCACACCTGGCCGAGGTCCATGGCGCGGGCGCCGAGGGCGACGCTCGCGACGGCGAGGACCGCGATCACGGCGACGAGGACCACCAGGCCGGTGATGCGGCGCGCGTTGCGCGGGCGGGGCGCGGGTTCGCTTGCGTCCCTAGGGCCTTCGACCGCCGGTGAGGGCGGTGCGGAGGGGGCGCGGTGCGCGGTTGACAAGTGCGGTCTCCGGCGGGATAGTGGCTGCGGTTTTGTTTAGGCTAACCTAACCACCGCTCACCCCGCCATGACCGCTCACCCTCTGAAGGAGTTCGACGTGCCACTCCCCGCCTTCGACCGCCGCCGCCTGCTCGCCGCTTCGGGCGGCCTCGGCGCCGCGTCCCTCCTGGCCGCGTGCAGCGGCGGCGGGGACGACCCCGCGCAGACCGCGCCCGACGGCAAGCCGTTCTCCTTCCTCGACGAGCGCAGCGGCGAGGACGTCAAGCTCGCGCTGGTGCCGACCAAGGTCGTCGCGTTCACCGGTCTCGCTGCGGCCCTGTACGACTACGGCGTCGAGGTCGCGGCGGTCTTCGGGCCGACCACGCTCTCCGACGGGCAGCCGGACCTCCAGGCCGGGCGCCTGCCCGTCGAGGAGCTGACGGTGCTCGGCAACGCCTGGGGCGAGTTCGACGTCGAGAAGTACGCCGAGCTCGGGCCCGAGCTCATCGTGTCCCACTACTACGAGGGCTTCGACCTGTGGTTCGTGCCCGAGGACCGGCTCGAAGAGGTCGAGTCGCTCGCGCCGGGCATCGGCATCGAGGTCTCGAAGCCCACGATCGACCAGATCATCGACCGCCATGCGGCCCTTGCCGAAGCACTCGGCGCGGACCTCGGCTCCGAGGAGAACGCCGCGGCCGTGGAGCGGTTCGGGAACGCCGCCGGCTCGGTGGCCGCCGCCGTCGCCGAGAAGCCGCTCAAGGTGCTTGCCGTGGGCGCGTGGCCCGACGGGCTGTACATCGCCAACCCGCCGACGTTCAACGTGCTCGCCAAGAGCGTCGAGCTCGGCGTGGACGTCGTGGTCCCCGAGAACCCCGACCAGAACAACTACTGGGAGCTCCTGTCCTGGGAGAACGTCGACAAGTACGCGGCCGACGTGATCTTCCTCGACGTCCGCACCGGCAACATCACCGCCGAGCAGCTGGAGTCGGACTACCCGACCTGGGCCGCGCTCCCCGCGGTCGCGGCCGGGCAGGTCTACGGGTGGAACGCCGAACCGGTGTACTCGCACGTCGGCGGCGCGATCGAACTGGAGCGGATCGCCGAGGGGCTGACGTCCGGTCAGGCGCTCTAGTGGCTGACGCCACGTGAGCACCCCAGGTCAGGACCCCGCAATCTGGTTAGGCTAGCCTAACCTCGGTTCGGCTGGGCCAGTCCCGCAATCCGACCGCCTGTTCCGGCCCCCCGCCCTTCACGAAGGAGACATCCACATGGCTTTCGATGCCGACAAGGTCACGCTCGCCCGCCGCGGGCTGCTCGCCGGGGGCGGCGCCCTCGGCCTCACCGGCGCCCTCGCCGCCTGCGGCTCCGGCGACGACGACGCCGACTCCGGCGAGGAGTCGACCGGCCCCTGGTCGTTCACCGACGACCAGCCCGTCACCTCCGAGCTCGACCACGTCCCCACCAAGCTCGTCGCGTTCACCGGCATGGCCGCCGCGCTGTACGACTTCGGCATCGAGGTCCCCGCCGTCTTCGGCCCCACCACCAACGAGGACGGCACCGCCACCAGCCAGGCCGGGAACCTCCCCGTCGCCGACCTCGAAGTCTTCGGGAACACCTACGGCGAGTTCGACGTCGAGGCGTACGCCAGCTGGGGCCCCGAGGTCCTGCTCACCCACTTCTACTACGACCCCGCGACCCTCTGGTACGTCCCCGAGGAGTCCAAGGCCAACATCACCGAGCTCGCCGACGTCGTGGCCCTGAGCGCCGACGACGGCGCGAACACCCTCGACGCCGTCATCGGCCGCCACGCCGAGCTCGCCGAGAGCCTCGGCGCCGACCTCGCCTCCGACGAGAACACCGCCAACAAGGAGCGGTACGACGCCGCCGTCGCGGCCCTCACCGAGGCCGCCGCCGCCAACCCCGTCACCGTGCTCGCGTGCTCCGCGGCCGCCGAGGTCTTCTACGCCTCGAACCCGGCCATGGGCAACGACATGCGCTTCTTCACCGAGCTGGGCGTCAACTTCGTGCAGCCCGACAACCTCGACGAGGGCGGCTACTTCGAGAGCCTCTCGTGGGAGAACGCCGACAAGTACCCCGCCGACGTCCTCTTCCTCGACTCCCGCATCCAGGCCCTCCAGCCCGACGCGCTCACCGAGTTCCCGACCTGGACCGCCCTCCCGGCCGTCCAGGAGGGACAGGTCGTCGGCTGGGAGGCCGAGCCCATGTACTCGTACGGGCTCGCCGCCGTCTCGATCGAGGCGCTGGCGGAGGCCATCAAGAACGCGAAGAAGCTGGTCTAAGGCAGACCGGTTCTTCATCTCCCACAACTGAATGCAAAGTGAGAAGGGGCGGGGATCTGCGTGGACCCCGCCCCTTCGCCTTGCTCTCAGCCGTTACTTGATGTCGAAGACGACGACCGAAGGATCGTGGTCCGAGACGCCGTAGCGCCCGTATGCGGGCTCCTCGCCGAAGTCCCACGCGTCGGCCGGGTAGTCGGCGTTGATGTGCGCCGAACCCGTCCACTCGACCTCGCGCAGCAGCGCCGGGGACGCGAACATCTGGTCGAGCGTCTGCGTCTGCCCCACATAGGTGTAGGAGTACGCGGCCGCCGGGTGGTCCTCCACCTGCACGTCGTACAGGGAGCACAGCCCCGAGTCCTCGTACATCCCGGCGAGCTGGTCGGACGGGCCGGTCCAGTCCCCCGCGATGACCTGGCCCTCGGCGAACGGGTCGTCGGGGCGCGGGAAGACGTTGAAGTCGCCGCCCGCGAGGACCTTCGCCCGGCGCTGGTGGTCCAGGATCGTCGCGCTGATCGCCGCCACGTAGTTCGCCTGCTCGGTGCGGTGCAGCACGCGCGTGTTCGGGCTCGACGAGAAGTGGTTGTTGATCAGGTAGATCTCACCGATGTTCCGGCCGTGCTTGTCCTTGAAGTAGAATTTCGCGGCCTGCGCGGCGCGGCTGAACACGTCGTAGCCGTTGCACGCGAACACGCCCGAGGACGTGCATTGGTCGATGACCTCCTGCGGGAGCGAGGCGTTCAGGGCCTTCGGGTTCTGCACGTCCGCGTTGATCGCGTCGGCCTCGGTCGGGTAGTCGATCTCCGGGGAGTCGCCGAAGACCGGGTCCCAGGACTTGACGTTCGACAGGCCGACCAGCTTGGGCTGGAACAGGAAGCCGGTCATGATGCCGCGGGTGTCGGCCGCGTCGAGGTCGCCCACGGCCTGGTAGGTCGGGCCGCCGTACTCGGCGATGACGAGCGCGAGCTCCTGGATCGAGTCGGGCGCGCCGTCGCCGCCGGTGTTCGCGTCGCCGGTGTTTACGAGGTCGCACACGAGCCGGTCCTCGCCGAGGTCCGAGCGCTTCGTCCACGCCGGGTTGACCGAGCAGACGTCCTGGGCCTCGCCCTCCTGCGTCATGAGGATCGCGGGGCTGTGGAGGTCCTCGACGATCTGCGCGGCCTGGCGCTGGAGCTGGGCCTCGTACTCGGCGTAGGTCGCCGGCACGTAGTCGAACGGCGGGCTGACGTTCCCCTCGGGGTCCTCGGGGTCGGTGCAGCCGGTGTTGCCCGCGAAGTCGCAGCCCGAGTTCGGGTTGTCGCGGGTGTCGTAGAGGTTCTCGATGTTGTACGAGGCGATCGACGCCTCGTGCTTGCCCGCGGCCTCCACGGGCTCGTTGTCCGCGGGCTCCAGGCCGCCTTCGAGGACCAGGTCCTCGGCGACCTCGACCGCGTACTTCGCGAACGAGAGGTAGACGCCGCCGGTGGCGGCCTCGGTGATCACGTCGTAGGTCTTCGCGGGGGCGATGATCGACTCGGTGGTGCCCTCGGTGGCGCGGATGCCCAGGTCGCCGATGACGAACAGGTAGCCGTTGCCGTCGTCGAAGTTCCCTTCGACGGTGTCGAGCGGGTGCGCGTCGCGGTAGGCGCGGGCGGCGTAGCCGTCCTGCTGCGCCGCTTCGGAATCGCCGCGCATGGCCCAGACCTCGCCGCCGGAGGAGAACACGTCGCGGCCCGCGGTCACCACGGACTCGGCCGGGACGGTCATCTGCATGCCGAGGTGGCGGCGCATGTACTCCAGGGACGCCTTCGCGTCGTCCGGCGGGTCGACCTCCACGGACTCGACCTCGGCGAGCGGGTCGAGGCCGGTCTCCACGACGTCGTAGACGTACGCGGAGCCGCCGGAGAACTGGATGTTCCCGAAGTAGGAGCCGACGACGCCGCGCAGGACGATCTCGTCGCCCACGTTCACGGTCCAGTTGGCGCCCAGCTCCTCGCGCGCGGGAGACCCGGCGAGGGTCCGCAGCGTCGAGTACTGGTTGTTGAACACGAAGATGCCGTCCGAGGAGTTCGCGTCGCCGTCGGTCGCGTCGGCGCGCTCCTGGAGGAAGAAGCCCTTGTTCCCGGACGGGTCCAGGGTCTCCTGGGTGACGACGCCCTGGACGTACACGGTCTGGCCTGCGAGGGGCGAGGAGAAGTCGGTGTCGCCGTCCGCGATCGAGCCTTGCACGGCGCCGATGTGGACGATGTCGGCCTGGGCCTGCGCCGAGGACGCGAAGAGGAACCCGGAGGCGCCGATGATGACCGCGCCCGCGGCCGCCGCCGCGAGTCGGGCACGCCGTCTGAGGGACTGCACGGGGAAGCTCCAATGCTCTTGTCGCCCGGCGCGCACGGCGCCGAAAGCTGGTGATGGGGCGGTACTCACTCAACCGCAACACCTGGGCCTGCGCAAGACCTCCAGGTGAATTCCTCGTATCATCCCACGTCTCGATTCGGCAACGCCGCAGCTCGGCGGGACCGCGCACGCCACCGTACGAAATGGAGGCGGGGCCCGCGCAGGCCCCGCCTCCGTTCCTCATCTCATCTGTCGCCGTCTAGCTCACGGCGTGTAGTAGTCGGGCACCCGCACGTCGCCGAAGTCCATGTCCGAGGCCAGGTAGAAGCTCGTGTACTGCGGCTGGTTGTAGGTGGTCTGCTGGTTCGCGACCCCCACGCGGTACTGCGGGTCGTGCATCAGCGTGAACAGCTTGTGGTCGGTGACCTCCGTGGACGTGAAGATCCGGATGGCGCTGGAGTCGCTGGTGCGGACCAGGAGCTCCTCGCGCCAGTCGCCGAGCACGTCGGCCACGAGGCCCGGGTTGCCCTTGGTGTAGTTGTTCGTCAGGGTCCCGGCGGCGTCGAGGACCACGCCGTCCTGGTAGTCGCGGATCGTCGTCTCCTCGACGGTGGCGGCGTCTGCGCCGTGGACGAGCTGGGTCGTCAGGTCGGCGTCCCAGCGGATGCTCATGTTCGTGCCCGGCGCGGCGCCCTCGATCTGCTCGCCGGTGACGGTGAACAGGCCCTCGGGGTTCCCGGCCTGGTCCGGCGGGAGGCCCGCCCAGGCTTCGATCCCGGGGATCGACGGGTCGATGTCGCCGACCATCCCGCGCCCCGTGTCGCGGCCGGTGTAGCCGCCCCACAGGACCTCGCCGGTCGCCGCGTCGCGCATCGCGTAGCCGTACGGCGCCCACGTGCCGCCCTCGAAGACCGAGAAGATCTCCAGGCCCGGCCGGTCGGGGTCGAAGTCGCCGACGTGCAGCGCGTCCCCGTGCCCGAGCTTCGCCCAGGCGCCCGGGTTCGCCGAGCCCTCCGGCATGGTGTCGTAGGAGGAGTACAGGAGCGAGCCGTCGTCGTCCAGTGTGGCGGCGCCGTAGATGATCTCCTGCTTGCCGTCGCCGTCCACGTCGGCGACCTGCATGAAGTGGTCGCCCTGGGTGGTGAGGGTCCCCCACTCGGGGTCGGGGCCCTCGACGCCGTGCGGGCCGTCGTTGAACGGGTTCGACATCGGGGCGTGCCCGGAGTCGGCCTGCCAGCGCTGCGTCAGGTGCCTTCCGTCCCAGTCGATCGCGGTGACGGTGGAGCGGGTGTAGTAGCCGCGCGCGAAGATCGCGCTCGGGTGCTCGCCGTCGAGGTAGGCGACGCCGGAGAGGAACCGGTCGACCCGGTTGCCCGGCTCGATGCGGGCCATCGCGTAGTCCCCCCACAGGAGGCCGTCGTCGCCGCGTTCGACCGGGAAGTCGACCGTGTCCATCTCAAGGCCGGTGCGGCCGTTGAAGACCGTGAGGTACTCCGGTCCGTCCACGATGAAGCCCTGGAAGTTGCGGAGCTGATTCCTCGCGGAGCGGGACGGCGCGTAGACGTCGATGAAGTAGTCGGCGAGGGTCTCCGCGTCCGCCTGCGAGAGCGGGTAGGAGAAGTCGAACTGGGCGTCGGCGCCGAGCGCGGCCTCGATGGTGGCGGGCCAGTCGCCGTTCAGCACCTCGGGGTGCTGGTCCCAGCCGCGGAACATGTCCACGAGGTGGTCGTAGTAGCCGTCCGCGGAGAGTCGGTAGTCGTCCTGGTGGGTGACCCCAGCGCGGCGGTCGTCGCGGGGCAGGGTGATGTACTGCTCGCGGTCCTTGACGTACGAGGTGGTCTTGGTGCCCGGCGCGGTCTTCATCATGACCTCGGCCTTGCCGTCGCCGTCGAAGTCGTAGACGTCGAACTGCGTGTAGTGCGCGCCGGCGCGGATGTTGACGCCCATGTCGATGCGCCAGAGGAGTTCGCCCTCCTGCGTGTACGCGTCGAGGTAGACGTTGCCGGTGTAGCCGACCTGGGAGACGTCCTTGGAGTTCGAGGGGTCCCACTTGACGACGTACTCGTAGTCGCCGTCGCCGTCGAGGTCGCCGGGGCTGATGTCGTTGGCCTTGTAGGTGTACGCCTCGCCCGCGGGGGTGACCCCGTCGGCGGGCTTCTGGAGCGGGACGTCCAGGTAGCCGTCGGCCCAGGGGGAGACGGTGTCGGAGACGTCGTCGCGGCCGCGCTTGACGGCGACGACCTTGTACTCGGCGTCCGCGTCGCCCGCGGTGTCGAGGTAGTTGGTGGAGTCAGTGACGGTGGCGATCTTCCGGCCGTCTCGGTAGACCTTGAACACCGCTCCTTCCAGTCCTGAATCGTTATAACCGGTGACCTCATCCGCGAGCAGGCGCCAGCTCAGGAACACGCCGTCGCCGGTGACCGCGGCGACCAGGCCGCGGTCCAGGTCCTCCAGTTGGATCTCGTCGTGGCGGCCGCCATTGTGGCCCTGCGCAGAGGCGGTGAAACCGGCGCCGGCCAGCACGCCGACCAGCGCCACGGCCACGGCCCTGCGAAATCTTGTGGGGGGATGCATCGAAGGGGCTCCTCGATTCCTACGAGGCCGCTGCGTCGAGGGGGACGCCCGCACCTCAATTGAAACGATTTAACGCATCGAAACCTATCAACCTTGGCAAGCCCTGTCAAGAACCCCCCGGTGAGCCCCGACACCGCCCCCACCCCACCGCATCCCACCCCGCCGCACTCCGGTACAGTTACCCCTCGTCGCGCTCGATTAGCTCAGCGGGAGAGCACTCGCTTCACACGCGAGGGGTCACTGGTTCGATCCCAGTATCGAGCACCATGGAAATGCCACCAGCGAAAGCCGGTGGCATTTTTTGTGCCTAGGGGTGGTGGGGTTCGGCGGGGACCTCGCAGCGGCCGGGTTCGTCGCATTGGGCGTGGGATGCGGGTTCTACCTGGACGGTGGGGTGGGCGATGGCGAAGTCTTCGCGGAGGAGGTTCTGGGCGCGGTCGAGGACGGTGTGGTCGTCGGTGCCGGGGGCGGTGACGAGGTGGGCGGTGGCGACGTGCATGCCGGAGGTGAGGGTCCAGACGTGGACGTCGTGGACCTCGCGGACGCCGTCGATGGCGGCGAGGGCGTCGGCGACCTTGGCGGGTTCGGCCCCGGGCGGGGCGTGCTGGGCGAGGATCGCGAGGACCTGGCGGCCCAGGGGAAGCGCGCGGGCCACTACGAAGACGCCGATCGCGAGGGCCACTCCGGTGTCCCAGAAGGCGTTTCCGGTGGTCGCAACGAGGATGCCGGCGATGATGACGCCGACCGAGCCTGCGGTGTCCGCCATGACCTCCAGGTAGGCGCCCTTGACGTTGAGGCTGTCCCCCGCGCCCTCGCGCAGGAGGGCCATCGCGGCGATGTTCACGGCGAGGCCGAGGGCGCCGACGACGAGCATCGGGCCGACTTCGATCTCCGGGGAGGCGCCGATGCGGCCGATGGCCTCGACCACGATGTAGACGGCGACGCCGAGCATGACGAGGACCGCGAAGGCGGAGGCGAACATCTCGGCGCGGTAGGAGCCGTAGGAGCGGCGGCCGGTGGTGTCGGGGCGGACGGCGAGGCGGGTGGCGACCAGGGCGGCGGTGAGGGTGGTGACGTCGGCGGCCATGTGGCCGGCGTCGGAGAGCAGGGACAGCGAGCCCGAGATCAGGCCGAAGACGAGTTCGACCACGAAGAAGACGCCGATCAGCGCGAGCGCGGCCCGCAGTCTCCAGGCGTGGCGCCCGCCCGCGTGGGCGGTGGCGCCGTGGTCGTGTCCGTGGCCCATTGAAACTCACTTTCAAAATCAATGTCATATTGCAATGCTTGCATGTATATGGCCGACGCTACGCGACCCCCGGCGGGAAGTCAAGCGGTACGGGATTTTCAGTGACCGGCCGCGCGGCGGACCGCGCGGCCGGTCGGGGATCACGCGCTGGCGGCGTCCTGCACTTCGCCGATGAGCTCCTCGATGATGTCCTCAAGGAAGAGCACGCCGGTGACGGTGCCGGAGGCGCCGGTCACGCGGGCGACGTGGGCGTTCTGGGAGCGGATCTGCGCGAGCGCGTCCTCCAGTTCGGCCGCGGCGTCGACCGCCGGGAGGTCGCGGAAGCGGTCCGCGGGGATGGGCGCGTCGAGGTCGGCCGGGCCGGTGAGGTCCAGGACGTCCTTGAGGTGCAGGTAGGAGTGCGGTGTGCCGCCGTTCTCCAGGACGTAGCGGGAGTACCCGCTCTCGGAGACCGCCTCCTGGACCTGGCGCGGGGTCGCCCCCGCGGGCAGGAGCACCAGGTCGGCGAGCGGGACCTCCACGTCGGCCACCGTCTTCTCGGTGAACTCGAACGCGGCGGTGAGCGTGCCCGAGTCGTCGACGAGGGTGCCCTCGCGCTGCGACTCCTCGACGATGGTGGCGACCTCGTCGATGGTGTAGGCGCTCTGGGCCTCGTCCTTCGGCTCGATCCGGAACAGCCGCAGGACGCCGTTCGCGATGGCGTTGAGCGACCAGATGAGCGGGCGCACCACCTTCGAGACGAACACCAGCGGCGGCGCCAGGATGAGCGCGGCGCGGTCCGGGACGGAGAACGCGAGGTTCTTCGGGATCATCTCGCCGAAGACCACGTGCAGGAACGTGACGACCAGCAGCGCCACCGCGAACGCGATGCCCGTGACCATCGCGGGCGTGAGCCCGGTCCAGCCGAGCGGGTATTCGAGCAGGTGGTGGATGGCGGGCTCGGAGACGTTCAGGATCACCAGGGAGCACACGGTGATGCCGAGCTGGCTGGTCGCCAGCATGAGCGTCGCGTGCTCCATGGCCCACAGGGTGGTCTTGGCCGCGCGGCTGCCGGCGGCGGCGCGCGGTTCGATCTGGGAGCGGCGGGCCGAGATGACGGCGAACTCCGCGCCCACGAAGAAGGCGTTGGCGACCAGCAGGACCACCAGCCAGACCAGTCCGGGAAGGTACTCGCTCATCGGTCGGCCTCCTGCTCGAACGTCTCCAGGATGCGCTCGCGCGTCCCGCCGAAGGCCGGGTCGGTGGCCGGGTCGTCGGGCAGGTAGCGGAGGCGGTCGATGCGGGAACCGGTGAGGCGGTCC
Source organism: Glycomyces sp. NPDC047010 (assembly GCF_040644205.1). Classification (NCBI taxonomy): domain Bacteria; kingdom Bacillati; phylum Actinomycetota; class Actinomycetes; order Glycomycetales; family Glycomycetaceae; genus Glycomyces; species Glycomyces sp. NPDC047010. Next base: position 81,644 of record NZ_JBEYVY010000004.1, on the reverse strand, counting down.
ACGCGGAGGAGGCCGCGTTCGAGGCGGATCTCCTCGCCGAGCGCGGGGATGCGCTCCAGCGCGTCGAGGACGTAGCCCGCGACGGTCTCGTAGTCCTCCCCTTCGGGGATGCGGACGCCCGCGCGCTCCCAGAGCTCGTCGGGGCGCAGGGCCCCGGAGACCACTATGGAGTCGGCGTTCTTGACGATGTCGGCGCGGCGCCGGTCGTGCTCGTCGTGGACCTCGCCGAGGATCTCCTCCACGAGGTCTTCGAGGGTCACGATCCCGGCGGTGCCGCCGTACTCGTCGACGACCACGGCGATCTGGAAGCCGCGGCCGCGCAGGGTGCCAAGGAGCGAGCCGACGCCCGCGGTCTCGGGGACCTTGAGCGGCTCGGACATGAGGTCGGTGACCGGGACGGCGCCGCGGCGGTCGAACTCGACGCCGTACGCGGTCTTGACGTGCGCGACGCCGATGACGTCGTCCACGTCCTCCCCCAGGACGGGGAAGCGGGAGTGCCCGGTGCGGGCCGCCTCGGCGATGACGTCGGCGGCGGTCGCCGTGCGCTCCAAGGTGACCGCGTTGACGCGCGGGGTCATGACCTCTCCGGCGGTGTGGCTGGAGAACGTGAGCGTGCGGTGGAGCATCGCCGCCTCGTCGCGGTCGAGGGCGCCCTCGGTGGCCGAGCGCCGGATGAGGAAGCTGAGCTCCTCGGCGCTGCGGGCCCCCGACAGCTCCTCTTTGGGCTCGATGCCCATCGCGCGGATCGTGCGGTTCGCGGTGCCGTTGAACAGGACCACGAGCGGCTTGAACACGGCGGTGAACGCGATCTGGAACGGGACCACGAGCTTCGCGGTCGCCAGCGGGACCGCCAGCGCGAAGTTCTTGGGGACCAGTTCGCCGAGGATCATCGAGAAGAGGGTGGCGACGACGATCGAGACGACCGCGCCGATCCCGTTGACCGCGCTGTCGGTGACGCCGAGGTCCAGGAGCGGTGCGCGCAGGAGCGAGGAGATCGCGGGCTCGAAGGTGTACCCGGCGAGGAGCGTGGTGAGGGTGATGCCGAGCTGCGCGGCGGAGAGGTGGGTGGAGGTGATCTTGAGGGCCTTGATGGTGGGGGCGAGGCCCTTCTTGCCTTGGCCGCGGCGGCGCTCCAGCTCCGCGCGGTCGAGGTTGACGAGGGCGAATTCGGAGGCCACGAACAGGCCCGTGCCGACGGTCAGGATGACACCCGCGAGGATGCCCCAGACTTCCGTGCTCAACGCTCACCTCGCTGCGACATGGCGGGGACCGGCAGTGGCCGCCCCGAGGTGAGCCAGGGTTTATGACTGGGTGAATCGTCCATGCGGACGAGGATAGCGGTTGTCCGGCGCTGTTCGCAGGGTGCGGGCGCCCGGATCACACTCCGTGTCGGCGGGTGGTCAGAGGCCGGTCTTGCCCTTGGGGCCGGGGCCGGAGAGCGGGCCCGTGGCGGGGGTGTCGGGGTCGGCGGCGCGGGTCTCGCGGATGCGGCGGAGGGTCCAGCCGATGTGGCGTTCGACGGCCGCGGCGGCGGCCGCGGGGTCGCCGGTGGCGAGGACGTCGCGGAGTTCGGCGTGCTCGCTCCAGGCGGAGGCGCGGAAGTGGTCGCGGTCGAGGCGGGCGTTGAGGAACATGGAGACCTGGCTGCGCAGGAGGTTCCAGGTGCGCTGGAGGCGGGTGTGGTCGGCGGCCTCGTAGACGAGGTCGTGGAATTCGAGGTCGAGGGCGACGTGGTCGTCGTCGGGGGCGAGGGCCTTCATGCGGGCGATGACGTCGTCCATCTTGGCGAGGGTCTCGGGGGCGGCGCGGGCGGCGCAGCGCTCCATGGCGAGGCGTTCGATGGCGAGGCGGAGGGAGTAGACCTCTTCGATGTCGTCGAAGGTGAGGGTGATGACGCGGGCGCCGCGGTGGCGGAGGGTCTCGATGAGGCCGTCGCGTTCGAGGATGGAGATGGCCTCGCGGACGGGGCCGCGGCTGACGGCCATGGAGTCGGCGAGCTCGGCTTCTTTGAGGCGTTCGCCGGGGGCGAGGAGGCCGCGGGTGATCATCTCGCGCAGGCGGTCGGCGACGAGGGTGGAGAGGGCGGGGGGCATCGCGGGCGCGCCCATGAGATCCGGTGCCGCCACGTCCGTCCCCTCTCGTGTGCCGGGCCGCCTCGCGGCCCGGTGGTCCAGTGTAAGCCGGTGGGGCGCTTCAGGCCCCGAGCACCCGGTCGAGGAAGGGGCCGCGGAACTTGCCGGAGGGGTCGGCGTGGTCGGCGAGTTCGCGGAAGGCGCGGCCGCGGGGGAAGCGGGCGAGGCGGTCGGGGGCCAGGGCGAGCTTGCCCCAGTGGGGGCGGGGGTCGTAGGGGGCGAGGGCGTGCTCGACGGCGGCGAGGGCGGTGCGGACGGCGTCGGCGTGGGGCTTCCAGGTGAAGTGGACGGCGGCGGTCTCGCGCTTGTAGGCGCCGGAGAGCCACAGGTCGTCGGCGGCGAGGGTGCGGATCTCGGAGACGAGGAGCGCGGGGTTGATCGCGTCGGCGTGTCCGCGGAGGGCGTCGAGGGCGGCGGGGGCGTGGGCGCGGTCGATGAAGTACTCGGACTGGAGTTCGTCCCCGGCGTTGCTGGGGGCGGCGTCGTGGCGGAAGTGCGGGAGGCGCTCGTGCCAGGGGCCCGGGACGCCGCCTTGGAGGGTGACGGTGTCGTCGTCGGCTCCGGCGACGGGCGAGACGGCGCGGGCGGTGGAGTAGCGGGCGGGGACCGGGAGCGCGGGGCGGTCGGGGCCGGCGGTCTTGAGGAGGATCTGGCTGAGGGCGGGGGCGGCCCAGTCCTGGATGAAGAGGCTCGCGGAGTAGGCGCCGGCGGTGATGGCGTGGAAGCCGTCGAGGACGGGTTCCCATGGGGCGTCGAGGAAGAGGTCCTGGCGCAGGTCGAACGCGGGGCGCACGTCGAGGTGGAGGCGCACGGCGACGCCGAGGGCGCCGAGGGCCACGACGGAGCCGTCGAAGGCGTCGTCGCCGCGGGCGAGGGTGAGCAGTTCGCCGTCGGCGCGCACGTATTCGACGGCGGCGACGTACCCGGAGAGGGCGGGGTTCTGGTCGCCTGAGCCGTGGGTGCCGGTGGCGACGGCGCCGCCGACGGAGATGTGCGGGAGCGAGCCGGTGTTGCCGAGGGCGAGGCCCTCGGCGTGGAGGGCGCGGGCGACGTGCGCGAAGGGGGCTCCGGCGGGGACGGAGGCGGTGCGGCGGTCGGGAGCGATGCGCACGTCGTCGGGGAGGTCTGCGACCGAGACCATGAGGCCGTCGGTGTCGGCGATGTCGTTGAAGGAGTGGCCGGTGCCGACGGCGCGCACGCGACTAGCGGCCGCGACGGTGTCCTGGAGCTCGGGCACGGTGCGCGGGCGGGCGGTCTGGTCGGTGGAGAAGCGGATGTTCCCGGCCCAGTTGGTGTTCATGCGGTTCCTTCGTCGATGTGGGAGGGGGCGAGGCGCAGGAGCACCCAGCCGATGTGGTCGTCGATGGCGGCGGTCGCGGCGGCGGGGTCGCCGGAGGCGAGGGCGTCGCGCAGCCGGGCGTGCTTGGCGTGGCTGGTGGACCGGAAGTAGTCGCCGTCGGTGCGGGCGTTGAGGAAGACGGCGACCTGGCTGCGGATGGGCGCCCAGGTGCGGTCGAGGCGGGCGTGGGCGGCGGCCTCGTAGACGAGGTCGTGGAATTCGAGGTCGAGGGCGGCCACGTCCCCGGCGGCGGCGCTCGCGGGGAGGCCCTCCATGCGGGCGAGGACGTCGTCCAGGGCCGCGAGGTGGTCGGCGTCCATGCGGGTCGCGGCGCGGGCCATCGCGAGGCGCTCGATGGCGAGGCGCAGCGAGTAGACCTCCTCGATGTCGCGGGCGGTGAGGCTGATGACGCGGGCGCCGCGGTACCGCTGGGTCTCGACGAGCCCTTCGGCGGTGAGCAGAGCGATGGCTTCGCGGACGGGGCCGCGGCTGACGTGCAGCGCGTCGGCGAGCTCGGTCTCCTTGAGGCGTTCGCCGGGGGCGAGCCTGCCGCGGGTGATCATGTCCCGCAACCGGTCCGCGACCAGGGCGGCCAGCGCGGGGGTGGTCCCGGGGACGTCGAACGGGGTGAGTTGCACGGGTCCTCCTTCGCCGGGAAGCGTACCACCGACTTGCAGATTATTTATTGTTGACAATCTCCAATCGCTGGGTTAGCGTTCCCGGGGTCGGCACCGGTGCCCTCGAAAACCCGAGCCGACAGGCCCTTCCCTGGGACGGGGCCGACCCCTGACAGCGGCACCGGATCGCGCAAGGAGGCGCGCCGAATGGTCCAGATTTCCCGAAGAGCACTCCTCGGAGCGGGTGCGGCGCTCAGCGCCGGGCCGCTCCTCACCAGCTGCGGCTCCCCGTTCGACGACACCACCGCCACCGGCGGGAACGTCCTCGAATTCGTCACGTTCTACACGGGACCCGACGGCGTCGTCATGCAGGGCATCGTCGACCGGTACAACGAGCAGTCCACCGGCGCGCAGATCCGCATGTCGGCGCCCGCGTACGGCGGCGACTACCTCACCAAGCTCGTCACCTCGTCCATCGCGGGCAACCCGCCCGCGATCATGGCCCTGCACAACAACGAGGTCGCGCCCCTGCGGCGGTTCCTCCACGAACTCGACCTCGCGTCGTTCGGCTTCGCCGACACCGACTTCGTGGAGGGCACGCAGGACCTCGCCGTGGTCGAGGGCAGGCGCCTCGGCATCACCATGAGCACCGGCCCGCAGGCGATGGTCTACAACAAGCGGCTGTTCGCCGAAGCAGGGCTCGACCCCGAGCGCCCGCCCGCCGACGCCGCCGAGTTCGTGGCCGCGGGCAAGGCGCTCAAGGAGAGCGGCGTGTGGGGGTTCATCCGCGAACCCGCCGCGTGGATGCCGTGGCTGACCATGAACTGGCAGAACGGCGGCACGCTCGTCGCCGAGGACGGCACCGCCGTGTTCGACTCCGACGCCTCGCTGGAGGCGATCGACATGGAGCGGCGCTGGGTCCACGAGGACCGGATCGCGCCGACGCAGCTCCTCGACGGCGTCCAGATGGGGCAGCAGTTCCAGGACGAGCAGGTCGGCATGATCTTCATCGGCCCGTGGGGCCTCGCCGACATGGTCAAGGCCAACGAGGAGGACGGCAAGGAGTTCGGGGTCGCCCCGCTCCCGGCGTTCTTCGACGCCGCGCCCGCCGTCGCCGCCACCTCCCACGTGTACTGCATCCCCCAGCAGCGCAGCAACGACGAGTGGGTGAGCGCCGAGGCCGCGAAGTTCATCGAGTGGGTCGTGCGCGAAGGGTCGGTCACCTGGGCCGGGTCGCAGGCGCCCTCCTTCAACGGGGTGGACGCCGCGATCGCCGCCAGCGACGATCCGGTCGTCACCGAGATGACCACGTTCGTCCAGGAGCAGCCGCGCGCGAGGTTCCTGCCGTACGTGCCGCGCTGGAACCAGGCGTTCACGTACCTGACCAGCGCCACCCAGTCCATCGTGTACCGCAACGAGGACCTGTCCCTCATGTCCGAGGCCGCCGGGCAGGCGACCGCCGCGATCCAGGGGGCCACCCGATGACCGCAACGATGGAGACCGAGACCGAGACCCCCGCAGCGGCCCCGAAGCGGCGCAAGCGGTTCACGCGCGTCGGCATCCTGTTCGCCGCGCCGTTCCTGGCGCTCCTGGTGTTCCTGTGGGTCGTGCCGGTCGTCAACGGCTTCTACACGAGCCTCACCGACACCAACATGGCCGAGGGCACCGGCGGGTTCGTCGGCCTCGACAACTACGCGAGCCTCGTCACGGACCCGGACTTCCACGCGGCCCTGGGGAACACGGCGCTGTTCGTGGTCCTCAACGTGCCCGTGCTGGTGGCCGTGGGCCTGCTGCTGGCGATGCTGCTCAACCAGCGGCTCGGCGGCCGCGGCGCCATCCGCGCCGCGTTCATCTCCCCCTACCTGCTCACCGGCGCCGCCGTCGCCATCATCTGGCAGACCGCGCTCAACCCCCTGGGCGGCAACGTCAACCAGATCCTCGGCGCGATCGGCATGCCCGAGCAGGCGTGGCTGTCCACGCCCGGCGACGCCATGGGCGCGGTCGTCCTCATCACCCTGTGGTGGCGCGTCGGCTTCCCGCTGCTGGTGCTCCTCGCGGCGCTCCAGGACATCCCCGCGCAGCTCTACGAGGCCGCGAAGATCGACGGCGCGAACCTCTGGCAGCGCTTCCGGTACATCACGCTCCCCGCGATCGCGCCGGTGCTCATGCTCGTGGTCCTGCTGCGGCTCATCGACTCGTTCAAGGTCTTCGAGCAGGTGTACCTCGTGACGCAGGGCGGGCCCGCCGGGTCCACCCGCGTGGTCATCCAGATGCTCTACGAGTCCGGGTTCCGCGACTTCCAGACCGGGTACGCCGCCGCGATCGGCTGGACCCTCGCCCTCATCATCCTCGTCGTCACCGTCGTCCAGCTCGCGCTCACCCGAAGGAGGGCCTCATGACCGCCGCCGTCCTGCGCCCGCGATCCAAGAGCCCCGACCGGCGCGCCCGCCGCATCGGCACCATCATCGCGGCGGTCCTCGCCCTCGCGTGGACCCTCCCGATCATCTGGGTCCTCGTGGGCTCGTTCAACGCCGAGCGGATCACCTCCGGCTCCGGGTTCCTCCCGTCCGACCCCACGGCCGAGAACTGGTCGAAGCTCGTGCAGCCCGACGGGCGGGCCGTGAACGTCTTCGTGGCGTTCTTCAACAGCACCGTCGTCGCCGTCGTGGCGACCGTGCTCGCGCTCGTCGTGTGCTCGATGATGGCGTACGCGCTGGCCCGGCTGCCGTTCCGCGGCTCCGCGGTCGTGCTCGCCGCGATCGTCCTCATGATGCTCGTCCCCACGGAGGTCATCCTCGTGCCGCTGTTCAAGCAGTTCGCCGCGCTCGGCCTGCTGAACACCTACGGCGCCCTGATCATCCCGCACGTGGTGTCCCTGTTCGGGGTGGTGCTGCTGCGGCAGTTCATCGCGAACCTGCCCGCGGAGCTCACCGAGGCCGCGAAGATCGACGGCGCGAACGCGTGGCAGAACTACCGCTACATCGTGCTGCCGCTCATCCGGCCCGGCCTCGCCACGCTCGGCATCCTCGTGTTCCTCGCGGCCTGGAACGACTTCCTGTGGCCGCTCATCGCCACCTCCACCCCCTCCATGCAGACGCTCCCGCTCGCGCTCATCACGTTCCGGTCCGCGTACGGGGACGGCGAATACGGGGTGGTCATGGCGTCCACGATCCTCGCCATCACCCCGCCGCTGCTCATCTTCCTCATCGCCCAGCGATTCATCGTCGAGGGCATCAGCAACACCGGTCTGAAAGGTTGACAATGGCTGACACCGTCCGCTCCTCCGAGCACGCAGGACACAACCGCGCCCACCCGAGGGCGGCCCTGTCCGACCCGCACCCGCGGCACGTGCGCGAAGCGGAGGTCCGCATCGACGCCGCGTCCCCCACCGGGGACCTCGCCCCGATCTGGGCGAGCATGGGCTACGACGAGATCAACTACACGTACCGGCCCGACGGGAAGAAGCTGCTCGGCAGCATCGGCGAGTTCTCGCCCCGCGCCTACCACGTGCGGCCGCACTACATGTTCTGCTCCGGCAGCGGCTGGGGCCAGCCGCACTGGGGCAACGGGAACGTCTACCACGAGGACGCCGACGGCAACCCGTTCTACGACTTCACGCTCCTGGACGAGACCTACGACGCCATCACCGGCGCCGGCCACCACGTGCTCGTCGAACTCGGGTTCACCCCCAAGGACCTCGTGCCCGAGAAGGCCCACGACGTGTTCCCGGTGATCTCCAGCCCCACCGTCTACAGCGCCTACGAGCACGGCCTGTGGTCGTTCCCGCCCAAGGACTACGGCAAGTGGGCCGGGCTGTGCGCCGCCACCGCCGCGCACGTCCTCGAACGGTACGGCGCCGAAGAGGTCTCCACCTGGGTGTGGGAGCTGTGGAACGAGCCCGACATCTTCTACTGGCGCGGCACCCCGCAGCAGTACTACGACCTGTACACCGTCACCGCCGAGGCGATCCGGGGCGTGCTCCCGGACGCGCGGGTCGGCGGGCCCTCGGTCACCGGCGGGGACGCGGGCGTGGAGTTCCTCCGCGGGTTCCTGGAGCACTGCAAGCGGACCGGGACGCCCCTGGACTACGTCTCGTTCCACACCAAGGGGTCGGCGTTCACGCCGTGGCGCACCTACGGGCCCATCGGGGCGCCCGCGCCCGTGCAGGAGTCGCCCTCGGCGATGAAGATGCTGTTCGAGGTGGACCGGCTGCTCGCCGTCATGGACGAGTTCCCCGAGTACGCGGCCCTGCCCGCGCTCATCGACGAGTGCGACGCGGGCGTGCCCGCGCACCACTCCGCCTACGACAACCCGAACTTCCGGTTCCAGAACACCGAGTACTACCCGGTGTTCCAGGCGAAGCTCATGAAGAAGCTCCTCGACCTCGCCGCCGCCCACAACGACAACATCGAGCAGGCGACCACCTGGTCGTTCTACTTCGAGGGCGAGCGATACTTCGAGGGCACCCGGTCCTGGACCACCCAGGGCGGCATCGAGAAGCCGTTCATGAACGCCTACCGGCTGTTCGCGAAGCTCGGCGACAGGCGGCTCCCGGCCGTCTCCGACAAGGCGTTCCCCATCGACGACCTCTCCGGCCGCGAGTACGGGATGCCCGAGGAGGTCGACGCGCTCGCGTCCATCGCCGACGACGGCACCGTGACCGCGCTCGTGTGGCGCCACGGCGACGACCAGTACGCGCAGGACGCCGAACGGACCGCCGCGGTCCTCGCCTTCAGCGGCCTCGACGCCGGGTCGTACACGGCGACCGAGTACCGGATCGACGCCGACCACTCCAACGCGCACACCGTGTGGGAGGCCCTCGGGTCCCCGCAGGAGCCGGACGCGGACGCGCTCAAGGCGATCCACGCGAGGCAGGGCCTGGAGACCGTGGGCGACGCCCGCACCGTCCAGGCCGAGGGCGGGGCGCTGCGGTACGAGACCGCGCTCCCGCTGCCGTCGGTGTCCCTCGTGGTCCTGGAACCGCGATGACCGAGGCACTCCTGTACGTCGGCGGCCGCCTCCGCGCGGCCGCCGACGGCGGGGCCGTCCCGCTGCACGACCCCGCCACGGGCGAGGCCACCGGCAGCGCGGCCCTTGCCACCGAATCCGATGTGGACGACGCGCTCGCCGCGGTCGCGCGGGGCTTCGAAGCTTGGCGGGCATCCGCCCACTCAGAACGGGCACGCGTCCTCTCAAGGGCCGCAACGCTGCTGCGCGAGCGCGCCGAGGACGTCGCCAGGGCGATCACCGCCGAGCAGGGCAAGCCCCTCGGCGAGGCCCGCGCCGAGATCGAGCAGTCCGCCGGGTACTTCGACTGGTTCGCGCGCGAAGCCGTGCGCGACCTCGGCCGGACCTGGGCCGAGGGCGACCGCGAGTTCACCGTGCAGCGGCGCCCGATCGGGCCCGTCGCCGCGTTCACCGCGTGGAACTTCCCCGCCTCCCTCCCGGCCCGCAAGATGGCCCCCGCGGTCGCGGCCGGGTGCTCGATCCTCATCAAGCCCGCCGAAGAGGCGCCGAGCGCCGCGATCGCGATGGCGCAGTGCCTCGTGGAGGCGGGCCTGCCCGGGGACGCGGTCGCCGTCGTCACCGGCGACGCGCCCGCCATCGCGGCGCAGGTCATCGGGTCGCGGGTGATCCGCAAGATCACGCTCACCGGGTCGATCCCGGTCGGCCGGGAGCTCGTGCGGCTCTCCGCCGAACACCTCCAGCCGCTCAGCCTCGAACTCGGCGGCCACGCGCCCGTGATCGTGCTCCCCGGCGCCGACATCGTCTCGGCCGCAAAGACGCTCGCGGGCGCGAAGTTCCGCAACGCGGGGCAGGTGTGCATCTCCCCCACCAGGTTCTTCGTGCCGCGGGCCGACGCTGAGGCGTTCGCGGCGGTGTTCGCCGAGACCGCCGCGAATCTCGTGGTCGGGCCCGGGGACGCCGAGGGCGTCGACGTGGGGCCGCTCGCGAACGCACGGCGCCTCGCCGCCGTCGAGTCGCTGGTGGCGGACCTGCGCGAGCACGGGGCCCGCATCCTCACCGGCGGGCACCGCGTCGAGGGGCCGGGCTGGTTCTACGCGCCCACCGTGGTCGCCGACGTGCCCGAGGACGCGCGGATCCTCACCGAGGAGCCGTTCGGGCCCGTCGCGCCCGTCCTGCCGTACGAGGGCGTCGACGAGGCCGTGGCGAAGGCGAACGCCGTGGAGCAGGGCCTCGCGGCCTACGTCTTCGGGCCCGAGGACGCGGCGCGGGACGTGGCCGCGCGCCTCGACGTCGGCATGATCGGCGTCAACAGCACCGCGCTCGCGGTCGCCGAAGCGCCGTTCGGCGGCGTCAAATCCTCCGGGTACGGCCGCGAGGGCGGCACCGAAGGCATCGGCGAGTACACCGTCGCCGTCTACACCCAGGTCCGCAAGGAGGGCTCATGAGCGCGCGCGTGCTCGTCACCACCGCCTACCTGGAGCCGGGCGGCGAGGTCGACCGGCTCCTCCGGGACGCCGGGCACGAGGTGGTGTTCGCCCGCGCCGCCGACCGTCGCGAGAGCGGGCAGTCCCTTGCGGACGCCATAGCCGACGCGGACGCGGTCGTCGCGGGCACCGACAAGTTCACCGCCGAGGTCATCGGCGCAGCAACGCGACTGCGGGTGTTCGGGCGCTGCGGGGTCGGGTTCGACAACATCGACGTCGCCGCCGCGACCGGGGCGGGCGTGGCCGTCACGTACACGCCCGGCGTCAACCGCGAGTCCGTGGCGGAGCTGGTCCTGGGCCAGCTCGTCAACGGCGCCCGCCTGCTGCCGCAGAACATCGCGGCGGTGCGCGAGGGCCGCTGGGACCAGCCCAGCGGCACCGAGCTCGCCGGATCGGTGCTCGGGATCGTGGGCCTCGGCTCGATCGGCAAGGCCGTCGCGCGGGTCGCGCGGGCGCTCGGGATGACCGTGATCGCGTACGACCCGTACTTCGACGCGGACTTCGCCGGGGACCACGGCGTCGAGCGGGGGACGCTGGACGCGGTGCTCGCGGCCGCCGACTTCCTGACGCTGCACCTGTTCCTGGACGAGTCGACCCGGAACCTCATCGACGGCGACCGGATCGCCGCGATGAAGCCCGGCGCGTTCATCGTGAACACCGCCCGCGGCGGGGTCCTGGACGAGGCGGCGCTCGCCGCCGCCGTGCGCTCGGGGCACCTGCGCGGCGCCGCGCTCGACGTCCTGGAGGCCGAGCCGCTCGCCGCCGACAGCCCGCTGCGCGGCCTCGACCGGGTGTTCGTGACCGCCCACATCGGCGCGGCCACGCACCAGGCGCGGGCCAGGTCGAGCCTCATGGCCGCGGGGCAGGTCGCGGACTTCCTCGCGGGGAACCCGCGGCCGGGTAACCTCGTCAACCCCGACTACCTGAAGGGGGCCGGATGAGTGCGCTGCGGTTCGACGCGAACCTGAAGTGGCTCTTCACCGAGCACGAGTTCCTCGACCGGTTCGCGGCCGCCGCCGCGGCCGGGTTCACCGGGGTCGAGTTCCCCGACCCGTACCCGTACGAGGCCGGCGAGCTGCGCAAGCGCCTGGACGACAACGGGCTGCACCAGGTGCTCGTGAACACGCCGATGGGCGCGAAGGGCACCCCGGAGCAGCAGGGCATCACCTGCTTCCCGGACCTGGTGCCGCGCTTCAGGGACGAGTTCCTGAGCGCCCTCGACTACGCGATCGCGCTCGGCGCGGACTTCGTGCACCTCGTGGGCGGGATGGTCCCGCCCGGGACGAGCCGCGACCGGGCGTTCGCGCGGTACGTCGCGAACGTCGCGTGGGCTTCCGAGCAGGCCGCGGGCACCGGCGTGCGGCTCCTGCTGGAGGCGCAGAACAAGCGCGACGCGCCCGGGTTCGTATTGGAGACGCAGGCGCAGGCCCGCGCGGTCGCCGAGGTCTGCGACGCGGGGAACGTCGGGGTCCTGCTCGACGTGTACCACGCGCAGATCGACGAAGGCGACCTGTTGACGCTCATCGGCACCGAGCTGCCCGGCGCGTTCCACGTGCAGATCGCCGACCCGCCCTCGCGCCACGAGCCCGGCACCGGCGAGGTCAACTTCAAGTCCGTGTTCGCGGCCGTCGCCGCGAGCGGGTACGACGGGTGGATCGGGTGCGAGTACGCGCCCGCCGCGGGCACCGTCGAAGGGCTCGGCTGGCGAGAGGAGCTGGCGCCGTGAGGATCGCGCTGATCCACGGGACGACCGCGGCCGTCGCGCCCGCGGTCGACGGGCTCGCCGCGGGCTTCCCCGAGGCCGAGCCGTGGAACCTCCTGGACGACCGGCTCCTGCCCGACGCAGATGCGGCGGGCGGGCTCACTCCCGCACTCGCCGAGCGGATGTCGCGGCTGATCGCGTTCGCGAAGGACGGCGGGGCGGCCGGGGTGCTGCTCACGTGCTCGATGTACGGGCCGGTCGCCGAGACCACCGACATCGGTGTCCCGGTCCTCGCGCCCGACGAGGCCGCGTTCGCGCGGGTCGCCCGCGAGCAGTGGGCGGACGTGCTCGTCGTGGCGTCCTTCGCGACCGCCGCCCTCGACGCCGTGCAGCGGCTCCGGGCGGTGGTCGAGGGCACCGAGGTCGAGTCCGCGACCTCAACGGCCGCAATGGGACCGAGCCGCACCGGCGACACCGCCGGGCTCGCCGACGCACTGTACGCCACGGTCCGGGCAGGCCGGGGGTACGACGCGGTGGTCCTCGCCCAGTACTCGCTGGCGCCCGCCGCCGACCTGCTCCAAGACCGCCTCGGCGTCCCCGTGGTCTCCGGGCCGCTCGCCGCCGCCGCGCTCCTGAAAACCCAGCTCACCGAAAGGCCCAGCGCATGATCCGCCTGTTCAGCACCCTGGCCGTCCGACTCGCCCTCGATGCGGGTCTTTTGGACGACTTCACCGCCGCCACCGGGCACGAGGTCGAGACGGTCTACGACCCCACGAACGTCCTGTTGCAGCGCATCGAGGACCGGGACCTGCCCGACGTCATGATCGGGGTGGGCCGCCAGCTCGCGGAGCTGGTCGTGGCGGGCGTCCTGGACGAGGCCGCCGAGATCGCCCGCGTCGGGGTCGGCGTGGCCGCGCCGCCCGGCGACACGGACCTGCCCGACATCTCCACTGTGGATGCATTGAAGGCCGCGCTCATCGGGGCCCGCTCCGTCGCGTACTCGCAGACCGGCGCCTCCGGCGTCTACTTCGCGTCGCTCCTGCGCGACCTCGGGATCGCCGACCGCGTCAACGCCCGCGCCACCGTCGTGGAGAAGGGCTTCGTCGCGGAGACGCTCCTCGACGGGCGCGCCGACCTCGCCGTGCAGCAGCTGAGCGAACTCCGGTTCGTCCCGGAGGCCCGGCTCGTCGGCCCGCTTCCCGAAGCGGCCCAGCATTACACGGTGTTCGCCGCGGCCACCGGCGCCGGGACCGGCGAGGCCGCGCGGGCGCTCGTGGCGCACCTCGCGTCCCCCGCCGCGGTCGCGCGGTACCGGGACGCGGGACTCGAAGCGGTCTAGGGGGCGCGCGTGAAGACCATCGTCCTCGACGACGACCCCACCGGCACCCAGGCCGCCACCGGAGTCACGGTCCTGTTCGACACCTCCGCGGACCTGCTCGTCGCGGCGCTGCGCCGCGACGACGCGGTGTACGTGCAGACCAACAGCCGCGCCCTGCCCGAACCGGAGGCCGTCGCGCTCGCCAGGCGCATCCGCGCCGACGGGCTCGCCGCGGGCGAGCGGCTCGGCGAGGCCGTCAGGTTCGTGCTCCGCGGCGACTCGACGCTCCGCGGGCACGTGTTCGCCGAGACCGAGGTGTTCCTCAGCGGCGGCGGGGTCATGGTCTTCGCGCCCGCGTTCCCCGACGGCGGCCGGACCACCCGCGGCGGCGTCCACTACGTGCGCGTCGGCGACGAGGAGCTGCCCGCGGACCGCAGCGAGTACGCGCAGGACCCGGTCTTCGGGTACACCGAAGGGACGCTTGCGGACTTCGCGGCCGCGCGGTCCGGGCGCAAGCCCGTCCCGGTGCCACTGGACGCGGTGCGCGGCGGCGGGCTCGACAAGGCGATCGCCTCGGCGCCGTCCGGCTCCGTGGTGCTCCCCGACGCCGTCGGGGCGGCGGACATCGACGCGATCGCCGCCGCGATCGAGGTGGCCGAGGCCCGCGGCGTGCAGGTCGTCGTGCGCTCGGCCGCACCGCTGGCCGCGGCCCTCGCGGGCGTCGCCAGCGACGGACTCCTGCCGCTCCCGCTGACGAGCGACCCGGGGAAGGTGCTCCTGGTGTGCGGCTCGCACACCGGCGGGGCCACTTCGCAGCTCGCGCCGGTCGTGGCCGCCTGGGGCGCACCGGTGGTGGTCGACACGCGGGCGGCGCTCGCCGATCCGGAGGCCGAGGGGCGGGCGGCCGCGGCCGCAGTGCTCGCGGCGCTGGAAGCACAACCGGTCGCGGTGCTCACGAGCGAGCGGGACCGGTCCGCGGGCCACGGGACGCTCGCGCACGGCGAGCGCGTGATGGCGGCGCTGACGGCCGCCGTGCGGGAGGTGCTGCCGCGCGTGGACACGGTGGTCGCGAAGGGCGGCATCACGTCCGCGGAGGTGGCCCGGACCGGGATCGGGGCGTCGTCGGCGCTGGTGCTCGGGCAGGTCCTGCCCGGGGTGTCGGCGTGGTCGCTGCGGGGCCGCGACGGCCGGGAGCGGCGGTACGCGGTCGTCCCGGGGAACGTCGGCGGACCGGAGACGCTCACCGAGGTCCTGGCCGCGTTCGGGATCGCTTGAGCGACACGGGGAGCGAACGGTCCGCTTCCGCCCGTTCCGCGAGCCCCGGGAAAAGGCTTACACTCGCATCGGCCGCGGGCGCACGCCGTCCGGGGGCCGACCCGGCACGTCGAATGCTCACGACCCTCCCCCATTGAGGAGATTCAATTGCATCAGCAGCAGCACGCCGTCAAGGTCCGCCTCGACCGCTTCGTGAAGGAGCGCCTGGAACCGGCGAGGGAGCGGGCGAGCGCGCCGGTCCGGGTGGCGGCCTGGGCGGTGCCCGGGGAGCCGGTGCCGTTCAGTGAAGCCGTCGGGCAGGCGTACGAGCCGGTCGAGGAGGGCCACGCCTGGGGCCGGGCCTGGGGCACGGTGTGGTTCAAGGTGTCCGGGACGGTCCCGTCCGAGTGGTCGGCCGAGCCCGGTGAAGTCGAGCTCGTGGTGGACCCCGGGTTCATCGGCGAAGGCGCGGGCTTCCAAGTGGAGGCGCTGGTCTTCGACGGCTCGGGCCGCACGCTGAAGGCGATCGAGCCGAAGAACGACTACGTGCGGCTGGGGCTCCGGCCCGGCGAGTCGTTCGAGCTGTACGTGGAGGCGGCGGCGAACCCGGACGTGTTCACCAGCGGCGTGCGGTTCGCGCCGACCCCGCTGGGGCGCTACGAGACCGCGTCCGACGCGCCGATCTACCGGCTGGGCCGCGTCGCGGTCGTGCAGCGGGACGCGACGGTGTGGGAGCTGGTGCAGGACGTGGCGACCGCGCGCGGCCTGGCACTGGAGCTGCCGGAGGGCTCGCCGCGGCGGGCCGAGCTGTTCACGGCGCTCGACGCGATGGTCGACGCGGTCCACCCGCACGACGTGCACGGGACCGCCGTCGCGGGCCGCAAGGCCCTGCGGAGCGTCCTGTCGGCGCCGGCGGCTCGCAGCGCGCACCAGGTGTTCGCGGTGGGCCACGCGCACATCGACTCGGCGTGGCTGTGGCCGGTGCGCGAGACGGTGCGCAAGTGCGCACGCACGTTCTCGAACGTTCTGGAGCTGATGGACGCCGACCCGGACCTGGTGTTCGCGTGCTCGTCGGCGCAGCAGTTCGCGTGGATCAAGGACTTCTACCCGGAGCTGTTCGAGCGCATCCGCGCCCGCGTCGCCGAGGGCCGGTTCGTTCCCGTCGGCGGGATGTGGGTCGAGTCGGACACGAACATGCCAGGGTCCGAGGCGATGGCGCGGCAGTTCACCGAAGGGAAGCGGTTCTTCCTGGAGGAGTTCGGGGTCGACACCCGCGAGGTGTGGCTGCCCGACTCGTTCGGGTACACGGGGGCGCTGCCGCAGATCGCGCGCGCGGCTGGCGCGGGGTACTTCCTGACGCAGAAGCTGTCGTGGAACGAGGTCAACAAGTACCCGCACCACACGTTCGACTGGGAGGGCATCGACGGGACGCGGATCTTCGCGCACTTCCCGCCGGTCGACACCTACAACTCGCAGCTCACGCCGAAGGAGCTGGCGCACACCGAGCGGAACT
This sequence comes from Glycomyces sp. NPDC047010, assembly GCF_040644205.1. NCBI lineage: Bacteria > Bacillati > Actinomycetota > Actinomycetes > Glycomycetales > Glycomycetaceae > Glycomyces > Glycomyces sp. NPDC047010. The sequence goes on along the minus strand of NZ_JBEYVY010000004.1, from coordinate 65,317 downwards.
TCGCCGACAAGGGCCGCGCGAACATGTCGCTGGTGCCCTTCGGGTTCGGCGACGGCGGCGGCGGGCCGACCCGCGAGATGATGGCGGCCGCTCGGCGCGCGATGGACCTGGAGGGGTCGCCGACGGTGCGGATCGCGCCGCCGATCGTGTTCTTCGAGGCCGCCGAGGAGGAGCTGCCGTCGCGTCCGGTGTGGTCCGGGGAGCTGTACCTGGAGAACCACCGCGGCACGTACGCGTCGCAGGCGCGCACGAAGCGCGGCAACCGCCGCAGCGAGGCGCTGCTCCACGAGGCGGAGCTGTGGGCGGCGACCGCGGCGGTCCGCACGGGCGCCGAGTACCCGCACGAGCTGCTGCGGAAGTCATGGCGGACGGTGCTGCTCAACCAGTTCCACGACATCCTGCCGGGTTCCTCGATCGGCTGGGTCTACGACCAGGTCGCAAAGGAGTACGCGCAGATCGAGGCCGACCTCGAACCGGTGATCGCGGAAGCGGTGGCCGCCCTCGGAACCGGTGACGAGGGGTTCGTCAACTCCGGGCCCTACGAGCTCGACGGCGTGCCCGCGTTCGCCGTGGGGGCCAAGCGGGTCGAGGGCGCGGTGACGGTGGAACTCGTGGACGGGTCCACGGTGGTCGACAACGGCGAGATCCGCGTGGTCTTCGACGCCGACGGGCTCATCACCTCGCTCACGGACGGGGCGACCGGCCGCGAGACCGTGCCGCCCGGCCAGCGCGCGGGGCTGCTCCAGGCGTTCACGGACACGCCGCGGCAGTACGACGCGTGGGACGTGGACATCGAGTACCGGCGCTCGGGCCGGGACCTCATTGCCGCCGACGAGGTGAAGGTGGTCGAGGACGGCGCCGGGCGGGCCGCGGTGCGCACGGTGCGGACCCTCGGCGAGTCGACTATCACGCAGGTGTTCACGGTGGAGGCGGGCCGCGCCGCGGTCGACGTCGAGACGACCGTGGACTGGCATGAACGGCAGACGATGCTGAAGTTCGCGTTCCCGGTGGACGTGCACACGGCGTCAGCGCGTTCGGAGATCCAGTTCGGCCACATCGACCGGCCCACGCACACGAACACGAGCTGGGACGAGGCCCGGTTCGAGACGTGCGCGCACCGCTGGGTCCACGTGGGCGAGGCGGGCCGGGGCCTGGGCGTCGCGAACGACGCGACCTACGGGCACGACGTGACCCGCCATGCGCGCCAAGGCGGCGGCACCTATTCGGTGGTGCGCCAGACGCTCCTGAAGTCCCCGCTGTTCCCGGACCCGGAGGCCGACCAGGGCGAGCACGTCTTCCGCACGTCGCTCGTCCCGGGCGGCGTCGCGGAGGCGGTGCGGGCGGGGTACCGGCTCAACCTGCCGCTGCGCGCCGCGTCTGTGGGATCGGTTGATCCGCTTGTGGCCGTGGACAATCCGGCGGTCGTGGTGGAGACGGTGAAGCTCGCCGACGACGGCTCGGGTGATGTCGTGGTGCGCCTCTACGAGGCCCACGGCGCGCGCACGGAGGCGGTGCTCGACCTCGGTTTCACGGCGGGCGGGGTCCTCGAAACGGACCTGCTGGAACGCGAGACCGGGACGGCCGCGGTCACCGCGACCGACGCCGGTTCGGTGTCGCTCGCGTTGCGGCCCTTCCAGCTCGTGACGCTGCGGCTCGCGCGGGCATAGGACAGGACTAAGGGCCGGGCGCGACCGCGCCCGGCCCTTTTTCATGCAGCTGCTACGCCTCGCAGCGGACGTCGTCCTCGGGCAGTTCGCCGTCGAGGAGGAACGCCGTGGTGGTGTTCAGCGCGCAGGCGTTATCGCCGTACACGTAGACGCCGTGGCCGAAGCCCTCGACGCTGACCAGGCGGGCCCGGTCGCCGAACGCCTCGCGGTTGAGCTCCGCGCCCGGGTACGGGGTGGCGACGTCGAGCTCGTTCTGGACGATGAGGACGTTCGCCGGGCCCTCGTCGGTGATCTCGACCTGCGGTTCCAGGGGCTCGTTGGCCCAGAACGCGCACGCATTGATGTTCGCCCCGGCGCCGCCGTACATCGGGTGCGCCTCGCGGTCGGCGGCGGCGTTCTCCTGGTAGGTCGCGACATCCTCCGGCCAGTCGGTGTCGTTGCAGCTCACGGCCAGGTACGCGGACCAGGCGTTGTCGTACGGCGAGGGCGTGCCGGCCTCGCCGTCGGCGACGGGCACCTCCAGGTCGTCCAGGGCGCGGTCGGCGGCCGTCGCGTCGCCCGCGTCCACGGCCTGCCAGAGGCGGGCGACGCCGGCGAAGGAGTCCTCCCCGTAGAGCGAGAAGAAGACGATGAACCGGAACAGCGGGCCGTCGTACTCCGCGACCGGTTCGGCGTCGAGCCGCTCGGCGATCTCGAAGTACTTGTCCTGCACGGCGTCGGGAGTGTCACCGAGGCCGTAGCTGGCGTCGCGGTCGGCGGCCCACTCGGCGAAGTACTGGAAGTTCTCCTCGAAGCCGCTGCCCCAGCGGCGCTGCGCGTCGTAGTCGAGCGCGGTGCCGCCGATGTTGGAGTCGATGACGACGCGGTCGCTCGTGTCGGGGAACAGCGAGGCGTACGCGGCGCCGAGGGCCGAGCCGTAGGAGGCGCCGTAGAAGCTGAGCTTCTCCTCGCCGAGTGCGGCGCGGATGGCGTCCATGTCGCGGGCGGTGTTCGCCGTGGTCATGTGCGGCATGAGGCCCTCGGTGTCGTTGGCCGCGCACTGCTCGGCGACGGCCTCGGCGAGGTCGGCCTGCGCGGCGACGGCGGCGTCGTCCACCGCGTAAGGCGGGACGTTCCCGCGGTACTCCTGCTCGTCGGTGAAGCCGCAGGAGACCGGCGTGGAGTGGCCGACGCCGCGGGGGTCCATGCCGATGAGGTCGTAGGCGTCGGTGACGCCGCCGGGGAGGCCGAGGTCGGCCATCTCGACGGGCTGGCTCAGGCCGGCGCCGCCGGGGCCGCCGGGGTTGAGGAGGAGGGCGCCGCGGCGCTCCTCGGGGTTCGGGCTGGCGAGGCGGGAGACCATGACGGCGACGGTCTTGCCGTCGGGCTCGTCGTAGTCGAGCGGGACGTCGACGGCGGCGCATTCGAGGCGCTCACCGCTGGTCACGTCCTCGGGGCAGGCGCCCCAGTCGAGCGTGTCCGCTTCCCGGACCGGCTCCTGGGCGGTGGCCGGGAGGACCGCGAGCGTGCCGAGCCCGCCCGCGGCGGCGAGCGCGAGGGCGATCGCGAGGCGCCGTCTTCTGGTGTGTCGTCTCATGTTGCACCCTTCCTGGTCCTGTTCCCCCATTTGCGGGGATACGGGACAGTTCAAGGTATGCCGCTGCGGCACAGTCAAGCGCTTCGCGGGTTTTCATGAACGAGGTCACATGAGGTCGTGGATGCGGAGCATGACGTCGAGCTGCGCGGGGTTGTAGAGGTCGCGGAGCGTGGTGCCGATGGAGCGGCGGGCGAAGCCCTCGCCGCCGGGCGCGTCGCTGAGGTCGTTGACGGCGGGGAAGCGGGCCGCGACCTCCCGGGCGAACGGGACCATGCGCGCGGCGAGGGCGGCGCGGGTGGCCTCGTCGGCGTCGGGCGGGAGCGTCTCGAACTCGCGGTCCTGCGGGGAGGAGGGCGTGTTGCGGAACAGGTCGGCGTACGCCTCGACCGCGCGGGGGCCGAGGATGCGGGACATGGCGACCATGAAGTTCCGGTCCGTGGAGGAGATCCCGTCCTGGGCCGCGGCGGGCGCAAGCTCGGGCGGGAGGTCGGTGGGGGCGGACTCGCGGAGGATCGCGGCGAGTTCGAGCCGGATGCGCTGGAGCTCCTCGATCCGGGCGGCCAGCTCGGTGTCGAGGGAGCGCAGGGCCTCCTCCGGGTGGCCGTCGTCGTCGCCCATCGCGGCGATCTGCGGGAGCGAGAACCCGAGGTCGGCGAGGCGCTTGATGCGCAGCACCTTGACGAGGTGCGCGACGCCGTACTGCTTGTAGCCGTTGCGTTTGCGCTCGGGCTCGGGGAGGAGCCCGATGTCGTGGTAGTGCCGGACCGCGCGCAGGCTGGTCCCGGCCAGCTCGGCGAGTTCGCGGGTGCTCCATGCCATGGCCTGCTCCTCGGTAGCGGATGAAACCAGTAGAAACCATGACGGAGCGGCGCGTACAGGCGTACCGAGTCCGGATGTGCCGGGTCTCACCGCTCCCAGCGGTTGACCATGCCGCTGCGGCACGGTTTCTACTGGGGGCATGGACCCCGACGCCCCCGCCGCGAGCCGGCGGCTCCGCCCGATGAGGCGCCTCGACGTGCTGCACCGCGCGCTCTACGAGATCGACCTCCCGGCCGGCGACGGCCCGGTGCGGTACACCGTGGAGGTGGACGTCAACCGGGACTGGACGGCGGTGCTGTACGCCGACGGCGCGCTCGTGACCGAGGCCGACCTGCCCGCGCGCCTCCCGGTGCCCGGCGGGGTGATCGAAGCCGACCAGGGCATGTACGGGGTCTCCAGGATGCACTTCGTGGCCGCGGACGGCAGGGAACGGCGCCTCACCGCGGCACGGGGCACGCTGGAGGACCTGCGGGGCCGGTTCGGCCGCCGGCATCCGCGCGCGAGCCGCGCGATCGGGGCGGCGGCGGTCGCGGTCCTGCTAGTGAACCTCGCGCTGGCCGCGCCGCAGGCGCTGGAGCTGGTGTCGGAGGTCCCGCGGATCGCGGAGCAGTTCGGGACGTTCGAGTCCCCGGTGGACCTGCCGTGGTGGCTCAACGCCTCCCTCTTCGCCGCGGGGGCCGCGGCGGCGACCGAGCGCGTGCTCACGTTCCGGCGCAACCGGATCGTCGACTTCGAGACGATCTGGACGGAGGGCTGAGCCGCTAGTCCAGGGGCCAGTCGCCCGTGGCGGCGAGGCCGAGGACGAGGGCGGCGATGTTCCAGGCGTCGTCGGCGCCGCTGTGGTGGCGGCCGTCGAGGGGCAGGCCCGCGATTTCGAGGGCGGTCGCCATGCCGGGGCGGCGCTTGAGGCCGTTGGCCTCGGTGAACACGAGTTTGGCGTTGGTGTGGCGGCTGCCGAAGGGGTAGCGGGTGCCGGTGGCTTTGCATTGGCGCTGGAACTGGTTGCGGTCGTAATCGCCCCAGCTGGCCCAGGGGCGGGAGTCGGCGCGGTGCTCCTTCACCAGGAGCGCGCAGGCGTCGGCGTACTCGATGCCGGTGTCCACTTCGGCCTGGGTGAGGCCGGTGAGCTCGGTGCAGAACTCGCTGACGCGGGAGCGCTTGGGGCGCACGAGGATGCGGTGCTTGGCGAGGCGTTCACCGGCGGCGAGGTCCACGACGGTGAGGCCGATCTCGATGATCTCGCTGACCGCTCCCGCGGGCGGCTGCCCCTCCCAGCAGGTGGCCTCGACGTCGATCACGTTCAGCAGGGTGTCCATGCCTTGCAGCGTAAAGGGCCCGTCCACCGGATTGCGGCGGACAGGCCCCTCGGGTCTGGTCAGGCGCGGATCAGACTCTGGTCCAGCGGCTCTCGTCGGCGGCGCTCGCCTCGACGGCGGCCAGGACCTTCTGGACCTGGAGCGAGTCGGCGAACGACGGCGTGGGCTGCTCGCCCGCGCCGATCGCGTTCACCAGGTCCACGACCTGGTGGGTGAAGCCGTGCTCGTAGCCGAGGCCGTGGCCCACGGGCCACCAGTTCCCGGTGTACGGGTGCTCGGGCTCGGTCGCCTGGATCTTGCGGAAGCCCGCGTTCGGCTCGTCGGCGGCGTCGTAGAACCACAGCGAGTTCATGTCCTCGAAGTCGAACGCCAGGGACGCCTTGGAGCCGTTGAGTTCCAGGCGCATCGCGTTCTTGCGGCCGAGCGCGAAGCGCGTGGCCTCGAAGACGCCGACCGCGTTGTTCGCGAACCGCGCGGTGAACACCGCCGCGTCGTCCACGGTGACCGGGCCCTTGGGCCCGTCGGTGCCGCCGTGGCCGCCCAGTCCCACGAAGTCGCCGCCCACGGGCCGCTCCTTCACGAAGGTCTCCAGGATCGCGGAGACGCCCGTGACGTCGGACCCGGCGATCCACTGCGCCGCGTCGATGATGTGCGCGCCGATGTCCCCCAGGGACCCCGAACCGGACTTGGACTTGTCGAGGCGCCAGGTCAGCGGCGCGTTCTCGTCGGTGAGCCAGTCCTGGAGGTACTGGGCCCGCACGTGCCGGATCTCCCCCAGCGCGCCGGAGTCGACCAGGCGCTTCGCGAGCGACAGCGCCGGGGTGCGCCGGTACGAGAACCCGCACATGGCAAGTGCGCCATGGGCTTTCGCGGCCTCAGCCGCGGCGGTCATCGCCTCAGCCTCCTCCACGGAGTTCGCGAGGGGCTTCTCGCACAGGACGTGCTTGCCCGCTTCGAGCGCGGCGATGGCGATCTCGGCGTGCAGGTTCCCGGGGACGCAGATGTCGACCAGGTCGATGTCGTCGCGCTCGACGAGGCGGCGCCAGTCGGTCTCGGTGGAGTCCCAGCCGAGCTTGGCCGCGGCGGCGGTGAGCCGGTCGGCGTCGCGTCCGGCGAGGGCGGTCATCTGCGGTGCGAGCGGCAGGTCGAAGAAGCGCGGCGCGGTGCGCCACGCGTGGGAGTGGGCCGCGCCCATGAAGGCGTAGCCGACCATGCCGATGCGGAGTGGTTCAGTCACTGCGGCTCCCTCGGTTCAGGCCGTCGCGGACCGACGGCCACCCTTGCAACACAGCGAGGATATCCGCGTCCGCGGTGTCCGCGAGCGCGGACTCGTAAGCGCCGTCGAGGATCTCGTCCATCGGGACGCGGCGTCCCTCGGCGGCACTGCGGATCGCGGCCTCGACCATCGCGAGGCTGAGGACGTTCGCGTGGACGCGGCCCATCGGCTCGCGGCCGTGGAGCAGCGCCGCGGTGAACTCGCGCAGGGACCCGGCGATGCCGTCGCCGGGGTCCTCGGCGGCGGCCGCCTTCGACTCCGGGCCGGACAGCGCTTCCGATTTCGGCTCGCCCTCGCCGTCCCAGACGGCGCTGCCGTGCTCGGCGGAGACCCGCCAGGCGCCGTTCCAGGAGGTCTCCAGGCCGGGGCTGCACCAGGAGCCGTTGAACGTGAACCGGGCGCCGCCCTCCATCTCGAACGCGGCGGTGGCGGCCGCGTTCCCGGCGTACCAGGACCACGGCGGGTTGTACTCCTCGCAGACGACCGCGACCGGGTCGGCGTCGAGGAGGAAGCGCGCCATGTCGAACTGGTGGATCGCCATGTCGAGCAGGAGCGGCGAGTCCATCTCGTCGCGGAAGCCCCCGAAGTGCGGGGCCTTGAAGAAGTCCACAGCGACGATGCCGATGCGGCCCAGGGACTCCAGCTGCGCCTTGGCCTGGAACAGGCCGCGGTTGTAGCGCCGGGACTGGCTGACCATGAACAGGTGCCCGTGGAGCTCGGCGGCCGCGGCGAGCGCGAGGCCCTCGGCGACGGTGGCGGCCACGGGCTTCTCCCCCAGGACCGGGAGTCCGGCGCGGAGGGCGGCGATCGTGACCGGGTGGTGCGCTTCGGGGATGGTGGCGTTCACGATGGCGTGGGCGCCGGTGCGCTGCGCGAGTTCCACGGCGTCGGTCCCGGTGGCAAGGTCGCGGCCGAGGTCGGCCGCCGCCGCCTCGGTGGCGGCCGGGTAGAGGTCGGCGATGCCGACGAGTTCGGTGGCGGGGTCGGCCTCGATGGTGTGCATCCAGGCGCGGCCCATGCCGCCGGCGCCGACGACGACGAGTCGAAGGGGCCCTTCGATATCGAGGCTGTGCTTTCCAAAAACGTTGAAGCTCATCGCTCGAACGCCCCGCGGTAGCCCTGGCCGTTGAAGAAGTCGTCGGTGTCGTAGCGCAGGAGGGTGGGGGTCTCGCGCTCGCGGTCGGGGCGGGCCCATTCGATGCCGTTGGCGATGACGTGGTTGACGTCGGGGTGGTGGTAGACCGGGAAGTCCTGGTCGCCGGGGCTGAAGTAGAAGATCCGGCCGAAGCCGCGGCGGTAGGTCATGCCGGAGCGGAAGACCTCGCCGCCGGTGAACCCGGAGATGAAGACCAGCTCGTCGGGGGTGGGCACGTCGAAGTACTCGCCGTACATCTCCTGCTCGGGGATGACGATCGGGTTGGGGATGCCGCGGGCGATCGGGTGCTGCGGGTTGACGGTCCACACCAGTTCGCGGTCGTGCTCGGAGCGCCAGCGCAGCGTGCAGGTGGTGCCCATGAGCTTCGTGAAGATCTTCGACCAGTGCCCGGAGTGGAGCACGATGAGGCCCATGCCCGCGAGGACGTGGCGGTGGACGCGCTCCACGACCTCGTCGGCGACGTCGCCGTGGGCGGCGTGGCCCCACCAGACGAGCACGTCGGTGGCGTCGAGGACGTCGGAGGTGAGCCCGTGCTCGGGCTCGTCCAGGGTGCGGGTGGTGATGACGGCCTTGTCGCCGAGCCATTCGCCGGTGCCCTTGGCGATGGCGCCGTGCATGCCGTCGGGGTAGCGCTCGGCGACCGAGGGCTCGACCTGCTCGTGGCGGTTCTCGCCCCAGACGACGACGCGGATGGGTGCCTGTGACATGTGGTGGTGCTCCTTTTGCGTGCTATGCGAGTTGTGAGCTTATAAATCGTTGGGCCGCTTGCGGTCCGGTGTTCAGGCGGCGGGGTCGGTGCTGGACCTGACGGTGAGCGAGGGCGGCAGGAGGACGCGTTCGGGGGTCTCGGGCTGGTCGACGACGAGGCGCACGAGGTTCGCGGCGATGGCCGCGGACGCCTGGCGGACCGAGGTGATCCCGACCGTGCCGAACTCGGTGAGCGGGGTGTCGTCGTACCCGGTGACGGCCACGTCCCGGCCGGGCACGAGGCCGCGGGCCTGGAGGGTGATGACGGCGCCCGCGGCGAGCGTGTCGGCCTTGCAGACGATCGCGGTCGGCGGCGCGTCGGCGTCGAGCAGCGCGGCGGCGGCGCGGACTCCGGCGGCGAGGTCGCTGCGGCAGTGGACGATCCGCGCGTCGGCGGCGGAGGCGGCGAGGCCGTGCCGGGCGCAGGCGTCGCGGTAGCCGATCTCGCGCTGGACCATGGTCTCGCTGGCCCGGTTGGCGCCGACGAACGCGATCTCGCGGTGCCCGCGCTCCACGAGGTGGTCCACGGCCATCGAGACGCCCAGGGCCGCATCGCCTTCGGCCCAGGACCAGGGCGCGTCGAAGGCCGCGCCGGTGCGGCCGTAGGCGGCGAAGGGGATGCCGCGGCGGTGGAGTTCGAGGAGCCGGTCGTCCTCGGAGCCGACGTTGGAGACGACGAACCCGGCGACGGACTGCCCGAAGTACAGGTCCTCGCACGCGGTCATGAGCGTTTCGAGGTCCTGCTGGGTGATGAGCGTGAGGTTGCGGTCGGCGGCCTGGCAGGCGGTGGCGAGGTCGTGGAGGAACACGTCCATGTAGGGGTTGCCCACGGCATCGGGCGCGGGCAGGACGTAGCCGATCTGGCGGGGCCGCGCGAGGCGCAGGCTGCGGGCCACCAGGTTGTTCCGGTAGCGCAGCTCCCGCATGGCCGCGTGGACCTTCTCGCGAGTGGCCTCGGCGACGACCTCGGGCCGGTTGATGACGTTCGAGACGGTCATGACCGAGACTCCGGCGCGGTCGGCGACGTCGGCCATGCTGGCCTTCCGCTCACCCATGCCCGCGCCTCTCACCTCGTCCGTTACCGCGGGCGATTTTAAGCATAAATACGCGAGGGGGTCAAGCGTTTTCCTCCCGCGGACATGGCGCAGAACACCTTGAAAAGGTGGAATTGCGGCAGTTGTGTTCTCGTTACCCACTGGTATGAGCACAATCGGATTGATCGGCAGCGGCAACATCGGCGGGGCCATCGCGCGCCTCGCCGTCAAGGCGGGGCACCACGTGGTGCTGAGCAACAGCCGCGGGCCGGAGACCCTCGCGGACCTCGTCGCGGAGCTGGGCCCGAACGCCCGCGCCGCCACGCCCGCCGAGGCCGCGGCCGCGGGCGACCTGGTCGTCGTGACCATCCCGCTGAAGGCGTACGAGACCGTCCCGGTCGAGGAGCTGCGCGGCAAGGTCGTCTTCGACACGAACAACTACTACCCCGAGCGCGACGGCCACATCGCCGAGCTGGACGACGAGTCCACCACCGTGAGCGAGCTGCTCCAGGCGCACCTGCCGGAGTCGTCCGTCGTCAAGGGCTTCAACAACATCTACTTCGGCCACGTGCTGTCCCTCGCCCGCCCGGCCGGGGACCCCGAGCGCTCCGTCCTCGCCATCGCGGGCGACGACGCCGCCGCGAAGCAGAAGGTCACCGAGTTCCTCGACTCGCTCGGCTTCGGCGCCTACGACGCCGGCCCGCTCGCCGAGGGCTGGCGCTTCCAGCGCGACACCCCCGCGTACGGGGTGTTCTTCACCGAGAAGTTCGACTACAACGCGGCCCCGGCCTCGCGCCAGGTCACGCCCGAGATCATCGAGCCGCTCCTGAAGGCCGCCAAGCGCTACCGCGACATGTAGGACGCATCCACCCGCAGCCCGGGACGGTCGAACCGTCCCGGGCTTTCCGCTGTCGCGCGTCAGTCCTCTATGGACTCATGGCGATCGGGTGGACGGCGAGGTCGGCGGCCGTCCGCGGGACCGGTGTTGCGCAGCTCTCATCCATGTAGTTATATTCGTTTGGTCATACCATTAAACAACGGCCCAGTGCCCGCATAATCCCGGCGAATCCTGTATCCCCCGACGAAAGGCATCGCCATGGGCGACAACGAGAACGGCACACCCCGACTGCACCGGCGCAGCCTCTTCCAGGCCGGCGCCGCCGCGGCCGCCGCCGCATCACTGGCAGGATGCGCGGCCCTCGACGAAGGCCCCGAAGGGACCGCCGCGGGCTCCGACGAGCTCGCCGACCTGCTCCCCACGTACACCCCGTACGAGGGCGGCGTCGAGCCAGACCTCCCCGGCCAGCCGGACGGCACCGTCTCCCCCGGGTTCCTCTCCCGCCCCGAGCAGCCGCTCCAGGCCGTCGCCGAGGCGCCGATGACCACCGGCGAGGAGATCACCGCGATCACCCCGCTGTGGAACCCGGCCCCGCCCGGCCTGCCCGGGAACTCGTACTTCACCGCCGTCAACGAGGCGCTCGGCGGCACCGTCACGTTCAACATCGCCGACGGCAACAACTACGTCGACAAGATCACCACCACGCTCGCCAGCGGCGACGTCCCCGACATGTTCCAGATCCCCGGCTGGGAGATCATCAAGCTCTCCGACTTCACCGAGGCCGCCAACGAGCTGTTCGCCGACCTCTCCCCGTACCTCGCCGGGGACAAGGCCGCCGACTACCCGCTGCTCGCCACCTACCCGACCGCCGCATGGGCCATGGGCGTCTTCGGCGGCACGCTCCTGGGCGTCCCGTGGGAACGCGCGCCGTACACGAACACCATGTTCGCGCGCCAGGACCTCCTCGACGGGCTCGGCGTGGAGCACCCGGCGAACCTCGAAGAGCTGCTCGCGTTCGCGACCGAGGTGAACGACCCGGCCGCGAACCGGTGGGCCTTCGCCGGGATCGACCAGACCGTCCAGGAGGCCATGGGCGTCCCCACGCTGTGGAAGGTCGTGGACGGCAAGCTCGTCCACAAGTTCGAGACCGAGGAGTTCGCCGCCGCCATCGAGTACACGCGCGGCCTGTTCGACCAGGGCCTCGTCCACCCCGACTACGTCGCCGACCGGCTCACCAACGTCAAGGAGATCATCGGCTCCGGCCAGGGCGTGTTCTACGAGGACGGCCTCGGCGCCTGGCACGAGATGCTCGGCACCTACCGGGACGTGGCCGGGTTCGACCTCCAGGCCGTGAACCCCATGGCCCGCGAAGCCGGGGGCACCCCCACGATCTGGCGCGACGACCCCGCCGGGATGTTCACCTTCATCAAGAAGGACCTCTCCGAGGAGCGGATCAAGGAGTGCCTGCGGGTCGCCAACTGGTGCTCCGCGCCGTTCGGCACCGTCGAGTGGGACCTGGTGTGGGACGGCGTCGAAGGCGTCCACTTCACCGTCGACGCCGAAGGCGTGCCGCAGCGGACCGACCTGGGGCAGAGCGAGGTCGCCAACACGTACCTGTTCCTCTCGGGCCGCGCGAACGCGAACTTCAAGTTCCAGTACCCCGGGCTCGTGGAGGCCCAGCACGCGTGGGAGACCAACGCCGCGCCGTTCCTCGACGACCACCCGTTCCAGGGCCTGCGCGTCGAGATGCCCTCCGACCTCTCCGCCGAGAACGAGCCCATGACCGAGGCCCACCACGAGATCTACCGCGGGCAGCGGGAGGTCGCCGACTGGGCGGGCATCGTGGACGACTGGCGCGCGAACGTCGGCGACGCCGCCCGCGAGTACTACACCGAGGTCGCCAAGGACAACGGCCGCCTGTGAGCACCGCGACGATCGAGTCCCCCGCCCCCGCGGCGGGGGACGCTCCACAGCGGACCCCCAAGGGCCACTGGCGGTCCCGCCTGCGCCGGGACTGGCCGCTGCTGCTCATGGCCGCCCCGATGATGCTCCTGGTGTGGGGGTTCTGGTGGATCCCGACCCTCGGCAACGTGGTCGCGTTCCAGGACTACAAGCCGTACACCGGCGGGATCTTCGGCTCGCGCCTGGTCGGGTTCACGCACTTCCAGATGCTGTTCTCCGACCCCGACTTCACCCGCGCGCTCGTGAACACGCTGTCGATCACCGCGTTCCAGCTGGTGTTCTACTTCCCGGTCCCGATCGCGCTCGCGCTGCTCATGCACTCGCTGGCGTCCGAGCGGCTGCGGTCGATGCTCCAAAGTGTGGTGTACCTGCCGTACTTCTTCTCCTGGGTGCTCGTCATCGCGATCTTCCAGCAGATGCTCGGCGGCGCCGGGCTGCTCAGCCAGACGCTGCGCGGCGCGGGCTTCGAGGGCGTCGACTGGATGACCAACCCGGACACGTTCATCCTGCTGGTGACCTCGCAGGCGATCTGGAAGGAGGCCGGGTTCGGGGCGATCATCTTCCTCGCCGCGCTCGCGGCGATCGACCCGAACCTGTACGAGGCCGCCGCGGTCGACGGGGCCGGGCGCTGGCGGCGGCTGTGGCACATCACGCTGCCGGGCATCCGGCCGGTCATCGTGCTGCTGCTGATCCTGCGGCTCGGCGACGCGCTGAACGTCGGGTTCGAGCAGTTCTTCCTGCAGCGCAGCGCCGTCGGCACCCAAGCGTCCGAAGTGTTCGACACGTTCGTGTACTACAGCGGCATCCGCACCGGCGACTTCGACTACGGGGCCGCGGCCGGGCTGTTCAAGGGCGTGGTCGGGCTCGTGCTCATCCTCGCCGCCAACAAGGCCGCCCACCTGCTGGGCGAACGGGGGGTGTACTCGAAGTCATGAGCGCCAAGCTGAAACGGGCCGCCTGGGAGGAGCCGCCCACCGTGGCCGGGCAGGCCGCGAAGGGCGCGAGCATCGTCGTGATCGCCCTGCTCATCCTGTTCCCGCTGTACACGATCGCGCTGACGAGCCTGTCGAGCGCCGAGACCGTGCACCGCGTCGGCGGCCTCGTGGTCTGGCCCGGCGACGGCATCACGTTCGAGGCGTACGAGCAGATGTTCCGCAACCCGGTGGTGCTCCGGTCCCTCGTCGTGTCCCTCGGGATCACCGCGGTCGGGACCGCGGTCAGCGTCGTCGTGTCGATCCTCGGCGCGTACTCGCTGTCGCGGCCGGGGTCGTTCGGGCACAAGACCGTGCTGTTCTCGGTCCTGATGATGTTCGTGGTCTTCCCCGGGCTCATCCCCGTGTACCTGTGGGTCAGCGGGCTCGGCCTGCGCGACAACTACCTGGCGATCATCCTGCCGATGGCGGTGTCCGCGTTCAACGTCGTAGTCCTACGGGCGTTCTTCATGAGCCTCCCGCAGGAGCTGTTCGACTCCGCGCGCATCGACGGCGCCGGGGAGTTCCGGGTGCTGTGGCAGATCGTGGTCCCGCTGTCCAAGGCCGTCATCGCCGTGGTCACGCTGTTCTACGCGGTGGGCTACTGGAACAACTGGTTCAACGCGTTCCTGTACCTCGACGACACCTCGAAGTGGCCGCTCGCACTGGTCCTGCGCACCTACGTGGTCGAGTCGGCGCCGCTGCCGCAGGCCGCGGGCCTGAGCGACGCGCCGCCGACGCTCGCGGTGAAGATGGCCATCGTGATGATCGCGATCATCCCCGCGCTGATCATCTACCCGTTCGTGCAGAAGCACTTCAAGAAGGGCGTCATCATCGGCGCCGTCAAGGGGTGAGGACAGGGGGCCGGTACGACGCCGGCCCCCTGCGATCCCTACTCCCGGTTCAGGTCTGCGAGCGCGGCCTCGACGCCCGCGATGAGCGCGGCCGGGCCCGCCGACAGCTCGCCGTGGAGCGTCCGGTGCTCGGTCCACTCGGCGCGGCGCAGGTTGCGGGCCCGCTCGGGGTCGGCGGTCTCCACGGCGTGCAGTACCGCCCCGTACGCCTCCGCGTCCTCGATGAGGTCCGACAGGCGCGCGTCGATCGTCAGGCCCGGCGAGCGCGGCTCGGTCCGCGGGTCGTCCACGGTCCACTCGTGGTCGCCCGAGCCGACCTCCTCGGGCTCCCGGCCCGGCAGCGTGACCAGCGCGGTCGTGTTCGGCGGGACCTGCGCGTGGACGACGATGCGGCCGTCGTGGACCTCCCAGCCGACGCGGGCCCGCCCGTACGGGGTCTCCAGCTCGGCCGCGGCCCGGTCGAGCCCCGCGAGCGGGACCGGGGCGACGGCGAGGCGCCGGTACCCGGGTTCGAGCGGCGCGAGCCCGGCGACGGTGCGGTGCAGCCAGTCGGCGATGGCCCCGAACGCGTAGTGGTTGAAGGAGGTCATCTCCCCCGGGTTGATCGTGCCGTCCTCCATCATGGAGTCCCAGCGCTCCCAGATCGTGGTGGCGCCCATGGTCACCGGGTACAGCCACGACGGGTTGTCGGTCTGGAGCAGCAGCCGCCGCGCCGTCTCGGCCTGCCCGGTGCGCGTCAGGGCGTCCTGGATGATCGGCGTACCGACGAACCCGGTCCCGATCCGGTAGCCCGCGCGGCGCACGAGCCACGCGAGCCGCGCGCCCATGCGGGTGCGCACCGCGGGGTCGGTGACGAGGTCGAACTCGATCGCCAGCGCGTACGCCGTCGGCGCGTCCGAGACGATGCGGCTGGCGGCCGTGACGTACTCGCGGACCCACGCCTCGCGCGCCGACTCAGCGAGCGCGCCGTACTTCGCGGCGTCCTCGTCGTGCCCGAGTTCCCTTGCGGCCCTGGCGGTGAGGGCCGCGGAGCGCTGGAAGTAGGCGCTGGCGACGATGTCGGGGTCGGTCTTGGCGCGGGCGGGGTCCTCCGGCGGGGCATCGGGGTCGAGCCAGTCGCCGAACTGGAAGCGGCCCTCCCACAGGAGGCGGTCCCCGGCGAGGGCGGCGAGGTGGTCGGTCCAGGCGCGCATGCTCGGGTACTGGCGTTCGAGGACGGCGCGGTCGTCGAAGCGCTCGAAGAGGACGGTGGGGACGACGGTGGCGGCGTCGCCCCAGGCGGCGGCGGGGGTCTGGGCCCATTCGAGGACGTTGGGGACGATGAAGGGGACGGCGCCGTCGTCGAACTGCTCGTGGGCGAGGTCGTCGAGCCAGGAGGCGAGGAAGCCGTCGCAGTCGTAGAGGAAGCTGGCGGCGGGGGCGAAGACCTGGATGTCGCCGGTCCAGCCGAGGCGCTCGTCGCGCTGGGGGCAGTCGGTGGGGATGGACACGAAGTTGCCCCGCATGCCCCAGACGACGTTCTCGTGGAGGCGGTCGAGGAGTTCGTGCGAGGACGAGAAGTGGCCGGTGCGCGTCAGGTCGGAGTGGACGACGACGGCGGTGACGTCGGCGGGGTCGAACTCGCCGGGCCAGCCCTGGATCTCGGCGTAGCGGAACCCGTGGAAGGTGAACTCGGGCTGCCAGGTCTCGGTGCCGTTCCCGGCGAGGGTGTACGTGTCGGTGGCCTTGGCGTGGCGCAGCGGCCGGGTGCCGAGTTCGCCGTGTTCGAGGACTTCGGCGTGGCGGAGAACGACGGTGTCGCCTTCGCGGCCTTGGACGCTGATGCGCAGGTGGCCGACGAGGTTCTGTCCGAAGTCGAGGACGGTGCGGCCGCTGGGGGTGGTGATGACCTCTTGGACGGCGAGTTCGCCGGTGGCGCGCACAGGGGGCGCGGTGGCGGGGACGGGGACTTGGGCCTTGGCGGTGTCGGGGCGGGCGTCGAGCCAGCGGGAGTCGTCGTAGCCGGGCGAGGACCAGCCGGGGAGGGCGCGGCGGGCGTCGTGGGCTTCGCCGGCGTAGATGCCGCTGGCGGTGACGGGGCCGTCGGCGGTGGCGCGCCAGCCGTCGCCGGTGGCGACGACTTCGCCGGTGCCGTCGTCGTATTCGAGGTGGAGCTGCGCGGCGAAGGACGGGTACTTGCCGTAGAAGGGGCGGGCCTGGCCGTGGAAGCCGAAGCGCTCGGTGTACCAGCCTCCGGCGAGGTTCGCGCCGATGGCGTTGGGGCCCTCGCGGAGGAGGCCGGTGACGTCGGTGGTCTCGTGGACGAGGCGGGAGCGGTAGGCGGTCCAGCCGGGTTTGAGGCGGTCGGCGTCGACGGGGGCGCCGTCGATCTCGACCTGGTAGACGCCGCGAGCGGTGGCGTAGAGAGTGGCGGCCTTGAGGCCGGGCTTCACGGTGAACTCGCGGCGCAGCAGGAGCGGCTGGCCGATGTCGGCGGGTTCGGGGACGGTGATGAACCGGGCGTGCCATTCGCCGTCGCCGAGGAATCCGGCGCGCACGTCGCGGGGCTCGCTCCAGTCCGAACTGGACCCGTCGGCGCCGTGGACGCGGATGCGCACGCTGCCCTCCTCGCGGGGCAGGAGCGACTCGAACGGCCACTCCACGAGGACCGAGTCGCGGCCTTCGACGCGGGCGACGGCGGCGGCCTCCCCTCGGCGCCATTCGATCTCGGCGCCCGCCTGGGTCCAGCCGGGCGCGGCGTCGGCGGTCTTCCACGACAGGCGGGGCCGGCTCGCGGCGGTGAACGGGGTGTCGGTGCGGTACTCGGCGCGCAGTCCGTAAACGTGCATCGGGTCTCCCTATCGGGTATTCAGCCCTTGACGGCGCCGGAGGTGAGCCCGGCGACGATCTGGCGGTTGAAGAAGGCGTACATGACGAGCGGCGGGATCGTGATGAGCAGGATGTCCATGAACAGCAGGTTCCACTGGGTCGTGTACTGGCTCCTGAAGTTGTAGAGGGTGAGCTGCACGGTGGCGTGGTCGTCGCCGGGCAGGAAGTACAGGGGGTTCTGGAAGTCGTTGAAGACGGCCACGGACTGGACGATCACGGCGGTGACGATCACGGACCTGAGCAGCGGGAACACCACTTGGAAGAACAGGCGCACGGGCCCGGCGCCGTCGATGACGGCGGCCTCGTCGAGCTCGCGCGGGATGGTGGCGACGAAGGCCCGGAACAGCAGCACGCAGAAGGACAGCCCGTAGGCCACCTCGATGAGGACGAGGCCGTGGAGGGTCCGGAACAGGCCGAGCCCCTGCAGGACCCAGATGGTGGGGACGACCGCGGGCGGGATGATGAGCCCGGCGAGCACGAGCGCGTTCAGCCAGGGCGTGAGGCGGTTGGGGCGCCGCTGCATGACGTACCCGACCATGGCCGCGAGGACCACCATGATCGCGACGCTCGCGACGGTGAGGATCGTGGAGTTCACGAAGGCGCCCAGGAGCATGTAGTCGCGTTCGCGGATGACCGCGAGGAAGTTCTCCCAGATCGCCCACTCGCTGGGGAGCGAGAACTCCCGCAGGGCCGCTTCGCCGCGGGTCTTGGCGGCGGTGAGGACGATGAACGCGAACGGGACGAGGAAGACCACCGCGGAGAGGACGATGGCGACGATGCCGGGGAGGACTCCGGCGGTGCGGCGGCGCCTCACTGCTCCACCTCCTTGCGGTTGAGCTTCCAGTAGAGCGGGACCATGAACGCGGCCACGAGCAGGAACAGGACGACGTTCCCGGCGCTGGACAGGCCCCAGAACCCGGCCTGGTACTGCTTGAAGATCACCGAGGCGACCACGTCGGAGGTGAAGCCGGGGCCGCCCTGGGTCATGGCCCAGATGAGGTCGAAGGACCTGAGGCCGCCGATGAGCGACAGGACGATGACGGTGGCCGTGGCGGGCCGCATGAGCGGGAGCGTGATGTGCCGCAGGCGCTGCGCGGAGGTCGCGCCGTCGACGCGGGCGGCCTCGAAGTACTCCTGCGGGATCGCCACGACACCGGCGATGTAGATGAGCGTCGCGAGGCCCACGCCCTTCCAGACGTCCACGAGTGCGACGGAGATGAGCGCGAGGCTCGGGTCGGTGAGCCAGCCGGGCCCGTCGATCCCGAGCACCGCGAGGGCCTGGTTGATGAGCCCGTCGCCCGGGTCCATGAGCACCGTGAACGTGATGCCGACGCCGACGGTGCTCACCAGGGTCGGGAAGAACACGACGGAGCGCAGGTACCCGCGGGCGATGATCTGCGAGGTCAGGAACACCGCGAGGAACAGCCCGAGGACCACTTTGAGCCCGGAGGTGAGCACCCCGTAGATGAACGTGTTGACCAGGCCCTGGAACAGGTACGGCTCGCTGAAGAACAGCGCGAAGTTCTCGAAGCCGATGAACTCGGTGCCCGACATGTTCCAGCGGGTGAACGCGAAGTAGAACGACGCGATCGTGGGGGCGATGAACAGGACGCCGTAGACGGCGCCCGCGGGGAGGTAGAACCAGAGCGGGTAGTGGCTCCGGTGGCCGCGGCGCCGCCGGGGCGGCGCCGCGATCGCCGTGGTCGACATGGGGCCTACCAGCCTTCGAGGCCGAGCTGCTGCGCCTGCTTCTTCACGTCCTCGTCGTAGAGGGACGCGGCGTCGGCGGCGCTGCGGATGCCCGAGCCCACCTCGACGGTGATCTGCTCCAGCGCAGGGCCCTTGACCGGGGAGAGGAACTCCAGGGCCGGGGCGGTCAGGCCGGAGTCGAAGTAGGACTGGAGCTGGGCCACGGCCGGGGGCACGTCCTCGGGGACCGTGCAGCCCTCGATGAAGTACGGGCCGATGACGCTGGCCCCGGCGGTCTGGGCGTCGCAGCCCTCGGTGCTGGCGACGAACGCCAGGAAGTCCTTCGCCGCACTCTGGTCTTCAGTGGACTGCGGGAGGTAGAGCGCGCCGGGCAGCCAGGTCGTGAGGCCCGCGTTCGCGGGGTCGGTCCCGGGGAGGGCGAAGAAGCCGATGCCGTCCAGGGCCCCGGGGTCGGTCGCCTCGATCTCGGTGAGGGCGGTGGTGAGCATCGGGTAGTGGACGCCCTCGCCCGCGGCCAGCGCGGCGAGGCCCTCGGCGTAGGTGAGGGACGCGTAGTCCTCGTTGAGGTACCCGGCCTCGGCGACCTCCTGGAGGTGCTCGAACCCGGCCGCGGCGGCGGGCGTGTCGGCGAAGTGGGCCTGGTTGGAGGTGTACTCCTCGGCCCAGTCCGGTTCGGCCGCAAGGACGTTGTAGTTGTCGGCGAGGATGAACAGCTGCGAGGTCCAGGCGGACTCGGTGCCGTAGGTCTGGATCACCGGCGCGGCGGTCCCGGCGTCGAGGATCGCCTGGTTGTTCGCCATGAACGCGTCCCAGGTGGTCGGCACTTCGAGGCCGAGCTCCTCGTAGGCGGCGAGGTCGTAGAGGACGCCGCCGCCCACGGCGTGGCCGACGGGGACGCCGTAGAGCGCGTCGCCCGCGCTCACGCCGTCCTTGAAGGTGTCCGTCACGACGTCCATGTAGGACTCGCCGGCGAGGTCGACGAGGGTCTGGTCCGGCGCGAGGGCCTGGAGGAGCGACCCGGAGTTGTAGAAGAACAGGTCGGTCATGTCGTCGGTCTGCAAGCGGGTCTTGACGATGTTGTCGCCCTCGCCGCCGCCGGGGCGCAGCTCCAGCTCGATCTCGACGTCGGGGTGCGCGTCCGTGTAGGCGTCGGCGAGGGCCTGCATGAGCTGGCCGGTGGCCTCGGAGTTGTCGATGAGGATGTGCAGCGTGCCGTCGTCGCCGCCGCCGGTCGAGCACCCGGTGAGGGCGAGTCCTGCGGCGAGTGCGGCTGCGGCTCCGGCCGCGGTGCGGCGAAGGGGTGTCGGGGACATGGTCGTGACCTCCATTGGTGACGCCATTGGAACGATTCATTCCAGAGGGATTGCATGGTGCGGTTCAGAATTGGGTGATGGTCAGGTCCCGCCGGCCGCGCGCAGGCGCGCGGCGCCGCCCCTCGGGCGGGGCGGGCGGGTGCTGGCGCGGACCACGAGTTCGGGCCGCACCACCTCGTGCCGGGGCTCGGCGCGCCCGGCGATGCGTTCGAGCAGCAGCTCGGCGGCGAGGCGGCCCATGCGCTCGCCGTGCTGGTCGACGGTGGTGAGCGAGATGCCCGGGTGGGCGGCGATCTCGATGTCGTCGTAGCCCGCGACCGACACGTCGGCCGCGGTGAGCCCGGCGTCCGCCACGGCGTGCAGGACCCCGAGCGCAGGTTCGTCGTGCGAGGCGAACACCGCGGTCGGGCGGTCGGGTTCGGCGAGCAGCCCTAGCGCCACGCGCCGGGACTCGGGCGCCCCGTTCGGGGAGCGCACGACGCGGATGCGGTCGCCGAGACCGGCCTCCTGCATCGCGTCCCGGTAGGCGTCGACCCGGATCGCCTGCGGCGCACCCGATCCGATTCCGGTGAAACCGGCCGCGGGGGTGAGGTGCGCGATGTCGCGGTGCCCCAGGTCGAGCAGGTGCCGCATGACCATGCGCGCGCCGACCTCGTCGTCGCTGACGACCGCGTCGTACTTGGCCGAGCGGTCGTGGCGCCCGATCATCACGACCGGGACGTTCGCGGCGAGCGCCTCCAGCCATTCGGGGTCCACCAGCGGCGAAACCGCGATGACCCCGTCGACCTGGCGGTCCACCAGCGCCTGGATGGCGCGGTAGCCCTCCCCGTGCTCGGGGTCGGCCGGGGCGATGATGAGCTGGTAGGGCGAGCCCGAGAGCGCGGCCGTCGCGCCCGCGAGGAGCTTGGGGAAGAACGGGTTCGACAGTTCGGGGATCTCGATCCCGACGGTGAACGTCGCCCCGCGCATCCCCCGGGCCGAGACGCTCGGGCGGTAGCCGAGCTTCTCGATCGCTTCGGCCACACGGGCTTTCATCGCGGGGCTGACGCCGTACGCGTTCCGGATGACCTTGGAGACCGCCGCCCGGGAGACGCCCGCCTCGCGCGCGACGTCCTCGATGGTGACCGAGCCGGCCGACGGACGCGATGCCACTGGGAGCCTCCCTGGGGATTGGTGTAGATCAATCTACACAGACTGTAGACCGATCTACAAGAGGGAAGATCGCATTTTCTTCCGTGGGAGCGCGGGTTGTTTCGCCTAGTCCTGAGCCCAGGCGCCGGGGCCTCCGGCGAGGACGACCGCGCCGGTCTCCAGGTCGGCGGTCGCGGCGTCGGCCACGTGCTGCGCGAACTGCTCGACGGTGAGGAGCCCGCCCGCGGCCTCGCGGCGCTGCGCGATCGTGCCGGGCTGGGCGCGTTCGAGGAGCGTCGCGGTGATCGTCCCTTCGATCATGTCGCCCGAGACGGTCACGAAGCCGACGCCCGCGGCGTCGAACTCGGGGAGCATGGCGCGCAGGGCGTCTTCCCCGGCCCGCTTGGAGCGGGCGACGGGCGCGTAGACCGCGAGCTCCTCGGTGGCCGCGAAGTGGGCCTGGTGGCTGGTGACGTAGACGATCCGGCCGCCCTTGGGCAGCAGCGGGAGTGCGCGGGCGGCGAGGTCCACCTGGGCGTCGCGGTTGAGGCGCAGCGCGTAGTCCGGGTCCACGTCCTTCTCCAGGCCGCCGGAGGCGTTGAGGACGAGCACGTCGAGGCGGTCGATCCCGGCGAAGAGCCGGTCGAGGTCCGCGGCGGCGGTGATGTCGGCCTGCACGGCGGCCGCGGAGCCGCCCGCGGACTGGATCGCGTCCACGACGGTGTTCGCGCGCTTCGCCTTGTCGCGGTAGTTGACCAGGACGTGCGCACCCTCGGCGGCGAGGAGCCGCGCGGTGGCCGCGCCGATGCCGCGCGACGCTCCGGTGATGAGCGCGGTGGTGTCCGTCAGCTGTCCCAATGCCCTGGCCTCTCGTGAAGGTCGAATCGAGAGGACAGCGTAAGAGGCCCGCCGATCCCGGCGGGCCTCGTGTGGTGCGCGTGTGACTCGCTAGCCGATGCCCATGGCCGCGGCGGTGATCTCGACCGAGCGGAGCCGGTCGGGGACCTGCTCGGTGTAGTGGACGGTGATGAGCTCGTCGGCGCCGGTCGCGGCGGCGAAGGACTCCAGGAACGCGCGCACGTCCTCGGGGCCGCCGACCGCGGTGTACCGGGCCATGTTGGAGAGCTGCGCGCCCGCGGGCGAGGCCAGGAACTCGTCGATCTCGTCGTCGGTGTACTCGCCGCCCTGCGGGCCGCGGGCGATGAACGCGCGGGCGCGGTTGCGGAAGGCGATGCGGCGCTGGGCGTCCGCGGACTCGTGGTCCTCGGCGGCGAACACGTTCACGCCCGCGATGAGGTACGGCTCGGCGAGCTGCTCGGAGGGCTGGAACTGCTCGCGGTAGACCGCGACGGCCTCGTGGAGGGCGTCGGGCGCGAAGTGCGAGGCGAACGCGTACGGCAGGCCGAGGCGGGCGGCGAGCTGGGCGCCGAACAGGGAGGAGCCCAGGAGGTACAGGGGCACTTCGGTGTCGGCGGTGGGCACGGCCTGCACGCCCTCGATGAGGGACTTGCCGCGCAGGTAGCCCTGAAGTTCGAGCACGTCCTGCGGGAACGTGTCGGAGGAGGTCGCGTCGCGGCGGATCGCGCGCATGGTCTGCCGGTCGGTGCCGGGCGCGCGGCCCAGGCCGAGGTCGATGCGGCCGGGGAACAGCGATTCGAGCGTGCCGAACTGCTCGGCGATGACGAGCGGCGAGTGGTTGGGCAGCATGATCCCGCCGGCGCCGAGGCGGATCGTCTCGGTGTGCTCGGCGACGTGGCCGATGACGAGGCTGGTCGCGCTCGACGCGATGGTCGGCATGGAGTGGTGCTCGGCGTACCAGACGCGCTCGTAGCCGGTGCGCTCGGCGGCGCGGGCGAGCTCGACGCTCGCGGCGAAGCTGTCGCGCGCGGTCCGTCCGGGCGCGATCGGCGCGAGGTCGAGGATCGACAGGGCTACGGGCATGGACGGCCGCCTTTCAAAGTTCGGGTTCGCCCTTCGCGCAACGCTCCCCGCGCCTCCCGCAATCCCGGACCGGGGTCCGTTTCCCCCATGACCCTCGTCACCGCCCCGGAGGGCGCCCCGCCCCTACTCCCGGGGCGCCCTGCTCAGGCCGCTAGCAGGCGCCGATCCAGGTGATCTTGGTGATGTAGGCGTTGTTCCAGATCACCGCTTCGGTGGGCTCGTCGTCATTGGGGTAGTGCAGGCACCCGTCGATTTCATCGCCGTAGAAGGAGACGCCCTGGTAACGGATGTGATCCTTGCCGGGGTCGGGCCAGCCGTTGTTGCGGATCTTCCCGCCGCCCTCGAACTGCGGGAGGACGACGTCGAGGTTGCCTTGGCTGCTCCAGATCAGCGTGCCGTTCCCGTTGTAGACGCAGACTTCTCCCCGCAGGCATGTGTCCTGCGCGGAAAGGTCGACGGCGCCGGCGGGAGCAGCGCCGGTGAACAGGGAGCAGGCGAAGAGGGCGGCTGCGGCAGAACCGAGTATGCGGCGTTGTGTCGAGACCATGAGTGATCCGTTCAGAGAGGAGGGGTCAGCGGGGCGGGCGGGGGAACGTGGGGGGCGTCCCGATCGCGGACTCGACGGGGTCGCTGGGGGTCTCGGGGCGGTGTGCGGTCATGTGCGGTCCGATTCTTGAGGAGTTCGACGGTTTCGGGTCGAATCCTGGCGCGGCACTGCACGGGTGCCGCACGGATTCCGCACGGGTCGGGCCGTTCCGGGCGGTCAGCCCGAAGGGGCGAGTTCCTTCCACACCGCGGGCCACCACTGCTCAGCCTGGAACGCGAACGGGTCGACGGTGCCGAGGGTCGCGCGCAGGCCGGGGCCGAGGACGTCGGCGAGGTCGGCGCCGCGCTGCTTCTTGGCGGCCTCGATCTGCCACAGGAACTCCACGAACCAGCGGTAGGAGGAGTTCACGCCGCGCACGCCGTGGCTGCGGCGGTCGAACTGGAGGACCTCGCCGGAGGCGGGGTCGAGCACGTACAGCAGGTTCGCCGAGCCGGGGACCGTGCCGAGCAGGATGAGCCGCATGTCGACCGTGACGTCCCCGGCCTGCAACTCGATCACCGCAAACGGCGTAAGCGGTTCGGGCGCGCCGTCGGCGTCGTACACGCCGGGCACGAGCCGGGGCACCCAGTCGTCCTCGGGGAGGCCCGCGGCGGGGACGCCGAGTTCGAGGAGCCCGGCGCGCGGGAGTTCCATGAGGTCGCTTGGGCCCCAGACGAACGCGGTCTTGTCGGAGGGCGGCGCGGGGGTCATGGTCAGCCCGCCTGCTCTGCCGCGAGGCGGATTGAGGCGGTCGCCATGTGGACGGCCATCGCGGAGGCGGCGGCGTCGTGGTCGCGGGAGGTGACGGCGCGGAGGATCGCGTCGTGCTCGTCGAGGGCGGTGCGGGCCTCCTCGGCGCCGGAGACGGCGCGGTCGGCGTAGACCTGGAGGAGGGAGCGCACGACGTCGAGGAGGTCGATGAGGACCTCGTTGCCCGCGGCCCGCGCGAGCGCGTTGTGGAAGTCGCGGTCGGCCTCGGCGAACGCGGCCAGGTCGCCGTCGGCGTCCCTCATGCGGGCGACGTGCCCGGCGAGCGCGGCGAGGTCGTCCTCGGAGGCGCCGGAGGCGGCGAGGCGGGCCACGTAGATCTCCAGGCCGGAGCGCAGTTCCAGGAGTTCGTCGGTCTTGCGGCGGCCGATGAGGAGGCCCCAGCGGAGCGTCTGCGGGAGCAGTTCGGAGGCGGTGCCGCGCAGGTAGGTGCCGGAGCCGGGGCGCACGTCGACGATGCCGAGGAGTTCGAGCGCCGCGAGTGCCTCGCGGACGGCGGAGCGGCCGACGCCGAGGGTGGTGGCGAGCTGCCGTTCGGCGGGCAGGCGCGTCCCGGGCTCGATGGAGCCGCTGGTGAACAGGTCGAGGAGCTGACGCGCGACCTCTGAGACCGGGCTGCTGCTCGGCAGGGCGCCGAGCGAGGCGGCGATGTCGGCGGCGCGGTCTCCTGGGTAGGCGGGCATGGAAGCAATTTACCGTCCCCTTGCGCGGTGAAACCACCCTTCCTGCCCGGATGCGACGCCGGTCTAGTCGCGGTCCAGGCGGCCCGCGGCCGGTCCGGGGATTCTCTGCAACCCCTGCGAGCTGCCGCTTCATTACAAGATGATCAACATGTGGGACATCACGTTGCAATTGGTCAACCGGTTAGCCAATATGGGAGACGCCCCCGTTGTCATCAGAGCCGATGTCAGGAGACACCGTGAACCGGTCCGCAGCCCCCGAAGCGCCGCCCGTAGCCCGCAGCGCCATCCGCAAGGTCTCGATCCGCCTCGTGCCGTTCGTCGCCTTGATGTTCTTCATCAACTACCTCGACCGCACCGCGATCGGGTTCGCCGCGCCCAACGGCATGAACGGGGACCTGGCGCTCTCCGCCGCCCAGTTCGGCTTCGCGTCCGGCGTGTTCTTCATCGGCTACATCCTGCTGGAAGTGCCGTCCAACCTGGCCCTCCACAAGTTCGGCGCCCGCCGCTGGCTGGCGCGCATCATGATCAGCTGGGGCATCGTCGCGCTCCTGTTCACGTGGGTGCAGAACTTCGAGCAGCTCGTCGCCCTCCGCTTCCTCCTCGGCGTCGCCGAGGCCGGGTTCTTCCCCGGGGCGATCCTCTTCCTGAGCCTGTGGGTGCCCTCGCAGTACCGCGGCCGCATCCTCATGCTGTTCTACCTGGCCCAGCCCCTGACGACGGTGATCGGCGCGCCCCTCGCGGGCGCCCTCATCCAGCAGCACGGCGTGTTCTTCGGCCTCGAAGGCTGGCGCTTCATGTTCATGGGCGTCGCGATCCCCGCGATCGTCGTCGGGATCATCGCCTGGTTCTACCTCAAGGACAAGCCCGCCGACGCCAAGTGGCTCACCCCCGAGGAGCAGACCTGGCTCACCGGCGCCCTCGAAGCCGAGCAGAAGACCACCGAGGCGAGCGGCAAGCACCCGTCCGTCAAGCACGCCTTCAAGAGCGGCCGCGTCTGGACGCTGTCCTTCATCTACTTCGGCTTCATCTACGGCCTCTACGCGCTCGCGTTCTTCCTGCCCACGATCATCGACGGCTTCCAGGCCGCCGCGGGCACCGAGTTCGACGTGTTCGAGAAGGGCCTCATCACCGCGATCCCGTACCTGCCCGCGGCCGTCGCCATGTACTTCTGGTCCAAGGACGCCTCCAAGCGCGGCCTCAAGACCTGGCACATCGCCGTCCCGGCCGTGCTCGGCGCGGTCTCGATCCCGCTCGCGCTGCTCGTGGACTCGCCCGCCGCGACCATCGCGGTCATCACCGTGACGGCCTGCGCGATCTTCGCGGCGCTCCCGAACTTCTGGACGCTCCCGACCCGCTTCCTGACCGGCGCCGCCGCAGCGGCGGGCGTCGCGCTCATCAACACCGTCGGCAACCTCGCCGGGTTCAGCGCCCCGTACGTCACCGGCGCCGTCCACGACTGGACCGGCGGGTACGAGCTCGCGATGGCCGTCGTCGGCGGGTTCATGCTCCTGTCCGCGGTGCTCATGGTGGCGCTCGCGCGCCGCGACAAGAGCAGTGCCGTTGCAGACCTTGAGGAGGCGGAAGCGCGATGACCCGGATCTGGAACGACCCCGCCGACTTCGCCGACGAGATGACCGACGGCTTCGCGGCCGCCAACGGACGCCACGTGCAGCGCGTGACCGGCGGCGTCGTCCGCGCCACCGAGTCCCCCCGCGGCCAGGTGGCCGTGGTGGTCGGCGGCGGTTCCGGGCACTACCCGGCGTTCGGCGGCCTCGTCGGCCAGGGCCTCGCGCACGGCGCGGCCATGGGCAACCTGTTCGCATCGCCTTCCACGCAGCAGATTCAGGCGGTTGCCAAGGCCGCCGACAACGGCGGCGGCGTGCTCTTCACGTACGGGAACTACGCCGGGGACGTGCTCAACTTCGACGCGGCCCAGGAGCGCCTGCGCGCCGAAGGCGTCCCGTGCGCGACGGTGGCCGTCACCGACGACATCTTCAGCGCCACATTGGAAGAGCGCCACAAGCGGCGCGGCATCGCCGGTGACCTCGCGGTCTTCCGCATCGCCGCCGCCGCGGCCGAGGTCGGGCACGACCTCGCCGGGGTCGAGCGCCTCGCGCGCCTCGCCAACGACCGCACGCGGTCGTTCGGCGTCGCGTTCTCGGGCTGCACGCTCCCCGGTGCCGACGAGCCGCTGTTCTCGGTCCCCGAGGGCCGCATGGCGGTCGGGCTCGGCATCCACGGCGAGCCCGGCATCGACGAGACCGACATCCCCACCGCGGACGGCCTCGCGGAGCTGCTCGTCGCGAAGCTCCTGGACGAGGTCCCTGACGGGGTCGCCGTCGCGGGCGCGCGGGTCGTGCCGATCCTCAACGGGCTCGGGTCGCTGAAGTACGAGGAGCTGTTCGTCGTCTACCGGCGGGTGGCGCAGCTGCTTGAGGCCGCCGGGCTCGTCATCGTGGACCCGCACGTGGGCGAGTACTGCACGAGCTTCGACATGGCCGGGACCTCGCTCACGCTGTTCTGGCCGGACGAGGAGCTGGAGGCGCTGTGGGAGACCCCGGTGGACGCCCCGGCGTACCGCCGCGGTTCGGTGAACGCCGCACAGCTCAAGGCCGCCAAGGGGAGTGCCGCCGCCGACGCGGACGCCGTCCCCGAGGCCGACGAGGCGTCCCGGGAGGCCGCGGGCACCGTCCGCGCCGCCCTGGAGGTCATCGCCGCCGTCATCGACGCCAATGTGGACGAACTCGGCCGCATCGACGCCATCGCCGGAGACGGCGACCACGGGATCGGCATGCAGCGCGGCGCCAAAGCCGCCCTTGCGGCCGGGACCGCCGCAGCAGGCGCAGGCGCGGGCACCACCCTGGCCCGCGCCGCCGCGGCCTGGGCCGACAAGGCCGGGGGCACCTCCGGGGCGCTGTGGGGCGTGATCCTCACCGGTGTCGCGAACCGGCTGGGCGACAACGGGAAACCGTCATTGGCCGACCTCGCAGCCGGCGTGGCCGACGGCGCCAAGGGCGTCATGGACTACGGCAAGGCCGAGATCGGCGACAAGACCCTGGTCGACGCGCTCGTGCCGTTCGCCGAAGCGCTGCAACGCAACGCCGACGCCGGAGCCGACCTCCGCACCGCGTGGAAGGCCGCCGCCGAGGACGCCGCGCGCGCCGCCAAGGCCACCGCGGACCTCCTCCCCCGCATGGGCCGCGCCCGCCCGCACGCCGGCAAGAGCCTCGGCACCCCCGACCCGGGTGCCCACTCCCTCGCACTGATCGCCACCGCGATCGGCGAACTGCTCGAAGGAAGGAACGACCATGCCTGAGCCCCTGCACATCGTGGTAGGCAGCGACGACGCCGGCTTCGACTACAAGGAGATCCTCAAGCGGGACCTCGAAGGCCACGCCGGAGTCGCGTCCGTAGTGGACGTCGGCGTGGACGCCGAAGGCCACACCCCGTACCCGAAGGTCGCCATCGAGGCCGCCCAGCGCGTCGCCGACGGCCAGGCCGACCGCGCCCTCCTCATCTGCGGCACCGGCCTCGGCGTCGCCATCGCCGCCAACAAGGTCCCCGGCATCCGCGCCGCCACGGCCCACGACAGCTTCTCCGTCGAACGCAGCGTCCTCTCCAACGACGCCCAGGTCCTCACCATGGGCCAGCGCGTCATCGGCGTCGAACTCGCCCGCCGCCTGGTCCGCGAGTGGCTCGACTACCGCTTCGACCCGCAGAGCGCCTCGGCCGAGAAGGTCGCGGTCATCGGCGAGTTCGAGACCACCGGGTCCTGCTGATGGCGCCGGTGGTGGTCGGGGTGAGCCTGAAGATGTACTTCGGGCACGCCGCAGCGAAGGACTGGTTCGCGCGCGTCGCCGACCGCGTGCGCTCGCACCCGGGCCTGGCCTCGGGCGCGGTCGAGCTGTTCGTGATCCCCACCTACCTCCAGATCCTCCCGGCCCGCGAGGCGTTCGCGCACATGCCGATCCGCATCGGCGCGCAGGACGTCGCGGTCGCGGACTCCGGTCCGTTCACCGGCGAGGTAAGCGCCGCCGAGCTCGCAGAGGTCGGCGTCTCGATCGCGGAGATCGGCCACGCCGAGCGCCGCCGCCTCTTCGGCGAGACCGACGACGCGGTGGCGGCGAAGGCCGCTGCCTCCCTGCGTTCCGGCGTGACGCCGCTGGTGTGCGTCGGCGAATCGGACCGCCTGGGCCCCAAGGCCGCCGCGGCGGCCACGGTGGCGCAGCTGCGCCGGAGCCTGTCGGGCGCACCGGCGGGTCCGGTCGTGGTGGCGTACGAGCCGGTGTGGGCGATCGGCGCGGCCGAGCCCGCTCCGGTCGAGCACATCGCGGCCGTGACCTCGACTTTGCGCACGGCGCTGGACATCGCGCCGGACCGCACGGGTTCCACCGTCATCTACGGCGGCTCCGCGGGCCCCGGTCTGCTGACGGCCCTGGGGAAGTCGGTCGACGGCCTGTTCCTGGGCCGCTTCGCGCACGACCCGGAGAACCTGGCGGCGGTGCTGGACGAGGCGACCGCGCTGGCCGAGGCGAGGGCGGCGTCATGATCGGCCTGGGGACCTATGCCTTCTTCTGGCAGCACTCGGACCGGGTGGAGCGCCCGCTCTCGCTGACGGGCGCCTTCGAGGCGACCCGTGAGCTGGGCGTGGACCTCTTCCAGGTCTGCGACTACGCGCCGCTCGAAACCATGTCGGACCGCGACCTGAAGGACGCCGCGCGGGCCGCCCGCGAGCTGGGTCTCCGGATCGAACTGGGCACCAAGGGAATCGAGCCCGAACGCCTGACCCGCTTCCTCGCGCTGGCCGAGCTCTTCGACGCGAAGCTGGTGCGGAGCATGGTCACCGGCCCGAACTCGGCGCCGACGCTCCCCCAGGCACTGACGTGGCTGACCGAGTCGCTCCCGGCCTACGAAACCGAGGGAGTGACGCTCGCGCTCGAAACCTACGAGCAGGTCGCCACAGAGAACCTTGTCGAACTCGTAGCGGCCGCCGGCAGCCCGAACATCGGCATCTGCCTCGACCCCGCGAACGTCGTCGCCAGGCTCGAACAGCCGAGGCAGGTCGTGGAGCTCGCGGCCCCCGTCACGGTCAACGTGCATGTCAAGGACTTCGCGTTCGCCAGGCAGGACGGCTGGGTGGGGTTCACCTACTCGGGCGCGGCGATGGGGACCGGCCTGCACGACTACCCGCACCTGCTGCGGGAGGTGCGCCCGCGCGAGCGCGGCGTCAACGAGATCGTCGAGCACTGGCTGCCGTGGCAGGGCGGCGCCGAAGCGACCGTCCGCGCCGAGCAGGCCTGGACACGAACCACAGTGGACTATTTGAGGAGCATCCGATGAGCACCGAGACCTACAACATCGCCGTGATCGGGGCGGGCGGCAAGATGGGCATGCGCGTCTCGAACAACCTGGTGAAGACCGCGCACACCGTCGCCTACGTGGAGAACTCCCCCGCCGGCCGCGAGCGCACGGTCGACGCGGGCCGCGAGCTGACCGACCTCGCCGCGGCCGTGGCCGACGCCGACATCGTGGTCCTCGCCGTCCCCGACCTGGCGCTCCAGTCGGTCACGGCCGAGGCGGTGCCGCTCATGAAGTCCGGTGCGATCGCTCTGACCCTGGACCCGGCGGCCGCGTACGCGGGCCTGCTGACCAAGCGCGAGGACGTCGTGCAGGCCGTGGCGCACCCGTGCCACCCGTCGATCTTCTTGCAGCGCACCACGCCCGAGGAGTACGCGGACACCTTCGGCGGCATCGCCGCCCCCCAGGACGCCATCGCCGCCGTCGAGTCCGACGACCCGGCCGCGAAAGCGATCGTGGAGGCCACCGTGCGGGCGATCTACGCCCCGGTGATCGACGTCCACTGGGTCACGGTGAAGCAGCTCGCGCAGCTGGAGCCGACGCTCGTGGAGACGATCGCGTGCATGGTCGGCGCGCTCCTCAAGGAGTCCCTGGACGAGGCCGTCAACACGATGGGCGTCCCCGAAGCCGCCGCCCGCTCGATCCTCCTGGGCCACACCCAGGTCGCACTCGCCAACGGCCTCCGCGGCGACAACCCGTTCAGCGAGGCGTGCCTCATCGCCATGGACTACGGCCGCGAGTCGATCGTCAAGGACGACTGGAAGAAGATCTTCCAGGACGACGAGCTCGACAAGAACCTCGCCCGCATGCTCCACCTCGACAAGATCGAGCGCTGATAGACCCGAAAGGTCCCGGAACGCCAGGTCAAGACGTGTGCGGCGCTCCGGGACCTTTCGCCTGCCCGCCGGGCGCCGAACCGGGGCCCGGTCAGCGCCGGCGTGCGGTGGTGGTGTCGAACCGGTCGGGTGATCCGGCGAGGCGCTGGACGGTGTCGAGCCAGACCGCGCCGTGGAGGCGGAGCCACCAGGCGAGGGCGTCGTGCCGGTCGCCTTCGAGGT
This sequence comes from Glycomyces sp. NPDC047010, assembly GCF_040644205.1. NCBI lineage: Bacteria > Bacillati > Actinomycetota > Actinomycetes > Glycomycetales > Glycomycetaceae > Glycomyces > Glycomyces sp. NPDC047010. The sequence continues at coordinate 33,685 of NZ_JBEYVY010000004.1, read as the reverse complement.
GGGCGGCGGCGCGGTCGAGGACCGTGTCGATGAGGTCGAGGCGGAGGGACTGGTCGAGCCCGAAGGTCTCCAGGTCGACGGCGAACAGGTACAGGAAGTGCCGGGGTTCCTTGCGGGCGTAAGCGGTGTAGTCGCGTTCGAGGCCGATGGCGTCACGGGCGCCGGCGAGCGCGGCGGTCAGGTCGTCGGCGCAGGAGCGGTAGACCTCGGCGAGGAGGCGCTTGCGGTTGCCGAAGTGGCTGTAGACGCACATGGTCGAACGTCCCGCGGCTTCGACGAGGCGGCGCACGGAGAGGTCGGCGGTGCCTTCGCTGCTGATGAGCGCGCGTCCGCCGAGGACCAGCTGCTCGGCGACGGTGGGTGCAGGCATGCGCGGACTCCGCTCCGGGACGACGGGTCGGGCGCGGTCCGGCCGCGCCCGGCAGCGCGCCCGCCAGGTACTTGACAGGCCGCCACCACCAGGATAACAATCGTTATTGCAATAACAAGTGTTATCTTCCCTCGGCTTGGAGGCCGCCATGACCCGACCCCTCGACACCCGCGCCGCACCCCGCACCGAACTGCGGTCCTACCTGCGGATCGCCGCGTTCGCTGGATGGCTCTGCGCGGCAATCGTCCTCGTCAACACCGCCAAGCGGGCCGAGATCCTGCCGACCACTGCGGTCACGCAGCTGCTCGCGCCGCTCGCGCAGATCTTCGCGCTCGGCTTCGTCCTCGGGCTCTACCTCGCTTACAGCCGCGGGCGAAGCGGCCTGCTCACGGTCGGCCTCCTCGCCAGCCTCGCGGCGGTGGGCGCGCTCGTGGGCGTCGAGTTCGTGATCAACCTCGTGTTCGCGTACCTCGAACCGGCGCAAGTGGAGACGCTGCGATCCGGGCCGCTCGGGACCGCGCTCACCGCGGCGTCGATCCTGTTCATCCTCGCGGCGGCCGTGTACGCGGCCGCGCTCTGGCGCACCGGCGCACCGCGCGTGCCGCTCGCGCTGTACGCCGCGGCGACGTTCCCGATCGGGCTGCGGGCCCTGGTCCCCGAAGCGGCCCTTCAGATCGCATTGCTCACGCTTGCGGCGGCGGTCGTGTGGCTCGCGGTGTCCCTGTGGCAGCGCGCGGCATCGCCCGCCACGGCCTGACCCCGAACCGGCTCACCCGCTCGCGTCAGCGGGCCCAGAGGCCCCTGGCGTCGAGCGGGTCGGTCGACAGGCCGATCGTCCAGGGGCTCGGTTCGCGCTGGGTCATGCGGCCCGGGTAGGCGACGTTCTCGTACGACACGGCTCCGTCGGGGCCGGGGACGGGGATCCACTGCTGGGTCGGGTTCTGCGAGCCGTAGCAGGGTTCCTGGAGCACGAGCGGCCGGTATCCCTCCAGGCAGTAGCCGTTGGCCTTGTTGATGATCCGCATCGGGCCGCCGTGCAGGTCGCTCTGGATCGTGTACCAGACCTGGTAGTCCCCCGCCTCGACCGAACAGGGGGCCACGGACAGCGTCTCGTCCCCCGAGCTCGCGTCCAGGCAGCCCCCGAACTGCACGTTCACGAACCGCCGCTCCTCCACCGACTCATCGGCGGAAGCCGACGCGGGAGATCCGATCAGCACTGCTCCGAGCGCCGCGGCGCCCGCAATAACCCTCATCACAGGGTGAAGATAGCCGCGAACGCCCCCGGCCGTTCCGGGTTTCGCTCGGTAGCATGGCGCGCATGCTTCCCGCCTGGCTCGATCCCGAACACCTGCTCACCGCCTTCGGGCCGTATGTCGTGGCCGGGCTCTGCCTGGTCATCTTCGCGGAGAGCTCGGTGTTCCCGGTCCTGCCGGGCGACTCGCTCCTGTTCACCGCGGGCCTGTTCGTGACGCAGGGCGCGATCGCCGCGCCGCTGTGGCTGGTCTGCCTGCTGGCGTCCGCCGCGGCCGTCATCGGCAACGTCGTCGGCTACGCGATCGGCCGCAAGGCCGGTCCCGCGCTGTTCCGGAAGCCGGACTCGCGCTTCTTCAAACGCGAGCACGTCGAGAAGACCCACGCGTTCCTCGAAAGGCACGGCCCGAAGGCGATCATCCTGGCCCGCTTCGTGCCGTTCGTGCGGACCTTCATCACCTGGATCGCCGGGATCGGCCGCATGGACCCCCGCAAGTTCTTCCTGCACTCCACGATCGGCGGCGTGGTCTGGGCGGCCGGGATCATCCTCCTCGGCGCGGCCCTCGGCAACATCCCCGCGATCGGCGAGCACATCGAGTCGATCTTCATCCTCATCGTGCTCGTCTCCGTGGTCCCCATGGTCATCGAAGCGATCCGAGCCCGCCGAAACAAGCCCGCCCTCGCCGCCGACGACACCATGATCCTCACCCTCCCCCGCCCCGCCGCACCCGACGACACGATCCAGCTCACCGCCATCCGCCCGAACGCCGGGCCTAATCGGCCCCGCCGCTGACACGGATCTCCCCGCGCCGGAGCACGACCTCGGTGGGCACTCCGGTCTCCGGGTGCGGATACTCGGCCACGACCACCTCGGGATCGGGTAGTTCCACGATGACGACGATCGTCCCGGCCCGCAACCGGGCGACATCATCGACCAGCTCGACCTCGTCTCCGACCGCGAGCCCCCTCGCCTGGCGCGGTATCGGCCCGACCCGCGGAGGATCGGCCCGAGGCCGGGTCGGTGCGGGCTGGGACTTACCGCCGTCGCACCAGAGCCGGGTGTTGCGCTGGAGCAGGAAGAGCATCAGGACCAGCCAGAACGCGAAGAGTGTCGAGTAGCTGGAGTTCGGGGTGACGGAGTTGACGACCCGCATCGCCTCGATGAGGAAGAACCCCGCCAAGGTCCCGGCCCAGACGGCGCCGCCGATGCGGGCCCACCGGCGGCGCAGCGACACCCCGACCGCGATCACTGCGGCCAGCGCGGCTCCCGCGAACAGGAGCGCGCTCAACCATGGAATCTCCGCGAGGAGTGCGATTCCGGTGGGGATGCTGAGCAAAGCGGCGAGTCCGAGGAAGACGACCGCGAGGATCGCAGACCCCGGCATTCGAGGCAGTCTCATTGCAGGGTTGCGGGACACGGGGCGCCTCCGGAATTGAATCTGCGGGTTGCCGTCCGTTGTAGCTGAGCGCGGCCGGGACCCCTCCCGGCAAAGGCCGCGGCCTGCTCGTCACAGCAGGCCGCGGCCCCGGGTCCCGCGTGATGCCGGAAGGAGGCGGCGGGACCGGTGCCGGGCCATCCACCAATGGCCCGGCGGGAAGTCGGGGCGGGGTCCTGGGGAGACGCACCCCGACTGGTCTACTCGGCCGGGTGGGCGATCAGCTCTTGGCAGCGGAGCATGATCGACGGGCACCACGGGTCGTTCTGCCAGGTGCGCGCCCACTCGGGGACCGTGTCCGGCTCATCGGTGAAACGGCAGCACTCGCGCGGGCCCGCGCCGTCTTCGACATCGACCAGGTACGAGGTGATGCGGGCCGGATCGGCCGGATGGGCGCCGAGCGAGTACAGCGTGAACACCGCTGGGCCGCGGTAGAAGTCGCCTATGTAGCCCTCGACGCCGGGCTTGCCGTCGGACCGGAGGTTGTACGGGCCTTCTTCTGCCGCAGCGAGATCAGCCATTGCACACCCGCACTCGGGAGACGTAGGCACGATAGGCCCGCTCCTCGAAGTCGTCGCGCCATTCGAGCGGGTAGTCGCCCCACCCGGCGCCCCAACTCGCTTTCAGGTCACCGGAATTGAGTCCTGAGACGACGAGCGCGATCACGCTCCGGTCGCCCGCTTGATAGACGCGCATCGCCTCGGGCGCCAACGCGCTTGAGGCACATACGTCGAACCGGGACCCGTCCTTGTCGAAGGTCCCCCGTTGCACTTCGGTGTCGGTCATTTGAACAACATAGGTGCAGTTCAGCGGCGCAATCCAGTACTAAATATCCGCTTGGAAAAGCCGAGTGGAAATCCCGAGCGTAAATCCCACCCCGGTTTGGGCTTGACAACACAGAGTCACAGGCTGGGAGGATGTTCGGATGAGCGCAGGATTCTTGCAACGCGATCTCGGAGACCTGTTGAAGAGCTGGCGGATCCGTGCCGGTTTCTCTAGTAGGGACGCAGCCGCCGAGGAGCTCGGCACCACGAAGGAGATCGTCGGCTCATACGAGGCAGGCAAGCTCCAATACATGGAGCCCATGATGGTCGGGGGGCTCCTCCGCAAGTACGAAGCACCGGAGTACGTGATCGCCGAAGCCGAGGCGAAGGCCAAGCAGATCCGGCAGGGCTCATCGAACACCTGGCGCGACAACGGACCGATGTGGTTTGAGCGGCTAACGCAGCTCGAACCGCTGGCGACTTCGATCGACATCTTCGAGGACAGCTATGTCACGGGACTATTGCAGACCCGCGCTTACTCACGCGCGAGCATGGAAGCCGAAGGCCTTCTGACACTAAAGAAGATCGAAGTGGCGCTCAATGTCCGATCAGAGCGACGGGAGGCGATCATCGAAAGCGCTAGGCCCACGAAGATCCGGGTGATCCAGTCGCGGTACTCACTCGATGTCTTTCAAGGATCAGACTTCTGCGAGGAGCAGCTCGCTCAGCTCCATGCAGACAACAAGCGGCCGAATGTCGAGATCTATGTCCTGCCTGCGAGGGGGTTTCACCCCTCGATGGTTGGGCCCTACACCATTCTCGGATTCGAGGGTGGGGCTAACCGGGATGTGGTCTACCACGAGGGCCCACTCGGCGGAATGTACGAAGCGGACAAGAAGTGGGCCGAACGGGTGCGTGGACTATTCTCGGACACGCTCGCATTGTCCGAGCGGCTGACATGACGGGAGACCAGCGATGCTGACAGAGAACTGGAAGAAGTCGTCGCGTAGCGGTGGCCAAGGCGGGGCATGCCTGGAGGCGCGGTGGAAGAAGTCGTCGCGCAGCAGTGGCCAGGGGGGCCAGTGCGTCGAGGCCCGTGCGCACGGTGGGGTGACTCAGGTTCGGGACACCAAGCTCGGGGAGTCCTCCCCGATCCTGGAGGCTTCGGCCGCCGACTGGGTCGCGTTCCTCGCTAAGGCGACGCGCTAGACAAGTTGCAGGACCGACGGCCCCCGCGTCACCGGGGGCCGTTCTGTGTCTCCGGGGTCTTCAGGCGGGCCACGGGATCTGGGCGAGGGCTGCAATTCCGGCGATGAGGCCGCCGACGGTCGCCAGCGCGATCACCGCGCATCCGGCTCCGGCCGTCGAGTTCTGACGGCTTTGGAAGCGGCGCAGGAGGTCTTGGTGGTGGTCGTCGAGGTAGAACACGCCCGCCTGGGCCGGTGCGAGTCCGCCTTGCACCGGGAAGACCACCCAGCCCCGGATCGGCGGGCACACGACGAGCAGTGCCTGGCTCGACCTCGTCATCACCCGCAGGAGCTTCGCAGCCTGCGCCTCGGTGCTGGCCTCCCTGCCGAGGTCCAGCAAGAACTGCAAGTGCTCCCGTGCCGCGTCCTGCGTGTCGTACAGCTGGTCCCTGACGTCGATCACGAATCCGGGCACCCCGTCCATGCGGGGCTCGATCTCGCCTACGGCCCATTTCATCGCCATGTCCTGCTCCCTTGGCCTCGCTAACGGTCTGTGTGGCAAGCAATGTAAGTGGAAGCGTCATCGATCCGTCATCGGAAGCGGGCGGCTAGTAGTCGATGCGGGCGTTGGTGAGGGTGGTGTACCAGGCGGTTTCGGTGAAGTCGGGGCCGGTTTCCTCGCCGAGGTAGAGGTCGATGTGGTTGGTGCCGCCGAGGCCGGGGGTGAATTCGTCTTCTATGGTCCAGGCTGCGGCTTGGAGGCGGTCGCAGACTTCGGGGTCGACGTCGTCGGCGTCGCCGCAGTCGGTGATGCGGAGGCTGGTGCCCTCGGGGAGGACGTCGGGGTCGGCAGCCGCTGAGGCGAAGGGGCGCAACGGGTCGCCGTGGGAGTTGCGGGGTTCGGTGTCGAGCCAGTAGCCGACGTCGTAGGACCAGTTCAGGTACTCCCCCGCGTGGTCGCCGCTGGTGATGCGGCCGGTGCCCTCGTCCTCGACGGCCTGCGCGAAGTCCTCCGGGTAGGCGCCGAGGACGTCGTCGCCGCCGTCGCATTCGATTGCGGGGCAGCCGAAGACCTCGGTCGGGGCGCCGTCGTGGAAGGACTCCACGGCCGTGTAGTAGACCGTCACCTCCCACCCGGGATCGTCATCGGGTGTGCCGGAACAGCCGGACAAGGCGAACGCGGTCAGGGCGATGGCGGTCGGGAGGCGCATGACCGCAGTATGGCTTCCGGCCGCACCCCGCCCGGGAGTCGTCGGGACTAGGGGCGTCCCGACCTGGCGAGGAACGCCTCGAAGCCGTCGAGATGGCGGGCGAGCGTGTACTCGAAGAGCGCGGTCAGGTCGGTGAAGGCGTCCTCGGGGGTGGCGGCCAGGCGCGGGAAGTCGTTGGCGTCGAACAGCTCCGAGGTCAGGTGGCGCCGGGTGCGGTGCCACTGCGACAGGGACACGCCGCTCTCCTGCTCGGCCTCGACCTCCTCCGCGACGGACAGGGCCGCGGAGGTGACCAGGGCGTGCACGGCCATGGCCTCGCGCGCGCAGGTGCGCGGCGACAGGCCGAGGCCGTCGAGGGCCCGGAGCGTCCACTCGGTGTAGTCCGCGAGGCTGGGGACCAGCAGCGGCCGGGTGAAGGAGATCGCGCGCGCCGCCCACAGGTGGCGGCGGCACAGGTCCCACTGGCGGCGGGCGATGAACTCCAGGTCGCGCCGCCAGTCGCCCGATCCGGACGCGGGGAGGGCGTCGCGGCCGGTGATCTCCTCGATCATCTGGAGGAGGAGGTCCTCCTTCGTCTCGACGTGCCGGTAGAGCGACATGGGCCCCACGTTCAGCTCGGCGGCGACTCTGCGCATCGTCACCGAGTTCAGGCCCTCGCGGTCGGCGATGGCGACGGCGGTGCGGCGGATCTGCACCGCCGTCAGGGCTTTCGGCAGGACCCCGCGGCGGCCCGCCGCGGCCGCCGGGGCAGGGACCGCCGGGGAGGGCGAGGGAGCGGACGCGGGCCGGTCGCTCACCACCGTCCCGGCCCCGACCTTGGTGGTCACCAGTCCCTCGTCGCGCAGCACCGCCATGACCCTCGTCGCGGTCGCCGCCGCCACGCCCCAGCGCTGCGCGATCTGGCGCACCGACGGCACGCGGTCGCCCGGGCGCAGCTCGCCCGCGGCGATGCCCGCCCGCAGCTCGGCGGCGATCTGGCGGTACGGCGGTTCCTGCGGTGTCGACATCCTCGGCCTCCGGCTCGGGTCCACGGTGTGCCAAGTGTACTAGGTCGTTGCCTGCTGGACTAGTGCACTTCATGGCTGTTTGGGTGGCATATCCGGTTCGTTATGCGGCAGTCTGGGGTCATGAAGATCGATACAGCGTACGCAACCGAGAGTGACGCCGACGCCGTCACCGCGGTGCTCACCTCGGCGTTCGGCGCCGACGCGCTCGCCGCCTGGCTCTTCCCCGACCCCGAGCGCCGCCCCGCCTACCAGGACGGCTTCTACCGCTCGTTCATCGCCCACCCGCAGGCCGAGTGCGCGCTCGCCGCGGACGGCGCCGGCGCCGCGGTCTGGATCCGGCTCGCCGCAGGCGAACCGCTCCACGCCGAGACCGCCGGGCCCACCGCCGGACCGCTCGCCCGGCTCGCCGCCGTCGGCGCCGCCCTCGACGCGCGGCACCCCCTCGACCGCGACCACCTGTACCTCCCGCTGATGGGGGTGGCCGCGGGCCGCCAGGGGCAGGGCATCGGCTCGGCGCTGCTGCGCGAGGGCCTCGCCCGCGCCGACCGCGCCGGGCTCCCCGCCTACCTCGAAGCCAGCTCGCCGCAGAGCCGCGCGCTCTACCTGCGGCACGGGTTCGCCGACCTGGGCCTGCCGGTCCGGGTCGAGGACTCGCCCGAGATCCAACCCATGTGGCGCGAAGCCGCCGAAACCAACCACTAAGAGGAGTCCAACATGTCCGCCGTCCCCACCTTCGTGCTCGTGCACGGCACGCACGTCTCGTCCTTCAGCTGGGTCGGGCTCACCTCCGAGCTCACCCTGCGCGGGTACCGCACCGTCGCCGTCGACCTCCCCGGCCACGGGATCGACGGGTCCTTCCCGCAGGCGTACCAGGCGCCGCAGGACCTCGCCGCGCTCGCCAAGGAGCCCACGCCGATCGCGTCCTACACCCTCGACGACTACGAGGCGCACGTCATCGACGTCGTCGAGCGCGCCAAGCGGCTCGGCCCGGTGATCCTCGTCGGCTCCAGCCAGGGCGGGGTCTCGCTCAGCCGCGTCGGCAACGCCGTGCCCGAGCTGGTCGACCGCCTCGTCTACATGGCCGCGTACTGCTGCGTGGACCTGCCGACGATGGCCGCGTACCTCGAACAGCCCGAGAACGCGGGCAGCCTGCTCCCCAACGTCACCGCCGCGCTCGCGGGCGACCCGGCCGAGCTCGGCGTGGCCCGCGTCAACTGGCGGACCAGCGACCGGAAGCTGCTCGACGGCATCCGCGACTGCCTCGCGGGCGGGCTCTCCGACGCCGAGCTCACCCGCCTCCTCAACCTGTTCCAGCCCGACGAGCCGGTCGCGATCCCGGTGTCGGAGGTCCGCGTGGACGCCGACCGCTGGGGCCGCATCCCCCGCACCTACGTGCGGTTCACCGAGGACCGGCTCATCCCGCCGGCGCTCCAGGACCGGTTCATCGCCGAGGCCGACCGGCTGACCCCGCACAACCCGACCGAGGTGTTCTCGGCGCCGCTGCCGCACGTCGGGCCGTTCTACCGGCCCGAGGTCGTCGCGATCCTGTCCCAGATCGCCGAGCGGCACGCGTGAAGCAGGTCTACATCAAGGTGTTCCGGCAGGTCGCCGCGGACACCGTCTACCTGTTCGCGGCGTTCCCGATCGCCGTGGCCGCCTTCGTGGTCGCGGTCGCGGGGATCGGCGCGGGCGCGGGCACCGTCGCCGTGTGGGTCGGCGTGCCGATCCTCGCGGCGACCCTGTTCGCGCTGCGCGGCGTCAGCGCCGCCGCCCGCGGCCGGCTCGGCGCGCTGCTGGGCCGCCCGGTGGCCGCGCCCCGCTACAAGCGGGCGGCGTACGGTGCCGCGCCCCTGCGCCGGTTCCTGACGCCGCTGTCGGACGGCCGGTCGTGGAAGAACCTGCTGTGGGCCGCGGTGCAGTTCCCTGTGGCGCTCTTCGGGTTCGTCGTGGGCGTGACCTGGTGGGCCGTGACCCTCGCGGTCACCTTCTACCCGCTGTACGGCTGGCTCATCCGCCGCCACGTCGGGACCGACGGCATGGAGTACGCCACGCAGTGGCTCGGCTGGGGCGACTCGTACCGGGACGCCATGACCCTCGCGGGCATCGGGAGCTTCGTGTTCTCGGTCCTCCAGCCGGTCGTCCTGCGCGGCCTCGCCAAGATGCAGTCCGCGACCGACGCGGGCCTGCTCACCTCCCCCGCCGACGACCGCGACCCGTACGGGGCCCCTGCCGGCGCCGAGTCCGCGGCCGAGCGCGCCCGCCAGCGCCTCGCGGTCTGACTCGGTAAGCGACGAAAGGAGACCCTCATGGAAGACGGCACTCCGCGCGGCCGGCTCAAGGCCGCCTGGGCACTGGTCGTCCTGGCGCCCTTGTGCGCCGAGCTGACCTTCACGGCGGTCGCGGTGCCGCAGACGTGGATCGCGCTGCCGCTCTTGATCCCGATGTACGGCGCCGGAGTGCTGCTGATCCGCGAGGCCGCCGTCCGCGCCGGGGGCGGCTGGCCGAGCCTGGTCGTCCTCGGCCTGGCCTACGAACTGGCCGAGGACGGCCTGGGCCTCCAGGCCCTGACCAGCCCCACGATGTACGACGCCTCGGAGTGGAGCCTGCGCCTGCTCGGGTTCAACGCCACCTACTGGCTCGCGCAGGTGGGCATCCACGTCGTGTTCAGCGTCCTGATCCCGATCCTGCTGGCGGACCTGCTGTTCCCGCACCACCGCTCCCGGCCCTACCTGGGTACGGGCGGGTTCGTGAACACCGCCGTGGTCACCGTCTTGGGCATCCTCGGGCTGCGCTACGGGATCGCCGCCACTCAGGACCCGGGCTACCAGACGCCGCCGGTCGCGCTCATCGCCATCGGCGCCGCCATCGCGGTGCTGGCGGTGGTCGCCCTCAAGGTCCTTCCTGGACGGTCCGCTCCCGTCAGGGCCCTGCCGTCCCGGCCGCTCCCGGTCGCCGTCTTCTCGTTCGCCGCGACGCTCGCGTTCCTCGGGCTGCTCATGCCCGCGGGTCTGCGTCCGGGCGGCCCGGTGTTCGGCGACGCCGTGCCGCTCCTGCTGCCGATCGCGGCCGCCCTCGCCCTTGGCGCCGTGACGATCTGGCTCGTCCGGCGCTGGGCCGCCCACTCCGAGTGGGCCGACGCCCACTGCCTCCACCTCGTCGCCGGGGCCATGGTCGCGCACACCGCGTTCATGGTCCCCGGCCACGGCGTCTCGGGCCTCGTCACCGCGGCGTTGACTATCGCCGTCGAGGTTCTGGCCCTCGTCTATCTCGGCCGGGTCCTTCGGCGCCGAAGCGCCGCTTAGGAGCGGCCCCGGGTCCAGAGGCTCCAGGCGCGGGCGTAGGGGCCTTCGGCGGCGGCGAGGGTGTCGTGGGTGCCCTCCTCGACGATGCGGCCGTGCTCCATGACCACGATCCGGTCGGCGCGCGCCGCCTGGTCGAGGCGGTGGGCGACGAGCAGGCCCGCGCGGCCTTCGAGGGCGGCCGACGAGGCGTGGTCGAGGGCCGCGGAGTCGGCGCTCCCGGCCTCGGAGGTCGCCTCGTCCAGGACCGCGAGCGGCGGATCGAGGAGCACGATGCGCGCCAAGGCGAGTGACTGCGCCTGGGCCGGAGTGAGCTCCGTGCCGCGGTCGCCGACACCGGTGTCGAGGCCCTCCGGGAGGGACAGCAGCGAGTCGGCGCCGACGCGCTCCAGGGCCGCGATGAGCTCGTCGTCGCCCGCGCCCGGGCGGACCAGGTCGAGGTTCTCGCGCAGGGTCCCGTCGAAGACGTGGACCTCCTGGGTAACCAGGGCGGCCGTGCCCTTCACGGTCCCGGCACCCGGGTCGAGGACGCCCGCGACGATCGCCGCGAGCGTCGACTTGCCCGCACCCGAGGAGCCGACGAGGGCGACGGTCTCGGTGGCGCCGATGCGAAGCGAGACGCCGTCGAGCACCGGGTGGCCCGGGAGGTACTCGAAGCGGATGTCCGAAGCGTCGGCCGCGGCGGTGCCCGGCTCGGCGCGTTCGGCGGCCTTGAACTCGTCGGCGTGGATGACGCCGACGATGCGGCGCATCGAGGCCAGCGCGGACTGGAGCTCGTCCACCACGAACATGAGCTCGTTGATGGGCCCGAAGAGGCGCAGGAAGAACAGCATCGCGGTCGTCGCGGCGCCCACGGTCCCGTGGCCCTCGCGCACCAGCAGGAAGCCGACGACGAGGATCGAGCTCATACCGAGGAACTCGGCGAGGTTGATGCGCGCGAAGAACCCGTTGATGACGGTGCGGGCGCGCACGGACCAGATGCTGACCGCCCAGGAGGCGATGAGGATCCGCTTGCCGTGCGTCCCTGAGAGGTTGAACGCGTGGACGGTCTCGATGCCGCGCAGCGACGCGAGGAGGTGCTGCGCGCGGGTCGCCATCGCGGCGCGCTCGGCCTCGTAGATCTGCGGGGCGTTGCGGCGGTGCCAGCGCAGCGTGACCACGTAGACGGGGATGACCAGGACGAGGGCCGCGACGGCGAAGCGCCAGTCGAGGACGGCGATGCCGACGACGGTGGTGGCGATGGTGAACGCCGAGCCCGTGACGGCCGGGACGACGTACGGCGCGGCCTCGGCGATGACGGCGACGTCGTCGCCCGCGCGGGAGACGAGGTCCCCGGCGCCGGCGCGTTCGAGGGCGGCGCGGGGCAGGGAGAGGCCGCGGGCGACCATGCGCTCGCGGGTGGAGGCGAGGACGCGCTCCACGAGGCGGGTGGCGCCGACCTGGCCGAGGCCGTCGAAGAGCGCGGCGAAGAGCGCACCGGCGGCGATGGCCCCGGCGAGGAGCCAGACGGCCTGGGCGCCTTCGCTATCGGCGACGGCGTCGACGAGGGCGCCGAGCGCCCAGGGGGTGGCGAGTCCGGCGGCGGCGCCCAAGGTGAGGAGCGTGACGACGCCGACGACTTTCCATGCGCCGCCCTTGAGGGCGAGGCGGACTTCGGAGCGGACCTGCGCGGCGGAGGCGAGCGGCAGGGTCTCGCGGGTGTCGTCGCTCATGCGGCGGCCTTCCCGTTCAGGTCGACCACGCGGTCGCACACGGCGAGGAGCGCGGGCGCGTCGGTGACGAGGAGGGTCGAGCGGGTCCCGCGGGCGGCGCGGAGGCGCTCGGCGATGCGGGACTCGGTGACCGAGTCGACGGCGGTCGTCGGGTCCTGGAGGACCAGGAGCGGCGGTCGCTGCGCGAGCGCGCGGGCGAGGGCGATGCGCTGGCGCTGGCCGCCGGAGAGGCGCAGGCCGTCCTCGCCGACCTCGGTGTCGATCCCGTCGGGGGCGGCGTCGATGATCTCGGCGCAGTCGGCCGCTTCAAGGGCCGCGTCCACAGTGTCGCGGTCGGCGGTGAGGAGGCCGACGTTCTCCAGGATGCTGCCGTCGAAGAGGGCGGCGTGGTGCGGGACGACGAGGACGGCGGCGCGGAGCGCTTCGAGGTCGTACTCGGCGAAGGGGCGGCCCTGCCAGGTGACGGTGCCCGCCTCGGGGTGCGCGCCGCCGGAGAGGAGCGCGGCGAGGTCGGCGGCGGCCGCGGGGGTGGCGCGGAGGCCGACGCATTCGCCGGGGGCGACGACGAGGTCGACGCCGTCGAGGTGCTCGGTGCGCACGCCGCTCAGGCTCAGCTTGCCGTCGCCCTGGTCGGGGCGGGCGTCGCCGTGGGCCGCGTCGCGGTGGGGCAGTTGGAGGATGGAGAGCACGCGCTCGGCGGAGGCGAGGGCGGCGGCCCAGATCGCACCGGCGTTCGTGGCGAGGCCGCTGAGGGGGCCGATGATGAACTGGGTGAGGCCCACGATGGTGATGAGCTGGCCGACGGTGAGGTCGCCGTTGAGGGCGCGGAGGCCCGCGACGAGCGCGAGCCCGGCGACGAACAGGCCGGAGGCGAGGTTCATCGAGCCGGTGTAGACGCCTTGGGCGCCTGCGGCGTGGAGGCTGCCGTCGAGGGCGTCGCGGCTGGCCCTGCGGTACCGGTCGGCGGCGGCGCCCTGGGCGCCGAGGCCGGAGAGGACCCGGTACCCGGCGAGGAGGTCGGCGGCCTTGCCGGAGGCTTCGGCGGCGAGCGCGGACTGGTCGTGGCTGCGGCGGCGCAGGGGCCCGCCCGCGCGGTCCATGATGAGGAGCAGCAGGGGGACGCCGATGAGGACGATGAGTCCGAGCTCCCAGGACAGGACCATGAGCACGGTGCCGGTGAGCAGGACGGCGGCGAGCTCCCCGACGGGCCAGGCGGCGATCGAGACGGCGCGTGCGAGGTTGTTGACGTCCGTGGAGGCGATGGAGAGGGAGACGCCGGGGAGTCCGGCGCGTCCCTTGACGCCCTTGGGGTCGAGGAGGCGGTCGGCGACGAGGGTCCGCAGGCGGTGCTGGACCGCTTCGATGCCGAGGAGTCCGAAGCGGGACCCGAACCGGTAGCTGTAGCTCAGGAGCGCGAAGTCGGCGCCGAGGAGGAGTACGCACAGCGCGAGCCTGACGTAGTCGCCGGTGGCGACGGCCTGGTCGATCGCGAAGCCCATGATGACCGGGACGAGGGACTCGCCGACCTGGTGCATGACGAGCAGCAGCGCGGCGGGGACCATCTGCCGGGGCGCGGCGGCGATGGCGCGGAGCGTCAGCTGCCTGGGCGTGGTCTTGGCGTCGATGCGGATGGGCCGCACCGGGATCGGCTCGGGTGGGGCCTGGAGCAGCACGGGGAGCGGCATGGGTTCCTGTCTGGGTGTCGGGCTTCACCGGAATATTAGGCAAACCTAACTTACGGCGCAAGGTGAAGCCGCCCACGTTCCGCGGTCGGGGTCAGTCCCGCTTGAGTCCGTCGAGGACAGCGGTGGCGCTGCGGAGGAAGGACGCGGCGACCGCTTCGGGGGCGTCGAGGTAGCCGGCGACCATGGCGCCGTCGCGCAGGAGCATGAGGTCGTCGGCCGCGGCGGCGGGGTCGGCGGCGAGGGGGGCGACGAGGTCGGCGAACGCGTCCTTGCACCAGCGGCGGTGCTCGTCGACGGCCTTGCGGACGCTGCTCTCGGGGTCGGGGTACTCGGCGGCGGCGTTGATGAACGGGCAGCCGCGGAAGCCGGGCTCGCAGGTGATGACGGCGAGGGCCTCGGAGACGAGGCGCATCACGGCCGCGGGGTCGCCGCCGCCGTGACCGACGGCCGCGCCGATGCCCTCGCGCTCGATGGCGGCGCGGCGCTCCAGGTAGGCGACGACGAGGTCGTCCTTGCCCTTGAAGTGGCGGTAGAACGTGACCTTCGTGGTCGCGGCGGCCTCGATGACCTTGTCGACGCTCACCGCCCGCAGGCCGGAGGCGTAGAACAGCTGCATGGCGGCCTCAATGAGGCGCTCGCGCATCGAGGTCTTCACGGTCGCGATCATACGTGCCCCTCCGCTCTTGCCCTCCGGGATCGCCGTGCGTATGATCCTCAAGTAGAGTGACTAGTCATTCTACTTCACTTCACAGGAGGACGCCATGACCACCGATCTCGAGTCCCGGCCCGCGCAGCGCTCGCTGCGCAGCCTGTACTACGGCCGCTTCGCCTTCGCCGCCGTCTGGGCCGGGCTCCTCGTCGCGAGCGGCGCGGAGATCGGCCCGCTCGGGGCCGCGCTGCTCGTGCTCTACCCGCTGTTCGACGTGGCCGCGGCCGTCGTCGACTTCCGCTCCCCCACCGGGGACCGGCCCGCCCTGTACGTCAACATGGCGCTGAGCCTCCTCGCCGCGGTCGGCCTCGGCTTCGCGGCGGCCTCCGGCCTCCCGGCCGTGCTCCGCGTGTGGGGCGCCTGGGCGATCACCGCCGGAATCGTGCAGCTCGTCGTCGCGATCCGCCGCCGCAGGCTCGGCGGCCAGTGGCCCCAGATCCTCAGCGGCGCCCTCTCGACCGTCGCGGGCACCGCCTTCATCCTCCAGTCCGGCACCGACGCCGCGGCCCTCACCGGCCCCGCCGGATACGCCGTCGTCGGCGGCCTCTTCTTCCTCGTCTCGGCGATCCGCCTGCACCGCAAGCCGAACCCCGTCACCGATTGAGCAGCTGCTCCAGGAGTCCGAGGCGCCAGGCGGCGTCTCGGGCCACCAGGAAGCCGACGATGCCCACGATCCAGCCGGTGGTGGAGGCGGCGTTCTTGGTCATCCAGTCGTTGATCTTCACCAGGAGCGGCTCGACGGCGTTGCGGGCGACGAGGCGGGCCGTCATGAGGACCAGGGCCGGGACGACCATGACGAGGCAGTACCCGGCCATCGTGGCGGTGGTGGCCGCCGCGCCGAGGCCCGCGGTGGTGACGATGCCGATCGCCGCGAGGTACGGGAGCATCGTGGCGACTTCGAGGGTGGCCGCGCCGAGGGCGAGGCCGACGAGGGGGAGCGCGCCGGTGCGGGTCCTGGTCGTGCCGGGCCCGGTCTCGGCGCCGAGGGCGCGCTCGCGCCAGCGGGCCATGCGGCCGCCTCCTTCCTTGGACTTCTTGGAGTCGAAGCGGAAGCTGAGGACGACGAGGCCGACGCCGACGGCGAGCTGCACCCACATCGCGGGCCGGGTGTCCAGGAGCGCGCCGAGGTCGTCGACGAACGTGGTCGCGCCGAGCACGATCGCCATGCCGACCGCGAAGTAGAACACCGTGATCGTCCCGAGGTAGACGAGCATCCGGCCGGCCCTGACGCGACCGGGCGCGAGGAGCAGCCAGATCGGGATGAGCAGCGTCCCGAAGCTCGTCGAGTCGATGAGGGCGAGGGCGGCCAGCGAGGCGGCCATGGCGAGGTCCATGGTGCGAGCGTATGGAGCGCAAGGGGGTCCGGGCGTCGGCCGCGGGATCGATCTTCACCGCCGGGACTGCGCCTTTGGTCGCAGGACGAAGGTGGGGACTGGATTTGGATAGCGCTTTCCAGTAGGGTGGGACCAAAGGCAAGGACGCCGACGAAGGGAACCCTCCGTGAACGCGAACCCCCCGATCCTCACGGTCAACGACAACGGAGCCTGGTGCTGGTTCCAGGACGAGCGCGCGCTCGTCGACCCCGCGACGCAGACCCTCGTGGTCGGCTCGATCAGCGCGGCCGAAGGCCCCGGCGGGGAGGGCCGGTCCGGGAACGTCGAGCTCGCGGTGGTCGACCTGCGGGCCGGGACGAGCCGGGTCGTGGTGCTCCACGAGGCGTTCGAGACCGACGACCACGACGTGCCCGCGCTCTGGCGCCGCGCCGACGGCCGCTGGCTCGCCGTCTACACCAAGCACAAGACCGACGACCGCACCCGCTGGCGCGTCAGCGAACCGGGCGACCCGACCCGCTGGGGGCCCGAGCGGGAGTTCGACTGGAGCGGCCTCACCGGCGGCGCGGGCGTCACCTACTCGAACCTCCGGTCCATGGGCGGGCGCCTGTACTGCTTCGCGCGCGCCGTGAACGACGACCAGTGCGCGCTGGTCTCCGACGACGACGGCGACACGTGGACCTACGCGGGCAAGCTGTTCACGCGCCCGAAGGTCGGCTACGTCAACGGCTACACGCGGTACGCAGGGGACGGGAAGCGGATCGACCTGGTCACCACCGACCACCACCCGCGCGACTACGACAACTCGATCTACCACGGCTACTTGGAGAACGGGGCCCTGCACCGCAGCGACGGCACCATCGTGGACGCCGCGGCCGTGAGCGGCGAGGCGCCGTCCCAAGTGGAGCTGACGACGATCCTGGAGGCCGGGTCGCGGTGGGGCGGGGTGCGGATGTCGCACTGCTGGACCACCGACATCCGGCGCGGCGAGGACGGCTCGGTCGCCGCGGTCCTCACGGCCCGCGCGGGCGAGGAGGAGCACCTCGACCGGCGGCGCGCCCACCCGGACCTGCGGTTCTTCTACGCGCGCATGGCGCCCGGCGGCACGTGGACCGTGAACGAGTTCGCGAAGGCCGGGGCGGGCCTCATGCCGCACGAGGAGGACTACACGGGCCTGGCCTCGATCGACCCGTACGACCTCGACTCCGTGTACGTCTCGACCACAGTGGACCCGCGCGACGGCTCGGCCCTGGCGTTCCACGAGATCTTCCACGCCCGCACCGAAGACGACGGCGCCACCTGGACGTGGACGCCCGTGACCGAGGACTCCGCGGTGGACAACCTGCGCCCCATCGCCGCCCCCGGCGACCCGTCCCGCACGCCGCTGCTGTGGTTCCGCGGCACCATGACCGCCTCCCAGCACTACGACTGCGAGATCGTCCTGCGCGACCTCCCCCGCGGCGCCTAGGACAGGCCCTGAGCTCCCGGGCCCCCGGAAAGAGCGCCGGGGGCCCGGGGACCGCCTTCGTTCAAGCCCGGTTTACACCGCGGCCCTTACGGTCCGGGGTATGAGACGAGTTTCAGTGATGGTCGCGGCGGCGCTGCTCGCCGCGGGGTGCACGTCGGTCGCGGAGGGCCGGGCGCCGGAGGCGGCGCCGGGCTGCGACCCGGACCTGGTGAGCGGGCTGGGGCGGTGGGCCGACGCCGGGTTCAGCGGGACCGTGGCGCTCACCGGCGGGGGCGTGGAGTGCAAGGCCGCGTTCGGGACCGCCGACGGGACCGCGCCGGTCACCGACGACACGGTGTTCGCGATCGGGTCGGTGAGCAAGTCGTTCACGGCCGCGGCGGTCCTCGGACTGGCGCATGAGGGGAAGCTGTCCCTTGAGGACACGGCCGGGTCGCTGCTGCCGGGGCTCTCCGGTCCGGCCGCCGAGGCCACGGTCGAGCAGCTGCTCCTGCACACGAGCGGCCTCGAAGGCGAGCACGGCCGCGACCACGAGCCGCTCGACCGGGACGAGGCGGTCGCGGCGATCAGCGGCCTCGCGTCGGCGTTCGAGCCCGGGAGCGACTTTCTGTACTCGAACGCCGGGTACTCGCTGCTCGCGCTCATCGTCGACGAGGTGACCGGGTCCTACAGGGACCACATGGCGTCGGAGATCCTCGTCCTGCAAAGTGAGCCGTTCGGCGGGTTCTGGGACGGCGAGCCAGCCGCGCCCGGGCCGCGCGCGGTCGGGCAGGTCGACGGGGCGCCGTCGACCGCGAACGGGGACTTCGCGGGGCCGTTCTGGGCCATGGAGGGCAACGGGGACCTCGCCATGACCGCCGGGGAGCTCGCCGCCTGGACGCGGGCCCTGTTCGAGGGCGACGTCATCGATGACGAAGCGGTGCAGACGCTCACGGACACGACGTTCGACAACGGGGACGGCAGCGCCGAGATCCCCGGGTGGGTCTCCGTGGGGCCGGACCTGCTCGGCACGCCCGTGATCACCGCGTCCGGGGGCGGCGGCGACACCGGGCACAACGCGGTCGCCGCGTGGCTGCCCGAGCAGGGCATGAGCCTCGCGGTCGCCTCGAACGGCGAGGAGGTCACCGCGGGCGACCTCGTGGACGCGATCGGGCCCGCGCTCGCCGCCGGGGAGCCCATCCCGCTCCCCGAGGGGCACGCCGAGGTCGATCCCGAAGAGCTGCAAGCAAGGGAGGGCACCTACGTGCTCGACTCGGGCGGGTCGTACACGGTGACCGCGACCGAGGACGGCCTCGAAGCCGCCGCGACCGGGGCCGACGCCGTGGCGGCGATGTTCGCCTCAGCGGACTTCACCGCCGAGGACGTCGCCGCCCACGAGGCCCTGGTCGCCGCGCTCCTCGCCGGGGAGACCGACGCCGGACGCGAGGAGCTGGAGGCCGTCGAGGGCGACATCGGCGCGATCGAGGAGGTCCGGCCCGCGGGCACCGTGGAGGAGCAGGGCGAGCTGCGCACCTACGTCGAACTCGTGACCGCCGAGGAGACCGTGCTCGGCTGGTACGCCCTGGACGAGCGGGGCGGCATCGGCGGCGTGTGGCTCGGCGCCGAGCCCCCGGCGTTTACGCTGGTGCCCACCGGTGAGGGCGAGTACCGCCGCGACCTCGCCGGGGTCGGCGACGGCGTGCGCGTCGCCTTCGACGAGGACTCGATGACCGTGACCGGGCCGGCCGGGTCCGCCGCGGCCCGGCGCTGAGAGGAGACGGCGTGCGCATCCTGCTGGTCGAGGACGACCCGGACCTGGGCCCCGTGCTCGCGCTCGGGCTGCGGAACGAGGCGTATGCCGTGGACCTGGCTGTGACCTGCGCCGAGGCCGAGGAGCTGCTGTGCGCCAGCGACTTCGACGTGGCCTGCCTCGACCTGGGGCTGCCGGACGGGGACGGCCTCGCGCTGCTGCGGCGGCTCGGGGCCGACCCGCACCTGCGGCGCCCGCGGCGCCTCATCGTGCTCACCGCCCGCGACGCCGTGGACGACCGGGTCGCCGGGCTCGACGCGGGCGCCGACGACTACCTGGTCAAGCCCTTCGACTTCGCGGAGCTGGCGGCGCGGCTGCGGGCCCTGTCGCGCCGCGCCGACGTCAGGGACGCGGTCCTCGAAGTCGGGGACCTGCGGCTCGACGCCGCCGCGCACCGGGCCTGGCGCGGCGGCGCCGAACTCGAACTGACCGCGAGGGAGTTCTCCATGCTCAGGTACTTCATGCACCACCCCGGCGAGATCACGTCCACTGAGGACCTGCTGGAGCACGTGTGGGACGCGCAGGCCGACCCGTTCACCGCCTCCGTGCGGGTGATCCTCAGCCGCCTGCGCCGCAAGCTCGGCGAGCCGGGCCCGATCAGCACGGTCACCGGCGCGGGCTACCGCCTGGAGGCCGGGTGAACTCGCTGCGGGTCCGCTTGGCGCTCACCGGGTCCCTCGCGATCTACCTCCCGGTGGTCCTGGTCTTCGCGGTCACCGCGATCACGCAGGAGGTGTACACGGAGATCGGCGCGGACGGGGTCGAGCGCGTCGTCTCGCGCACCGGGGTCGGCCCGAACCCGTGGGGCGTGCTCACCGTGGTGCTCCTGCTCCCGGTCACCGTCGCGCTCGCGTGGTGGTGGTCGGGCCGGGCGGTGCGCCCGTTCGAGCGGGTGCGGGCCGCGGCCGAGCGGATCGAGGCGTCGGACCTGGGGCTGCGGGTGGGGAGCGCGCAGGGGACGGCCGAGGCGCGGGCGCTCGCGGCCGCGTTCGACTCGATGCTGGACCGGCTGGAGCGGTCGGCCCTGGTGCAGCGCAAGCTCATCGAGGAGGCGAGCCACGAGCTGCGGACCCCGCTCGCGGTCCTCATCACCGGCGCGGACGTGGTGCTGGCGCACCCGGAACCGGACCTGGACCTGTACCGGGAGGGCCTGGAGCGCAGCCGGAACGCGGCCCAGCGGCTGCGCGACGTCGTGGGCGAGCTGCTGGTGGACGCCCGCGGCCGGGCCCGCGTGATCGACCGGCGGCCGGTGGACCTGGCGGTGCTGGCGAGGGAGGTGGCCGCGGAGTTCGCGCCCGCGCCGGTGGAGGTGAGCGGGGCGGCGAGTGCGGAGGCCGCGGTGGACGGTCCGAGCGTGCGCCGCGCGGTGGCGAACCTCGTCGGGAACGCGGTCAAGCACGCTCCTGAAGGGACCGTGGTGCGGATCGAGGTCGAGGCGGGCCCGGACGCGTTGGCGCTCACCGTGATCGACGAGGGCCCGGGGATCGCCGAGGCGGACCGGGAGCACGTGTTCGAGCGGTTCTGGCGCGGCGACCGGGCCCCGGGGACGGGCCTGGGCCTGCCGATCGCGCGCCAGATCGCGCAGGCGCACGGCGGCGACGTCGTGCTCCTCGACGGGGCGGGAGGGTGCCGGTTCCGGCTGGTGCTGCCGCGCGGAACCGGCGTGCGGGGGTTACGGCCCGCCGTTGGCCTCGCGCTCCTTCTCCATGTTGGAGACCTGGTTCTCGCCCGCGGCCGTGGAGTTCGCCGTGTACTTGATCGTCTTCATCTTGTCGATGGGGTTCTTCCAGCTGTTCTTCAGCGGGTCCATCGACTTCGCGAGCGGGGTGTTGGAGAGGTTCCGCAGGTTCTGCGCCCCGTCCATGACCTTCCCGCCGCCGCGCATCAGGCCCGTCGAGGTGCCCTTGAGGAGCTGGTCGGTGGCGCCGTCGAGGGACTTCTTCAGGCCGGTCGACTGGCTGCCGAACTTGCGCAGCGAGGAGACCCAGCGGCCGAGCTTCGACATGAGCTGGCCGAGCTTGCCGACCAGGTTCGCGAAGACCGACACGGCCTTGGAGACGACCCGCGCGACCGCGGCGGCCGCGGTGGCGCCGAACGTGAACCCGGCGGTGGCGAGCGCGGAGAGGATCCACAGGATCGCCTCGGCGATGAAGTTGGAGATGATCTCCAGGAACATGGTCCGGAAGATCGCGACGAGCACGCCCGCGCCGGTGATGAGGTTCGCGGTCCACTTCGCGCCGTCGGCGGTGCCGCTGATGACGCCGCCGAACGCGGTGGCGCTGTTGCGGTACGCCTCGGCGTCCTGGCCCTCCCAGTCGGTGGTGGTCTGGACCTCGGTGTTCCACGCCTCGGAGGCGTCGTGGAGCGCCATCGCGATGTTGTTCCAGGTCATCGCCAGGCCCTCGATGGCGTTGGGGTTGCCCGCCAGCCAGTCGAGGGGTTCGCGCAGGAACGAGATGTGCTCGAACAGCCAGGAGACGCCGGCCTGGACGAGGTGCTTGAAGGGGTTGGAGATGAACGAGAGGGCGTCGAGCCCGAGGGAGAACGTGGACGAGGCGATGTCGCCGACGTCCACCTGCCCCTGGGTGATGGCGTTCCCGTACGCCTGGCCGGCCTTGTAGACGCCGTAGAAGATCTTGGAGCTCTGCGGCATCGAGGTGGGGGTCTCGCCCTCGATGAGGGGGTTCGCGGCGTTCACCGGTCGAGCTCCTTCTGGAGGGCGTCGAACACGGCGGCGACCTCTTCGTCCACGGTCTGGTACTGCTGGGCGGTGGCCTGGAGGGCCGCGGTGAAGCCGTTGCCGAGGTCGTCGATCGAGTCGAGGGTCTCGGTCCCGTCGTCGAGGAACAGGTCCAGGGCGGGCGGGATCAGCTGGGCGAAGACGATGCCGTAGGCGTTCTCGTCGCCGAGGCGCACGGTCTTCGCGGCGTCGGCGGCCTGGACCACGATCGGCATGGGGCCGTTGACGAGCTTCGACGCGTGGTCGCGGAGCATCTGGGGGTCCACTTTGACCATGTCAGTCCTCCGCCTTGGGCCGGGCGAAACCGGTGATGACGTCCATGGCCTCGGAGTCGGCCCCGAGGAGGCCGGACATGATCTCGGCGGTCTTGCGGCCGGACTCCTCGACGGCGAGCCGGTAGACCTCCAGCACCAGGTCGGCGAGGCCGGTGCCGGAGAGGCCGCGCGCCTGGGGCGAGAAGCGCAGGCCGGTGAGCGTGCCGCCCGCGTTGACGGTGACGGTGACGATCTCGTCCTCGTCGGCGGCGGTGACCTCGGATTCGGCGAGCAGCTCCTCGGCGCGGCCGGCCTGCTCCTGGATGACGGCGACGCGGGATTCGAGTTCCTGCATGATCTCTTCTGGCGTTCGCATCCCATCCTCCTTCTTCGGTTGTGCCGTTGGTGCGGATGTCAAGCTAGCCAACGAGAGTGAACCGGAGGTGGCGGCGCCCTGAACGGGTGCGCTCAGTCAGGGCGCGTCATGGCCGCGATGAGCTCGGCACCGGTGAAATCGCGGCGGCCCCCGGCCTCGGCGGCGTGGACGAGCGCCGTCAACCGCTCGTTCACCGGCGCGGCCGTGCCGTGCTCGGCGGCGAGCGCGGCGATCTCGCCGTTGAGGTAGTCGACCTCGGTGGGGCGGCCCGCCGCGAGGTCGTCGAACGTGGAGGACCGGGCGTGGGGGTCGACGGCGAGCATCCGGGCGGCGACGCGCGCGAACAGGGCGTCGGGCAGGCCGAGCACGTACGGGACGAGCCGCGGATCGGTCCCGGCGGCCTTGGCGGGCCTGATGCCCGCGGCCCTGTAGGCGGCGAGGGCCTCGCGCTGGGCGCGGGCGAGCACGCGCCGGTAGTTCCTTTGGGACAGTTCAGTGCGCAGCGGCAGGCCCGAGAGGGCGTTGACGGCGTTGTTGAGGTTGAGGAGGAGCTTCGCGGCCTGCACGCCGAGAAGATCGCCGTGGAGCGTCAACGGCATTGCGGCCCTGGCGAAGTCGGGGAGGAACGGGGCGAGCGCCGGACTGGCCTGGGCTTCGAGGCCGCCGCCGGTGCCGCGGTGGAAGCGGCCCTCCCCGCGGTGCACGACGTTGAACGCGACCATGCCCGGGACGACCTCGGCGTCCGGGAGCCCGGCGCGCAGGACCGCGGCGTTGCGCAGGCCGTTCTGGAGGCTGACGACGGGCGTGCCGGGGCGCAGCAGCGGCGCGAGCTCCGCGGCCGCATCGGCGGTGGCGGCGGACTTGACGGCGACCAGCACGAGGTCCGCGTCAGCGGCGGCGGCCGGTCCGGTCTCGTAGCGGGGCTTCGCGATCCGCTCGTCGGCCCCGTCGAGGTCGG
This sequence comes from Glycomyces sp. NPDC047010, assembly GCF_040644205.1. Classification (NCBI taxonomy): domain Bacteria; kingdom Bacillati; phylum Actinomycetota; class Actinomycetes; order Glycomycetales; family Glycomycetaceae; genus Glycomyces; species Glycomyces sp. NPDC047010. The sequence goes on along the minus strand of NZ_JBEYVY010000004.1, from coordinate 10,141 downwards.
TGACGTGGAGCCCGTGCGCGCGGACCTCGGCCGCGAACCGCTCGCGCCCGACGAACACGACGTCCGCCCCGGCCGCGGCGAGCCGCCCGCCGACATAGCACCCGATGCTTCCGGCCCCGTAGACGCAGATCATCCGGGGATGCTACCCCGCTGCGGCGTACCGGGGTCCGCGTGCTCGCGCAGGAACGGGAGGAGGTGCGCCGCGACCCGGCCGGGCCGTTCGAGGTCCGGGAGGTGCCCGCAGTCCTCAAGGACCGTGATGCGGGCGTTGGGGAACGCCGCCTCCAGACGCTCAGGGGACGGCAGCGGGGTGACGCGGTCGCCGCGTCCCCACAGGACGAGCGTCGGCACGTCGGCGACGGCGCGGTACTGCTCGGCGGCGTCGTGGATCGGCATGTGCCGCACCGAGGACAGGACCGCGCGCGTGAGCGCCGGGGTGGCGTGGGGGCGGAACCGCTCGCGGAGCGCGGCGACGATCTCGGGCCGGTCGGAGTAGTCCGCGAGCCGCGACAGGAGCGCGCGCGGCCCGGCGGCGCGCGCGAGGAGGTCCCCGGCGACGGGGAGCAGCAGCAGTCGCGACCGCAGCGGCAGGCGCACGCCGAACCCGTCGGGCGCCACGTGGACGAGGGAGCGGACGCGCTGCGGGCGCCGGGCCGCGAAGCCCGCGGCGATGAGCGCGCCGAACGCGAGGGACACCAGGTGCACGGGCCGGTCGGGGCTGAGGTGGTCGAGGAGGGCGTCGAGCTGCCGGTCGAACAGCGCGGCGTCGTAGCGGGTCCGGGGCGCGGCGGCGGCGTCGCGGCCGAGGAGGTCGTAGCGGACGGTGCGGAACCCGTGCCGCGCGAGGGTTTCGGCGGCGTCCTCCCAGACGAACTTCGGGAGGGTGGCGCCGGGGACGAACACGACGGGCTCGCCGTCGGCCGGGCCCGCCTCGGTCTCAGCGGAGGTCTGCGGAGTCGTCATGGGGCCCTTCCGGTTCGAGGAGGTCGGCGACGGCGTCGGGCAGGCCCTCGACCGCGGCGGCGGCGAAGCCGCGCATGACCGCCCGCCAGCCGTCCATCGCCTCGGGCCCCGCCGCGGCGAGCACCTGAGCGATGTGGTCGAGCTGCGGACCGGTCGCGCGCCGCTCCAGGTCGCGTCCGGCGGCGGTCGCGGCGAGGGCGCGCTCGCGCCCGCTGCGGGCGGGCACGTCGGCGCGGACGAGTCCGCGGCGGCGCAGCGCCGACAGGGGCCGGTGCAGGGCCTGGCGGGTGATGCCGAGGGCGGCGGCGAGTTCGGTGACGCCGATGCCGGGACGGCGGACGACGACGTAGAGGACCCGGTGGTCGGTGCGGCCGAGGCCCTCGGCGCGCAGGGTCTCGTCGGCGGCGGCGGTGAAGCCGCGCCAGCCGGCGAAGAACAGGGCGATGTCGGCGTCGTCCACGAACATGTCAACTATGTTGACATATCTGCGGACCGTCGCGCAAGCCGCACCGGGACCTGTGCGGCCGAACCGCTGCGAACTGGAAACCCGCCGTTCAAGATGGGGTCATGGGATGACACCCGGCGGGGAGTGGAATCTCCGAGTGCCATACTCCAGGCATCCCTCGCATAACACCGGTGCTGAGTTAGGAGCAACCCCGAATGCCAGTCAACCGCAGAACCCTCCTCGGCGCCTCGGCCGCCGGGGCCGCGGCCGCCGTCGCCGCCGCCTCGCCCGCGGAGGCGAAGCAGTCCGCCAAGCGCTACTCGTTCACCGTCATGGGCACCACCGACCTCCACGGGAACGTCTTCAACTGGGACTACTTCAAGGACGCCGCCTACAGCGACGCCGCCGGGAACACCCGCGGCCTCGCCCGCGTCGCGACCCTCGTCGAGCAGATCCGCGACGAGCTCGGGAAGAAGAACACCATCCTCATCGACGCGGGCGACACCATCCAGGGCACGCCCCTCGCGTACTACTACGCGCGCGTCGACCCCATCGCCGAGGACGGCGGCCCCGTCCACCCCATGGCCCAGGCCATGAACGCCGTCGACTACGACGCCGCCGCGCTCGGCAACCACGAGTTCAACTACGGCCTCGACACGCTCCGCAAGTTCGAGTCGCAGCTCGACTTCCCGCTCCTCGGCGCCAACGTCGTCGACACCGAGACCGGCCGCCCCGCGTTCCCGCCGTACCACATCGTGCGCCTGCGCACCCCGCGCGGACGCGACGTCAAGGTCGCGATCCTCGGCCTCTGCACGCCCGGCGTGACCATCTGGGACAAGGCCATCGTCGACGGCGTCCTGGAGTTCCCCAGCCTGGAGACCGAGGCCGCGCACTGGGTCAAGCACCTGCGCGAGAGGGAGTGCGTCGACGTCGTCATCGTCTCCGCGCACTCCGGCACCTCCGGGACCTCCGCGTACGACACCTCCACCGGCCTGGGCATCGAGAACGCCTCCAAGATCGTCGCCGAGACCGTCCCCGGCATCGACGCGATCCTGGTCGGCCACGCCCACGTCGAGATCGCCGAGACCCGCGTGGCCGGCCCCGACGGGCGCGAGGTCATCCTCTCCGAGCCGCTCTGCTACGGCCAGCGCCTCACCCGCTTCGACTTCGACCTGGTGTGGGACAAGGGCTCCTGGAAGGTGGAGTCCGCGGGCGCGACGGTCCTCAACTCGAACACCGTCGAGGAGCACGAGCGGATCACCGAGATCCTCACCGCCGAGCACGACGAGGTCGTGGCCTACGTCAACCAGGTCGTCGGCCAGGCGTCGATCGACCTCGACACGGCCGAGGCCCGCTACAAGGACGAGCCGATCATCGACCTCATCACGAAGGTCCAGGAGGACGTCGTGAAGGCGGCGCTGGCGGGCACCGAGCACGCGGACCTGCCGGTGGTGTCGCAGGCGTCGCCGTTCTCGCGGACCTCCCTGATCCCCCAGGGCGACGTGAAGATCAAGGACCTGTCGAGCCTGTACATCTACGACAACACCCTCGTCGCGAAGCTGCTGACCGGCGCCGAGATCCGGGACTACCTGGAGTACTCCGCGCAGTACTACGTGCAGACCGCCGCGGGCGGCGACGTGGACCCGGACGCGATCACCAACGCGGACGACCGGCCCGACTACAACTACGACTACGTCTCGGGCTTCACGTACGAGATCGACATCGCCAAGGCCGCCGGCTCGCGCATCGCGAACCTGAAGTACGCGGGCGCCGACGTGGACGACGCGCAGCAGTTCGTGTTCGCGGTCAACAACTACCGCGCGAACGGCGGCGGGAACTTCCCGCACGTGGCCGCCGCCGAGGAGGTCTGGAGCGAGTCGATCGAGATCCGCACCCGGATCATCGAGTGGGTGACCGCCAAGGGCGCCCTGGACCCGGCCGAGTTCGCGTCGGTCGACTGGGTGCTCACCCGCGACGGGGCGCCGGTCTTCTAGCGCCGCCTCGCAGTACCGCCTCCCGGGGCGCCGCGGTTCTCCGCGGCGCCCTGGTGCGTTCCGCCACCGCGTGGCAGTATTGCGTCCACCAGGCGAACTGACCGCCCGGCTAGCAAACGAGAACCCAATACGCCAGGAGCGCACATGGACTTCCGGGAAGAGGCCGCCGCCATCGAGGGCGAGCTCGTCGCACTGCGGCGCGAACTCCACCAGATCCCCGAGATCGGACTCGACCTGCCCAAGACGCAGGCGGCCGTCCTCGCCGCCCTGGAGGGCCTGCCGCTGGAGATCACCCTCGGCGAGTCCTCGACCGCGGTCACCGCGGTCCTGCGCGGCGGCAAGCCGGGTCCGGCGGTGCTGCTGCGCGGCGACATGGACGCACTGCCGGTGACCGAGGAGAACCCCGCCGAGTGGGTGTCGAAGCACGTGGGCACCATGCACGCGTGCGGGCACGACCTGCACACGGCCGGGCTCGTGGGCGCCGCGAAGCTGCTTTCGGCGCACCAGGCCGAGCTGGCCGGGGACGTGGTGTTCATGTTCCAGCCGGGCGAGGAGGGCTGGGACGGCGCCGGGCACATGATCGCCGAAGGCGTGCTGGAGGCCGCGGGCCGCAAGGTCGACGCCGCGTACGGGCTGCACGTCATCTCGGACACCGTGCCGCGCGGGGTGTTCACGACGAAGGCGGGGCCGATGATGGCCGCGTCCTCGGGGCTGTTCGTGAACGTGATCGGCAAGGGCGGGCACGGGTCCCGTCCGAACACGACGCTCGACCCGATCCCGGTGGCCGCCGAGATCATCACGGCGCTCCAGGCGCTCGTGACGCGCCGGTTCAACGTGTGGGACCCGATCGTCATCACCGTGGGCACGTTCAACGCGGGCACGCGGCACAACATCATCCCCGACAACGCGCAGTTCGCGGCGACGGTGCGCACGTTCTCCGAGGAGGCGCTCGCGCAGGTCGAGAAGGAGTCGGTGAAGCTCGCGCAGGACATCGCGACCGCGCACGGGCTCACCGCGGACGTGCGGTTCGAGCGCGAGTACCCGGCGACGATCAACGACGCGGACGAGGCGGCGTTCGTGGCCGAGACCGCTACTGACCTGTTCGGCGCGGACCGGTACGTGGAGATGCCCGACCCGGTCATGGGCTCGGAGGACTTCTCGCGGGTCCTGGAGGCGGTGCCCGGGAGCTACATGTTCTACGGCGCCACCGTGAAGGAGAACCCGGCGGACGCGGCGTCGAACCACTCGCCGCGCGCGGCGTTCGACGACTCGATCCTCGCCGACGGCGCAGCGCTCCTCGCGGAGCTGGCCGTGCGCCGCATGAAGCGCGGCTAGAGCGACGTTCGAGGGGAGGTGGGCGTGCGCCCACCTCCCCTCGTTCCGTCTGTGTCAGCTTGCGAGCGTTGCGATCCCGTAGATCGCGCACGCGAGGCCGAAGCCCATGAGGCCGATCGTGGTCTCCATGACCGTCCAGGTCTTCAGGGTGGTCTTGACGTCCATGCCGAGGAACCGGCCGACGAGCCAGAACCCGGAGTCGTTGACGTGGCTGGCCATGACCGAGCCCGCGGCGAGCGCGAGGACGATCGCGGCGAGCTGCACGGCGTTGAAGTCCCCCGCGCCGACGACGGGCTGCACGAGCCCGGCGGCGGCCGTGAGGGCCACGGTCGCGGACCCTTGGGCGACGCGCAGGGCCGTGGCGATCACGAAGCCCGCCACGATGACCGGCAGGCCGATCCCCGAGAGCGCGTCGGAAAGGGCGTCGCCGATGCCGCTGGTGCGCAGGACGCCGCCGAACATGCCGCCCGCGCCGGTGATGAGGATGATCGCGCAGACCGGGCCAAGCGCGTTGTTGAGCAGGTCCTCGACCCAGTCGCGGGTGCGGCCGCGGCGCTCGCCGAGGACGTAGGACGCGACGAACACGGTGATGAGCAGGGCGATCGGCGTGGAGCCGAGCGCGCGGGCGACGCTGAACCAGGGCGCCTCGGTGTCGACCCAGCCCGCCGTGCCCGCGGTGTTCAGGCCCGTGTCGAAGAAGATCATCACCAGCGGCAGGAGCAGCAGGAGGATGACGGTGCGGGCGCGCGGCGGGTTCTCGGCGTCCTCGGTCTGCGGGCCGCCGGAGAGGACGTCGGGCACCGGGAGTTCGATGCGCTTGCCCGCCCAGAGGCCGTACAGGTAGCTCGTCAGGTACCAGGTGGGGATCGCGACGAGCAGGCCGAGCGCCACGACCAGGCCGACGTCGGCACCGAGCAGGGAGCTGGCGGCGACCGGGCCGGGGTGCGGCGGCACGTAGATGTGCATGACCGAGAACGCGCCTGCCGCAGGCAATGCGTACTTGAGGACGCCGCCGCCGAGGCGGCGCGCGACCGCGAAGATGATCGGCAGCATGACGACGAGCCCGGCGTCGAAGAAGATCGGGAACCCGAAGATCAGCGACGCGACGCCCAGGGCGAGCGGCGCGCGGTCCTCCCCGAACTTCGCGATGAGCATGTCGGTCAGGGCCTTCGCGCCGCCGGAGACCTCGACAAGGCGCCCGAGCATCGCGCCGAGGCCCACCAGGAGGGCCACGCTCGCGAGGGTCGAGCCGAAGCCCGAGGAGATCACGGGGATGAGGTGCTCGGCGGGGATGCCGGTCGCGAACGCGGTGAGCACCGAGACGGTGACCAGCGCGAGGAACGCGTGGACGCGCAGCCAGATGATGAGGACGAGCAGCAGGGCCACGGCCCCTGCGGCTATCCCCAGGAGCGGTCCGGCTCCGAGGGTCTGGGTCCAGTCCAATTCCATGGGGTGCAAGCTCCTTTGCGTTGCGGGGAGGCGGGATTGCCGGGGAGGGGGCGATCCGAGGGGAGTCTGCGGGGGCGGGTGGCGGGGTCAGTGTCCGAGGAAGGCCAGGACCTCGTCGGCGATGACCTCCGGGGTGTCGGCGACGTTCACGACGACGCCGTCCTCGTCGGGGCCGAGCGGTTCGAGCGCGGCGAACTGGGAGTCGAGGAGGCGCGGGGGCATGAAGTGGCCGCTGCGGCGGCCGAGGCGGCCGCCGATGAGCTCGCGGGAGCCGTCGAGGTGGACGAAGCGCACGCGCGCGTCGGCCTCGCGGAGGACGTCGCGGTAGGCGCGGCGCAGGGCCGAGCAGGTGAAGACGGAGGAGTGCCCCTTGGCGGCCTCGGCGCCGATCCGGTCGCGGATGATCCGCAGCCACGGTTCTCGGTCGGCGTCGGTGAGCGGCACGCCCGCGGTCATCTTCGCGATGTTCCCGGCGGGGTGGAGCTCGTCGCCCTCGGTGAACGGCCAGTCGAGCCGGTCGGCGAGCAGCTTGGCGACGGTGCTCTTTCCCGAGCCCGTCACCCCCATGACGACCAGGCAGGTCGCGGACATGGACCCCTCCTCTTTGAAAGGTAATACTTTTCCGTCGGAAAGGTAACACCATTCGTTCGGCGGCGCAACCCGGGCCCGGATAGGATTCCGACATGGGCGACACGCGAAACCCCACGGGCCTCCATGATCCCGTGCTCGACAAGCTCGGGCTGGAGATCGCCTCCGGCGAGCTGCCGGACGGGCACGTGCTCACCCTGGACGGCATCCAGGAGCGCTTCGGCGTCTCCCGCACCGTCGCCCGCGAGGCCATGCGCGTCCTGGAGAGCATGGGCATGGTCCGCTCCCGCCGCCGCGTCGGCATCACCGTGCGCCCCATCGCCGACTGGAACGTCTTCGACCCCAAGGTGATCTGGTGGCGCCTGGCCGGGCCGGGCCGCAACGCCCAGCTGCGCACGCTCACCGAGCTGCGCATCGCCGTCGAGCCCCTCGCCGCCGGAGCCGCGGCCCGCGCCGCCACCGCGCCCCAGCGCGCCCGCGTGGTCGAACTCGCCGCCGTCCTGCGCCGCCTCGGCGAGGCCGCCGAGCTGACCGAGTTCATGGAGCGCGACGTCGAGTTCCACGAACTCCTCCTGCGCGCCAGCGGCAACGAGATGTTCGGCGCCCTCGCCGACCCCGTGGCCGCCGTCCTGCGCGGTCGGACCCAACTGGGCCTCATGCCCCACCGGCCCGTCCCCGAGGCCCTCGACCTGCACGACGCCGTCGCCGCCGCCGTCGCCTCGGGGCACTCCAACGACGCCGAGAACGCCATGCGGCGGCTCCTCGCCGAGGTGCGAACCGCGATGCTCCCCCGCTTACGACGGGCCCGGCCTCCACCGAGAGCGAGCCCGAGGCAACCCCCGGGGCGCCTGACAGCGCCTTCCAAGCGACAGGGACGGACCCGTGTTCGCCCACCGCACACCAGGACCACCCCACGCGCGGTCGGCAACCCCACCCCGCGCGCGCACCACTCGGCTCATCGCACCGGCGTGTTTGGGCGACGACACGGCGTTTCGCCTGGTCTGAACAGAGAAGTACACGCAGTAACCGATTAGCATGAGCCCCAAAGACACCACGGCTCACAAGGCCGCGACTCCACCGCAGATCGGACTAGCCATGCCCGAGTTCGCACCCGTGCGATTGCCGCACTACGACGGCCGGGGCTCCGAGCCCCGCTCGCTCCTCGACGACGTCGCCGCCTGGGTCGGATCCGAACCCATGGCCGCCCTCCTGCACCGCTACGGCGGCTCGCTCCCGGGCACCGGCACCGCGACCGACCTCGCCTACCTCGAAGCGTTCTCCGCCGTCCACTGGGACTTCCGGGCCGGACGCGAACGCCACGAGACCGAGGCGCGCCCGCTCGACCCCGAGCAGGAGGCCGCCGTCGCCGAAGCCGCGCTGGCCCTCGGCCTCGGCGCCGAACTCAAGCCGCGGCTGGAGCACTACACGCACGTCCTGGTGCTCGGCGGACTCGTCGCCTCGTGCCTGTTCCGCACCCGCTTCGCCGCGGAGATCCTCGCGGCCGGGACGGAGGCCGACCACGTCACCGGCGTCGGCGGCTTCCGGCCGCTCGGCGACGCGGACCTGGAGTCGGCCCGCCTGAGCGGGCTCCACTGCGGCGCGTTCGAGGTGGACGCCATCGAGGCGTCCCTCAAGCGGGCCTTCGGGATCGAGGGCCGCCCGCACATCGCCGAGGGCGGCGACCCGCACCGCGAGCCGGGCCGGTCGTGGAAGGTGGCGACCTACGAGCACGGGCCGATGTCCGTGCGCGCCGTCGCGGCCCCGTCCTCCATCCCGGACCGCCGCCGCGCCGACACCGTGGACACCTGCCGCTTCTGGGCCGACGAGGTCGCCGACCTCGCCCCCGGCGACAGCGTCCTCGTCGTGACCTCCGCACCGTACACGGCGTTCCAGCACTGCGACGCCATCGCCCACATGGGACTCCCGTACGGCGTCGCCATCGACACCGTCGGCGTGGACCCCGCTGTGCTCCCCGAACCCCACTTCCGCAAGGCGCACACCGCGAGCGGCTACCTCCAGGAGATCCGCTCCGCGATCCGCTCGATGCGCCGCCTGCACTACGCGGCGGCCACCGCGGAAGCGGAGCTCGCGGTCGAGGCGGCGCACGCCTTACTGCGCGAGGACCGGTGATTTCACCGATGCACGACCGCACCGAACAATAGATATTTACGTCCATCACTTGATTTCCCATCGAGGAGGACGTAGCCATGCAGGCAACCAGGAAGCGGGGAATGCTCGCCGCCGTGCTCGCGGCGGTGCTGTCGGCGGCCGTCGGGGTCGCCGTCGCGACCGCGCCGAGCGCCGCGGCGGCCGACAACCCGTACGAGCGCGGGCCGGCCCCCACCAACTCCAGCATCGAGGCCGTCCGCGGCTCCTACGCGGTGTCGACCACGAGCGTGTCCTCACTGGTCACCGGATTCGGCGGCGGCACCGTCTACTACCCGACGACCACCGCCGACGGCACGTTCGGCGCCGTCGTCATCGTCCCCGGCTACACCGGGACGCAGTCCTCGATCTCGTGGCTCGGCCCGCGCCTGGCCTCGCAGGGCTTCGTGGTCTTCACGATCGACACCAACACCACGCTCGACCAGCCGGGCCAGCGGGCCGACCAACTCCAGGCCGCCCTCGACTACCTCACCGAGCGCAGCTCGGTCCGCACCCGCGTGGACGCCGACCGGCTCGCCGTCATGGGCCACTCCATGGGCGGCGGCGGCTCGCTCGAAGCGACCCGGGAGAACCCGGACATCAAGGCGAGCATCCCGATGACGCCGTGGCACACCACGAAGTCGTGGAGCACGATCAGCACCCCGACCCTGATCTTCGGGGCCGAGAACGACTCGGTCGCGCCGGTGGCCTCGCACAGCGTGCCGTTCTACAACTCGATCCCCAGTTCGGCCGAGAAGATGTACATCGAGCTGAACGGCGCGTCGCACTTCGCGCCCAACTCATCCAACACCACCATCGCGAAGTACGCGATCTCGTGGCTCAAGCGGTTCGTGGACGACGACACCCGCTACGACCAGTTCCTCTGCCCGGTCCCGACCGGATCGGCGATCGAGGAGTCGCGGGGCACCTGCCCGCTCGGATAGAGGCCGCACCGAAGGACCGGACGGCCTCGGCCGTCCGGTCCGCGGGCTTCCACCCCTTCCAAACCGACTGGTCGGTTTTGTACGATGTTCAGATGGGACGGAGCGCACCGAGGCACCCCGCCCGGGCCGCCCCGCCCGCGCGGCGAACACCGACGCCCGTCCCGGCACCAGCCGCTCCGCCCGCTCCGCCCGCTCCGCCCGCTCCGCCCGCTCCGCCCGCTCCGCCCGCTCCGCCCGCTCCGCCCGATAATCACGCTAAGCGCGCTGGGCGCGGGAGG
>NZ_JBEYVY010000003.1:498457-560262 GCF_040644205.1 Glycomyces sp. NPDC047010 | reverse complement strand
ACACCCGGTCCCATTCCGAACCCGGTCGTTACGGCTTCCAGCGCCGATGGTACTGCACTCGAGAGGGTGTGGGAGAGCAGGACACCGCCAAACATGAAACACAGGGAAGGCCCCCACCAGAAGGTGGGGGCCTTTTCGCATGCCCTGATTCGGAATTGCGCGATAGGATTCGGCCTGTGAATGAGCTGGCTGTCCGACGCATCGGGGTGTTCGGCGGGACTTTCGATCCTCCGCACCTCGGGCATTTGGTCGCGGCCAGTGAGGCCGCATTCGAATGCGGATTGGACGAGGTGGTCTTCGTCCCGGCCGGCGACCCGTGGCAGAAAGCCCATATCAAGGTCACTGATGCGGCTGCGCGCCTTGAGATGACGCGGCTGGCGATCGGATCGGATCCGACGTTCAGAGTGGGTACCTGCGACATCGATCGGGAAGGCGCGACGTACGCCGTGGACACGGTCGCCGATGTGCGGGCCGAATACGACGGTGATGTCGAGCTGTTCTTCATCATCGGTGCGGACTCGTTGGAGAACCTCCATACGTGGCACCGGGTCGAAGAATTGGTCCGGGCCGTGAGGTTCATCGCGTTGAACCGTCCGGGGCACTCACGCAGCGAGGTCGACACGTCGTTTGGGATCGATGTCGAGTTCATCGACATGCCCGCGGTGGACCTGTCGTCGACCGAATGTCGGCAGCGTGTGCGGGACGGTCAACCGGTCCGTTACCTGGTGCCGGATGCGGTGGCGGCGTTCATCGCGGAGCGTGGGCTGTACCGCGGTTGAGGGCTGGGACGAGTCGCACAGCGACGGGCGCGAAACAGGGAGGTCGGCGTCGGAGGGCCCGTGTAAAACTAGAGCTGAGCCGGTGGAACCACCGGTGGAGACTCGTCGACAGGAGTGTTCGTGACCGCAAGCGAAACCGCCAAGACCCTGGCCTTCTCAGCAGCCCAGGCGGCGGCCGACAAGAAGGCTTTCGCCATCAATCTCCGGGACGTCACCTCGAAGATCGCACTCACCGATGTCTTCGTGATCGTCTCGGCCTCGAACGAGCGGCAGGTTCACGCGGTCGTCGACGCGGTCGAGGAGAAGCTCATCAAGGAGCACGACACGCGTCCGCTGCGCCGTGAGGGCAAGGGCGGCGAGCAGTGGGTGCTCCTGGACTACAACGAGATCGTGGTGCACGTCTTCCACCAGGAGGCGCGCGACTACTACGGTCTCGACGGGCTCTGGAAGGACTGCCCGGAGATCGAGTTCGTCGACCAGGCCGACGTGGAGCGGGACCGCCGCGCCGCGGTGGCCGAGAGCGACGGGGACGAGCGGTGAACCGGCTCCTCGTCGTCCGCCACGGGCAGACCGAGTGGAACATCGCCGGGCGCATCCAGGGCTCCACGGACATCGACCTGGACGAGACGGGCAAGGCGCAGGCGGTCGAGGCCGGTCCTGAGCTGGCCCTGTACGGGCCGGTGCGGATCATCTCGTCGGACCTGCGCCGCGCCGTGGACACGGCCCGGCCGGTCTCCGAGGCGACCGGTGTCGACATCGAGCTGGACAAGCGGCTCCAGGAGCGCGCGTACGGGCCCTGGGAGGGCCTGACGGGCGCGGAGATCGCCGAGCAGTTCCCCGACGACCACCGGCGGTGGCGCGCGGGAGAGCCGTTGCAGCACCCCGGGATCGAGACGTGGGCGGAACTGCACCGGCGGACGTCGGAAGCCGTGCGGGACATCGTCGAGTCCGACATCGAGGGGACCGCGATCGTGGTCTGCCACGGCGGTTCGGCGCGGCAGATCGTCGGCGGGATCCTCGACTGGGACCAGGCGCCGACGAGCAGCCTCTCGGGGCTCGACAACGCGCACTGGGCCGACCTGCGGCGGATGCGTTCGGGGAAGTGGCGCATGTTCGGCTACAACCTGGGGGTTCCGGCTCCGAACACGATCGGCGCGAGCCCGCTCGCGAAGGGCCAGCTGGCCCGGTAGCGGCGGATTTCCGGGCCGAGTGCTGGACCCGGTCGCCGTCCGGGATTTAGGCTTCGGTCGAGGTGCAACCGCGCCGGGACCGGAGACGTCGAACCGTCATGGACACGCGAACTTCACGAACCAGACGAATCGCGAACGCTGCGGGGCTGCTCGGCGGCGCCCTCCTGCTGGCCGCGCTCACCGCGTGCGGTGCCGGCGGGGGCGGGTCCGAGGACGACGCCTCGGCGACCCCGACGACCACGTCCCCCAGCGAGTCGCCAACCGCCGCAACGACTGAGGAGAGCCCCGTGCCCGATGAGAGCAGCACCCCGTACCTGGACCCGTCGATGGGCGACTCGTCGAAGCCCGGGTCGAGCTCGCTGACGACCATCTCGGGGACCGTCCAGTCGGGCGTGGAGTCCGGCTGCCTGGTCCTGGAGTTCGAGGGCACGGTGTACGGGATCTTCGGGAGCTTCGACTCCTCGGTCGTGTACGCGGGCGCCCAGGTCACGCTGCACGGCGAGGTCGACGCGGGCATGATGAGCACCTGCCAGCAGGGCACCCCGTTCGTGGTCCAGGAAGCCGAGACCGCGGATTAGGTAATGTGGCCGGGTGACCGTCGTCGTCGTAACCGATTCCACCTCGGCCCTGCCTGAGGCGCTGCGCGCTTCGCACGGGTCCCTGACGGTGCTCGGCATCCCGGTGCTCATCGGCGGCGCCGAGTACCGCGAGGGCGAGGACGTCGGCGGCGAGGCGATCCTCCGCGCGATGCGCGAGGGGCAGACCGTGACCACCTCGGGCCTGCCGCCGGAGGAGCTGCGGGCCACGTACACGCGGCTGCTCGACGAGGGCGCGAGCGGGATCGTCTCGGTGCACCTGTCGGGCAGGCTGTCCGGGACCGTGGCCGCCGCCGAGGCCGCCGCCGCGGGGTTCGGCGGGAAAGTCGCCGTCGTCGACTCGCTCGGGGCGGGGATGGGCGTCGGGTATCCGGCGCTCGCGGCCGTGGAGGCCGCGGAGAAGGGCATGGACCTGCTGACGGCCGCCGCGGCAGCGCAGGAGGCGATCGGGCGGACCACCACCTACTTCTACCTGGACACGCTGGAGTACCTGCGGCGCGGCGGGCGGATCAGCGCGGCCCGGGCGATCGTGGGCACCGCCTTGTCGGTGAAACCCATTCTGGGCGTTGAGGACGGGCGCATCGACGTGATCGAGAAGGTCCGCACGCCTACGCGCGGTTTGCAGCGCCTCGCGGCGCTCGCCGTGGGAGACGCCGGTGAGTCCGAGGTCGAGATGACCGTGCATCACTTGGGGACCGAGCGGCGGGCCGAGGCGCTCGCCGGGTGGCTCCAGGAGCGCTTCGAGGGCCGGCTGCGGGGCATGGACGTCACCGAGGTCGGCGCCGCCGTCGGCGCCCACTGCGGGCCGGGGCTGGTCGGGGTCATTACGCGTCGTCGGAACTGACTTACGACGGTTGTCGGTGGCGCCGGATAGGTTTGAAGTGGGGGGTCCCCAGGTGTCCGATTTGCGGAGAAACTCCGTTCATTTTTGAGGGGCTCGGCGGAGTTGTCCACAGGTCGCGGGGAGTTATCCACAGCCGGGAAAAATCTCAGTCACCCCCGTAACCTCTGCTCGTTGACCCGGGTATGGAACGCGACCAGACACCCGAAGCCCAGGCCCTCGCCGCGAGGCTCCGGCTGAAACTCCACTCCGCCGACGAGCAGACCTGCAAAGAGACCGTCGACGCCGACAGCGGCGACGCCAAGGCTGAGCCCGTGCCGAAGGCGCCGCCGAAGCGGCGGTTCGAGGACCGGATCGAGCGGCTCCAGCACCGGTTCGGGCTCTCGCACCTAAACAGGTGGGTGCTGGCGATTGTCGGGGTCCTCGTGGCCGCCGTGGGGCTCGCCGTGACGATCCTGTCGTGGCCCGAGACGCAGCCCGCCGCGACCGCGCCGACCGTGGTTCCGGAAGCGGCCGAACAGGCTCCGGAGCTGATCGTCGTCTCCGTCGCCGGGGCCGTGAACAAGCCGGGGATCGTGGAGCTCGAAGCCGGGGCGCGCGTTGCCGACGCCATCGAGGCCGCGGGCGGGCTCGCCGACGGCGCCGATCCCGGGTTCCTCAATCTCGCGCGAGTAGTTGCCGACGGGGATCTGGTGGCGGTGCCCGACGCCGCCGCATCGGGGGTCCCGCCGCCTGGGGCGAGTGGGACCAGCGGTGGCATGGCCGGTCTGGTCAACATCAATGTCGCCGGCGCGCAGGAACTCGACGCGCTCAAGGGCATCGGCCCGGTCCTCGCCGAGCGGATCATCGAGTACCGCGAGGCGAACGGGAGCTTCCAGTCGGTTGACGAGCTGTCGGAGGTCTCCGGGATCGGGTCGGCCTTGCTGGAGCAGTTGCGCGAGCAGGTGACGCTGTGAGCGCCGAGTTCACGCTGCGGCCCGCGCCCTCCGAGGTGGTGCGGCGGGACTGGCGGCTGCCGCTCGTCGCCGCCGGGGTGTGGGCGGCCGCGCTCGCGGGGCTGTACGGCGGCGTCGTCGCCGGCCTGGTCACGACGGTGGTCTGTGTCGTGCTGGTGGCCTTGAGGATCGGCAGGCGTGACGGGGTTGCGGCCGCGGTCGCGACGGTCGCGTTCGGGGCGATGCTCGGCGCCGGGGTCACGACGGCGCACGTTGCGGCGCGGGACCATCCCGGGCTCGCCGCCCTCACCTCCGAGGAGGCTCGCGGGGAGGCCGAGCTCGTGCTGCACACGGTGCCGAAGCCGACGATGAAGCGGCCGGACATGGTCACTGCGACCGCGCGGCTGCGCACCTTCAGGTCCGATGAGGGTGTGGTGGAGGGGAACTGGCAGGTGCTGCTCGTCGCCAGCGGCGCGGAGTGGGCGGAGATCGGTTCGGGGCAGCGGCTCACTGTGTCTGCGGTGCTTCGGGAGGCGGAGCCGGGACGGTTGACGGCGGCGATCGTCAGTGCCCGCGGACCCCCGGAGCTCGACGGCGAGCCCACGCTGCCGCACCGGTTCGCCGCACATGTGCGCGAGCGCCTCGCCGAGGCCGTCGGGGTGGTGCCGCAGCCGGAGGCCGGGCTTATCCCGGCGCTCGCGGTGGGGGACACGTCGCTGATGGACCCCGAGATCGCGGCGGACTTCCGGACCACCGGGCTCGTGCATCTCGTGGTCGTCTCGGGCTACCACCTGAGCCTCTTGGTTGGTGCGGTGCTGGCCGTAGCGGTCCTGTGCAGGGCGGGGCCGCGGGCCCGTGTCGTCGCCGGAGCGGTGGCGGCCTTGGTGATCGTGGTCGTCGCGGGGCCGCAGCCGAGTGTGCTGCGAGCGGCCGTGATGGCGGGGATGACGCTCCTGGCTTTGGCGGCGGGTCGGCCGCGGGCCGCGATGCCCGCGTTGGCGACCGCGGTGCTGCTGGTGGTGCTCGTGGACCCGGACATGGCCGCGCAGGCGGGGTTCGCGCTGTCGGTGGCGGCGTGCGTCGGGTTGCTGCTGCTGGCGTTCCGGTGGGCGAAGCCGCTGGAGCACCGGGGCTGGCCGCAGGGCGTGGCGCTGGCGGTGACGATCCCGCTGGCGACGCAGGTGGCGGTGACGCCGCTGCTGGTCGGGCTCGGCAGCGGGGTGAGTCTGGTGTCCGTGCCGGTGAACCTGCTGGCGGCCTTGGTGGCCGCACCGGTGGTCGTGCTGTCCGTGGGCGCCGCGGCCGCGGCCGCGGTGTGGGTCCCCGCGGGGGAGTTCATGTCGCAGCTGGCCGCGCTTCCGGCGCGGTGGCTGATCTGGCTGGCGCGCACCGGGGCCGAGGTGCCGGGGGCGCTGCTGCCGGTCCCCGGCGGGCTGTGGTGGGGGATCGGGTCAGCGCTGGTGCTCGCGCTGGTGATCGGGCTCCTCCAGATGCGGCGGTTCCGGCGGGCCGTGGTGGCGGTGCTCCTGGCCGCGGGGCTCGGGACCGTCCCGGCCTGCCTGTCGTCGGGAGGCGCACCCTCGGGCTGGGTGGTGACGATGTGCGATGTGGGCCAAGGGGATGCCTTGGTGCTTCCGGCCGGGGACGCAGCGATCGTGGTCGACGTCGGGCCCGATCCGGAACCGGTCGACGCGTGCCTGGAGGCGCTCGGGGTGGACCGGGTGGCGCTGCTCGTCCTCTCGCACTTCCACATCGACCACACGGCCGGGATCGGCGGGGTCATGGAGGGCCGCGAGGTGGCCGCGATCCTGGCGCCGCCGCCGGGGGAGGCCCGGTACGGGTACGAGTTGGTGGAGGAGCGGGCCGGTGAGGTGCCGGTGCTGGAGGCCGTCCCGGGCGAGGTGTTCGCGTTCGGGGACACGAGGCTGGAGGTGCTGGGGCCGCCCGCGGACCCGTTGAGCGGCACCCGGTCGGACCCGAACAACAACTCGGTCGCGCTGCGGGCCGAGGTCGCAGGGACGAGCGTCCTCCTCGCCGGGGACGTGGAACTGGAGGGCCAGCGGGCGCTGCTGAACCGCGGGGCGGGGCTCGGCGTCGACGTGCTGAAGGTGCCGCACCACGGGTCGTCGTTCCAGGTGCCGGAGTTCCTGGAGGCGGCCGATCCGGCGGTGGCGCTCGTCGGCGTCGGGGCGGGCAACGAGTACGGGCACCCGGACCCCGGTCCGCTGGGGCTCTTGGAGAAAGGGGGAGCGCTCGTCTTCCGGACGGACGAGGACGGGCGGATCACGGTGGCGCGCAGCGGCGGACGGATCGAAGTGCGGACGGAGGCATGATGTGAGGGATCGATTACACGGCGACGCCGTTCGGGTGATTGGGTGACGGACTCGCCGGGGTGAACCGGGATCTTCCGGCAGGATGCGGGCGCTGCGAGGAAGGCGCCGGACCGGTCGCGGCCCGGGGCGGCCCGCACCGCATGCAAGGATGGTGCCGTGGCTGCACTCGAACCCATCCGACTGATCCTGGGCGACGACGAGTTCCTCGCCGAGCGGGCCGCCGCCGAGTACGTCAAGGCGGTGCGGGCCGAGATGCCCGAGGGCGACCCCGCCCCGGCCGTCAACCGCGTCCCGGGCGCCGACCTCACCGCCGGGGCCCTGACCGAGCTGACGAGCCCGACCCTGTTCGGCGGCGCGGTCGTCGGCATCGTCGAGTCGGGCCAGGACGTCGACAAGGACACCATCGCGGCGGTCCTCGCCTACGCGAAGCAGCCCGCGCCGGAGATCTACCTGGCCGTCTGCCACAACGGCGGCAACAAGGGCAAGGCGCTCTCGGAGGGCCTGAAGAAGCTCGACGTGCCGATCGTGCGCGCCGCGAAGATCAAGCGGCAGCCCGACCGGGTCGCGTTCGTGCGCGGGGAGCTGCGGGACGCCGGGGCGTCGCCGCGGTCGGCGTCGGCGGAGATCGCCGACACGATCATCCAGGCCGTGGGATCGGACCTGCGCGAGCTCGCCTCGGCGTGCGCGCAGCTGGTCGCCGACACCGACGGGAAGATCACCCAGGAGAGCGTCGCGCAGTACTACTCGGGCCGCGCCGAGGTCTCCGGGTTCACCGTCGCCGACGCGACGATCGCCGGGGACGCGGCCGAGGCGCTCGGCGCGCTGCGGTGGGCCATGCAGGTCGGCGTCGACCCGGTGCCGATCGCCGACGCGCTGGCGATGGCGGTGCGGAACCTGTCGCGGGTCGCGTCCGAGCGGGGCGGGGCGGCGCAGCTCGCCGGTCAGCTCGGCATGGCGCCGTGGCAGATCGAGAAGGCCCGCAAGCAGGCCCGGAACTGGACCGCGGACTCGCTCGCGGAGGCGATGCAGGTGTGCGCGCGGCTCAACGGCGAGGTGAAGGGCGGCGCGGACGACCGCGGCTGGGCCCTGGAGCACGCGATCCTCCAGATCACCCGGTTGAGTGCCGCCGGGAGGGGTCGTGTCTGAGTACCGCCACGGACGGGTGAGCCGGCCCCGCAGGCCCTGGTACGCGAAGGCGCTGGGGATCAAGCACCTGTACCTGTCGAATTTGATGTGCGTGCTGCTGTTCGAGGGGACGGTCGGGCTCGGGGTGCTCATGGCGCTGACCGAGCTGGTGACCTGGTGGGTCGTGCTGATCCTGCCGCTCTCGGTGGCCGCCATGGTGAAGCTCAACGACCTCGTCGCGGGGGCGCTCAGCCGCCACGGCTGACGGCGGGCACGGCGAGAGGTCGGCACGGCCGGATCGAGCCGCCCCCGGATGAATGGTGCCTTCGGGGTGTGACATGACAATGGCGCGGGTGTGGGTGTGGGTGTGGGTGTGGGTGTGGGCGCGGTGGGGGCAGAAGACGCCGAAGGCCCGGGGCCGAGCCCCGGGCCTTTGAAGCTTTGTCGCTGTCTGCGGCGTCGCGGTTAGGCGGCGGCGGAGAGCTTGTTGAAGGAGGCGGCGAGCTTGGACTTGCGCTGCGCGGCCTGGTTCTTGTGGATGACGCCCTTGGTCGCGGCCTTGTCGAGCTCGCGGCTCGCGGCGCGGAAGTGGGTCTCTGCGGCAGCGACGTCGCCGGTGGCAGACGCCTCACGGAACTTCCGGACGGACGTCTTGAGCGACGACTTCACAGACTTGTTGCGGATGCGGCGCTTCTCGTTCGTGAGAATGCGCTTTTCCTTGGACTTGATGTTCGCCACGCGTGAAGCCTCAGTTTCGTGATTGCTTGGGTTCCTTAATTGATCGCGTCGGAGGCAGAGGGCACTCCGGAGCGCCTGTCAACGTTACCAGGACCCGAGCAACACGCACGCCCTGGGAGCATGACCGCGAGCCAGGTTACACCAGGTCGCGGGCGTCGGCCGAGCCAAGGCCCCGGGCTGTCGCGCACATTACCCCCGCGGGGTCAGACTTGGGCGCCGCGCGCCCGCAGGGCGGGGAGGACCACCTCGTCGACGATGCTCTCGATCGCCTCCCGCGGCACGGTCCCGTAGATGATGAACTCGTTGCGCACCAAGTCGATCGGGAGCCTGCGCAGGCGCTCGGTGAGGTGCTCCTCGGCAAGCTCGCCCCGCGCGATCGCGCGCTTGTACACGGCCCGGTCCAGGAGGTTCGCGAGCTCGCTCACCAGGGACCCGACCAGGATCTTGCGGACCTCGGGGTCGGTGCTGACGTCGGTGAGCATGCCGAGCATCGCGGTCTGGCCGACCAGGCGCATGCGCCGGTGCGCGACCGTGACCAGCGCGACGATGTCGCCGCGGATCGACCCGGTGTCCGGGACGGTCTCCGCCTGCGGGAGGCGGCTCGCGATGCACGCCATGAGGATGTGGACCCGGCTCGGCCAGCGCCGGTACACGACGGGCTTGCTGGTCCCGGCCCGCTTCGCGACGCCCTCCATGGTGAACCCGGCGTAGCCCGCGTCGCGGAACTCGTCGAACGCGGCGTCGAGGATCGCCTGCTCCAGTTCCTCGCCGCGACGCCTGGACGCTCCCTTGCGCTCCAACCCGACCCCCCTAGATACCGATGGTTTCTTATGTTAGCTTGAGGAAAGCAAGATACGGACAGTATCTTACGAGAGGAAACCATCATGGAAACCGCCCCCGAGCGCACCTCGATCGGACGCGTGATCGGACTCAGCGCCGGTCTCGCCCTGATCGTCGGCGCCGTCACCCTCGCCTTCGCCTGGCCCTCCGCGGGCATGGGCCCGAACGAGGTCCCGATCGCCGTCGTCGGCCCCGCCGAGGCGGCCGTGCAGGTCCAGGACCAGCTCGACCAGGCCGAGCCCGACGGGTTCGACGTCACCGCCGCGGCCGACGCCGACGAGGCCGCCCAGCTCATCGAGGACCGCGAGGTCTACGCGGCCCTCCAGATCGGCCCCGACGGGGTCACCGCCTACACCGCCTCGGCCGCCTCACCCACGGTCGCGCGGCTCGTCACCGGCATCGCCGACCAGATCGCCGCCCAGATGGGCCAGGCGAGCGGCCAGATCGTGCAGGTCACCGTCGAGGACCTGGTCGCGCTCCCCGCCGACGACCCGAACGGCGCCGGACTGGCCGCCTCGGGCCTGCCGCTCGCCGCGGGCGGCATCATCATCGCCGCGCTCATCGGCTCCGCCGTGCGCGGCTCGGGCCGCCAGGCCGCCGCCGCGGTCCTCGGGCCGCTCGCGATCGGCGCGGGCGTGGCCGCGATCCTGCTGTACGTCCTGGAGTCCATCGAGGGCGACTACCTGACGATCGCCGCCGCGATCAGCCTCGCGGCGGCCGCGACGGGCTGGTTCATCCTCGGGCTGCGCAAGCTCCTGGGGACGGCCGGGATCGCCGTGGGCGCGGTCGTCGTGATGCTCGTGGGCAACCCGATCTCGGGCCTGACCAGCGCGCCGGAGCTGCTGCCCGCCCCGTGGGGCGAGGTCGGCCAGTACCTGCCGCCGGGCGCGGGCGCGACGCTGCTGCGCTCGACCGCGTACTTCGACGGGGCCGGGGCGCAGACCGCCGTGTGGGTCCTCGCCGCGTGGCTCGCCGCCGGAGTGGTGATCTTCACGATCGGGGCCGTGCGCAGCCGCGTCAGGGCCGTCGAGGTCCCCGAGCGGGAGGCCGCGGCGGTCGCCGCCTGACCCGCACCCGACCACCAGGAGACCGGAGGCCGTTCCCGCGACGTGGCGGGGACGGCCTTTCGCGCTGGGTGTGCGGGGGCACCGGGGCCGGTAAGGCAGAATTGTCAAGCCCGCCCCTTACACGACCGGACCGTGACCATGAACGGCCCGACGGCGGGGGAGTGGCGACGCTTGCGCGCCACAGTCCGTGCAGCCGAGAGGGAAGGTCAACGTGACCAACGCGCCAGGTTCGACCGCGCCGGAGTCGATCCGGAACTTCTGCATCATCGCGCACATCGACCACGGGAAGTCCACCCTGGCCGACCGCATGCTGCAGATCACCGAGGTCGTCGACGCCCGCCAGATGCGCGCGCAGTACCTCGACCGGATGGACATCGAGCGCGAGCGCGGCATCACCGTGAAGTCCCAGGCCGTGCGCATGCCCTGGACGGTCCGCTCCGGCGCGGCCGAGGGGCAGGGCTTCGTCCTCAACATGATCGACACCCCCGGGCACGTGGACTTCACGTACGAGGTGTCGCGGTCGCTCGCCGCCTGCGAGGGCGCGATCCTGCTGGTCGACGCCGCGCAGGGCATCGAGGCGCAGACGCTCGCGAACCTGTACCTGGCGATGAACAACGACATGACGATCATCCCGGTGCTCAACAAGATCGACCTCCCCTCGGCCGACCCGGACCGGTACGCCGAGGAGATCGCGCACCTCATCGGGTGCGAGCCCGAGGAGGTCCTGCGGGTCTCCGGCAAGACCGGCGTCGGCGTGGCCGAGCTGCTGGACGCGGTCGTCGCGCAGGTCCCGGCGCCCGTGGGCGACCCGGACGCGCCCGCGCGGGCGATGATCTTCGACTCGGTCTACGACGTGTACCGCGGCGTCGTCACGTACATCCGGGTGGTGGACGGCAGGCTCAACGCCCGCGACCGCATCCGCATGATGTCGACCCGCGCCGACCACGAGCTGCTGGAGATCGGCGTCATCAGCCCCGAGCCGGTCGTCTCGAAGGCCCTGAGCGTCGGCGAGGTCGGGTACCTGATCACCGGCGTGAAGGACGTGCGCCAGTCCAAGGTCGGCGACACCGTCACGCTCAACAAGAACCCGGCGGCCGAGGCCCTGCCCGGCTACACCGAGGCCAAGCCGATGGTCTACTCCGGGCTGTACCCGATCGACGGCTCCGACTACGGGAACCTCCGCGAGGCCCTCGACAAGCTCCAGCTCAACGACGCCGCGCTCCAGTACGAGCCCGAGACGTCGGCGGCGCTCGGCTTCGGGTTCCGCGTGGGCTTCCTGGGCCTGCTGCACCTGGAGATCATCCAGGAGCGCCTGGAGCGCGAGTTCAACCTCGACCTGATCTCGACCGCCCCGAACGTGGTCTACCAGGTCGTCAAGGAGGACGGCGAGGAAGTCGAGGTCACGAACCCCTCGGAGTTCCCCGAGGGCAAGATCTACTCGATCACCGAGCCGGTCGCCAAGGCCACCATCCTGACCCCGAAGGAGTACATCGGGCAGGTCATGGAGCTCTGCCAGACGAAGCGCGGCGTGCAGATCGGCATGGACTACCTCTCGACCGACCGGGTCGAGATCCGGTACACGCTGCCGCTCGCGGAGATCGTCTTCGACTTCTTCGACCAGTTGAAGTCCCGCACCAAGGGCTACGCGTCGCTCGACTACGACATCGACGGCTCGCAGGAGTCCAACCTCGTGAAGGTCGACATCCTGCTCCAGGGCGAGAAGGTCGACGCGTTCGCCGCGATCGTCCACCAGGACCAGGCGTACTCCTACGGGGTGCGCCTCTCGGAGCGCCTCAAGAAGCTCATCCCGCGCCAGCAGTTCGAGGTGCCGATCCAGGCGGCGATCGGGTCGCGGATCATCGCCCGCGAGACGATCCGCGCGCTGCGCAAGGACGTGCTCGCCAAGTGCTACGGCGGCGACATCTCCCGCAAGCGCAAGCTCCTGGAGAAGCAGAAGGAGGGCAAGAAGCGGATGAAGAACATCGGCCGCGTCGAGGTCCCCCAGGAGGCGTTCATCGCCGCCCTGCGCACCGACGAGGACTAGAGCGAGAACAACGAGGCGGCCGCCCCCTGTGCCGGGGGGCGGCCGCCTCTCACTGTGCCGGGCCTATAGATCGACCACGGCGCCGCCGATGGTCACCACGAGGGTGCCCCCGGAGTTGAAGCTCCAGGCGAGGGAGCCGCCGTAGGCCGAGCAGCGGGAGCCGTTGGAGCCGGTGTCCCACTGGTTCGACGAGTCGGAGTTGCCGACGATGCGGTCGTTGGAGCCGCTGTCGCACGAGGTGTTGCCGCGGAACACCGAGGTGCCCGCGTCGAAGTTGAAGTTGCGCTCGGTGTTGCGGACGCTCAGGTTGTTCGAGATCGTCATCGAGCCGGGGTTCGAGTTGTACGTGAACCCGTGCTTGCCGTTCTCGAACGCGATGGACCGCACGACCGTGTGGTTCACCGCGATGTCCTCGCCGCCGAGCTTGTAGCCGTTGCGGTCGCCGTTGCCGGCCTGCCCGCCGTTCGAGAGCGTCCCGTTGTCGTACGCGAGGGAGTCCTCGATGGTCACCGGGCCGATGGCGCCGGTGTCCGGCTTGGTGTACAGGTCCCAGCCGTCGTCGATGTTGTTGTGGGACACGCAGAACCGGAAGACGTTCCCGGAGCCGGAGGTGAGCTTCGCGGCGAAGCCGTCCGCGTCCTCGCCGTCGGAGTCGACGTTGTCGTGCGACTCGGACGAGAGGATGAGGTTGTTCGCGGGCCACTCGCTGGAGGGCGCGCCCGCGGTGTACCGGGCGATCTGGAGGCCCGTGTCGGCGTTGTGCCTGGTCACCACCCGCTCGATGATGTTGTTGCTGCCGCCCAGGAGGATCCCGTTGTCGCCGGCGTGCTCGACGGCGAAGCCCTTGAAGTGCCACCAGTCGCCGCCCATGGCGATGCCGCGGTTGGCGTCGGCCTCGGCCTGCGCCGAGAAGTTGAGCACGGGGGACTCGCCGGGGTAGGCGAACAGCTCGGTGCGGTTGCCCGAGGACCCGTCCTTGCCCGGCGGGATCGCCAGGGTGCTCGACAGGTTGTAGGTGCCGCCGCGCAGGTAGATGGTGCCGCCGGAGGCGATGCGGTCGACCGCCGAGGCGATCGTCGTCGGGCTCGCCAGAGTGCCGGGGGCGCTGGCGCTGCCGTTGGGGGACGCGTAGAGCGCGTCCGAGGTCGGCGGGGGCGTGGTCGTGCCGGGGTCGCCCGGGGTCGTGGGCTCCTCGGTCGGTTCGCCGTCCGGCGTGCCGGAGTAGGTCGCGAACTCCGCGATCCGGGGCGTGCCGGTGGCGCTGGAGATGACGAAGTTGATCTTCTTGAGGGACGTGGCGGCGAAGGTGATGGTGCCCGCGCCGGTGCCGGAGGCCAGCACGGCCCCGTTGTCGTTGTTGACGACCTGCCAGTTGCCGATGGTGCCGCCGCCGGAGGCGGAGGTGATGACGACGGTGGAGACGCTGACGGCCGAGCCCCACTTGACGGAGATGCGGCCGGTGGACCCGCTGGGGGACCAGTAGGTGCTCGCGTTGCCGTCGATGACGTTGCCGTAGCTGGTGCCGCTGGCCTTGCTGCTGCCGTCGGCGCCTGCGCCGAGGCTGAGGTTGGTGCCGAGGGCCTGGGCGGAGAACGACGGCTCGTCGGCGGTGTCCGCCGCCGCCATCGTCATCGACATGGCGGTTCCGGCGATCACCACCGCCGCCGCGGCCAGGGCCGCTCCGATCCGTAGTCTGGCTGTGCGTCGCATGCGCGTGACCTCTCGTGAGGGAAATATTGAGGCATTTGAATGAATCTAAGGCAAGGGCTTTCATGCGGTCAAGGGTCTGGGTGCAACCGATTGCCTAAATTTTTTCGCCGCCCCCTCGGCACGGCCCGGGCACGAAGAAGGGGCGGAACCGATCCGGTTCCGCCCCTTGGCGTCTCAATGCCCTACTGCTGCGGGTAGCCCGGCGGCGGCGGGACCTGGCCCGGCGCCGGGGGCTGCTGCTGCGGGTAGCCCGGGGCGGGCGGCTGCTGGCCGGGCTGCTGGGGGTACCCCTGGGCCGGGGGCTGCTGCGGGTAGCCCTGCGCCCCGGGCTGCTGCTGGTAGCCGCCCGGCGGGACGACCGGGGGCTTCGGCTGGTTGCCCGGCTGCGCCCGCAGGTAGTGCTCGACCTCGGGCTGGGTCAGCAGGTAGAAGCTGAAGCCGACGGCGCCGAGGCGGGCGATCGAGACCAGCGCGCCGACGGCCGCGATCCAGCCCCAGCCGACCCACAGGCCGCCGAGGGAGAACAGGCCGAGCAGGCCGTAGCCGATGTACAGGCCGATGCGCGGGTCCTGCGCGCCGAAGACGCCGAGCTTGCCCTTGGTGATGAACCACGCGATCGTGCCCGCCACGCCGCCGTGGAAGATCACGCCGACGATGGCCGAGGCCACGAGGAATCCGGTGGGGGCCCACCACGGCGCGGTCGCCATCGCGAGGATCGCCAGCGGCACCATGAGCACCGACAGGGCCACGTACCCCCACAGCACCTGCGTCAGCTGGTTGAACTTCGGGGGCCGGCCCGGGTGCGCCTTGGCGCCCCACTCGGTGAGGAGATCCGGGCCGCCGGGCTGCGGTCCGGGGGCTCCGGGGCCGGGGGCCGCGCCGTACTGATTCGGTTCGGGCGATTGCGGCGGATACGTCATAGTCGCTGCTCCGGGCATAGAGAAGGGTGTGCAATTACTGCTCACTGTAGCCGCACGCGGCAACCGCCGGTGTCCGCCGTTCCGCCCCGCACGCCCGTCCGAAACGGGCCTCCGAGAGGCGTTGCGGCGCACCGGGGCCGCCGGGCGGGAGGGCGCCCGCGGGGGCGCCCTCCCTTTGCGGGGGGAACTAGTTCAGGTAGTCGTCGGCGTTCTCGTCGGAGTCCGCGAACGGGCCCGTGTTGCGCGACATGACCGACGGGTCGACCGGCCGGTCGTACGTCTGGTGCAGCGAGCGGTCCCGGTCCTCGATCGTGTAGGACCGGCGCGTGTACACCGGCGCGTCCTGGACCGTGACCTGCGGGACGACCTGGAAGTTCACGTCCATCCGGTCGGGCGTGATCACGGTCTCCACATAGCCGCGCTGGGCGTTGCGGAACTTGATGTGCGGGTTGATGACCAGCGCCGAGTTGTCCTCCGGCACCGAGTCGGCGCCGTTCCCGCCCGAGGTGACCGACGTGGCGACCAGCTCCACGCCGACCGAGTCGCCCTGCGCGTCAGGGAAGTCCGGGAGGATCTCCCCGGCCCAGTGCGTGTGCACGTCGCCGGTGAGCACCACCGGGTTGCGCACCTCGGCCTCGACCCAGCCGTCGATGATCCGCTGGCGCGACGCGGCGTACCCGTCCCACCCGTCCATGCTGGTGCGCAGCACGTCGGCGGCGGCGCTGCTGTCGCGCTGCGTGAAGAACACCTGCTGGCCGATGACGTCCCAGCGGGCCGTCGACTCGTGGAACCCGTCGATCAGCCACTCCTCCTGGGCCGCACCGGTGATGGTGCGCGACTCGTCCCACGCGTCGGCGCAGTTGCTCTGGGTGCCGTCGCCGCACGCCTGGTCGTCGCGGTACTGGCGGGTGTCGAGCATGTGGAAGTTCGCGAGCCTGCCCCACCGGACCCGCCGGTACAGCTGCATGTCGATGCCGTCGGGCACGGAGGTGCGGCGCAGCGGCATGTTCTCCCAGTACGCCTGGAACGCGGCGGCCCGCCGGACCAGGAAGTCCGCGGTGTCCGGGGTGTCCGAGCCGATCTCGGGGACCTCGTCGGCCCAGTTGTTCTCGGTCTCGTGGTCGTCCCAGATCACCAGCCACGGCGCCACGAGGTGGGCGGCCTGGAGGTCCGGGTCGGCCTTGTACTGGGCGTGGCGCTGGCGGTAGGTCGCGAGCGTGACCGTCTCGGGCCCTTCGTGGTCGCGGACGTTCCCGTCGGGGGAGAGGTACACGCCCGCCTTGTACTCGTACTGGTAGTCGCCGAGGTGCAGGATCAGGTCCGGGTGCGACTCGGCCATGTGCCGGTAGGCGGTGAAGTAGCCGTGCTCGTACTGCGAGCAGGACGCGAACGACATGCGCAGCTCGCCCGGCATGGACCGGCGCGAGGGCGCGGTGAGGGTCCGCCCGACCGGGGACTTCCAGCGGCCGGTCGAGAAGCGGTAGTAGTACTCGCGGGCCGGTTCGAGGCCGTCGACCTCGACGTGGACGCTGTGGCCGACCTCGGCGGCGGTCTCGACGCGCCCGGAGGCGACGCGGTGGCGGAAGCGCTCGTCCTTGGCGACCTCCCACTTGACGTCGAAGACCCCGGCGGGCATGCCGCCCATGCCGTCCTCGGCGAGCGGGTCCACGGCCAGGCGGGTCCACAGGACCACGCCGTCGGGCTCGGGGTCGCCCGAGGCGACGCCGAGGGTGAAGGGGTCGGTGCGGAGGACGGGGTGGATCTTCGTCTCGGCCCACGCGGCGGCGGGGACCGCGGTTGCGGCGGCGGCGCCGGAGGACGCGAGCAGGATGCGGCGCGACATGCGCATGTCATTGCCTCGCTTCGGGGGGAGTTGAGCGGGTTTGCGGTCCCCCACAGCCCAGCAAGCGCGCGTGGATTGCCCGGAACGTCCGCCCGAAGGGCCGGTGAACCGGGGCCGAACTCTGCCCCACCTACGCGGCGGCGAAGGTGATGATGACCGCCGAGTGGCTGTCGTTCGCGATCTCCACGGCGGCCTCGCCGTCCGCTTCGGCGTTCGGCTCGGTCCAGGCGTCCTCGCCTGCGGCCCAGAGCTTCCCGCCGTACGCGACGCTCGCGATCCCGTGGTCGTAGGCGCGGGCGACGGCCCACGCGGCCCGGTTCCAGCCGCCGGCCGCGTCGTCGGGGTCGATGACGACGGTCGCGTCGCCGGACTCCGAGACCTCGGCGCCCCACTGGTACGCGTACGCCTCCGCGAGGGACGCCGGGTCGCCCGCGACGTCCCCGGTGTTGCCCTTGACGCACCCGATGCCGGACTCCTCGCCGCCCGCGAACACGGCCGCGATGACGGTGGCCTCGTCCTCCCACTTCTCGTACAGCTCGGGGTAGGCGCTGACCTGGACCGCCTGCGCGGCCTGCGCGAGCGTCATGTCCTGCCAGCCGTCGGTGCGGTCGAGCTTCTCGTAGAACTTGAACGAGGCGTAGACGGGGTCCATGAGCTCCTCCTCGGAGCCCCAGCCCATGCTCGGGCGCTGCTGGAACAGGCCCAGCGAGTCGTCGTGCCCGTAGTTGACGTTGAGGAGCTCCGACTCCTGGAACGCCGTGGTGATCGCCACGGCCACGGCCCGCTCGTCCATGCCGTCGCGCAGGCCCACGGCCGCGATCGTCGCCGCGTTCGACGCCTGCTCGGCCGTCAGGTGCGTCGAATCGGCGCCCGCGGTGAAGTAGCAGCCGGTCGGGGTGGGGCGCAGGGCGTCCCGCGCGTCCTCGGTGCAGCCCGCGAGGACGAGCACGAGGAGCAGTGAGGTCAGGGCCACGAAAGCGCGCACAGGTGACTCCGATCAGGTCGGTCGGCGGCTGGTAAGCCTACCCAAGAAGCGGGCCGCTTCTCAATGAACGAACGGACCCCTTCTCGCCCCTCTTCGGCGAAGAAGTACTCGGCCGTCAGTGCCGCGGCCGCACGCAGCTGCTCCCGCAGATCGACTGCGCCCGTGAGCCTCTTGATCCCGGCCTGCGCCGACGGCCCGCCCGCAGTGAGGCTCGCCACCACCGCGGCCCGCCGCTCGTCCGACCCGCCCTGGGCGACCGCCTCGGCGATGAGCCCCCACCGCTCGGCCTGCGGCGCGTCGAACGGCTCCCCGGTGAGGAACAGCCGCCGCATCAGCCCCGGGCCGATTTTGTGCCCCACGACCGGCGCGATCACCGCCGGGACCACGCCCAGCCTGACCTCGCTGAACGACATCGGCGAGCCCTCCTCGACCAGCGCGATGTCGGCCGCGGCGAGCAGCCCCAGGCCCCCGCCCTTCGCGCCGCCGCGGGCGTCCACGACGACCGGCTTCGGGGCCTCGCACATGTCCGCGAGCAGCTCCGCGAGGTGCGCGGCCGGGAGGTCCTCCAGGCCCGTCGCCGCCGCGGACTCCTTCAGGTCGGCGCCCGCGCAGAACACGGGCCCCGTGTGGTCGATCACGACCACGCGGACCGCCGGGTCCGCGACCGCCCGGGCGAGGGAATCGCGCAGCCCGCCGATCATGCGGGTCGAGAGCGCATTGCGCCGCTGCGGGGCGTCGAGGGTAATCGAGGCCACGTTCAGTTCCGCGCGGTACTTGATGAGAGCGTCGTTGCCGTTCACACCAGTACCGTAGACAGGGTGTCCACCAGTCCCGCAACCGACATCGCCGCGGCCGCCGCCCACCCCGACACGGGGAGGGACGGGTTCGGGTTCTACGTCCACGTGCCCTTCTGCGTCTCGCGCTGCGGCTACTGCGACTTCAACACCTACACCGCCTCCGAACTGGGCGCGGGCGTCTCCCGCGACACCTACGCGGCCATCGTCCGCAGCGAGATCCGCTCCGCCGCCGCGCGCTTCGAGGACCGCCCGAAGGTCGACACCGTCTTCTTCGGCGGCGGCACCCCCACGCTCCTGAGCGCCGCTGACCTCGCCTCGATCCTCGCCGAGATCGACCGCGAGTTCGGGCTCGCCGACGGCTACGAGGCCACCACCGAGGCCAACCCCGAGTCCATCGACGCCGACTACCTCGCCGAACTCCACGACGGCGGCTTCACCCGCCTCTCGGTCGGCATGCAGTCCACCGCCTCCCACGTCCTCAAGGTCCTCGACCGCGAGCACTCCCCGCAGAAGGCCCTCGACGCCGTCGCCCACGCCCACAAGGCGGGCTTCGAGCACGTCAGCCTCGACCTGATCTACGGCACCCCAGGCGAGAGCGCCGCCGACTTCGCGAACAGCCTCGCCGCCGCCGTCGACACCGGCGTCGACCACGTCTCCGCGTACGCCCTCATCGTCGAGGACGGCACCGCGCTGGCCCGCCGCATCCGCTCCGGACGCGTGCCGCAGCCCTCCGACGACGTCGCCGCCGACCGCTACCTCGCTGCGGAAGCCGCCCTCTCCGCGGCCGGGTTCTCCTGGTACGAGGTCTCGAACTGGGCCAAGAACGATACCGCCAGGTGCCGACACAACCTCCTGTACTGGGAGGGCGGCCACTGGTGGGGCGCCGGGCCCGGCGCCCACTCGTACCTGCCGGGCGTGCGCTGGTGGAACCACAAGCACCCCTCCACGTACGGCACCGCCCTCGCCGAGGGCCTGCCCGTCGCGGGCCACGAAACCCTCACCGACGACGACCGCCACCTGGAGCGGGTGCTCCTGCTCACCCGCCTCGCCAGCGGCCTCCCGCTCGCCGAACTGCGCCCCGACGGCCGCGCCGCCGCCGAACGCGTTGCGGCCGAAGGACTCGCCGACATCGCGGACGACCGGCTCGTGCTCACGCTCCGCGGTCGCCTCCTAGCCGACGCCGTGGTGAGAGACCTCACCGGCTGACGACGCCCGAGCGGGCGCCCCGTAGATTTGAGCCCGTCACGGACGAGCCTCCTTCACGTTGGCCGTCGCGGCGCGCCGGTCCCCAGCCGACGACGCCGGCGCGGGCCGCGCCGACCCCCGGCACCCGGTCCCGTCCCCGAACACCGGACGGAACCCCCAGGCCCCGACCCCTGAATCCTCGACACCGGAGCCCGAGCACCCATGCACACGCCATCCCCCGCCGCCACCCGCCGCGGCGTCCTCGCCGCCTCCTTCGCCGGACTCGCGCTCGCCGCGTGCTCCGAGGAGGAGCCGCTCCCGGCGGACGACGGCGGCGCCGGCGCCGCCGAGGAGACCCCCTCCGAGTCCCCCTCGCCCGAACCGCCCCGCGAGATCACCATCACCCACGTCGGCGACACCATGCCCGGCTCCTACCCCAACCAGATGGCCTCCGACGAGGGCGCCAGCTTCTTCGACGGCGTGCGCGACAACCTCGCCGGGGACGTCATCGTCGCCAACCTCGAAGGCGCCCTCTCCACCCTGGAGTTCGACAAGTGCGGCGGCGGCCAGTGCACCTACTTCCGCCTCCCCGCCGAGTACGCCCAGGTCTTCGCCGACGCCGGCTTCCACGTCCTCAACCAGGCCAATAACCACGGCTGGGACGCCGGACCCGACGGCGCCACCGAGACCCAGGACGCCGTCCGCGCCGCCGGCATGGAGATCTGCGGCATCAAGGACGAGGTCGCCCTCGTCGAGACCGAGTCCGGCCTCACCGTCGGCCTCGTCGGCTTCGCGCCCTACACCTTCTACACCGACAACCGCGACCTCGACGCCGTCGCCGCCCTCGTCTCCGCCGCCAAGGAGCAGGCCGACATCGTCATCGCCACCGCCCACCTCGGCGCCGAGGGCACCGACTACCGCCACGTCCCCGAAGGCGTCGAGAACTACCTCGGCGAGGACCGCGGCGACACCCGCGCCTTCGCCCACACCTGCGTCGACTCCGGCGCCGACCTCGTCTTCGGCCACGGCCCCCACGTGCTCCGCGGCATGGAGGTCTACAACGGCAAGCTCATCGCCTACTCCCTCGGGAACTTCGGCGGCGGCCAGAACCTCTTCAGCATGGACGGCGCCCTCGGCCGCTCCGCGATCCTCTCGGTCACCATCCGCGAGGACGGCACCATCGTCGCCGCCAAGGCCCAGGCCAGCCGCATGAACGGCGACGGCTACCCGACCATGGACGAGGACAACGGCGCCTTCGACGACCTCAACGAGCTCGCCGCCGACTTCGGCGACAGCGGCGTGACCGTCGCCGACGACGGCGCGCTCATCATCCCGGGCGTCTGACCCCACACGTACACTGGCACTCCTGGACAGGGAGTGCCAAACTTGAGTCCGGCAGACTGAGCTTCGGCTCCGCCTGCCGGACCGAAGAGGCACCGAGACCGAGGGGACGTGGCGATGGACGACCGCAAGCTCGAAGTGCTGCGCGCCATCGTCGAGGACTACGTCGCCACCCAGGAGCCCGTCGGCTCCAAGGCCGTCTCCCAGCGCCACGCCCTCGGCGTCTCCGCCGCCACCGTCCGCAACGACATGGCCTACCTCGAAGAGGCCGGGTACATCCAGCAGCCCCACACCTCCGCGGGCCGCATCCCCACCGCCAAGGGCTACCGCCTCTTCGTCGACCGCCTCGGCAAGATCAAGCCCCTCTCCGCCGCCGAGCGCCGCGCCGTCCACCGCTTCCTCGCCGAGGCCATCGACCTCGACGACGTCGTCACCCGCACCGTGCGCCTCCTCGCCCAGCTCACCCACCAGGTCGCGGTCGTCCAGTACCCGAGCCTCAACCGCTCCTCCGTGCGCCACCTCGAACTCGTGTCCCTCACCCCCACCCGGCTCATGCTCGTCATGATCACCGACACCGGACGCGTCGAGCAGCGCTACGTCGAGGTCCCCTCCGAGCTCACCGAGGACGACGTCCTCGACCTCCGCCGCCTCGTCAACGAGCAGCTCCAGGGCAAGGCCCTCGCCGACGCCCCCCGCATCATCGCCGGACTCGCCGGCCTCGCCCGCCCCGAACTGCGCGCCACCGCCTCCGCGCTGGCCCGCGTCCTCCTCGACTCCGTCGTCGCCCGCACCGAGGAGCGCGTCGCCGTCGCGGGCGCCGCGAACCTCACCCGCAACGGGAACTTCTTCGCCGGGTCGCTGCGGCCGATCCTCGAAGCGCTGGAGGAGGAGGTCGTGCTCATGCAGCTGCTCGGCCGCGCCGACTCCAACGCGCTGCTGACGGTCCGCATCGGCGACGAGAACGAGGTCGCCGACTTCCGGGAGGCCACCGTCGTCACCGCCGGGTACGGCCCCGGCTCCGTCGTCGGGCACATGGGCGTGCTCGGGCCGACGCGCATGGACTACCCGGGCACGATCGCGGCCGTCCGCGCCGTCGCCCGGTACGTCTCCGAGATTTTGGAACAGAACCGCTGACAGGACAGAGCGCACGTGGCTAAGGACTACTACGGCATTCTCGGCGTCGAACGCAACGCCACCGAGGACGAACTGAAGAAGGCGTACCGGAAGCTGGCGCGCAAGTACCACCCCGACGTCAGCGACGAACCCGACGCGCAGGAGCGCCTCCAGGAGATCAACGCCGCCTTCGAGGTCCTCATGGACCCCCAGAAGCGGGCGGTCGTCGACGCGGGCGGCGACCCGTACGCGCGCGGCGCCGCCGGAGGCTCCGGGGCCCCGTTCATGGGCTTCGAGGACATCATGGACGCCTTCTTCGGCGGCTCCATGGGCGGCTTCGGCCGCCGCGGCCCGCGCTCGCGCACCCGGCCCGGCAACGACGCCCTCCTCCGCCTCGACCTCGACCTCGAAGAGGTCGCGTTCGGCACCGAGTCCACGCTCACCGTCGACACGGCGATCCTCTGCGACTCCTGCGACGGCTCCTGCACCGAGGGCACCAGCGAACCGCAGACCTGCACCACCTGCGGCGGCTCCGGCGAGGTCCAGGTCGTGCAGCGCACGATCCTCGGCCAGGTCCGCACCGCCCGCCCCTGCTCGGCCTGCTCCGGCTACGGCACGATCATCACCGACCCGTGCCGCAAGTGCGGCGGCGAAGGCCGCGTGCGCTCGCGCCGCCGCATCACCGTCAAGGTCCCCGCGGGCGTCGAGGACGGCATGCGCATCCGCCTCTCCGGCGAAGGCGAGGTCGGCCCCGGCGGCGGACCCGCCGGCGACCTGTACGTCGAGGTCCACGAGAAGCCCCACGAGGTCTTCACCCGCGAGGGCTCCGACCTGCGCTGCCGCGTCCGCGTCCCCATGACGCAGGCCGCGCTCGGCACCAAGCTCAACATCCACACCCTCGACGACCGCGTCGAGGTCGAGGTCGCCTCCGGCACCCAGCCCGGCACCATCAAGAAGGTCCGCGGCCACGGCGTCCCCAAGCTCCGCGGCGGCGGCGCCCGCGGCGACCTCTACGTCGAACTCGACGTCCGCACCCCCGGCAAGCTCGACGCAGAGCAGGAGGAGCTCCTCCGCAAGCTCGCGAGCCTCCGCGACGAGGAGATCAAGGAAGTCAAAGGCGGATCCGGTTTTTTTAGCCGCATGCGCGATGCTTTCAACGGCCACGCGTAGGCCCCAGTCCGACGAGCCCCGCCCCCGCCTTTCTTTGCGGGGAGCGGGGCTCCGCTACACTCCGGCCCCGTGATCAGCCTCGACCCCGCGACCCTGTCGTTCATCGCCCTCCTCGTCGTCGCGGGCCTCGTCGCCCTCGTCGTGGCCCTGCGCCGCCGCGCCGCCCCCGCGGGCGGCCCCCGGCTCGACGCGGCCCCGCCCTCCGGCGGCCCGCAGACCGGCGAGCGCTGGCTCGCCGACGTCCCCTTCGAGGACGAGCCGCGCCGCTCCAAGGAGCGCCCCGTCCTCGTCATCGGCTACTCCGGCTCCGGCTACTGGGTCCTCAAATGCACCACCCAGGAGCCGCGCGAGGCCGAATGGCGCGTCGCCGCCCCCGCGAACCGCTGGGACCCGCCCGCCGACAAGGACGGCTGGGTCGACCTCGTCCCGGTCCACCTCCCGCGCCGCCGCTTCGACCACTCCTTCGGCCGCATCGGCGACCGGGCCCTCTACCGGAAGATCACCGGCCGCCTCCGCTGGGAACGCGCCGTCGACTTCACCCGCTGACCTCGGGTTAGGCTGGTGCGGTGAGCGATCCGGTCTTCCTCGTCGACGCCCTCCCGGCCACCGGCGAATACGTCCTCGACGGCCCCGAAGGGCACCACGCCGCCGACGTGCAGCGCCTCCAGCCCGGCGAGACCCTCCTCCTCGCCGACGGCTCCGGCGGCGTCGCCTCCGCGCGCGTCGCCCACGCCGAGCGCGGACTCCTGCGCCTGGACGTCCTCGACAACCGCACGCTCCCCGACCCCGACCCGAAGCTCACCGTCGTCCAGGCCCTCCCCAAGGGCGACCGCGGCGAGCGCGCCGTGCAGATGCTCACCGAGATCGGCGTCGACGAAGTGATCCCATGGGCCGCATCGCGGTCCATCGTCCAGTGGAAGGGCCCCCGCGGCGACAAGGCCCGCGCCAAATGGGACGCCACGGCCCGCGAAGCCTCCAAGCAGGCCCGCCGCGCCCACCTCGCGCACGTCGCCGAGCTGCACACCACCAAGCAGCTCGTGCAGCGCCTGCGCACGGCCGCGCAGGTCCTCGTCCTCCACGAGGAGGCGACCCTGCCACTCTCGAAAGTCGACCTCGTCTCGACCGGCGAGATCGCCCTCGTCATCGGCCCCGAAGGCTCCATCACTCCCGACGAACTCGCCGCCCTCTCTGAATTCGGTGACCCGGTCCGCCTCGGCGACACCGTCCTCCGCACCTCCACCGCGGGCCCCGCCGCCCTAGCGGTGCTCCAGGCCCGCCTCGGCCGCTGGTAATAAGATCCTCGGATGACCGACACCGACTGCATCTTCTGCAAGATCGTCGCCGGGGACATCCCCTCGACCAAGGTCCTGGAGACCGAGCGGGTCCTCGCGTTCCGCGACCTGCACCCCAAAGCCCCCACGCATGTACTGGTCATCCCGAAGGCCCACTACGCGAACATCGCCGAGCTCACGGCCGCGGACCCCGGGCTCGCCGGGGAGGTCCTCGCGGCCACCGCGGCGATCGCGGAGTCGGAGGGCATCGCCGAAACCGGGTGGAACCTCCTCGGGAACACCGGGGCCGAAGCCGGGCAGACGATCTTCCACGTGCACTTCCACGTGCTCGGCGGCAAATCGTTCGAGCCGCTGCTCGCGGCATGAAATCACACCGGCGGCCCGTTTACCCGCTGTCCCTTGTCGCAGGCAGGAACTACCATTGGGGCATGGAAAGCGCGGCTCCCGAGGGGCCGCTCGAAGTCTCTTTTGAGGAAGCAGGTGGCGAACAGCCCTCGCGGCGAAGCCTATGACCGACCGCTCTGACAACGGCAACAACTCTTCGACGATCACGTCCACGATCACCGTCGGCGACCAGAGCGCGCTCATGGCCCTGCTGGGTCGCGCCGACGAGAACCTGCGCTACATCGAACGCCGCTTCCCCGGCGTCGACCTGCACGTGCGCGGGGACACCATCACCCTCACCGGCATCAACGGCGCGCCGCGGGCCGCCGAACGACTCGTGAAGGAGCTGCTCGCCTTGATCGAGAACGGCGAGAACGTCGATCCCGACATCATCCGGCGCACCGAGAACATGCTGAAGTCCGCGCCGGGCGAGCGCCCGGTGGACGTGCTCACGCAGAACATCGTCTCCAAGCGCGGCAAGGCGATCCGGCCCAAGACCATCGGGCAGAAGCACTACGTCGAGGCGATCGACAAGAACACGATCGTGTTCGGCATCGGCCCCGCGGGCACCGGCAAGACCTACCTCGCGATGGCGAAGGCCGTGGCGGCGCTCCAGGCGAAGGAGATCAGCCGGATCATCCTCACCCGCCCCGCGGTCGAGGCCGGCGAGCGGCTCGGGTTCCTGCCCGGGACGCTCTTCGAGAAGATCGACCCGTACCTGCGCCCGCTGTACGACGCGCTGCACGACATGATCGACCCGGGCTCGATCCCGAAGCTCATGGAGTCCGGCACGATCGAGGTCGCGCCGCTCGCGTTCATGCGCGGGCGCACGCTCAACGACGCGTTCATCATCCTCGACGAGGCGCAGAACACCACGCCCGAGCAGATGAAGATGTTCCTCACCCGCCTCGGCTTCGGCTCCAAGATCGTCGTCACCGGCGACATCACCCAGGTCGACCTGCCGAACAACACGACGTCCGGGCTGCGCGTGGTCCGCGACATCCTCGAAGGCGTCGAGGACGTGCACTTCGCCACGCTCCGGGCGGAAGACGTCGTCCGTCACCAGCTCGTCAGCGATATCGTGAACGCCTACGAGAAGTGGGACGCCGCGAAGGACAGCCATCGCGCGCCCGCCGGGAAAGGGCAACGAGGGAACCGTGGGCATCGAGATCATCAATGAGTCCGGGCGCGAAGTCGACGAGTCGGGCATCCGCGCCGTCGCCGAGTTCGCGCTCCTGGAGATGGGCGTCAACCCGCTCGCCGAGCTCTCGGTCCTCATCGTCGACATCGAGCACATGACGGAGCTGAACAAGCGCTGGATGGGCGGCACCGGGCCCACCGACGTCCTGTCGTTCCCGATGGACGACGCGATGCCCGCCCGCCCCGACTCCTCGGAGCCGGGCACGCCGATCCTCGGCGACCTCGTGCTCTCGCCCGAGGTCGCCGAAGCGCAGGCCAAGGACGCCGGGCACTCCACCGCCGACGAGATGCACATGCTCTCCGTCCACGGCGTGCTCCACATCCTCGGCTACGACCACGCCGAACCGGAGCAGGCCAAGGAGATGTTCGGCCTCCAGAACCGGCTGCTCGACTCCTGGCGCGCCAAACGCACGGCCTCGGCGGAGAGTTAGGCCCCGATGCCGTACACCCTGCTGGCAGCCGCCGTCGCGCTCATCGTCGTCGCCGGGGCCGCCGCCATGGTCGACTCTGCCCTCACCGCGGTCTCCCCGGCCCGCGCGGCCGAACTCGCCGGGGAGCGCCGCCGCGGCGCCGAGTCGCTCGTGAAGATCACCGAGGACCTCCCCAAGTACCTCAACCTGCTGATCCTGCTGCGCCTCGCATGCGAGGCGGCGGCCATCGCGATCGTCGCGGTCATCGCGTTCGACACCTGGCACGACTCGTGGACGGCGGTCGGCATCTCCGCCGCCGTCATGACCGTCGTGTCCTTCGTCGTCATCGGCGTGAACCCGCGCACGCTCGGGCGCCAGCACGCCTACCCGGTCGCGCTCGCGGTCGCGGGCCCGGTGTCGATGCTCGGCACCGCGCTCGGGCCGCTCGCGAAGGTCCTCATCCTCCTCGGCAACGCGCTCACGCCCGGCAAGGGCTTCCGCGAGGGGCCGTTCGCGACCTCGGAGATCGAGATCCGCGAAATGGTCGACGCCGCGGAGGCGCAGGGCACGGTCGACCACGACGAGCGCGACATGATCGCGTCCGTGTTCGCCTTGGGCGACACCGTGGTCCGCGAGGTCATGGTGCCGCGCACCGCGATGGTGTGGGTGAGCGCCGAGACGCCCGCGGACGAGGCCAAGCAGGTCGCGCTCCGCTCCGGCTACTCGCGCATCCCGGTCGTGGGGGAGGACCTCGACGACCTGCGCGGCGTCGTCTACCTCAAGGACCTGGTGCGCCTGGACGACGGCGCGAACCCGCCCGTGGGCGAGGTCATGCGCGCCGTCTCGATCGTCCCGGACTCCAAGCCCGTGGACGACCTGCTGCGCGAGATGCAGACCGCCCGCATCCACATCGCGGGCGTCGTGGACGAGTACGGCGGGACCGCCGGGCTCGTCACCATCGAGGACATCCTGGAGGAGATCGTCGGCGAGATCACCGACGAGTACGACCAGGAGCTCCCGCCCGTGGCCTGGCTCGACGACCGCACCGCGCGCGTCACGGCCAGGTTCTCGCCCGAGGACCTCGCCGAGCTCTTCGACGTCGACCTGCCCGAGGTCGACGTGGACACCGTCGCGGGCCTCCTGGCCGCCGAGCTGGGGAAGGTCCCGCTCGCGGGCGACCGGGCTCGCCTCGCGGGCCTGGAGCTCACCGCCGAGGGGACCGTGGGCCGGCGCAACCGCATCGAGACGGTGCGCGTCGCGCGGCTGCCCGAAGCCGACGACGCGGCGCCCTCGACCTCCACTGACGAAAGGCACGAACTCAATGTCTGACCTGCACGTCGACGACCTCGACGCCGAGGACGCGAAACTCGTCACGCTGGCCCGCGGGGCCGCGGGGCGCGTCTCGCAGACCACCGGCGCGGCCGTGCGCGACGGCATCGGCCGCACCTACGCCTCGGCGGCGGTCGACCTGCCGTCCCTGCGCCTGACCGCGCTCCAGGCGGCGGTCGCGCAGGCGTTCGCGGCGGGGGCCGAGTCGCTGGAGGCGGCCGTGGTCTTCGGCGCGGAGTCGGACGAGGACGGCCTCAAGGCCGCGAAAGAGATCAGCAGCGACGTGGCCGGGTACTCGGTCATCAGGAAAGAGGTGAACCGTCTTGCCTAGCAACGAGTTCCGTGCAGGGTTCGCCTGCTTCGTGGGCCGCCCGAACGCCGGGAAGTCCACGCTCACGAACGCGATCATGGGCCAGAAGATCGCGATCACCTCGAACCGGCCGCAGACCACGCGGCACGTCGTGCGCGCGATCCTGCACCGCCCGGACTCCCAGCTCATCCTCGTGGACACGCCCGGCCTCCACCGGCCCCGCACACTCCTCGGCGAGCGCCTGAACGACCTGGTCCGCCAGACCTGGTCCGAGGTCGACGTCATCGGCCTGTGCCTGCCCGCCAACGAGAAGCCCGGCCCCGGCGACAAGTTCATCACCGGCGAGATCGCGAAGCTCGGCGCGAAGGTCGTCGCGGTCGTCACCAAGATCGACCTCGTCTCCAAGGACGCCCTGGTCCGCCACCTGACGAACGTGGCGGCCCTCGGGGAGTTCGCGGACATCGTCCCGGTGTCCGCGAAGACCGGCGACAACCTCGACGAGCTCGTGGGCGTCCTCTCCGGCCACCTGCCGGAGTCGCCGCAGCTCTACCCGGACGGCATGATCTCCGAGGAGCCCGAGCGGGTCATGATGGCCGAGCTCATCCGCGAGGCGGCCCTCGAAGGCGTCCGCGACGAGCTGCCGCACTCCCTCGCCGTCGTCATCGAGGACGTCGAGGACGAGGACTCCGACGGCGGCCCCCGCAAGAAGATCTGGGCCGAGATCTACGTCGAGCGCGACTCCCAGAAGGGCATCGTCATCGGCAAGGGCGGCGACCGCCTCAAGCGCGTCGGCACCAAGGCCCGCAAGGGCATCGCCCAGCTCATCGGCGGCCGCGTCTACCTGGACCTCCACGTCCGCGTCGCCAAGGACTGGCAGAAGGACCCCAAGATGCTCGAACGCCTCGGCTTCTAGCGCCTGCGCCCGGCCCCCGCGCGGGGGCCGGGCCCGGAACCCCAGGTGAACACGGCGTGACCCCACTCACCGAACCCGCTGTGGCAGGTGGTTTCAGGGATGATGTACTCTTTACATACCGACGCGGGATAGAGCAGCTCGGTAGCTCGCCAGGCTCATAACCTGGAGGTCGGTGGTTCAAATCCGCCTCCCGCTACAAGTAGAAAAACCCGGTTTCCTCAAATGAGGAAGCCGGGTTTTTTGTCGTCCTATGGGGTGAACGGCGGTTTCCCGATCCGGACCGGGACGCGGCCTTCGGGGCCCTCGGTTTCGAGTTCGGCGGCGGGTTCGAGGTCGGTCCTACCCGCGGCCGATCCTGCGGCCCACGTCCAGGAGGTAACGGTTGCCCCGCAACTGCGGGTGGGCGCCGTAGAGCAGGCCGAACGCCCTCGTGACCATGTCGTCGACCAGCTCGGTGAACGCCCCGAGGGGGACGGCGGCCGTGCCGGGGTGGAGGTTCGAGGAGACGTGGACCTGGTCCTGCTGCCGGACGAAGCGGTAGACGAGTCCCTCGGCGGTCATCGCGGTCTCGGCCCGGGGCTCGCCGGTGAGGGACTGGGGCACCCAAGACCAGGCGAGGGCGAAGTCCAGCACCGGGATGTAGGTGGTTGAGAAGTCCTGTCCCGCAACGGTGAGCACGGCGTTCACGCGGAAGCGGAACGCCAGGAACTCCGATTCCGGCAGGTCCTCCCAGGAGGTGGTCTCGCCATCCTCGCCGAGGGTGAGGGACGGGGTCCAGGAAGGGTCCCAGGACTCGTCCTCGCGGCGGACGTCATACCGGATCGCGGTGTCCTCAGTGGTCATTCGGAGTCCTCCATCATGTGCCGTCGTTGTGCGGCCAGGGGAACGCGGTCAGCATGTTGCCGTCGCCGTCGACCACCACGCGGATGCCGGTCTGCCCGTTGCGCCCCGTCGGGTTCTCGGAGTCGTGCGTGTTGTAGTCATGGTAGTTGCCGCCGCGCGGGTCGGTGGGGTTGCGCGGGTTCACCTGCACCTGCCCGGGCCCGGGGTTCTGGACCGTGGCGATCATGTCGCGGAGCCGCTGCTCGGTCATCTTGTCGTCGTGCCAGAGGTTCTCGTTCTTGCCGTCCTTGTCGTACTGGCTGCCCTTCTTGTGGTCGTCCCAGGCGTGCTTGATGGACTTCTCGCTGGCCTTGAACGTCGGCTTCGGCTTCTTGGTCTTCTTCGGCGGCCGAGGCGTGGTCGCGGGGGCGTCGGCCTGGTCGACGTTCGCGCCCTCGACGACGTCCCGGGACTTCTGCTGGTCGCCGGACACGCTGGTGCCGTCGTGGTGAGTGCGCGGCTTCTTCCGCCTGCGGGTGTGGAAGCCCGTCAGGACGATCAGGACGTAGACGGCGGCGGCGCGGAGGATCAGTCTGCTCATGCGGTCGCCCCTCATCCGAACAGCAGGTCGCGGAGGGCGGAGATGGAGTCGATGAGGCCGGTGATCCAGCCGAAGATCTTGCCGACCCATTCGGTGATCTTGATGACCGCCTTGGGGATCACCCAGGCGGCGCCGACGCCCACGGTGAAGGCGACCTCGGCGGCCCAGGCGATGAGGGAGCCGATGCACTCGGCGACGAAGTCCCGCACGAACTCGCGGACCATCGTCACGAGCTGACCCGCGCCGCGGGTCGCCGTGGCGAGGGAGAGGGCCGTGCCGCCGATGCAGCCCATGGCGTCGGCGTTCGCGTCTCCCTTGTCGCGGTAAGCGTCGGCGGCGTCGCCGTCCCAGCCTTCGATGTCGTTGTCGACGAACCCCTCCATCGCCTCCGACAGGGCGAAGCACTCGTCGGCGACGTTGTCCCAGGTCATCGCGTGGGCTTCAACGAGGTCCGGGTTGCCCGCGAGCATGTCGAGGGCCTCTTGGAGGGGCTCCACGTGCTCGATCAGCCACCCGACCCCGGCCGCCGCGAGCGTCCCGATCGGGTCGATGACGGCGCCGACGGTTTCGAGGGCCGCGCCGAGTCCGGCGACGGAGGCGTCCACCCACGATCCGGAGTCGATCGCGATGGCGAGGTCGGAGTACGACTCGACGATGCCGGCCCCCGCGACCGACTCGCCCGGTTGCGGCGGGACGTCGCTCTCGGTCGCTACTAAATCGCTCATGGCGCTTCCTCTCGGCGTGTCACAGTTCGCCCTCGATCTGGTCGAGGTCGGCCGCCGCCGCGTCGTCCACGTCGCGGTAGCTGGACGCAGTGTCCTTGAGCGCCTGGGCGAGCCGCTCCAGGTTGCCCTGCTCCATGGAGGTGAGCTCGCGCTGCTCCGACTGGCGGCCTTCGAGAATGGGAGGGAGGAACTGGCAGATGATCCCGTACGCCTGGTCGTCCTGGCTGACCGTGTCGATCGCGGACAGGACCGCGTCGAAGCGTTGGTGGAGCGTCAGGATGTTGGCGGCGTGGGCGTCGAGCTCCTCGGGATCGACTTCGATGTGCGTGCCCATGTCAGCCCTCCTCGGTATGAAACCGACCGGTCGGCCGGTCGGTAGGTGCAAGTCCGGACATTACCGAAGCGGCGCAGCCGTTTGGGTACAAGAATGTGCCGCCTGTAGTTCCCTGGGGTCCGGGGCGGTCAATGTGGCGGGATTTCCGGGCCCGGACCTCTGATGGGCTGCGTGAACTGCCTGAGGGGCCGGTGTTGCCGCGGATGGTGGCCAACGAGATCGCCGTGCTCGGGCTGGGGGCCCTGGACGGCTCGGTCGAGGGGGCCGGGGAGCGCGTCCTCGGCGGGGTGCCGTATCTGGTGTTCCGGTCGGCGTCGCTGAGCGGGCGGGACCTGCGGCTGCTGTCGAACACGTCCGGGCTGTTCGCGCTGTTCGAGATGCACGGGACGATGCTTGAGCCGGTCCCGTTGCAGCACGCGGCGGTGCGTGACACGCGGGAGCTCTCGCGGCGGCCCACGGAGCTGCTGGAGGCCGCGATCCCGGTGTGGGCCGGGCTGCTGAAGCCCGGTGGGGCGATGGGATTGTCGTGGAACACGTACACGACCGAGCGGTCCGAGATGGCCGACATGCTGGAGGCCGCGGGTCTGGAGGTCCTGGACGCGCCGCTCTACCTGGACTTCGAGCACTGCGTGGACCACGCGATAATCCGGGACCTGATCGTGGCTCGCGTGCCGCGGTAGTGCTTGCGCGACACGCTGAAGCGAAGTTTCCGATTTTTGTAGGGTTCCGCAGGCGGATTCGCTTACTGACGGGCGCCTGTCGTTTACGTGCGTGTCCACAAGTGACCCTCGTCGTACGGGTCCGACAAAAATCGCGCCGGTCAAGCTCTGTCATCACTTTGGGTGTCGTTGACTTCACTCAAAGTCGCCTTTAGATTTCCTTCCAACGACACCCACCTGTCGACTTGGAGGAACCGTGAACTGCCGCAAAGAGATCGCTCCGAACCCGCGCCAAGCCGTCTCCTACTCCTGCTTCTTCCTGAACGTGCTCACCGGCCGCAAGCCCGCGTCCGAGGCCCGCCTCTTCGCCACCGACGAGGGCTGGGCCGCCTTCGCCCGCGTCCGCCGCCGCGTCCCCGGCCACTTCAACCAGGTCCGCGTCCGCAAAGCCACCTTGCCGACCCCCGCCACCGCCGAGGTCGTCGCCATGGTCGACAACGGCCGCACCCACCTCGCCATGACCTTCTCTTTCACCGCCACCCAACATGGCTGGCGCCTGTCCCACTGCGAACTCCTCGACCGAACCCACCCCCGCCACCTGCTGTAGTCAGAAAGCGTGGAACGGAGGGGCCGCCAGATCCAATTGGATCTGGCGGCCCCTCCGTGGTGCCGCCCTGAAAACTGGTCTCAGGTTTCAACTCATGTCACGGGATACCAAGTGAGTATCTCGTCGATGTCTGTCAAGGTCTGTAGCAGCTCTTCGGCCTCGGCGATTGCGAACGCCTCGGCGACGGCGATTCTCAGCTCGGGGCCGACCGCCCATCGGACTATCTGTGCCTCGTGGTCGTGCGCAGTGGAATCGGTGCGTTGCACGGCTTCGCCGAGCGACCGGGGCGAGTGTTGCAGCAGGTCCAGGAGGGCGGCTGCCGCAGGCGGGCGCGTCAGCGATGTGGTCCATTGCCGGAGGTACGGGGAGAGGTTGCTCCCGGCGTTGCCGATCGCGTTCAAGACGCTGGAGGCGTCGGGGTCGCCGGGGAATGTCGCGATGGTCTTGCTCCAGAGGGCGCGGAAGAGCGCTTCGATGGCGGCGGTCTCTTCAACGTCCCAGGTCGACCATGAGGCGAGGTGGAGGCGGACGGTCAGGAATTCGAGATCCGGCCAGGGGAACCCGGTGGTGCAGGCGATCTCAAGGATCCGCGGGAGGAAGTAGCGGAAGTCGACGACATCGCCGATGGTGGTGAGGACATGGACGGCGTACGGTCGGAGCGCTTGCGCGGATATTTCACGCAGCGGGGCGGGGCCGAGGAGATCGGCGATGTCGTCTTCGGATCGGCAGTGGCGGCACCAGTCGATCGCGGTCGGCCGTCGCAAGGAGGCGAACGCGGCATAGAGCTGGTCGATCGCAGCGGGCAGGGGATCGTGTGAGGACACGAGTCGACTATAGGTCTGGGACCCTCAATATCGCTTGCTGAAGAAAATGCGGCCGCCCAGTCCGATGGACTGGGCGGCCGTTTTTGGGTTAGTGGCGGGTGCAGTTGGTGCGGAGGTCGAGGTTTTGGGCTACGTCCTGCCAGGCGAGGTATTTGAAGTTGGTGGAGGACTCTTCGGTGCCTTCGGGGGTGTTGTCGCCGTCTTGGACGACGAGGAGGCCGCCGGGGTAGCCGGGGAGGCTGACGTTGACGACGTCGGCGCCGTCGCTGTGCTGGGTGGAGTCGACCTCGCCTGAATCGATGCTGAAGCTGCCCAGGTGGTCGTTGCCGCGCTTGAGGTCGTAGACGGCGTAGGTGTTGTCGCCCTGGGAGGAGGCGAGGAGGTAGCCGGTGCCGCGGCCGGTGGAGTAGATCGTGAGGCCCTCGATGTCGGTGCGGAGGACGTCGCCGCCGTAACCGGGGTCGGGGCCGTAGACGCACTCGTCGGTCTCGGGGTCGTAGATGCCGGGGATGCCGAATTCGACTGCGGTGTCGACCAGTTCGGGTTCTCCCTTGAGGTCGGCACTGATCTTCCAGATGCCCACGAGTTCTTGACCG
The DNA here is from genome assembly GCF_040644205.1 of Glycomyces sp. NPDC047010. Taxonomy (NCBI): domain Bacteria; kingdom Bacillati; phylum Actinomycetota; class Actinomycetes; order Glycomycetales; family Glycomycetaceae; genus Glycomyces; species Glycomyces sp. NPDC047010. Next base: position 525,704 of record NZ_JBEYVY010000003.1, on the reverse strand, counting down.
AGATAGGCCGTGCCGGTCGCCTCGTCGACGACCATGCCTTCTACCTGGGCGTACTGGCCCGGGTCGTCGCAGGTGGTCCACTCTTCTCCGTTGGGGAGCTCGAAGGAGGCCGGGAGTTCAAGGGTTCTCACCTTCTGCCACGTCACCTCGTCGCCTTCGGCCTTGAGCTTCAGAAGGGCCACTTCGGTTTCGGAGTTGCGGCTCACCAGGGCGTAACTGCCGGACCTGTTCTGGAACGTGGTCAGACCGTACGCCGTGTGCTCCCCGTTGATCTCCTCCTGGGAGTGGGTGAAGATCGTGCCCGCGTCTTCGTCGGTGACGTCGACCAGCCGGCCGTTCTCGATCTTGAAGATGCCCAGGTTGTCCATGCCCCGGTCGGAGGCCACCGCGAGGTCGACGCGTTCGCCGTCGAGCTTGAAGTCCTCGATCAGGTCGACGTTGTTGTAGCGGCCCGGGGCGTCGTCCTCGCCGGGGGCCGGGCGGGGGTCGACGTGCTGGAGTTCGTCGCCCTGCAGGTCGTAGACGTACAGGCCCGCTTCCTTCGCGGTGGTGATCACCAGGCTGTCGGCGGGGTTCTCGGCGTCGATCCAGATCGCGGGGTCGTCGGCGTCGGCGTCGTCCTCGGACCAGAGGGGCGGGGTTTCGAGGATCGCCGTCACGGGTTCGGCGGCGTGGGCGGGGGACGCCACCAGGGCGGCCATGGCGCCCAAGGCGGTGAGGGCGAGCAGGCGTGAGGGCACGGGGCCTCCATGAGAAGCGGGGGTTCAGCGGTCGGATCGATATTCGACCCTGTCGATGAACCCCCGGTGAATCCCGCCCCAATCTCAGGCGCTTCTGGTGCGCGTCCTCCACAGCAGCCAGACGAAGTACGGCGTCCCGATCAGCGAGCAGACCAGACCCGCCGGGATCTGCGCCGGGGCGATCACCGTGCGGCCCACGGTGTCCGCGAGGCTCACGAGGAGGATGCCGAGGAAGATCGAGACCGGGAGGACCCTGGTGTGGCGGCTGCCGACCAGGCCGCGCGCGAGGTGCGGGGCCACCAGGCCGACGAAGCCGATCACGCCCACCACCGCTACTGCGGCGGCGGTGAGGACGGCGGCGGCGCCCAGGAGGAGCAGGCGCGTGCGCTCCAGGCGGACGCCGAGCGTCCGCGGGGTGTCGTCGTCCAGCGCCAGGAGGTCGATCTCCTTGCGGTGCGCGATGATCAAGGGGAGGACGACCACGAGCGCGGCGAGGAGCGGGATGAGCCGGTCCGCGGTCCGCCCGTAGGTCGTGCCCGACAGCCAGGTCATCGCCTTGGGCGTGTTCCACGGGTCCGAGGCCAGGATGATCAGCGTGATCGCGGCCATGCCGATCGACCAGACGCCGATGCCGATGAGGACGAGGCGGGACGTGTCGAGGCCGCCGCGCCAGGCGAGGGCGTACACGAGCGCGAACGCGCCCAGACCGCCCACGGCCGCAACGCCGGTGACCGCCCACGCGCCCGACGAAGGGGCCCAGGTGATCAGGGTGACCGCGCCGATCCCGGCGCCCGCGGTGACGCCGAGGAGGCCGGGTTCGGCGAGCGGGTTGCGCAGGATGCCCTGGGTGACCGTGCCCGCGCAGGCGAGGGCGGCGCCGGCGAGGATCGCGGCGATGACGCGGGGGTAGCGCTGCTCGATGATCCACGTGTAGCTCGCGCCGGTCTTGCCCGCGACCCAGTTGAGGAGGTCGCCGCCGAGGAGCATCGTGTCGCCCGAGAGCATCCCGGCGAACAGGGCCCCGATCGAGGCGGCGGCGAGGCCGATGACGATGAGCACGAACGCGGTCCGGGACCGGTTGGCGGCGCCGTGGAGGATCGCGGGGCGGTCCTCCGAGCCCGCGCTGGTGACCGTGCGGGCCAGCCAGACCATGACGGCCGCGCCGAGGATCGTGGTCGTGACGCCGACGGGGATCTCGATGCTCTTCTCGGCGCCGAGGATCGCGCGGACCGCGAGGTCCGCGGCGACGATGACGAGCGCGCCGCACAGGGCGCTGAACGGGATGAGCACCCGGTGCGCGAGCAGCGTGGGGAAGCGCCGCGCGATCTGGCGGGCGATGACGGGCGCGGCGAGGCCGACGAAGCCGATGGGCCCGGCGATCGTGACCGCGCACGCGGCCAGCAGCAGCGAGCAGACGACCGCCACCGTGCGGGTGCGCCGCACGTGGACGCCGAGGCTCGACGCGGTGTCGTCGCCCAGGCGCAGCAGGTCCAGGCGCGGCGCCCACAGCATCGCGGCGACCACGGCGAGGACGACGAGCGGCGCGGCCTGCGCCATTGAGTGGAACCCGGCGAGGTTGAGACTGCCCGAGCCCCAGGCGAACAGGCCGGTCGTCTCCTCCTGGAACAGCAGGATCAGCAGGGACACCAGGGAGTTCGCGGCCATCGCGGTCGCGGACCCGGCGAGGATCAGGCGGGTCGTCGCCGACTCGCCGCCGCCCGCGGACAGCGCGAGCACCAGGCCCGCGGTCAGCAGCGCGCCGATGAACGCGACGCCGAGCCCGGAGACGAACGGCAGCGTGATCCCGAAGGCCGCCACCGCGGTCACCGCCAGGTACGACCCGGCGTTGACCGCGAGCGTGTCCGGGCTGGCGAGCGGGTTGCGCGCCACCGACTGGAGGAGCACACCCGATGCGCCCAAGGCGATCCCGACGAGGACCGCCCCGGCGAGGCGCGGCAGGCGCGCCCCTTGGAGGACGTGCCACACGCTGGCGTCGGCGCTGCCGGAGACCAGCGCGAGCAGGTCTCCGGCGTCCACCTCGGACGTGCCTTGCGTGAGGTGGAGGGCCGCCAGCGCGACCAGGGCTCCGACCGTGATGGTGAAGGCCGCCGCGGTGGGAAGGAGGCGCGGGGCCCTCGGGGCCGGAGCCTCCGGTCGCGCCGGCGGACTCAGGGTGCTCAACTGGCGTAGACCTCGGCGAAGTAGTCGAGGATCGCTTCGGAGGACTTGGGGCCGCCGAACATCCAGACGCCCTTGGGGACCTCGTAGGTCGCGCCGTTCTCGACGAACGCCAGGTTCTCCCAGATCGCGTTGCCCGCGACGCCTTCGGAGAAGATGTCGGAGCCGTCGGCGTTGTTCCAGACGAACTTCATGTCGGTGTCGGTGTACTGGGCCATGCCCTCGACGTCGGTGCCGCCCAGGCCCCACATGCCGTCGGTCTCGCCGGTCCAGACGTTCTCCAGGCCCACGGCGGTGCCGAGGGACCCGACGAGGGAGGTCGCGGCGAACGGGCGGATGGAGACGGCGTCGCCCTCGATCCAGCCGTCGGCGAACATGTAGGGGACGGTGCCGGTGCCGGCGGCCTCGATGGCGGCCTTGGTGTCGGCGATCTTGGCCTCGAAGTCGGCCCAGAGGGTCTCGGCCTCGTCGGTCGTGCCGGTGAGCTCGGCGATCATGTCGACGTCGCGCTTCATGCGGGCGAGGTTGTCGGTCTCGTTGGAGCCCTCGGTGACGAGGACGGGGACGAACTCCTCGATGGAGGCGATGAGGTCCTCGTCGTCGGTCTCCATGACGACGAGGTCGGCGCCGAGTCCGGCGATGGCGTCGATGGACGGCTCCTGGCGGGTGCCCACGTCGGTGACGGTGTCGTCCAGGGGCACCGAGGTCCCGGCCCAGGTGGTGTAGCCCTCCATGTCGGCGACGCCGACGGGCATGACGCCGAGGCTGGTGACGATCTCGACCTCGGCCCATTCGAGGGCGACCACCTTCTCCGCGGGGGCGTCGAGTTCGACGGTGCGGCCGAGGAAGTCGGTGACCGAGACGGGTCCGGCGCCGTTCTCGGAGCCGCCGGTCTCCTCGCCCTGCTCGGTGGTGCCACACGCGGCGGCGGCGAGGACGGCGGCCAGTGCGGCGGGCACGGCGAACGTCTTGAGGTTGGGGAGTCGCATCGATTTCCTTCTATTCGGTGGTGGTGCCCGCGAGCCTGCGGGAGTGGTGGCGGCCGATGGGCCGGGCCGTGAGCAGGCCGGTCGCGGGGTCGGCGTCGACGCGGATGTCGATGCCGTATGCGGCCGTGAGGTTCTCGGCGGTGAGGACCTCGGCCGGGGTCCCGGCGGCCTTGACGCGGCCGTCGTGGAGGAGGACGGCGCGGTCGGCGACGGCGGCGGCCTGGTCGAGGTCGTGGAGGACGACGCCGACGGCGGTGCCGTGGTCGTCGGCGAGGTCGCGCACGAGGTCGAGGATCTCGACCTGGTAGCGCAGGTCGAGGTGGTTGGTGGGCTCGTCGAGGAGGAGCACGGCGGTGTCCTGGGCGAGGCAGGAGGCGAGCCAGACGCGCTGGCGCTCGCCGCCGGAGAGGGCCTCCATGCCGCGTTCGGCCATGTGCTCGACGCCGCAGATCTCCATGGCGCGCTGGATCTTCGCGGGGCCGTCGGGGTCGCCGTGGCGCCAGCGGCCGCGGTGGGGGTGGCGTCCGTAGCCGATGACGTCGAGGACGCGGATGCCGCCGGGGACGGGGCGCGACTGCGACAGGAGGGCGACGCGGCGCGCGAACTCCTTGGGGCTCAGGGCCGCCGCCTGGGTGCCGTCGGGGAAGTCGACGGTGCCGGCCTCGGGGCGGTGGAGGCGGGCGAGGGACCGCAGGAGCGTGGACTTCCCGGACCCGTTGGGGCCCAGGAGGGCCGTGACCTCGCCACCGCGGAGGCCGAGGTCGGCGTCGTGGACGACTGTTTCGCCGAAGTAGGCGAGTCGGAGGGCGCGGCCGTTCAAGCCTGCGTCGTCTGGCATGTAGGTAAGGCTAACCTACGTCGGTCTCGATTGCATCTCGCAAGGTCACAGAGTGGGAACACTCGGTTCGCCCAGGTCGGAAGGGGGTCAGGTGGCAATGAATCCCGTTCGCGCCCAAAAGGTCCCTCATCCGGTGAGGACGCGCACACCACGCGTAAGAGTGAAAACCGGCGCGCCGCTCTGGACTCGGACGTGCCGCGTGGGTTCGACTGGTCCTTGGCAACATCGCGCCGATGCACCCCGTGTCGGCGCGGGACGCCGGAGAGGACGAACATGACACCGAATGCGAAGGTGGGGCCTTCGAGTGTCGCCACCATGGACGACATCTGGACGGTCGACCGAGTCAAGTCGCTCGGCGTGATGACCAATGTCGAGACCGCGGCGCAGATCCTGGGGATCGGCCGCACGGTCGCGTACCGATTGGCGAAGGACGGCGACTTCCCCGTCCAGGTCCTCCGGATCGGCCACAGCTACCGGGTCCCGGTGCTGCGGCTGCTGGAGGTGCTCGGCGCCGACGGCGACCGGGTCGACTGAGCCCGTCCGGGGCCCGGCAGGGGTCCCGGCGGCCTGAGCCGTACAGGTGAATACAGCGCGGCGGCGCGGCCCCTGGGGAGGAGGACCGCGCCGCCGTCGGCGTCTCTAGCGCTTCTTGCGCCGGTCTTTGTCCTTGTGCTGGAAGTGCACGAAGAGCCGCCCGAAGTTCTTCGAGTCCTTGTCGACCCGGTGGTACATGGCCTTGACGTCCTTCTGGTCGAGGAACCGCAGCACCTTCTTCTTGAGCTGCCCGGAGCCCTTCCCGGGGATGATCTCGACGAGGTCGATCTTCTTCGCGACCGCCTCCTCCATCACGTCCCGCAGGGCCTTCTCGATCTGGTCGCCCTTGTTGAAGATGTCGTGGAGGTCCAGCACCAGTTTCGCCATGACCGCAGCCTAAGCGCCCGTGCCCTCGGCGTCCGGCGCGTCCGCGCGACGGATGTCCGGCTCGATGTAGATGAGCTTCGCCTTCGGGACGGCCGCCCGGATGCGCGCCTCGGCCGCGTCGATCTCCGCGGCGACCTGCGCGCCGGTCTCGGACCGGTCGATGCCGACCTTCGCGGCGACCAGCAGCTCGTCGGGGCCGACGTGCAGGGTCTTCAGGTGGATGAGGGCGCTCGTGCCGTCCTGCTTGATCGCGCCCTCGATCGCCGAGATGTCCTCGGCCGTCGCGGACTCGCCGATGAGCATCGAGCGGATCTCGATCGCCAGGACCACCGCGATGCACACCAGCAGCACGCCGATGCTCATGGTGCCCAAGGCGTCGAACAGCCCGTTGTGGGTGATCCAGGTGAGGCCCACGCCCAGGAGCGCGAGCACGAGGCCGACGAGCGCGCCGATGTCCTCCAGGAGGATCACGGGCAGCTCGGGGGAGCGGGAGCCCTTGATGAACTGCACCCAGGACTGCTTGCCGCGCACCGCGTTCGACTCCTTCACGGCCGTGCGCAGCGAGAACGACTCCAGCGTGATCGCCACGAGCAGCACGACGACCGCCACGAGCGGCGCGTCCAGGCCGTGCCCGGTGTCGTGGAGCTTGTGCCACCCCTCGTACAGCGCGTACACGCCGCCGATGGAGAACAGGACGATCGAGACGATGAACGCGTAGATGTACCGCTCGCGCCCGTACCCGAACGGGTGGGCGGGGCTGGCGGCCTTGCGCGACGCCTTGCCGCCGATCAGGAGCAGGACCTGGTTCGCCGCGTCCGCCACGGAGTGGACGCCCTCGGCGAGCATCGACGCCGAGCCCGTGATCGCCGCCGCCACGAACTTGCTGATCGCGATGCCCGTGTTGGCCGCGAGAGCCGCGACGATCGCCTTGGTGCCGCCTTCTGCTGACATGCGCCCGTGATTCCTTCCATGAACGTGCGCACGCTGCGTGCGGCGCAGGACGAGTCTGTCATGGGCCCGCCACCCCCCTACCGGGGAGCGGGCGCCGTCCCGCCCGGTGGCGAACGATACCGCCGTTCGACCGGGCCGCACGCCCCCGAACGCTGGTACCTTTGAAGCAGGCGACGCCCCGGGAGCTCCGGCACCCGGTCAGGGCAGGCGCCCGTACACCGCCAAGGGGCCCTCAGCGCCCCGGCCGCGGCCCACCGGCCGCGGCCCCTGTACGGACGCGGCCCGCATCGCCCGCGCGCGGACCGAGTGGTGGACCGGTTCCGGCAATACGACCCGCAAGGGTCCTGCCGAGAACCGACTCTGCACCTGGAGTACCGCCGTGACCACCCTCGACCGCCCCCTGTCCTCAGCGACGACCGCTGACGCCGCCACCGCCGCGCCCGAGCGCGCCACGCCCAGGCAGTGGCTCGCCGTGGCCGCCGTCTCCCTCGGCGTCTTCGTCGTCATGACCTCCGAAGTCCTCCCTGTGGGCCTGCTCACGCCGATCAGCGCCGAGCTGGGCGTCAGCGAGGGCACCGCCGGGCTCATGGTCACCGTCCCCGGCCTCGTCGCCGCGATCTCCGCGCCCCTCGCCGTGGTCTTCACCCGCCGCGTCGACCGCCGCCTCGTCCTCCTCGGCCTCGCCCTCCTCGTCGCGGGCGCCAACCTCGGCGCCGCCTCCGCGCACGGCTTCGGGCCGCTCCTCGCCGCCCGCGTCCTCGTCGGCGTCTCCATCGGCGCGTTCTGGGCCGTCGCCGGCGGCATCGCCCTGCGCCTCGTCCCCGCCCGCGACGTGCCCCGCGCGACCGCCGTCGTCTACGGCGGCATCGGCGCCGCTACCGTCCTCGGCATCCCCGCCGGGACGCTCATCGGCGACCACTTCGGCTGGCGCACCGCGCTCCTGACGCTCATGGTCCTCGCGCTGGCGGCCATGGCCGCGATCGCGCTGCTCGTGCCGAAGCTCCCGTCGATCACGACCGTGTCGTTCGCGTCGCTCCCGAGGCTGGTGCGCCGCAACAAGGCCGTGCGCACGGGCCTGGCCCTGACGTTCTTCATCGTCACCGGCCACTTCATCGCCTACACGTTCATCAGCCCGATCCTCCAGGCCCACGGCATCGCCGCCTCGCAGGTCTCGGGCCTGCTCCTGGTGTTCGGCGCGGCCGCGCTCATCGCCACCGTCGCGTCCGGCTCGCTCATCGGCAAGCACCTGAAAGGCACGCTCGCCGCGCTCGGCGTGATGATGGCGCTCGGCATGGCGCTCATGGCGTTCGCGGTCGGCGACCTGTTCTCGGCCGCCGCGGTCCTCATCCTGTGGGGCGCGGGCTACGGCCTGGTGTCCCCGGCCGTGCAGACCTGGTACATGAACGCGGCCGAGCCAGGGGAGGTCGAGGTCGCGACCTCGCTGAACACTGTCATGTTCAACCTGTCGATCGCCGCCGGCTCGTTCGCGGGCGGCTACGCCGTGGACGGCTCCGGCCCGAACACGGTGCTGTGGATCGGCGCGGCCCTGTTCGTCCCGGTCGTGCTCATCGCCCTCCGTCGGGCTGCCACTCGGTAACCGCCGCAAGCCCGGTGGTCTGGGATCATCGATTGATGACGAGCCACCAGCCCCCTCCCGTCAGCAGTTTCCGCAACCGGATCAAGCGAGCCGCACGCCAGGCCCTCAAAGACGACCTGTGGGCTGGGATCGGCACAATGGCCGTGATCGGGGTCGTGGCGGGTGGAGTCATGGCGGTGGACGAGAGCACCGACATGTTCGACAAGGTCAACGGGTTCGTCGACTCGATCGGGGACGCCTCCAGGTCGTATGCTGTGGAGCTGCTCCTTGGCCTGTCGTCGGCGACGTTGGCGGTGTGGCTGGTCGCGGTCGGCGTACGTTCGATCATCGCTTGGCGCTCGCCGACCGAGGCGCTCGGCGAGAACAACCTGGAAGTCCCATTGGAGCAGCGCGTCTCCGAAGCGCAGGATTCCATGAGACGCACGGTCTCCGAAGTGTCGGCGCTGCTCGACAGGGCGGCGCTGCTCATGATCGCCGAGCAGGAGCGGGTCCGCCAGATGGTCGTCGAGCTGACCGAGGAGTTCAAGGCCCGGATCGAGACCCTCGACGATCTCGCGGCACGGGCAGAGCAGGCGGAGCGCCGCGCCGACGAGGCCCGCGCGCTCGCCGATATCAGCGAGCCCAGTCGCGCGGCGGTGGACGACCTCATCGACCGGCGCCTCTCGGAGCATCTCAAGGGCGAGCGGCGGGGTTCGCTGGTCTGGGGTTTCGTGTTCACGATTCTCGGCGCGCTGCTCGGCATTCCAGCGACACTGCTGATCGCCAACTGGCCGTTCTAGGGCACCCGGCGCCTTGCGGGCCCGGAAGCGGGTTTGAGGAGCCGGTCCACGAGCTGCGCGAGCGCCGCGAGGAGCAGCGCCGCGCCGAGCACGATCGCGGTGTTCAGTGCGGCCCTGGGCCAGCCGAGTTCCGTGGCGTCGAGGAACGGGTACGGAAACCAGCCGGTCTCGTGCCCGCGCCAGAACGTGTAGCCGATCCACGCGACCGGCCAGATGAACGCGAGCCACGCGGTTCCCCCGTCCACTTGGCCCCGCGGCCCGAACAGGAGCCAGCCGAGCAGGAACGCGACCGGGCTGACGTAGTGCAGCCCCGCGTTCACCCACCACGCGACCCCCACCGGGTGCACCAGCGGTGCGAGGACCAGCGCGAACACGAGCCCGGTGATGACGATGCCCAGCAGCGCGTCGAGGCGCAGCACGCGCCAGGCGCGCCCGTCGCGCTTCGGGTCCGCCGCGAGGAGCCCGGAGGCCGCGAGCACGAGGATGTTGCTCTGGATCGTGAAGTAGGAGAACAGCCGGACCAGCCGCTCCTGGAGCTCCGCGGGCTCGGCTTCGGCGGCGTTCACGTCGGTGCCGCCCTGCACCACCAGGACCGTCTGGGTGACCAGGGCCGCCAGTGCGACCGCGAACAGCGCCCCGTGCCACACCCGGCTCGCCCGCATCCGCCCGCTCATCCGCTTCCCCATGCGCGGGAGCGTACCGAAACCGGGCGGTTCCGGGCGGCGATTCAGACCGCGACGGCCTCGCGCCGCAGCTGACCGGCGGCCGGGTCGCACGCGGGCGCCTGCTTGCGGAACTGGCCCGGCGGCGTCCCGAAGTCGCGCTTGAACGCCGCGGCGAACGCGAACTCCGACCCGTACCCGACCTGCCGCGCGATCGACGCCAGGGGCGCCTCGGAATCGGCGAGGAGCCGCGCGGCCACCGTCAACCGCCACGACGTGAGGTACGCGAGCGGCGGCTGCCCGACCATCTCGGTGAACCGCCGCGAGAACGCCGAGCGCGAGAGGCCCGCGACCTCGCCGAGGGACGCGACGGTCCACTGGCGGGCCGGGGCGGCGTGGATCGCCTCCAGCGCGGGGCCGACCGCCTTGTCGGCGAGGGCCATCGCCCAGCCCGCGAAGCGGCACTCGACGGTGCGCGGGCCGAGGAGCGCGCGCAGCAGGTACATCAGGACCGCGTCGAGCAGCGCCGGGACGAGCGTGTCGCCGCCGCGCAGCTCGGAGGCCAGCTCGCCGTCGAGCATGGCGATGGCGTTCGCGAGGCCGGGGCGGGCCTCGGGGTCGGCCGGGAGGTGGACGAAGTCCGGGAGCGTGCCGATGAGCGGGTGGGTCCGGTTCGGCGCGAGTTCGTATGCGAGGCAGATCATCACGTGCGTGGCGTCGGGGTCGTCGGAGCGGAGCACGGCGCCGGGGAACGCCTGCCCCGGCTCGCACCTCGGGCCGGGCGGCGTGTCGGGGGAGTCGGCGACCAGGTGCGGGGCGCCGTGGGGGACGAGCAGCGCGTCGCCGGGGCCGAGCTTGAACGTCTCGCCGCCCTCGGTGACCGCGACGGCGCCGCCGCGCACCATGAGCTGCACGCCGAACCCGTTCGGGCGCCCGAGCCGGTGGTCCGACCACGGCCCCGACTTCGCGAACCGGGCCGCGAACGGCCTGCCGGTCCGCAGCACCGTCATGACATCGCTGAGCACGTCCATCGCTGAAGCCTAGCCGGGGCGGGACGATCGGACATGAAGCGAGGACGCTCGCGGATTGGCGAGCGGCGTCCCCGGCTCTACCTTCGATGGTGTTCCCCCGACGTGAAACCCAAGGCAGTGGAGACCATCAGATGTCCAAAGTAGATAGCCCTGTGCTCGCCCCGACCTGGCGCCCCCGCCTCATCGCCCTCGTCGCGGCCGCTGTCGCAGCCGGCCTCACCGCAGTGATCGCCTCCGCGCTCGGCGTCGAGATGCGGGCCGCCAACCCCGGCCAGGACCCGATCGAAGTCGGCTTCGCCGCCGGTGCCTTCATGACCCTCCTGGCGGGCGGCCTCGGCTGGATCGCCCGCGCCGTCCTCGACCGCTTCGCCCCCCGCAAGGCCGTCCTGCTGTGGCTCATCGGCGCCGGAGCCATCTTCGCCCTCGAGATGGTCCCGCCCTTCTACACCGAGGCCACCACGGGCACGACGATCGTCCTCATCGTCATGCACGTCGTAGTGGCAGCAATCCTCATCCCGGTCTTCGCCCGCCCCAGACGCCCCCGCGAGAACTGAGCCCCCCGCAAGGGCCGACCCGCCTCCCGAGTCGGCCCTTGCAGAGGGGTAGTCCGGGCGAGGAGGCGGAGCAGGTGTCCCTGCGGTTCCGTCCGTACTGGACCGGGGGGCGGGTCTGGTTCTAGAGTTGGTCGGATTGCCGTGCTTCCCCTCTGCGCTGCAACGGACCCTGTGAAGGAGCCCCGCAATGGCAACCCCGACTCCGGTGGTCATCGGCCATCTTCTCGGTTCGGTGTACTACGACGAGGACCGGATGATCCGGAGCAGCCGGATCGATCTCGCGGCGTCGGTGGACGTGCCTGACGCCGGGTCGGCGTCGATCGAGCTGCCCTGTCCCGAGTGCGGGCTGCGGCTGCCGGTCGTGGTGTCGGCGGCCGAGGAGCACGTGCGGCTCCAGCGGCGGCGCAACGGGATCGTCCTGGGAGTGTTCGGGCTCGCCGCGGTGCTCGTCGCGGTCGCCGTGCTGCTGTTCGCCACCGGCGGGTTCGCGTGGCCGCCGATGATCTGCGTGTTCGCCGCGATGGGCGCGCTGGGGCTGGCCGCGTCGAACGGGGTGCGGAAGATCGACCGCGGCCCCGGGGTGCGGATTCCGGAGCGGCTGCTGAACAGGGCCGTGAAGGCGCAGGCCGCGGAAATCCAGAAGTGGGCGGTCGGCCACAGCATCCGCTTCGGCGTGATCGAGGTGCGGCGCAACCGGTACTCGGGCGAGCTGATGTAGGGGCGCGGGCCGGCCGGGGCGATGGGTTCCCGGCCGGCCCGCGTTCTCATCCCCTCATCAGCAGTAGAGGTTGGATCCCGGGGCGACGCCGAGGATCGAGGTGAAGGACTGGTACTTCGTGACGCGGCTCTGGACCTGGGCGGGGTTGCCGCCGTTGCATTCGATGGAGCCGTTGATGGACCGGATGGACTCGCCGAAGCCCGCGCCGGAGGTCATCGCGGTGTGGCCGGTCATGGTGCCCGGGCCGGACTGGGTGTTCCAGTACCAGAGGGCGGTCTGCCATGCGACCGTGGCGTTCTGCTCCACGAGCCACGGGTTGGTCAGGAGCGGCAGGCCGAGGGCGTTGCCCGCGGCGTTGTAGTTGAAGTTCCAGCTGAGCTGGATCGGGCCGCGGCCGTAGTAGGCGGCCTGGCCGGCGGGGCAGCCGAAGGACTGGCTGGTGTCGCAGTAGTGGGGGTAGTTCGCGGTGTTCTGCTCGACGATGTGGACGAGGCCGCCGGTCTCGTGGGAGACGTTGGCGAGGAACGCCGCCACCTCCTGCTTCTGGACGGTGGCCGAGCCGGTGTTGCTGAAGGCCGGGTAGGACGCGGTCGCGTTGACGAAGCCCTGGTACGTGTAGAAGGAGTTCCGGCCCGGGAACATCTGGTTGAACTGGGCCTCGGAGACGTCGAGGCCGGCGGGGGTCCCCGGGTTGCCGGGGTCGGTGCCGCCGCCGCAGGCGACCGGGTTGCGCCACACGCCCCACTCGCCGGTGGTGCCGGGCGTCTCGCCCTGCGTCCACCACTGGGCGGTCCAGTTCTGGCCGCTGTAGGAGACGGTGTTGCCCTGCGTGTAGACCGAGCCCGCGTTCCACGCCGCGGCGCAGGCGGTCTGCGCGTTGGCGGCGGACATCGAGATCCCGGTTGCCAGGGCCAGTGAGAACACGAACGCGCCTATCAGCGCGATCAGCTTCCGGCGGGGTCGACGGAGCATTGGATCACCTCATATCATTAAGAAGCCTTCCTTATAGATAAATGTAACTTTCTCAGCCGAACCGCACAAGAGCCTGGAAACGGTGTCCTGCCGGATTTTTCACGAACTGACGGTCATCGGCCGTCCGAAGCGGACCGGCACCCCCGGCGTCCACATGACGCTCACCGGGTCGCCCCCGACCGTGAGCCCCGCGGCCTCCACCAGGTCCTCGTCGCATTCGAGCAGCTCCGCCCGGTGCAGCGGCCACCGCGGGTGCTCGTTCGGGATGAACCGCAGGCGCCCGCCGATCACCGTGTGGAGTCCCCATCGGGCGGTGAGGAAGTGCTCCAGACCGGACGGCTCCTCGATCGGCCCGCCCCTGCGGACCGCGATGCGGCTCGTCGGGTACTCCGGCCCCGGCCAGCGGCGGCGGCTCTCGTAGACCACGGTGTCGCCCTCGGCGCGAACGCCCATCTTCGACCACACGTACGGGAGCCGGAACCCGGTGCGGGCCAACAGGACCGGCACGAGCCGCGACGCGTCGAGCGTGCGGAACACGACGCCGCGCCGCCCCGTGCCGTCCACCGAGTACAGCCGCACGTTCGTCTCCGGGAACGTCCCGAAGTACGGGACGCCCGGCAGCTCGAACCACCCCACCCGGTGCATCCGGAACGGCACCAGCCCCACATAGGCCCGGCCCTCGAACAGGTCCGGGACCGTGCCCGGCGGCAGCAGCAGCGCCACCTCCTCCGGGTCCGCCTCCCAGTGCAGGAACGCCAGGTCGAGCCACGACTGCGTCATCAGCACCCGGCCCACCGGCCGCGGCGGATCGGGCGTCACCGGTTCGGGGAGCATCGTTCCAGCATCCCAGACCGGTGCGGGCCGAGTAGGGTGCGGGCGTGGACGAACCCGACTTCGCCGCCCGCTCACACCTGCTCGTCCAAGGCGAGCCGGGCAGCGGCAGGACCGCGATGGTCCGGAGTGTGATGCGGGGCCTCGAATTCGAGCGCCGCTGGAACCCCGCCGTCGTGCTGACCACCGCGCAGATGCCGCCGTACGCCGACCGCATCCGCGAGGTCCTCGAACGCCGCGCCGCCACCCCCGGCACCTGGCAGGGCCCCGAGCTGTTCCTCATCGCCGACGACTACGCCGACCACGTCGCCCGCCCCGAGGCCGACCCGCTCCTGCCCCTCGCCGACCTGCTGCGGCACGGCGCCGCGATCGGCGTCCACGTCGTGCTCACCGGGAGCCCACTCCTGCGGTACTGCACGCTCGCCAAGGGCCTGCTGCACGACTGCCGCGTCGTCGACCTGGACGAGACCGGCGAGCGCCCGCCGCCCGACACCGGCGCGGCACCGCGGTTCGCCGCGGTCACCGAGCTCTGGCACCAGGGCCACGTCTACCGGCCCGACCCCGACTCGCGGACCGCGCTGATCGGCACCGGGAGCGACGGCGGGCCCGTCCACCTCGACGTGCGCAGGCACGCCTGGATCGGCGGGGCCGTCGGCTCCGGGAAGACCGCCCTGCTGCGGCGCATCGCGCACAGCCTCGCCGCCCGGTACCGTCCCGATGAGCTGCGGCTCATGGCGATCGAGATCGAGTCCGACCAGCTGGCCGACCTCGCCGCGCTCCCGCACACCGACGCGTACCTCTCCCTCCCCGATCCGCTCCGAGCACGCGACGCCACCGCGCTCCTCAACGGACTCCGCGGGCGCGGCGGCCCGCCGCTGGTCGTCCTCATCGACCGGGTCGGCCTGCTCCTCGCCGCCGATCCCGCGCTCGCGGCCGAGTTCGACCGGATGGGGCGGTGCGGCGACCGGCTCGACACCGCGATCGTGGCGACCTCCCGCGAACCCCTCGACGGCCCCGGCGGACCGGTCCACCGCGACCGGTTCTTCACCCGCGTCAGCGTGCGCGACCACAGCCGCGCCGCCGTCGAGGCCGCCCTCCACCACCCGGTGGGCCGCGCCCCGGAACCCGGCGAAGGGCTCGTGCGGGTCGGCGCGCGCGACCCGCGGCCGTTCACCGTCGCGACCGCGCTCCCCCAGGTGAAGGAGACCGAGGTGATCGACGCGCGAGCCCGTGTCGCCTACCGCATGCCCGGCTCCTGGCACCGCGCCACCGAGACCGAACTCGACGACCTCGCCGCCGTCTACCTGCGCCGCCCCACCTCCCGGCTCACCCGCGAGACCCAGGGCCGCAAGGGGTTCCACAGCGTCGGCCCCGCAAGTGCGTTCAACGGCGAACCCGACCCGGCCGACCTGGAGGCGTACGTGCGCGACCGCGTCACCGGCCCGCAGGGCATCGTGTTCGCCGACCGCCACGACCTCGAATCCCGCACGCTCGCCGTCGACGGGTGCCCCGCCGCGACCGCGACGGTCCGCGCGTTCGTGCGCATCGAGACCGGCACCCCGCGCCCGCACTGGTGGTGGCTGCGCGCGACCGCCGTGCGCCGCAAGGACGGCGAGGTCGTCGTGGCCTCGTCCACAGTGCGCGCCGAATGCGACGTGCGCGGCTTCGAGGACGACCCGACCGCGGACTGCGACCGCGCCCACGAGTCGCTGACCCTGCTGCCCGAGCCCCCCGCCTAGACCGGGACCGCGCCCGTGTCGGGGTCGCGGGCGGTGATGCAGTACTCCAGGCCCGCCGGGTCGCGCATGACCTGCCACCAGTGGTGGCGGCGCACCGCCGTCGCGCCGAGCTCCGTGTGGCGCAAGGTCTCCGCATCCACATCCGAGCACGCCAAGTCGACGTGCGCGGCGCTCGACTGGCCGCGCTCGGCCGCGTCCAAGCGCTGGATCAGGAACCGCAGCGGCAGGTCGGACGGCGACAGGAGGCGCCGGAACTCCGGCGAGTTCGACGGCACCTGCGGCCAGCCCGTCAAGCGCTGCCAGAACACCAGCTCGTGGTCGAACGCCTGCGGCGGCACGTCCAGGCACAACTGGTCCGCGCGGCTGCGCTGGCCGCCCGGCCACGCCTCCGGCGCCGGGACCTTCACCTCGCCGTGGTGGTCGACCAGGCAGAACGCGAACCCGCCGGGGGAGTGCAGCACCACCAGGCCCGGCTCCGCGAACACCGGCGCCGCGCCGAGGACCTGCGCGCGCTCGGCCTCCGCCTCCACATCGTCCACGTGCAGGTCGAGGTGGTTGCCGCCCTTGCCCTCCCGCACCCGCTGCACCCGCAGACACGGGTCCGCGCCCGGCGGCACCAGCGTCGCGAACGACCCGTCGGGGCCGCGGCGCGGCGACAGGGTCGAACCGGTCGCCTTGAGCCAGAACGCGACACCGGCCTCGAAGCCCTCGGCGGGGAAGTCCCAGAACGCGGTCGTCCATCGAATCGCCATCCACCGAGCGTAGTACGGATGATGATCGAAGTTCGCGTTCCCGCTCCGACGTACATCCGACTGCTCACCGTTTCCCCAGCTAGCCCACAGTCCAGCGGTTAAGTTGAGCTGGTGGACGATTTCAACAGGGCCGGGAACGCGGTCCACGGCGCGCGCCGCATCTGGGTGCCCCTCGCCGTCATCGGCGTGCTCCTCGCGCTCACCGCCGTCGAAGGGCTCATCCCCAAAGCGCTCCCCGCGGGCGAGGCGCTCCCCGCCGGGACCGTCATCGAGTTCGGCAGCGACCGCGACGCCTCCGCACAGGTTGGCGAGGGCTGGACCCTCGACAGGGACGCCAGCGACCTCGGCTCCGGCCTCGCGTTCCTCCAAGGCGACGTCTCCGTGCAGCTCACCTACATCGGCTTCAACGCCGCCAAGCCCAGCGGCACCGCGGAGATGTGGGAGGGCATGGACCGCGTGCTCGACATCGAGCGGCACTCCGGCACCGACGTCGCCCTCGGCACACCCTCCGAATTCGACACCAAGTGGATCGAAGGCGGCCTCTACGGCACCCTCCAGATCGACACCCGCATCGGCACCGCGTTCGTCCTCCCCGCGCAAGACGGCACCAAGGCCGTCGAGGCCAAGGTCCTCGGCCCACTCCACGCGCGCGCCGAGGTCTGGGACTCCGCGATGTCGATCATCGACTCCGTGGCCTTCGACGACGAGGAGCAGCACGCATGACCGCCATCGCCAGGCCCGAGACCGCCGTCCGGCCCGCCGTCGACGCCAAGTCCCTCGCCCTGTGGGCGATGATCGCCGCCTCCGCGTTCGGACTGTGGACCCTCCAGAAGAACCTGCTGCCGATGGCGCTGGCGTTCCCCGGGTCGGCGGCGCTGAACGTCGCGGTGCTCGGAGTGTGCCTGGTCGTGGGCGTGTGGCTGGCGCGGCGCACGATGCGTCCGGTGCAGGCGCCGCCGTGGTCGGGGACGTGGCTGGCGCTCATGTGGGGCGGGCTCGCGGCGTGCGGGCTGGCGCTGCTGATGAACACGCGCACGTTCTCGATCTGGTCGCGCACGTTCGACCTGGAGACGGCCGGGAACTGGTCGGCCGCACTCACCGCTCCTTTGAACGAGGAGGTCGCGAAGATCGCCGGGGTGGTCCTGCTCGCGGCGGTCTCGACGCGGCTGGTGCGGAGCGCGGCCGACGGGCTCGTGTACGGCGTGCTCGTCGGGTTCGGGTTCCAGGTGGTGGAGAACTTCCTGTACGGGTTCAACGGGGCGGTGATGGCGGGCGGCGTGGAGCCGTTCGCGGCGACGTTCCAGACGGTGGTGGTGCGGGTCGGGCTCACCGGGATCGGATCGCACTGGACGATGTCCGCCGTCGCGGGCGCGGGCATCGGGTACCTGGTGAGCGCCACGGGGCGGTCGGCGGCGCGGCGCGTGTGGGTCGCGCTGGGGTGCCTGGCGCTCGCGATGGGGATGCACTTCCTGTTCGACAGCCCTTGGTTCGAGGGGGTCGCGGGGGCGATCGGGAAGCCGCTGTTCAACTTCGCGGTGCTGCTCGTCGTGTTCTTCACGGTGCGGCGCGGGTTCCGGGCGCGGTGGGCGGCGGTCTCCGCCGAAGAAGTCGCGGCCGGGACGCTCTCGGAGGACGAGGCCGGCGGCCTGTCGCGGCGGCGCTCGCGGCGCCGGTTCCTGCACGCGTTCCGGCCCGGCCCGGAACGGGAGGCGCAGCGGCGGTTGCAGCGCGCGCAGTTGGCGCTCTTGGAGGAGCGGGTGCCCGAGCGCCTGTCGTCCGAGGCGGCGCGGCCCTGGCGGGAAGCGGTCGCGGCGGCGCGCTCGAATTGAGCGTGTCGCGGAGGGTCTCCGCAAATCGGACTTCCGGGGGACCCCCCGTTTCCAATGCTGCCAGGCGGGTACGACGGTCCGACCGAAGTCGGGTCCGGCGCGACTAAAGTATCGCCGCCCGCATCCGTTCTCCTCCTTGCGGACTAGTCCTTCGGGATAGTGTTTATGCAGGTGGGAAGGCATGTTATATGCTTGCCTTGTTCGCATTCAACGGAAAGGCGGCGGCCCCATGCCCACCGAGCACACCCGGACCGACGGCGACGGCGGCACCGTCGTATCCGAGGCCCCCTGGGTCGCCCCGGCGGCCCTCATCGCGCTCCCGCTCGTGGGGGCGGCGCTCGGGTGGGGCCTGGTCCTCATCGCCGAGTGGATCACCGGGCTGTCCTGGTTCCCGTTCCAGGGCCTGTTCGAGCTGCTGACCGACCTGCCGCGGACCGTGCAGCTCATCGGCGGGACCGCGCTCGGCCTCGTCGTCGGGCTCGTGCTCGCCCTGTGGGTGGTCAGCGAGATGCTCAAGGTCACCGTGGGCCGCGACTCGCTGCGGTTCAAGCGCGGCGACGACGTGCAGGAGGTGGCGCGCGGCGACGTCGCGTCCGTGTTCCTCGACGGCAAGCGGCTCGTGGTCCTCGGCCACCGCCGCCGCGAGATCGCGCAAGTGGACTTCGACCTCGACCGCGACGCCCTCGCCGCGGCCCTGCGGCGCCACGGCTACACGTGGCAGCCCGGCGGCGACCCGCACGGCGGCGAGCTCAAGCGCTGGGTCCCCGGCGCCGACGGCCTCCCGCGCGGCGCCGACGCCCTGCTCAAGGCCCGCGACCGCGCCCTGGAGAAGTCCAACGACGGCGACCTGAAAGAACTGCGCGAGGAGCTCGCCGCGATCGACGTGGTCGTGCGCGACCGTGACAAGAAGCAGTACTGGCGGCTCTCCGACCCGGCCTGAACGTGAGGACCCCGCCGGTCCCGGCGCCGTGACCCCCGCATCCCGGTACCCCGACCCGGTCGATCGCCGGATGCGGCCGGACCCCGCAGGTGGCACCATCGGAGGCGTCCACTGGAAGGGGTACCCCGCATGACCGTGCTGCTGATCTTCGGGCTGGCGATCCTCCTCGCCGCCATCGTCCCAGGCCCCGACTTCGCGATGGTCGTGCGCAACACCGTCATGTCCGGCCGCGGGAGCGGCATGTGGACGGCGCTGGGCATCGGGCTCGGCATCGCCGTGTGGGTCGTCGCGACCTCCGTCGGGCTCGCCGCGCTCCTCGCGGCCTCCGCGATCGCGTTCACCGTCGTCAAGCTCGCGGGCGCCGTGTACCTCGTCTACCTGGGTGTCCGCGCGATCATCACGGCGATCCGGGAGCGGCGCCGGCCCGCCGCGGAGATCGCGCTCGACCGCGGGATGAGCAGCTGGGCCGCGTTCCGGTCCGGCCTGCTGTGCAACCTGCTCAACCCCAAGGCGGTCGTGCTGTTCACCGCGCTCATGCCGCAGTTCCTCGGGACGGGCGGCGACTGGTCCGTCATCGCGGAGCTCGCGGCCGTCGGCACGGCGGTCAGCGGCGGGTTCTACCTGCTGCTCGCCAACCTGATCGGGCTCATGCGGAAGGTCCTGGAGCGGCCGCGGGTGCGCGCCTGGCTCAACGGCGTGACCGGGGCCGTCATGGTCACCCTGGGCATCCGCGTCGCCGCGAACTGACACCGCTTCCGTTGCACGCCATGGCTTGACCGACTCCCGGGGGAGCCGCGCGCCGGCGCCGCGGGGCGATGCGGTGAGATAGCACAGCGGCGGCCAGCCGACCGGGCCTGCGCGCTTGCGGGAGCGCGCGGACCCGGCAGTCCGGCCGCCGTTCCTGCGCGCGAAACCAGGTGGCGGCGGGGGAACCGCTGTCAGAGAATCGTGCCCATGAACGAATGGGAACTCGAAGCCGAGATCGCGTCCTACTACGAGCGCGGCGGCGAGCGCGAGCGGTTGAGCCGCAACGCGCGCGGCCGCCTGGAGTTCGTCCGCATGCAGGACCTGCTGCGGCGCCTCCTGCCCGGCGAGGGACTGGACGTGCTCGACGTCGGCGGCGCCACGGGCGTCCACGCGTCCTGGCTCGCCGCGGACGGCCACAAGGTGACGCTCGTCGACCCGGTGCCCAGCCAGGTCGAGGTCGCCGCGCAGATCCCCGGGGTCGACGCGGTCGTCGGCGACGCGCGCGACCTGCCCTGCGGGGACGCGGCGTTCGACGCGGTCCTGCTCATGGGCCCGCTGTACCACCTGACCGACCGCGGCCAGCGGGTGCGCGCGGTCGCGGAGGCGCGGCGGTGCGCGCGTCCCGGCGGGCTCGTCGCGGCCGTGACGATCAACCGCACGGCGGGCTGGGGCGACTACCTGCTGTTCAAAGCGGGCGGCGACGACAAGGGCATCAGCGCCGAGGCGAGCCTGCGCGTCGTGCGCGAGGGCGTGCTGCAATTCTTCGACCAGGACCTGTTCACGACCGCCTACCTCGCCCACCCCTCCGAGGTCGCCTCGGAGTTCGCCGACGCGGGCCTGCCCGGCGCGGACCAGTACGCGGTGCAGGGCTTCCCCGGGTTCATCCCCGAGATGGAACGCCTCATCGACGACGAGTCCGTGCGCGCCCACTTCCTGGAGGGCCTGCGGCTCATCGAGCGCGAGCCGTCGCTGATCGGCGCGAGCAACCACCTGCTGACGGTGGCCGTCGTTCCGGAGTAGCCGGGGCGCGGGGGCTTCCGCCGGTGGCGCGGCGGTGCCAGACTGGATGCGCCCCAGGGCCGCAGACGCCGCCACTGGGACGCGAGTGCCGCGGGAGGCGCCATGCGTTGGGTCCGGGTCGGCATCATCGGCCTGTTCCTGCTGGCCGCGGCCACCGCCGCGCTCGGCGGGAGCGTCGCGGGCCGCGACGCCGGGCCCGGGATCGGCGCCGAGGGCGATGCCGACGGTGACGCCGGGCCGGGCGCGGACGACTCGGAGGCCGAGGCCGAGGGCCCTTCGGCGCCACCGGAGCTGACCGCGACGGCCGAGATCCGCCGCTCCTTCATGGCGCCGGGGAACGTCACCATCGCGGTGACCAACCACGGCGACGCGCCCGTCCACGTCACCGGCATCGAACTCGTCTCGGACTCCTTCGCGCCCTTGGGCGTCCAGGAGTTCGACAGCGAAGTCCCCGGCGACGACCGCACCCGCGCCCTGCTCATCGCGTACGGCGAGGCCGTCTGCCCCGACGGCGTCGACTCCACGGCGGCGCCGTCCACCGCGGTCCTCCACGTCGAGACCGAGGACGGGGCCTCCTATGAGGTCGCCGCCGAATTGTCGTACCCCAACGGCACGCTTGACCGGCTGCTCAGGGAAGCCTGCGCCGCCCAGGCGATCGCCGCCGCCACCGCGATCGAACTCGGCGACCTGACCACCGCAGCGGACGGCACGCTCGAAGGGGGGTTGACACTGCGGCCGCTGAGCGGGGCCGCCGTCGGCGCGACCGAAGTCCGCGGGAGCGTCATCTTCACGGTCGAGTCCGCGCCGCTGGCCGCCGCCCCGCTCCAGGGCGCCCCGGGCGAGACCGTCACGGTGCCGCTCGTCTTCGACGCCTTCCGCTGCGAGGGCCACGCGGTCGGCGATGCTAAGCAGCCCTTCGGCTTCACCGTCTGGGTCCTCCTGGACGGCGCCGACCCGATCGCCACGCCCATCACCGTGCCCGACGCCCAGCGCGAGGACCTCTGGGCGATGCTCGACGACCGCTGCGACCGCACCGAATAGCCGTCCGTGGTGGCCGGGGTCTCGGGGGCGGAAGTGGAGGAGGCGGTCGTGGCACATCGGACGTACGCTTGGCGCGTGGGTGATCACACCGATACCTCCGGTAATGAAGCGCATAAACTGCGAACCCGCCTCGTCGGCGGCCTGCGGACCAGCGGAGTGCTCCGGAGCGAATCGGTCGAGACCGCGATGCTCGCCGTCCCCCGCCACCGCTTCATCCCCGAAGCGCCCCTGCGCACCGCCTACGCCGACGACGTCTACGTGACCAAGCGCAACAGCGACGGCGACGCCGTCAGCTCCGCCTCCCAGCCCTCCATCGTCGCCGAGATGCTCGAACAGCTCGACGTGCACCCCGGCCACCGCGTCCTGGAGATCGGCGCCGGCACCGGCTACAACGCCGCGCTCCTCGACGCGCTCGTCGGCCCCGAAGGCAGCGTCACCACCGTGGACATCGACGCCGACGCCGTCGCCCGCGCCCGCGGCGCCCTCGACGACGTCGGATGCGAACGCGTGCAGGCCGTCCAAGGGGACGGCGAACTCGGCTGGCCCGGCGGCGCCCCCTACGACCGCGTCATCGCCACCGTCGGCACCTGGGACCTCCCGCCCGCGTGGTGGGACCAGCTCGCCGACGGCGGCCGCCTCGTCGCCCCGCTGAGCATCCGCGGCTGCGAGCACTCCGTCGCCTTCGACTACGACGGCGGCGTCATGCGCAGCCGCTCCATCGTCAGCTGCGGCTTCATGCCCATGCGCGGCCTCGGCAGCCACGAAGGGCGCACCGTCGAACTCGCCTCCGGCCGCATCCTCACCTTCCACGTGGACGAGGAGGTGGAGGCCGCCGGCGCCGAGAACGCGCTCGACGGCCGCGGCTCCACCGTCTGGACCTCCGTGCGGCTCAAGGTGAACGAGGACGCCTCCCAGCTGTCCCTGTGGCTCGCCTGCGCGTTCCCCGGCTACGGCCGCATGAGCGCCCCCTTCGGCGACCACGGCCTCCAGCGGCTCCTCATGCGCTGGGCCAACCCCGCGGTCGTGGAGGGCTGCGACTTCGCGTACGTCGTGTGCCGGAAAGTGCCCGGCGGCAACGAGATCGGCGTCCGCGGGCACGGCCCGGACGGCGCCGCGCTGGCCGCGAGGGTCGCGGCCCAGGCGAACCTGTGGGACCGCGAGTGCCGCGACGGCGTGAGCCTCCAGATCGCCGCGTACCGGGACGGCGGGCCGCCCGAGGACGCCGCCGGGGTGCGGTTCACCGTGCCGAAGCGCCACACCCGCTTGGCGATCCGCGTCGCGCCCGTGTCCGGCGCCGCCGGGTAGCGGCCCGCCCGGCCCCATTCCGACGCCCGTTCTAGGGTGGAGGGGTTCAGCACCCGACGGCCGCCGCCCGCCCCCTCGCGGCCCCCGAAAAGGCCGCGGGTGACCCCGAGTATCGAAAGCGCTCCGACCGGTCGCAGTGGACGCAATGCACTATGAATGGTCCACGCCCCGAAACCCTCCCGGCCCCACTCGCCTCCGCCCCGAGTCGGCCGGACGACAACACGTGAAATGAGAAAGGACGCCCCCGATGTCCGATCCGACATTCAAGCAGCGGGCACGCTATTGGTTCGACAACACCATGTCGCAGGGCACGAAAGCGCTCATCGGATGGCTCACCGTCATCACGCTGGTGCTCACTGCGATCGGTGCCCTCTTCCTGCTGATCGTCGGCGGCGGCGACGGCCTCAGCGGGTCACTGTGGACCTCGTTCGCGCACATCCTCGACGCCGGGACCATTACCGGCGACGACGAGTCCGGCGCATTCATGGTCGTCATGTTCATCACGACCATCGGCGGCCTGGTCATCCTGTCGTCGCTCGTCGGTGTCCTCACCACCGGTCTCGACGCGAAACTCGAAGACCTCCGGAAAGGGCGCTCCTTCGTCGTTGAGAAGGATCACACCGTCATTCTCGGATGGTCCGATCAGGTCTTCATCATCATCTCGGAACTGGTGGAGGCCAACGAGAGCGAGAAGCGCGCGGTCATCGTGATCCTCGCCGACCGCGACAAGGTCGAGATGGAGGACGAGGTCCGCTCCAAGATCGGCGACCTGAAGACCACGCACGTCGTGTGCCGCACCGGCGACCCCGCCGACCCCGACGACATCGGGATCGTCAACCCCGGCCAGGCCAAGAGCGTCATCCTCCTCACCTCCGGCGAGGACGACCCCGACGCGCAGCTCGTGCGCAGCCTCCTCGCCGTCACGCAGGGCGGCCAGGGCGCCCTCAAATGCCATGTCGTGGGCGCGGTCTCGGAGAGCCGGAACCTCCCCGCGGCCCGCCTCGCGGGCGGGCGCGGCGCGCACGTGGTCGACGCGAACGACCTCATGGCCCGCCTCATGGTCCAGACCTGCCGCCAGTCCGGCCTCTCCGTCGTCTACACCGACCTGCTCGACTTCGGCGGCGACGAGATCTACATGGTCGAGGAGCCGAACCTGTTCGGCCGCCCCCTGAGCCAGGCCCTGCACTCCTACCGGACCTCCGCGTTCCTCGGCGTCCTCACCAAGGAGGGCCGGTGCATCGTCAACCCGCCCTCGAACGCGCAGCTCCAGCCCGGCGACAAGCTCATCCTCATCGCCTCCGACGACTCCGCGATCCGCCTCGACGGCTCGCGCCCCGTCATCGACGAGTCCGCGATCGTCGCCCGCGCCGAGCCCAAGAACCGGCCCGAGCGGACCCTCATCCTCGGCTGGAACGCCAAGACCCGCATGGTCCTGGAGCAGCTCGACCAGTACGTCGCGCCCGGCTCGGTCACCGACGTCGTCACCGACCACCCCGACGCGGCCGAGGCGATCCGCAAGATCGGCCCCACGATGCGCGTCCAGGGCCTCAACTTCAAGCAGGACGACACCACCGACCGGGTCCTGCTCGAATCGCTCAACCCCGGCTCGTACGACCACATCATCGCCCTGTGCTCCGACGACGTGGCGCCGCAGCTCGCGGACTCCCGGACGCTCGTGACCCTGCTCCACCTGCGCGACATGTCGCAGCGCGCGAACACCCGCTTCAAGGTCGTCTCCGAGATGGCCGACGACCGCAACCGCACGCTCGCGCAGGTCACGCAGGCCGACGACTTCATCGTCAGCGACAAGCTCATCAGCCTCCTGCTGACGCAGACCGCCGAGAACCCGCACCTGTCGCACGTGTTCGGGAACCTGTTCAGCCCCGAGGGCTCGGAGATCTACCTCAAGCCCGCCGACCACTACGTGCGCCCCGGTGTGCCCGTCAACTTCTACACCGTCGCCGAGTCGGCGCGGCGCCGCGGCGAGACCGCGATCGGCTACCGCGTGGTGGCCGAGGCGCAGCAGGCCCCCAGCTACGGCGTCCACCTGAACCCGGACAAGTCGCTCCAGTTCATGGTCCAGCCGACCGACAAGATCATCGTGCTCGCCGAGGACTGAGGTCTTACGACCTCCGGTGGAGCCGGAAGTACTCCCGTGAGCCGAGGCCGGTGTCGGTCGCCCCGGGTAGCTTCGAGGAAGTCCCGCAGCACCCGGCGGGAGCAGCGACGACGCTGCGCTTATTGAAGGAACCAGGATGACCGACACCACCCCGGCCACCGATGCCGGACCCGAGGCCCCGGCCAGGGCCCCGATCACCCGATTGTGGGCGTACGCCCGCCAGCACCTGCGCCTGCTGCTCATCGGCGGCGCGCTCTCGTTCGCGGGCGGGCTCGTCGGCCTCGTCCAGCCGCTCATCGCGATGGACGTGATCGACACCCTCTCCAACAGCGAGTCCCTCACGCGCCCGCTCCTCTACCTCGGGGCGGTCGTGATCGTCGGCGGCGCCCTGAGCGCCCTCGGCCCCTACCTCATGCAGATCGCCGGGCAGGACGTCGTCCTGACCGTGCGCAAGCAGCTCATCGGGCGGCTCGTGCGCCTCCAGGTCGCCGAGGTCGACCGGCTCAAGCCCGGCGACCTGGTGTCCCGGCTGACCTCCGACACGAACCTCCTGCGCACCGTCGCCAGCACCACCGTCATCGGCGGGGTCACCGACGCGTTCATGATCCTCGGCGGCATCGGCCTCATGGCCTGGCTCGACCCGGTCCTGTTCGGCACCACCATGGCCATGGTCGCGATGGTCACGGTCATGATGCTGTTCATCATGCCGCGCATCCAGAACGCCACGGTCGACTCGCAGAAGGCCCTGGGCGACATGGGGTCCCTGCTGGAGCGGATCTTCAGCGCGTTCCGCACCGTCAAGGCGTCCGGCGCGGAGGACCACGAGACCGCCCGCCTGGAGGCCGCGGCCACCACCGCCCGCGACAAGGGCGTCAAGGCGTCGTTCTGGGAGGCGCTCGCGGGCGTCGCCGCGTTCATGCCGGTGAACATCGCGTTCCTGCTGGTCCTCGGCGTCGGCGGCGCGCGCGTCGCCTCCGGGGCCATGGAGGTCGGCACGCTCATCGGCTTCCTGCTGCTGCTGTTCTACCTGATGGGCCCGATCAGCGGCCTCGTCGCGTCGCTCTCGCAGCTCCAGACCGGCCTGGCCGCGATCCACCGCGTGGAGGAGGTCGCGAACCTCGACTCCGAGGCCGAGCGGACCGAGGCGGCTCAGCGCGAGTCGCACGTGGCGGCCGCGGAGGGCCCGGCGCAGGTCGGGTTCGAGGACGTGACGTTCCGGTACGCCGAGGACCTGCCGTACGTGCACCACGGCGTGACGTTCGCGTCCGGCGGGCGCGGCCTGACCGCGCTCGTGGGGCCCTCGGGCGCGGGCAAGACCACCGTGTTCTCGCTGATCGAGCGGTTCTACCCGGCGACCACCGGGCGGGTCACCGTCGACGGCGTGGACGTGCGCGAGTGGCCGCTGGAGGACCTGCGTGGGCTCATCGGCTACGTCGAGCAGGACGCGCCGGTCCTCGACGGGTCGCTGCGCGAGAACCTCGTGATGGCCGCGCAGGACGCCACGGAGTCCGAGATCGAGGACGTCGTGAAGACCGCGCGCCTCACCGAGCTGGTCGAGAAGCTCCCCGAGGGACTCGACTCGCGGATCGGCTACCGCGGCACCACGCTCTCGGGCGGCGAGCGCCAGCGCGTCGCCATCGCGCGGGCGCTGCTGCGCAAGCCGCGGCTGCTGCTCCTGGACGAGGCGACCTCGCAGCTCGACGCCGCGAACGAGGCGTCGCTCAAGCAGGTCATGCTCGACGCGGCCGAGCACACGAACGTCATCGTGGTGGCCCACCGGCTCTCGACGGTGACCAGCGCCGACCAGATCGTGGTGTTCGACGCGGGCCTGGTGCGCGCGGTCGGCACGCACGCCGAGCTGGTCGAGAAGGACGAGCTGTACCGCGACCTGGCGGCCTCGCAGTTGCTCACGGCCGCTTAGCGGTCCGGAGACCGGGGGGGGGGGGGGGGCGCCCGCCCCCCCCCCCCCCCCGCGAGGGGGGGGGGGGCGCAAA